>JADJHE010000005.1 GCA_016707685.1 Bacteroidota bacterium
TATTACTGGAATTCAAAACGACACCCTGCTGTATACGTCCAACAGTAAAATAGAAGCAAATTTAATGGGCGATTTAATGAACCAAGGAAAACTAAAAGAACAGTATTCTTTTCCATTAAAAGATACAAACGTTTTGTTTTATTGCTCTGGCAGCATTACAGCAATGCCATTAAGCTCTTTTAATCCGATTTTAGAACAAGCAAAACACTTGTCCATAAAAAGCGGACAAATAGATGCAGCATCTTTTTCATTTATAGCTTATGAAAATTTTTCAAGTGGAACAATGGTTTTTAACTACCACGATTTAAAGGTTGAACAAGTAGGAACAAAAAATGATGATGGTTATTTAAAAGGCAAATTGAAAACCTTTTTACTAAATAAATTCATTATCAGTGATAGCAATCCATCTAAAAAAGGAATAACCCGCACCACCGTGCTACAAATGCCCAACAATCCACACCGTTATTTTTTAAACTATGTTTCACAAACCATTTTGAATGGTGTTGAATTGAGTGTAAAGGGGAAATAGAGGGAAGGTTGAATGTGATTGAGGAATAATTACCATGCGCCTTGCCGTCATTCTAGATTTAATCCAGAATCTGCGGGACGGTAATAAACCATAAAAGCTAACAGGCAGATACTAGATCAATCCCGATAGTTATCAGGACAGCATGACATCCAACGCACAATGCAATTCAAATAGTGACCTCAAGCCCTTGTTGGTGTTTATCACCAACAATAATTATTATTTTTTTGCAGGTGATAACACCTGCAAAGGCAAGAATTACTTTTTCCCTTTTAGTTTATATCCAATTGCTTTTCGAGGTTTCTCATTCTCCTTTTTGTCTATCAATTCATCCAAATACTGAAATACAACCTCGATGTTTTTAGTATTGTTATCGGTCTTTTTTCGGATTTCTTCAATTGCCAAACGCAACTCTGTATTATCGACAAGCATTTGGCGCATTTGCACAAATACATCAATAATTTTAATACTCACCAAAATAGCTTGTTCACTCTTTAAAACATTAGAAAGCATTAAAATACCATGTTCTGTAAACACGAATGGTAAGTATTTTGAATGTTCACCTTGTTTTAAGGTCGCATTTTGCGACCTTAAAACAAAGTCTTCTTCTTTCGTTAATTCAAACATAAAATGACTTGGGAAACGATTTTTATTTCTCTTTACTTGTTCTTTTAGTCTTTTCGTTTCCACACCGTACAATTCAGCTAAATCTCTATCCAACATCACTTTGTGACCACGAATCAAATAAATTTTATTCATTATTACCTCATCCGGTAAACCCAATTCATTTTGTAATTTTTTCATATACAATTATTAAAATCGAAATATAGACTAGTTAGTACTAACATAAAAACTCATTTTGACTGAAAATTAAAATTCGGAACAGCTAAAAATTGTGCTATTGTTTTCTAATTCAATTTATTACATCGTAAACACCTATGTAACCTCATGCCCTTGTTGGTGTTATCACCAATAAGGGTTATTAATAAAGAACCGTGCGCCTGGCCGTCATTCTAGATTTAATCTGGAATCTGCGGGCGGGATTAATACCATAAAAGCTAACACGCAGATACTGGATCAAGTCCAGCATGACATCTACTCACACTATAATTTTAATGAATACAAATCACGCACAAGCATTCATTCGAATTGCTTTTTCAAAAACAAGTTGTTAAAAACTATCGGTTTGTAATTTGTTTTTAAGCAACATTCATTCGTACAAAAAAGGAAAAAACCTTTTTTAAAATGAAAAACAAATACGACTCATCGGTAGTGTTTTTATACGCTACTGGCAACGAGAACCTGTTGCCACTCGATTTTAGGCGAAGTATACCCTACTCCACCATTAGCACCTGGCGAAAATCAGATTTAGGTAAATACCAAGGTCATGAATTTCGATACCATTTCGATAATGCATTTAAAAGTCAGCAATGGCTAATGGAAGCTAAAAAATTAAAACAAACACTGCTTGCCTTATCACGCTGTTGGATTGCATTGCGCAGCAACATCACTCCTGCACTTTTAAAAGGGCGAAAAGACATGGAGCTCAGAAAACGAGTATTACTTTCTATTGAATACTTAAGCAAACACCTCAAAACAGAGCAAGTGTTAAAGCTATTTGGAATTCACAAAGCCATGTACGACCAATGGATACTTGAATCGAAATTCACTTGTTTTGATTCTTATACCTCCTTATGTGTTAAGCGACATCCACATCAATTGCATTTAAAAGAGATTGAAAAAATACGCAAGGCACTCTTTAATCCAAAATTTGATTATTGGCCCATTGTTGCAATTCAATCTCATTACTTACGAAAAAAAAGAGTAATGGCTAGTTTGGATTCTTGGTATAAATATGCCAACCTTTTGGGTAGAAAGCGAAAACTCGTTAAAAAATCGATGAAAACAGTTGGCCTACAAGCCGATTATCCCAATCAATACTGGCATTTGGATACTACCTATTATCCAATGGCAAATGGATCGTTTGCTTATATTACTGTAATGATGGACAATTACTCTAAAATGATTCTTGGTTATTATGTGGGAAGTACCTTGCGACAATCAAATGTTAGGCGCACAATAACACGTTCCTTAAAAACAATAAGTCAGCATCCTATAAAAACAAAAAGTTATTTAGTGGCCGATGGCGGAAGAGAAAACCATAATAAGGAGGTGGATAAATTTATTGAACTATTGCGCGAACATAAGATTGTGAAAATACGCTCATTAAAGGATATAAAATATTCCAACTCACCTATTGAAGCAGTTCACCGAACAGTAAAAGGAAGGTATTTAAAAAACAGGAAATTTTTTTCGATACGGGAACTTGATCGATTCTTAAAATTTGTGGTGAATGATTACAATATGTTACGTCCACATTATAAACACCGACCACGCACACCACATGAAGTATATTTTGGTAAACCATTGGGTTTTAATGTAAAAAACCGATTAAAAAAAGCACATAAACTGAGAGTGGAAAACAACAAATGTGCAAAATGTATACAGTGCACAGGAGCATGTTTAAATAGTAAAAAATAATAAATTGTGAAACCTACCAAAAATCCGTACCTTCGAATTACCGAAGTTTTTCTCTCCGAAAAAGCGGAAAACTTGTGCCCTACTGTGAACTAAAAAGAGGGGTCCTGGGTTCGAATCCCAGCGGGATCACAGAGGATGCAATCTTATTATTAATACTAATGATGATAATCCTGAACATATCAATGAAATTATTTCTGTTGCCTTTTCTAAAGAAGGTACAATTTAATAGAACTATCATTTTTATTGACGGCTTATTTTTTTATAATCATTAAATTTTATAAGGATATTATCTTGATATACTTCCTCTTTAATAATTCTACCTTTTTCATCCCAATATTTCCATGTGCCAGTTTTCTGATTGGCTTCAGATTGTGTTATTTCCATTTTCGTAATATGCTTCTAATTTTATTTTTCCATTAGGATAATAATCTGTGTATTTTCCAACAAAAAAAAGATCTAATCCTACAATTGTACATTCTCTTGCTAATGTAGAGTCATTAAAATATAACTTTTGAGTCTGTTTCCCACAATTGTAAAATTGCTTTTCGCTTAATTGTCCATCTTCAAACCAAGATATTATTTCAATCCCTTTACAACCAGTTGAGTCACTATAATTAGATTTCTTACTTTTTACTTTTCCATTTTTATGAAAATGAATTTTGATTCCGATTTCGTTATTTTCGATATAATTTATTCCCCCGCTCTCAAAATAACAAATAATAGTGCCAATGTCTTTACCCAAAATCGAAAAATAGTCAAACATAAGCTGGCCAGATTTGAACCACCTCCTATTTATTCCATCACGTTTCCCCATTTTCCATTGCCAATAGCATTCGGGATTTCCATTGTCAAAAAATGTTTGCAATTCAACCTTATATCCATCAATATATGTTTCTACTACCTTAATTTTTTCTTCCCCAGATTTAAAGTAAAATGTATCTTTTCCTGAATAAGGAACTCCAGACTTAATAATTTGAATTGAGTCTGCATAATATACTTTCCAATAATTTTTTTTAGTAAAACTTATGGTATCACTTTGCCCAAATACAACAAAGGGAAGCGCCATGAAAAAAAATACAATTTTGATTATTCTGGCCATATGAAAGTTCCGTTATTAAATACTGTACCTGGAATTTCGGCATATTTATAATCCCATTTGCCATTTCCTGTGCCAACTCTATATCTAAAATACGACATATTGGGATCTAATTTGCCTCTACTCTCCAAATCATCAAAATCTACGAAACGGACACCCGATTTGACATGGCTACAAAGTAAATGATTTTTTAGAATTCAAAGAACCGTTTCTCCGCTTTTTCGGAGAGCAAACCTACGAACTACCGAAGTATTTATTCTCTAAAATAAAAATGCAAGCTTTCGCTTGCATCTCCCCTTATTTAATTTTTTTGCATTTTAAAAGTGTTTGGCTCACTCCAATTTGATCTACTTGTTCCACCACTTCGAATCCTGCTGCTCGCACACAAGTTAAAAACACTTGTGAATGATACATTTGGCTATTACCGTTAGCTATGGTTGTAAAATACAAGGATGTTTGCTGCAACGAAAATGCTGCTGCTTCAAAACGCTGACGATCCCAGAATGGTTCTAATATAAATACAAACCCATCATCATTAATTGCTTCATGACAACGGTTCAAAATACTTACAATTTCTTTTTCCGAAAAACAATCTAAAAACTGACTCATCCAAATGGCATCATACCCTTTTGGTAATTTATTGTTCTCATCTAAAATATTGGTTTCATAAAATGAAATTCTATCTGATAACCCCAACTTTTCAATGTTGGCTTTTGCCATGTTTACTTGTCCGGGTAAATCCACAATGGTTACTTGTACATCTTTATCGTACTTAGCACATGCAATGGACCATTTACCGGTGTTCCCACCAATGTCCAATAACTTTTTAGGTTTGTTTTTAAATACCAATGGTAATACCAATGGAAATGCATCATCGGAATAATAATGATCGAAACCAAACCATGATTTTTGAACAAAATCAGGTAATTGAGAAAGTGCTTCGTAAACCGTTTTCCAGCTACCAAATACTTTTAAGCCTTCAGGCTTTTCGTTTTTGATAGAGTCTTCTAAATTGTATAATCCTTTGTAACATACATCTTGCACAAAATCCATGTTTACACGTGTCATATTATCGTTTAGGATAAACAAACCGGTTTTTGAAATGGTGTATTTGTTATCGTTAAACAACACCAAGCCAATACCTAATCCTGATTCTAACAATACACGTACACCGTAATGAGGCAATTTAACTTTCTCAACTACTTCTTCTAAAGTTAAACCTACTTTTTTACTATCTTGTATTGCTTTTAATATTCCTGAATCGCGCAACACACGTGATGCTTGAAACACCATGGGTGCATGTGCAATAAATTGTGCATATTCAATTGCTTCTAAAGCTGTTCTTTTCTCTTTCTTAAAAAATTCCATAGCTGGGCTTTAAATTTTGTTTTCCCAAAGATAGTACATGATTTGAAATTGGGAAAGTTTTTTTTTGGCAATTGGAACGCAGATTTTCATGATTTAAAGGATAAAAAGGATTGAGGAATTGCTTAATTGGAGAGTTGGTGAATCAGGAATATTACCCTGTGCGATGTCATTTCGAGCCTGTCGAGAAAGTGCGAAGAGATTTTGTAGATTGATTGGAATTTGCGATTGATAAATTGGAACGCAGATTTTCATGATTTAAAGGATAAAAAGGATTGAGGATTTGCTGAATTGGAGAGTTGGTGAATCAGGAATATTACCTTGTGCGGTGTCATTTCGAGCCTGTCGAGAAAGTGCGAAGCATTGATGATGGATATTATTATTTAGAAGGGTAATTAAAAAAAAATAACCACAAAGAGCGCAAAGTTTTTCGCAAAGAAAAGCAGAGCAAAATATTGAGATAAAAAACAGTTGAGTTGGAAGAGTCGTTGTGTGAAAGCGTGTCATGCTGAGAGAACGAAGCATCTGTGGGGAGCATTCAAGCAAAAATGAGATTCTTCGTTACATTACATTTCACTCAGAATGACAAGCTCCGAGAGAGTATTTACTATTCACTATTTCCTATACCTTCCCGCTTCCTCGACATGCCTGCCTGCCGGCTAGGCAGGCTCGAAATGACAACGCACGGTACTATTTACTATTCACTATTTACTATTCACTTTTATCTAATGTCTCAAATCTAACATCTAAATTCTAACATCTACTTGAGTTGAAACAAATCAGTCACCCCAATGGTGCGTTCAACATTAAATCCTTCAGCAAATTCAAATCCTGCATCACGACCAAACACTGCATTTTTTCCTTTTACAACATCAAAGAAATTTTTTACAGAAATAGGCGATTCAGGTTCTTTTGAATTCGGATCATAAAACTGAGATTTGAATGCTTTGATGGCTTCCATTTTTTTATCCATAAAAGCAGTAATATCAACCACAAAATCGGGTTTTAATTGATGATCTTGAATGTAATGATACACGGCTTTTGGTCGCCATGCAGCTTGAGACTTGCCATCCACAATGGTTTCTACTTTTCGTAAACCACTGTAAAAACAAGCTTCGGACACCAATTGTGCTGCTCGTCCATGGTCGGGATGACGATCAGAAACAGCATTGCACAAAATAATTTCGGGTTGGTATTCACGTATTTTTTTGATGATTGCTAATTGATGTGCCTCATCATTTCTAAAAAAGCCATCCGCCATTTTTAAATTATCACGAACACTTACACCCAATACTTTTGCAGCATCCTGTGCTTCTACTAAACGTAATTCGCCACTACCACGTGTGCCCAATTCGCCACAAGTTAAATCCAATACCCCACAAATTTTACCTTGTGAAATGTGTTTTAAAAGTGTACCTGAACAGGACAATTCAACATCATCGGGATGTACGCCTATTGCTAGAATATCTAATTTCATGGAGTAAGATTCTGAATTTTTAACGAAGATACAAATAAGTCCTTAAATGAATCCTGCAATAAGAAGTATTGCAAAAACGAACAACATTATTGCAACTATTACTTGCAATGATTTTACCGTAATTTTTTTGAGAAGCTTATTGCCAACATAAGCACCAATAAAGGCTGATAAAGTAGCGGCAATAATTAAAGAATAATTAAAATGCTCGTGATTGGCAAAAATTTGTTTAGAATAAACCGACAAACGAGAGATATCAATCATACAAGCAATAACAACACCTGTGGCGATATAGGCTTCTTTTGATAAATTAGCACGTATCAAAAAAGCACTGCGCAAAGCACCCTGATTGCCCGATAAACCACCAAAAAAACCACTCAACAAACCACCCAAAGGCAAATACTTTTTATCGAACTGTAAGTTTGCTAATGCTGGAATTAAATCGAACAAAGCAAAAAACATAAGTAATAAGCCAATGATTAATTTAACTGGCATAATAATCATTTCTTTACCCATTAAGGGATAAGAATACAATGGATCCATATCCGAAATCAAGGAAAGGATATAAGCTCCAATAAAGGCTGCAATGATAGAAGGCAAGCCAAATCGATAAACAATTTGTTTATCGACATGCTTGCCTACTAAAAATAATTTGAAAATATTATTTAAGAAATGTACAATTGCGGTGAGTGCTATAGCAATGGGAATTGGAAAGAATAATCCAAAAACAGGTACTAACAAGGTTCCTAATCCAAAGCCCGAAAAAAGTGTTAACCCCGAACCAATTAATGCTACTAAACAAATAACAATGTACTCCATTGAATTATTTTTTAATCCACTCTTCTATTTTTCCTCCCATTGGTTTGTCGCTTGAATAAGCTACATCTACCAACTCTCCTTTTTCATTAATCATGTATTTTTGAAAATTCCATTTTACAGCAGAATCCATTTTGCTGTTTTTTGCTTTTTGGGTTAACCATTGGTACACCAAATGCATATCATCACCTTTTACCGAAATTTTTTCCATCATCATAAATGATACACCATAATTTTTGGTGCAAAATTCTTTAATTTCAGTGTTTGAACCTGGTTCTTGCTTCATGAAATTATTTGCAGGAAAACCAATGATTACCAAATTTTTGTCTTTATACGTTTTATACAAAGTTTCTAAATCTTCGTATTGTGGTGTATAACCGCATTTAGAAGCAGTGTTTACAATCAGTACTTTTTTACCTTTTAATTCTGAAAATTTAAATTCTTTACCATCAATGGTAGTTGCTGTTAAATCATAAAATGATTGTTGTGCATTTAGTGTGAATGCACATAAAATGATTGCTAATAAACTGCTGATTTTTTTCATGGTTTTATTTTTTACAAAGTTAGTGTTTATTGAATAACAATGAAACGAATGGAATGTTTGATTAAAAATTATTTTGCAGGTGATAACACCTGCAAGGGCATAAAAATCAGTTTAAGCCATTGTTGGTGTTATCACCAACAAACTTGGTGGCATAGTTTCCTTGCAGATTATAACCAATAGTTATTAAAAATGCTATTTGCTTTTTCCTTGATGAAAAAGCAACAATCCGCCTGAGGCGGACAAGAAAACATGATCGCTCCCCGCCTCTCCCTTTTTTCTCGAAAATCTACGAATGCGGCTAAAGCTCATTCTTTGATTTTCTGATAAAAAAGCGTTCACCACATGTCGGCATCGCATGTTTTCATTCCCACCCGCTGCTTCGCAAAGTAGAATCAATTGAGCTAAAGCTTCAAAAATCTGTGCTTTGTAATTAAGCCTTTGTTGGTGTTATCACCAACAAATTTGATGCAATAGCTTTCTTGCAGGTGATAACACCAGCAAGGGCTGAAAACAAAACGCGCATCCCAAAAGGAATGCGCGTTTGTATTTAAAACTAATATTTTATTATTTTACAATCGAAACTTTGCGTACAAAATTGTTTGTTGCTGTTTTTACGTTCAGGGTATACAATCCCATTGCGAATTCAGCGGTTTCAATTTTTAAGTTGTGATTTCCAATACCAGGATTTGAAATTGATTTGGTGTATACCAAAGCACCTAATTGATTGTACATTTCAATTACTAATGATTCATTTTTAATTAAATCGTAATTGATAGTAACAACATTGCTTGCTGGATTTGGATAAATGCTAACCGCTGCAACAGCATTGTTTTCATTCACACCAACCGATGCTTCTTCGTATAAATATAAATCATCGATAGCAGCTTCAACCAAACTTCCACCATTTAAATTAGCACCTGTAATCAAGGAATCTTCTGCCACAAAACGCACTTGAACAGTAGAGGATAAAGTAACATAATCTTTTACTCTAAATGCAAATCGTCTCCAGCTTTTATCTGAAACATTCGTACGTTCTACTTTTACCCAATTGGTACCATCGTTTGAAATTTGTGTTTCCCAATAATCATTCGCAGGATTTGCACCTGATGGAGGATTATTGATATACCAACGATAATAGGTAAATATTGGATTTGTATATGTACTCAAGTTATAAATTGGTGAACCTAATGTTGTTTCACCACCATCCACATCGTTTGTTCCTAATGCCGATGATGCAGCAGGTGCATTTCCAGTAACAGCACAAAATTGTCCGCCTACTGTGTGTTGATAGTCGGGCTGAACAACAGTACTTGCATCACCTGGAGTTGCAAATGAACCCATTGGTACATCTACTGTCCAATCGCCAGAAGTAGCATTGTCAGAAGCTAAACCAACTTCCCAATTACCAATGTTATCATCAAAATCTTCCTGACTCATTAAAGTTGTACCACTTAAAATAAAATGAGGAATATTGGGATTTGTTAAATTAGCAGCAACTGGTTGAACAGCACTTAAGGAACCATTGGTACCTTCTAAACCAATATAATATCCAATAACAGTACCTTGTGGTTGAGAAGGAATTGTACCTGAATAGGCCGAACCAGAAGTATTGCTCATCGCTACTCCTGTCCAGCTACCTGTTCTATTGATTTTATAATACAATTTAGCTGAAGCTAAAGCCCAAGGATAGGTAACCGTTACGTTTGCATTAATTGGAATGCCTTGGTTTGCAAGTGTTGCTTCAACTGGCGTATGCGTTACAACAGCATTCGACAATAAGGTGATGCCATGCAATTCAAATGCATCTACAATTGAATTATCGTTTGGAGTTCCATTGGTAATATCATTATCACCACCATTTGATGGAACATCATCTGCATTCAATGCTTCAATTAAAATATCAACATAAACTTGTCCTTCTGTTCCGTCCGGACCAGTTACCAATGCAAAAAATGTTTCTTTGTATAAATCCATCATTTGTTGCAAGTTCCCAAAATTCAATCCAGTATCCCACCAAGCACCAGCTATGATTTCACCATCAGCATGTACTTCGCCTATTAAATCCTGAGGATATACTTTTTTATCAATATCGTAACGTCTAACAAAAACAGTAGGATCAACATCGTCCATACCAATACCCAATACAGGATTTGCCGTAACGCCTAATGCCCAAATATCAGCATACCCTTCGCCCATTGCTCCATTATTAAATGAACCACCTTGCGCTTGGTAAAATTTATCATTGATACCATGTCCGTATTCATGGTAAACTACATCACCCACTTGGGCTAATGAATTACATCCACCACCAAGTGCATAAAAATTAATCGATACACCATTGTAAAAAGCATTGCAGGTTCCTGCAACATCAACATTGGTGATTAATGCATTATCCATATCGGTAAATGATGGAAATTTTGTTTTCATATAATCATGAATAATGTTTACATGATAATATGCCGAAAGCTCTCTGATGTTTGCATTTGCATCAAACGACAATGTATTGGTTCCAGGTGTTACAGATGCAACATACGAAGGTGTAATGCTTCCAGTAACTACTTTCGACCATGAACCTTCTAAAGTAAATGTTACAGAAGTAGGAGTTGAATTCGTTAAGCCAATAAATCCACTTGCATCTGTATTATAGGTTGTAGCACCTTCAACAGCTTTTAAATTAGTCAATGGCATAACGCCACTTGGATTGTATGGATGTGTTGGATAAACTGTTCCTGTAATAGTAATGTCGGTATTTGCAGGAGGTATTGGACTTGGTGTAAAGTGCAATACTTTATTTGTTCTGGAAATAACTTTACCTGTTGCAGCATCCACCAGTGTTAAATATTTTGCTGGCACATTGGTATTGTCTAGTGTTTCGATGGTTACTTCGTATACCAATTTATAAACATTTTGTTTGAATTCTGGAATTGGCAAAACAAATAATTCATTATTTACTGAGCTGCTTGTAACCTGATCAGCAATGCCTGTTTGTGCAAATTGAATAGCAGCACTAGGCGAAATAGTAGCATTGGTAGAAATAGCTATATCATTATACACATCGCAACCAAAAGTAACAACTTGGCCAGCTTGCGTAAATTTAACATACATATGGCTATTCAATACTTTTACTCCTTGGTATTTTTGGTAATAATGAACGTATTGATAACTTTCAGATGTACCCGTATTTGAATACACCAAATCACCAACTGGAATATTGAAAGCTCCTAATTTTGAATTGATAAAATTCATTGCTTTCATTTCTGGTGTCATACCAAACACGGTAATTGGTTTTCCAAAAGCACGATGAGGTTTTGAATTTTCTTCGTTAAAAACAACATACCATGTTCCATTTGCAGCAACAAAGTTTTTCCACGAACTACGTTCGCGTAACTCTTGCTGATAAGCAACATCGGCTAGTCGTTTAGGATTGGTGATGTAACGAACATCATTTTTGTTTGCATTGGAGATAACACCGCCTTCGGATGAAAATCCAATGTTTGCCATAAGCAACAAGCCAATAGCAATTGTACATTTTTTTAGTAGCATTTTAATATAGGATTTAGATTAGAGTTGTAGTAAAGAAAAGAAAAAAAATGCTAAAAGTCAAGACAAATGTTAAGCAATTATTTGGTTTCAGAGCTCAATTTTTAATCCATCGTATGCTAACTGAATGTTGGTAGGCAATTCCTGCTGAACTTGCTCATGCAAACCCAGTTGATGGCTAATATGTGTGAAATAAGCTACATCGGGCTTCAATTCCTCAACCAATCGAATAGCCTCATTTAGGGTAAAATGAGAAATATGAGGTTCTCGTCTTAAAGCATTTAGCACTAAAACTTTGGAGCCTTTAATTTTTTCTTTTTCTTCATCCGAAATAAAATTGGCATCGGTGATATAAGTAAAATCACCAATACGAAATCCGAATACAGGCAATTTATAATGCATTACATGAATGGGCATTACAGGTACACCATGAATAAGGGTCGATTTATTTTCGAGCAAATGAAGATTGATTTCTGGAATTCCAGGATATTTAAAGTCGCTAAAGATATAGGCAAACTCCCTGCGAATGGCCTCTTGAACATTTTGAGAAGCATACACATCCATTTTTTTTTGATTCACAAAATTGAACGCACGTATATCGTCAAAGCCTGCTGTATGGTCTTTATGCTCGTGTGTAAAAATAATTGCATCTACATTTTTAACCTCCTCACGTAACATTTGCTGTCTAAAATCGGGACCTGTATCAATCACAAAGCTCCTTCCATCAACTTCTATCCACACAGAAGAACGCAAACGCTTATCGCGACTATCTGTAGACTTACAAATAGCGCAAGGGCATGCTATAATTGGCACTCCTTGAGATGTTCCTGTTCCTAAAAATGTAATTTTCAAAGCATTAACTTTAATTGCATAAATGTAAAACTCAATTAGCAGAATAACTAAATTTTTGAAAAATTTTTATCCACTATTTTTAGTAAGTTTACCTCCTAAAAGAAAAAAATGGCACTTAATATTTGGAAAAATATTTCAAGCATAGGAATCAAACCCGATTATTCCGAAGAGCAGATAAAACGAATCATGCTTACGAATCAGTATTGTTTGGTAGCATTAATTATTTTCTTTTTTAGTGGCATCAACAATTTTGTGCTGGGAGATACATTTTCTGCAATCATTATTGAATTGTATACACTTGTTTGTTTAATAGGATTTTGGCTAAACAAAAAAGGACATCATGCTTTTGCAACTTCTTTTATATTATTATCAATAAGCATTGCTATTTTTTATTTCGACTCCTATTCGGGATTAGCCTCTGGAACATTTTTATATTATTTCCCTTTGGCACTTGCTGTTGCATTTATATTTGAAAGCAGTGAAAAAAAGGCAATTATAATCCACTTTGCTTTTCCAATCATTTTGTTAACCATTAATGTACTTACGCACTACCAATTATTCAGAAGCGAATTTTTAACGGACAGCGATCGCTACAACATGTTCATGTTTAATTTACCGTTTAGCATTACCTCCATTGGCTTATTTGTGTTTCTTACAATGTCGAACAACAAACGTCAGCACGATCTATATGAACAGCAAATAAACGAACGAAAAGAAACTGAAAAAATAATTAAACAAGCTCTTATTGAAAAAGAAATTCTTTTAGCCGAAATTCATCATCGCGTAAAAAATAATTTATCCATTATAGCAAGCTTATTCAACTTACAAATAAGCACCATTGAAAATGAAGTTGCTCAAAATATTTTATTGGAAAGTAAAAACAGAGTAAAATCCATGGCACTCATCCATGATAAACTTTATAAAAATGATAGCTTTAATGATGTTGATTTTAGTGCTTATATTTCGGAACTGATTACAGAAATCAAGTATTCCTACCCTACACTCTCTGCAAACATCGACATACAAACGAATATTAGCAACACCAAACTAAATGTAAACAATGCTATTCCATGTGGGTTAATACTGAATGAGCTATTAACAAATTGCTACAAACATGCATTCAAAGGACGCGATAAAGGAACCATTACAATTGAGTTTTCGAGCACTGGAAAAAATGTAACATTAAAGGTAAAAGATGATGGTACAGGATTAAAGGCGGGCTACGAAAATAGCGAATCCTTGGGAATGGTTGTTATTTTGTCGTTATCAGATCAGTTAGGTGGCAAACACACTTTTACAGTTGACAATGGCACATGCTTCGAACTGACATTCGTTCAGGAGCCTATTTAAAACAGCGTTTTTTTTGTATACTTGTACTATGTTAAATCTGTTTATTACCATAAAGTTTATTGATGTAATAGACGTGTTGCTTGTAGCGGCATTGATTTATCAATTGTATTACCTTATAAAAGGAACAGTTGCAGTAAATATTTTTGTTGGTATTTTACTTTTTTACTTATTATGGATTGCTGTTAAAGCACTAAACATGCAGCTATTTGGCAGTATATTGGGTAAATTTATTGATGTTGGTTTTATAGCATTGCTTATCGTATTTCAACAAGAGCTTAGGCGCTTTTTATTATTCATTGGTACTAGCGACTTTTTTACCAAATCGAAATTTGGAAAAGGATTGTTTGATTTTAAATGGCAAGTAACAACTGAAACCTCTCTTGATATCAATGCTATTATTAAGGCATGCAAACACATGGGTGAAACCAAAACGGGTGCACTCATTATAATCACCAAAAACAACGACTTAAAATTTTATGCCAATACGGGTGATACCATTGATGCAAAAGTTTCGGGACGAATGATTGAAAGTATTTTCTACAAAAACTCTCCATTGCATGATGGTGCCGTAATTATTTCTAACAATGTAATTGTTGCTGCACGTTGTGTATTACCAGTAACAGAAAATAATGACTTTCCAGCTCACTTAGGAATGCGACACAGAGCAGCTGTTGGAATAACAGAAAATACGGATGCTGTTGCAATTATTGTTTCGGAACAAACTGGAGAAATTTCTCTATCCAAAGAAGGGGATTTAAAATACAGCCTAAGCCCGGAACGATTAAAAGAATTACTGGAAAAAGAATTTAACTAATTATTTCCCAGCATTTTTCTTTTTAAACTCTTCAATTAACTGCTCATCTGTTTTACCTAAATTTTGAATGGCCGCTTTTGCATCTTGTGCATAATGCGAACTTGGAAATTTTTGAATTACTTGCTCGTAAACCACTTTGGCAGAATCATCCTTATTCAAAAAATTATCCCAGATATAGCCTTGTAAATACCAACACTCTTCGATGTATTTGTATTTTGAAAAATTAGTAGTAACACCTTTGTAATAACCAATTGCTTGTTTGTATTGCATATTGGCAGTGGCTACTTCTCCTGCTTTAAATAAAAAATCAGGTGTTAATGAATCGTTTGGAAATTTTTCGATAAACTCCGAATAGGTTGTAATGGCCATATCTGCTTTAATGGGATCCAATTTATCGGCCACATACAATTCACTTTCAAACTTTTTAATTCGTTCTAACAAGATACTGCGATCGTCTTGTGTAGCCACTACTTTTTCTTCGTTACCAGCACAAGCGATTAATAAAGTTGAAATTAAAATCGAATAAATTATTTTTTTCATTGTAGTTTATTTTACTGGAAAACGCATTTTGTAACCAATCTGAACTTTTCCTTTCGAAATATCATTTAATTTTCCTTGAATCATTCGTCTGCGCAATGGACTAATTTTATCGGTAAATAATTTCCCTTCAATGTGATCGTACTCGTGCTGAATAACGCGTGCAATCAAACCTTCATGTACTTCGTCATGTTCCTTAAAGTTTTCGTCCACATATTTGATACGGACTTTTGGTTTGCGCATTACATCTTCTCTAATTTTTGGGATACTCAAACATCCTTCGTTGAATGCCCATTCTTCGCCAGTTTCATCCACAATACGCGCATTGATAAACACACGTTTAAACTCTTCTAATTGTGAACGTTCTTCGGGTGTAAATTCATCATCGTCCTCATCATCTTCATCGCGTTCAGCAAATGGTTTGGTATCAACAATAAACAAGCGAATTGCTCGTCCTACTTGTGGGGCAGCTAATCCAACACCCAAAGCATTGTTCATCGTATCAAACATATCAGCAATCAGCTGCTGTAAATTTGGATAATCTTTATCTATATCAACACCCATTTTACGTAAAACAGGATCTCCGTAGGCTACTATTGGTAAAATCATTCTTTTTAAATTATCTATTATATCTTATATCTGTAATCTTATGTCTTGTGTCTAAAGTCTACTTCATTCGTCCCATGTAATCTTGCAAAATAATCGTAGCACTAATCTCATCTACCAGCTCTTTATTTTGCCTTGCTTTTTTCTTTAAGCCACCATCAATCATGGTTTGAAATGCCATTTTTGAAGTAAAACGCTCATCCAATCGTTCCACTTTTATTTGTGGAAAGGTTCTTTTTAAATGCACCACAAATGGTTCTATAAAACGTGCCGAATCAGATGCTTCATTATTCATTCGTTTAGGCTCCCCAACCACAATGCATTCTACCGGTTCTTTCTCCATGTATTTTTTCAAAAAATCGATCAAATCTTTTGAATGAACAGTTGTTAAACCATTTGCAATAATTTGCAACGGATCAGTAACAGCAATCCCAACACGTTTACTTCCATAATCAATTGCCATAATGCGAGCCATACTACAAAAGTAATAAAAATACTTCAGTGATTATCCACCCAAAACAACATAGTTTTTGGTATATTTGCGCACCTAAAAACAAGAATAAACCATGCAACAAATTATAGAAGCCGCTTGGGAAAACCGAGAGCTATTAAAAGAAGAAAAAACACAAGCAACTATCCGCGAAGTAATTGAACTGTTGGACAAAGGGAAATTGCGTGTAGCCCAGCCAAATGGCGACCAGTGGCAAGTGAATGAATGGGTAAAAAAGGCCGTGATTTTATATTTCCCAATTCAACAAATGCAAACCATTGAGGTGGGTATTTTTGAATACAACGATAAAATGAAATTAAAAACCAATTATGCCGAATTAGGTGTACGAGTGGTTCCAAATGCAGTAGCACGTTATGGCGCCTACCTAGCAAAAGGAGTAATTATGATGCCTAGCTACGTGAACATTGGTGCATATGTAGATAGCGGAACAATGGTGGACACCTGGGCAACAGTTGGTTCATGCGCACAGATTGGAAAAGACGTGCATTTGAGTGGTGGTGTTGGAATTGGTGGTGTTTTGGAACCTGTTCAAGCGGCACCAGTAATTATTGAAGATGGATGTTTTATTGGATCACGTTGCATTGTTGTAGAAGGAGTTCATGTTCAAAAAGAAGCGGTGCTGGGTGCAAATGTCGTATTGACTAAATCCACAAAAATTATTGATGTAACCGGAGCTGAACCGAAAGAATACAAAGGAATTGTTCCTCCTCGATCAGTGGTAATTCCTGGATCATATACCAAGAAGTTTGCAGCTGGCGAATTTCAAGTGCCTTGTGCATTAATCATCGGACAACGTAAAGAAAGTACCGATTTAAAGACTTCTCTTAACAATGCATTGAGAGAATACGATGTAGCGGTTTAGTTTGTTGTTAGTTGAAGAGTTGAGGTATCGAGGAATAGAAGAATAAAAAAAGAATATACGTTTACATGAAAATAGGTTTTGATGCCAAGCGAGCATTTTTAAATAACAGTGGTTTAGGAAATTATTCCAGAACACTCATTAAATCGCTTGATGAATACTTCCCGGAAAATGATTACACCTTGTTTACTACAAAAAAATCAGGGAATGAGTTCGAACAATTTATTTCGAAAAAACAAAACATTCACATTCAAGAGCCACAACATTTTATTGATAAAAAACTACGCTCACGCTGGCGCTCATATGGAATAACAGAACTATTGAACCAACAACACATAGATGTGTATCATGGATTAAGCAATGAACTTCCATTCAACATTCATCAGTTTAAAGGCAAAAAAATTGTAAGCACGCATGATTTAATTTTTTTACGTTATCCGAACCTCTATCCGTTTTTGGATCGTAAAATTTACAACAAAAAATTCCGTCACGCCTGCGACATTGCAGATACCATTATTGCTATTAGCGAAGAAACAAAACGTGATATCGAAAAATATTATTTTATTCCTGAAAATAAGATACAGGTTGTTTATCAAAGTTGTGACGAAGCATTTTACAAAACCTATTCGGAAGCAGCTAAAAAATCGATACAAGAAAAATTTAAGTTGCCAACCGACTTTTTATTTTACGTTGGCACCATCGAAGAGCGCAAAAACCTATTGACAATTGTAAAAGCACTCAAAAACGTAAAGGACATTCCCTTAGTAGTTGTTGGACGAAAAACTAGCTATTTCGAAAAAGTAAAAGCATACATCAAAGAACATAAGTTAGAACAACGTGTTCTGTTTTTAGAAAATGTGAGCAACCAAGAATTGCCTGTTATTTATCAATTGGCGAGCATTTTTATTTTTCCTTCCTTGTTTGAAGGTTTCGGAATTCCAATCATTGAAGCATTAACAAGTAAAACACCAGTTATTACCTCAAAAGGAGGTTGTTTTCCTGAAGCTGCTGGTCCAAATAGTTTATACATTGAACCAAGTGATGAAAAAGACTTGGCAGAAAAAATAAATCACTTGCTTGCATCCGAACAAACAAGAACTACGATGGCAGAGAAAGGATTTGAATATGCACAACAATTTCACCCAAAAACCATTACCAATCAGCTGATTCAATTATACAAGTAAACCAGATAGCATAGGATAGATTTTCGTATATTCGTAATAAGCACGTAATCACAGAAAATGGAAGAAGAAATAAAAAACGCATTAGAAGTTCTCCGAAAAGGTGGAACAATTCTATATCCTACCGATACCGTTTGGGGAATTGGTTGTGATGCTCGTAACAAAGAAGCAGTAAACAAAGTGTTTAAAATAAAACAACGTGCCGAATACAAAAGCATGGTAACACTTGTGTGTGACGAAACAATGCTAAACCGTTATGTAAAGGATGTACCAGCTATTGCTTGGGATTTGATTGAAGCAGCAGAACATCCTTTAACAATCATTTATCCAGATGCACGCATGTTGGCCGAAAACGTAATTGCTGCCGATGGAAGTGTTGGTATTCGATTGGTGAAAGATGAATTTTGTAAAAATTTAATTCATCGTTTTGGAAAACCAATTGTATCCACATCAGCCAATATTAGTGGAGAGCCTGCACCCTCCTCTTTCAATGAAATAAAATTAGACATTCTCAATAAAGTTGATTACATCGTTAATTATCGTAAAGAAGAACAAAACAATGTACAACCATCTACCATTATCAAAGTTGCGTTAAACGGAGAGATTAAGATTATTAGAAAGTAACGTGAAAACAAAATTAACCCATCCTATTTTTGAAGTTGTTTCAGCTTGTGCTGACGAAATGAATGTAAAAGCTTTTGTTATTGGAGGCTGGGTACGCGATTTATTACTCAACAGACCTTGCAAAGACATTGACATTGTTGCCATAGGCTCTGGGATAGAACTTGCCGAGCGTGTTGCCGCAAAATTAGGAAATCAATACCATGTAAATATTTTTAAAAATTTTGGTACTGCACAAATTGTGTATGAAGATTATGACATTGAATTTGTTGGTGCACGAAAAGAATCGTACCGCATTGAAAGCAGAAAGCCAATTGTTGAAAATGGGACACTCGAAGATGATCAAAACAGAAGGGATTTTACCATCAATGCATTAGCGATTGCGCTTAACAAAGCCAACTATGGAGAATTGCTCGATCCATTTAATGGAATTAAAGACATGCAATTCACCACCATTCGCACGCCTTTAAATCCAGATATTACCTATTCTGATGATCCTTTGCGAATGATGCGTGCTATTCGTTTTGCAACACAACTCGACTACACCATTGAACACGAATCATTAGCAAGCATTACCCGAAATAAAGAACGCATCAAAATTATTTCGAAAGAACGCATATCCGATGAGTTAAATAAAATTATTCTTGCAAAAAAACCATCCATCGGATTTAAATTGCTGTTCGATACAGGTATCTTACATTTTATTTTTCCCGAAATGGTTGCTTTGCATGGTGTAGAAATACGCAATGGAAAAGGACATAAAGATAATTTTTACCATACATTGGAAGTCCTCGACAATATTTGTAAAACAACGGATGATTTATGGCTGCGCTGGGCTGCTATTTTGCACGACATAGCAAAACCACCCACCAAGCGTTTTGAAGCAGATCATGGCTGGACCTTCCATGGCCATGAAGACAAAGGCTCACGCATGGTTCCAAAAATATTTGCTGATTTAAAATTACCGTTGAACGAAAAAATGAAGTATGTACAAAAATTAGTACTACTCCACTTACGTCCAATCGTATTAGCAAAAAGTGAAGTTACCGAAAGCGCTGTTCGAAGACTATTATTTGAAGCAGGTGATGACATTGATGACTTAATGCAATTGTGTGAAGCAGATATCACTTCGAAAAATGAATACAAAGTCCAAAAATATTTAAAGAACTTTGAACTTGTTCGTCAAAAACTAAAAGAGGTAGAAGAAAAAGACAATATTCGCAATTGGCAACCCCCTATCACTGGTGAAGATATCATGAAAACATTTGCAATAGGTGCTGGACGTGAAGTTGGAATCATCAAAAATGCAATACGAGAAGCGATACTGGATGGAATTATCAAAAATGATTACAATGAAGCTTTTCAGTTTATGCTAACCGAAGGCGAAAAGTTAGGCTTAAAAGCAAGCTCTTAAAAGGTATTTTTTCTTACTTTTGCAACTACAATATCAATCATTTAAATAAAAGAATAGAATGGCAGTTTATAGATTTAGAGTTACGTTCGAAGATAACGAAGAAGTATACCGTGAAATAGATATTAAATCGACTCAAAACTTTGAAGATTTTCACAATGTAATTGTTCAATCAATAGGATTTGACAACTTGCACGATTCATCATTCTATATCAGTGATGATTATTACCGCAAAGGAGATGAAATTACTTTACGTCCGATTAGCGATGATGAAAAAGAATTAAGAGCATTAAAAAAGATGCCTTTAAAACGCCAGATGAACAAATGTAAAATGGCCGCATTGATTGATGATCCTCACCAAAAATTTGTTTACGTATACGATTTAAAAACAGGCTGGACATTTTTAGTTGAATTGTTAAAAATTGTTCCGGATGATGCAAAAGTAAACTATCCTAAATGTGTTAAATCGATTGGAGAATCACCAAAACAATACAAAGCCAACAACCTTGCTGCTCCTGCTGCTGATGAAGATGATTTTGATGAGGAAGAGGAACCACATGCAGATGATGAAGCCTACGCAAGTGCACATAGCGAAGATGAAACAGCCTTGTTAGAAGGTGAAGAGGGTGAAGAAGAAGTTGCAGAGGAAGAAGAAACTGCTGAAGAAGATGATTTTGGTGCTTCTGAATTTGACGACAGCGATCATTTTAGTGAAGGTAAAGAAGATTATTAATCAAACGCTCCCCCTCACAGGTGGAATCTAAAAAAAAGTTATTCGTAATTGTTGGTCCTACTGCTGTTGGTAAAACAGCACTTAGTATTCAACTTGCAAAAGCGTTTGATACCGAAATTGTTTCGGCCGACTCCCGCCAATTTTTTAAAGAAATGAGCATTGGCACCGCAAAACCCAATGCTACCGAAATGGGTACCATCAAGCATCATTTTATTGATTCGCATTCTATTTCGGAAGAATACAATGTAGGAAAGTTTGAAACCGAAGCCATTCAAGTACTGAACACTTTATTTGAAACAAAAAATTACGCTATCCTTGTTGGTGGATCGGGATTGTACATTGATGCTATTTGCAATGGCCTTGATGAATTACCTGAAGCGAGTGAAGAAATTCGTCAGCAACTAAAATTACTTTACGAGGAAAAAGGCATTATGGCATTACAAGAGCAATTGAAAGAATTGGATTTAAATTATTACAATCAAGTTGATTTAAACAACCCACAACGATTGATGCGCGCATTGGAGGTTTGCTTGAGTACTGGCAAAACATACTCGGAACAACGAGCAGGAAAAACAAAAGCACGCAATTTTACAACCATTAAAATTGGATTAACTACTTCGCGCGAAGAGTTGTACAATCGCATCAATAAACGGGTGGATGAAATGCTGCAACAAGGATTATTGGATGAAGTGAAATCGTTGTTGCCCTATCAAAACAAAAATGCATTACAAACTGTTGGATACAAAGAGTTGTTTGATTATTTAGAAAACAAAACGAGCTTAGAGCAAGCTGTAGCATTAATAAAACAACATACACGCAACTTTGCAAAGCGCCAATTAACGTGGTTTAAACGCGATGAACAAATTCAATGGTTTGAACCAAATGAGTTTGAAAAAATAAAACAATACATTACAAGCAGCATCAATTAAGATTCGATTAAAGCATTATGCTTACCATTATAAAAGACTATAGCAAACTCGACAAATCGATTTTAAACGTAATAACCGTTGAATTTTTTGTTCAAATGATTAATGTTACGTTTATGGCTATTCTTCCTTTGTACATGCAAACAGAAGGTTATAGCGATGCTGAATATGCACACTTTACCTCCTACCGATATCTTGGAATGCTCGCCTTGGCATTATTTTTAGGAATGTACATCAAAGGTAGACGGATTTTACCCTTGTTTTATTTTGCTGCATTTGGTGTTCCATTCTTTGGATTGCTCATTTTAATTGGTGTACAAATTCATTCAACGGCATTGCTTTTAATAGCTCATTTACTTTGGGGAACAGCTTATACATTTATACAAATACCTGTATTACCCTATATATTGCGCAACGCACCCTTACACCAACACACCTCAGCAATCACACTTAATTTTGCAACATGGAGCATTGCAAGTATTCTCAGCTTTTTATTCATTGCTGTTTTAAACTCCATCAATGCCATTGTTTTTAACGAGCAAAATTTACTTTACGGAATTGTTTGCTTGAGTTTTTTAGGGCTGTATTTTATTTCGAGAGTAAGCAAACATGAAGTCATTCCAGCACTTACCGAAAAACGAAGTAATTTAAAAGACTACGACTGGAAACTAATTTTTAAAGCATTAATTCCTACTGCCATCATTGCATTTGGAGCTGGGTTCACTATTCCGTTCATCAGTTTATTTTTCTCGAACGTTCACAATATGAATACATCTCAGTTTTCATACATGTCGTTTGCAGCCTCTTTTATTGTTGCTTATGCTGCATTGTGGGTTCCAAAAATAAAAGAAGGCATTGGCTACAAACGTGCAGTACCTATCACACAATCGTTTGCCATTATTGCACTCATTGTAATGGCTACTACACAATATTACAGTGAACACAGCGCAGCCATTTACATTGCTGTTGGATTTTATTTGCTGCGACAACCATTAATGAACATTGCAGCACCCATGACCTCCGATATTACAATGAAATATGTAGGCGAAAAAAACAGGGAAATGACAAGTGGTTTAACCTCTGCTATTTGGTCGGGCTCCACATTTTTTAGTGCTATTTTATTTGGAATTCTTCGCCACATGAATGTAGCCTATGTAAACATTTTCTTGATTACAGCTGCTACCTATATTGTTGGTGTAATTTGGTACATCATTCTTATAAAAGATTACGAAAAGCGCGAACGCGCTGGCAGCATCAATTAAAAGGCGAAGAAAACTCTTCGCCTTTTTATTATTGTAGAATTTTAAATTCTGTTCGTCTGTTTTGTTGGTGCAACTCTTCTTTCTTTGTTTCAAGCGGTTCAGCTTCTATCATTGCATCTGTGTTGATAGGCGTTAACTCACCATAACCTTTGTATTTTAATCGGGCAGTTGCTACACCTTGCTTAATTAAATAATCAACTACCGATTTTGAACGATCTTCCGACAATTTTTGATTGTACTCCGAACTACCTCTTGTATCTGTATGTCCAGAAATTTCAATTTGTATCGTTGGATTTTCATTCATGATTTTCACAACACGCGCTAACTCCGAAAAAGATTCACTTCTCAAGGTTGCTTTGTTGTAATCAAAGAAAATATTGTTCAAGACAATCTTAGCACCTTTTTCAATTTTATTCAAATAAATGTCTTTTTCAATTTCAATATATTCTGCCGCATCGGGTAAATCAAAATTTTCGGAATGAAACAAATAACCGTTTGCAGAAACATAAATACCATAGTTAACACCCAGCAGGTAAACTTACCATGTAACTTCCCGACTGGCTGTTAGAAGTAAAGTTGGAAACTTTTTCTCCTGTTTTTACATTCGTTAATTCAATGGTTGCTTCAATGGGTAGTTTTGTTTTAGCATCGTAAATTTTACCTTTCAACAATGCAAGGCGTGGACCTTTGTCTTTTTTCTTTTCTAATGCAGTAAAGTTTACCTCAAATACATCTTTCTCACCTAAAGTTCCTTTTCTACTCGATGAATAATAAGCCGTTTTACCACTAGCAGTTAAAACAAAAAACAAATCGTTATCGGCTGTATTTATGGGGGCACCAATATTTACGGGTGTCGACCATAACCCTTTTTCGTTGGTAGTTACATAAATATCGTATCCACCTTGTCCGCCCTTACGTGTTGAACTAAAATAAAGAGTTTTGCCATCAGGATGGATAAACACAGCTTCTTCATCGTCTTTGGTATTGATAGGTTCGCCAATATTAACAGCTTTTCCCCATTTCCCACTTTCGTCTTTTGTACAATACCAAATATCACGTCCACCTTTTCCGCCTTCAACACGATCGCTTACAAAATAAATAGTACGTCCATCAGGCGCAATACTTGCTGAAGATTCATGACTTTTTGAATTAACAGGTTCTGGTAATTTTTCAGGCTCTGTCCATGTCCTTTTTGACGGGATTCATAAATATCACCATTCCCATTTTCATCGTCACGGTAAATCAATAACCATGAACCATCATTGGACAAAGCAATATTTGAATTGTGTCGGTTAGGTGCATTTACAGGTTCTGGAATAGACGTTGCAGCATTCCATTTCTTTTGCTTTTCGTTATACGTAGCAAAATAAATTTTTTCTAATCCTTCCTTGTTCTTTTTTATATCCTTATCAGTACTTGGTCTACGTGAAGTAAAAAACATAATTTTTCCATCGGCAGAAATTACCGAAGAATAATCAGGAAAAGTTGAATTTATTTCGGCACCAATATTTTTAATCGATACTTTAAGTGTATCACCTATTGTTTTTCTTCAGCAATTTGTGCGAAAGAAGAAACAATAGTTGATACGGTAAATAAGCCTGTTAGTAGTAGCTTTTTCATAAATTATATTGAGGCTATTTCTTAAATACGTGATTTGTTTGCGTTAGCATTAAATGGATTTGGACTCACAAAACGTAATGATATTTCGAATCCACCACGAGCAGAGCTTACCGTTTTTAATTTCGATAAATTAAAATCATAACTCACACCAGCTGCAAAGTTTGAAAATTCATACATTAATGTTGCAATTGCTGCATCACCAAAACGGTAATCAAACCCAATTCCGATTGCAGAACCTTTTTTGTTTCCTGTGTATTTCGAATTTTCTGACAATACATATTTAAAAATACTTCCTGCAACAATCTCTTTCGATGGACCTTGAGAAGTGAACATAATACCCGGAACAATAATCAAATTTGAATTTGCGATTCCGATTTCAACATTTGCATGCCCTACGTATTTCGAAAACAACTTTTCACCTGTTTGTTTGTAAAATGAATATTTCTGAAAACCAAAATGATGAGCACCAAAACCAATTGTAGCTCTAACACCATTGTTTGCCGAAATGTATTTTTCACCTTTACCATAAGTCCAAGCGATACCAGCTGCTGCATCAGGAAGCGTATAGCTAGTTGCTCCATTGGGTTCATAAGAAGAGTTTGCAGAGCTGTAAGCACCATTTTGGTATTGCTCTTCCCATCTTAATGCTCCGTAACTTACTGAACGTTGTCCGAAACCTCCCATGATACCCAAACCAATTTTACTATTCTCTCCTGTTTTTATAATCCCTGAGATATTAAGCGTTCCAACGGTTATTCCCATTTGAGAATCACCTGATTTATCAGAGAAAACACTAATACCAATACCTAAGTAGGCATTTTTATTTTTCTTTTTAGCAACAGCCATCTCTCCCGAAAAACCAAATGTTTTATATGGAGAAGCAACACTTCTCCATTGGTCTTTATAGTTTAAGATTACACGAACATCTCTGTCGAGTGCCGTGTTCGCTGGATTTAAAAACACCGGTGTTTCACGAAATTGTGAAAAATGCACATCCTGTGCTTTTAGTGTATCAGCCGACAAAAGTGCTGCTGTAAATAATGCAATTCCTATTTTATATTTTGAGTTTTCATTTGAAAGATCTTTTATATGTGTAACAATTAATTATCTGATTAAACTAACATTTCCTTTTTGTTTAATTACATCAGGAGAATTTGAAAGTGTGATGTTCAGATAATAAACAAACACTGCATTGTCTAATGCTTTTCCATTAAATGTTCCGTCCCAACCATCTACACAAGCTGCTTGAGGAGTAGTTCCTTCAAACACTTTTTCTCCCCAACGATCGTATACAAACAATTGAATTTCGATAACACATTCTGGATTTACTTTCACTTTAAATTTATCATTAAAGTTATCTCCATTTGGTGAAAATGCATTTGGCACAAATAATTCGCCACAGATAACATCTACTGTTACTCGAACACAAGAGCTATCCGAACAGCCATTACCATCTGTTACAGTTACACAATAATCGGTAGTTGTTGTTGGTGTTACTGTGATTGCACTTGTTGTTTCACCTGTACTCCATGCGTATGTTCCACCGCCTGTTGCTGTTAATGTAGTTGATGTTCCCGATACAATGGTTACATCTGTTCCTGCATTTGCTGTTGGTCCAGGACTGTTTACTGCTGTTACAATTGCTGTTGCAGTACAACCATTACTTGGATCGGTTACTGTTACGGTGTATGTTCCAGCTGCATTTACACTTGGTGTTGCAGTGGTGCCACCACTTACGATTCCGGTACCTGACCAGCTATACGTTGCACCTGTAGTTGTTGAGCTTGCACTGATTGTTCCCAATCCTGTTGTACAACTTATTGGTGTTGACGATCCTGCTGTTACATTTGGTGCTGTATTGTTTGCACTCACTGATATCGTTGTTGTTGCTGTACATCCATTGCTTGGATCAGTTACAGTTACAGTGTATGTTCCTGCGGCACTCACTGTTGGTGTTGCCGTTGTTCCACCGCTAGTGATACCTGCTCCAGTCCAATTGAATGATGCTCCGCTTGTTGTTGAACTTGCACTAATTGTTCCGCTTGATGCAGCACATGTTAATGTTAAAGATCCACCTGCTGTTACAGCTGGTGCTGTTGTGTTATTTGTTACGGCAACTGTTGTTGTTGATGTACATGCTGTTGCTGGATCCGTTACTGTTACCGTATACGTTCCTACTGCATTTACTGTTGCTGTTGCACTTGAGCCACCACTCACAATACCAGGACCCGACCAAGAATACGTTGCTGTTCCTGTTGTTGAGCTCGCACTGATTGTTCCTGTTAATGGTGAACAACCCAATACCAATGGTAAACCTGCTGTTGCTGTTGGAGGTGTTGGCACTGCATTCACCACTGCATTTGCTGATGCTGTTGAAGTACATGTTCCATTATCTACTGTAAACGTATAGGTTGTTCCAGCTGTTAAACCTGTGATGGTTGTGCTGGTTCCTGTTCCTGTTGTTGTTACAGCTCCAGGATTGGTGGTTACGGTCCATGTTCCAGTTGATGGTAAACCTGTTAACACAACGCTTCCAGCTGTTGTTGTACAAGTTGGTTGAGTTAATGTTCCTAACAAAGGTGCTGTTGGAGCACCTGCAAAAGTATTAATCGTTACTGATGTTGAAGCAACTGAAGTACATGTGCCATCACTTACAGTGAAGGTATACGTTGAGCCTCCTGCTAAACCAGAGAATGTTGTTGTTGTTCCTGTTCCAGTTGCTGTTGTTCCACCGGGTGTTGCTGTTATTGTCCATGTACCACTAGCTGGTAAACCACTTATTGCAACATCACCTGTTGCTACTGTACAACTTGGTTGATTAACGGTTCCTAAAATTGGTGTTGATGGAACTGTTGGTTGTGCATTGATAACTGCATTGGTAGATACTGCTGATGTACACGTTCCATCACTTACTGTAAATGTATAGGTGTTGCCTGCTGTTAAACCAGTGATGGTAGTTGTAGTACCTGTACCAGTTGAAGTTGCTCCGCCTGGAGTTACTGTTACTGTCCATGTACCACTAGATGGCAAACCACTTAAAGCAACATCACCTGTTGCTACTGTACAACTTGGTTGTGTGATTGTTCCAACTGCTGGTGCTATTGGTGTTGTTGGTTGTGAAGTAATCACCGCATTTACGGAAACTGTTGATGAACATGTTCCATCACTCACTGTAAATGTATAGGTTCCTGCTGATAAGCCAGAAACAGTTGTTGTTGTTCCTGTACCTGTTGCTGTTCCACTAGGTGAACCAGTTACAGTCCATGTTCCACTTGCTGGCAAACCAGTTAATGCAACACTTCCTGTTGCTAAAGAACAAGTTGGTTGAGTAATGGTTCCAATTACTGGACTAGTTGGTGTTGCTGGTTGTGCATTGATAACAACGTTTGTTGTTGCAGTTGAATTACACGTTCCATCATTTACAATGAATGTATACGTTCCTGCTGCTAAACCTGTTACTGTTGTTGTTGTACCCGAACCTGTTGCTGTTCCACTTGGAGTTCCTGTTATTGTCCATGTACCACTTGAAGGTAAACCACTCAAGGCTACACTTCCTGTTGCTACCGAACATGTTGGTTGTGTTACCGTTCCTACAATTGGAGTTGTTGGTACACCTACAACCGAGTTGATAATCGCATTTGTACTTGCTGCAGATGAACACGTTCCATTACTTACTGTAAAGGTATACGTTGTTCCTGCTGCTAATCCTGTAATGTTACCTGTTGTACCTGTTCCTGTTGCTGTTGCACCTCCTGGTGTTGCTGTTACTGTCCATGTACCACTTGATGGTAAACCACTTAAAGCAACACTTCCTGTTGATACTGTACAACTAGGTTGAGTGATTGTTCCTACAACTGGTGTTGTTGGCACTGTTGGAGCTGCAGTAAGTGCAGCTGTTAATGATGTTGTTGATGAACATGTTCCGTTACTTACTGTAAACGTATAGGTTGTTCCTGCTGTTAATCCAGAGATTGTAGTTGTTGTTCCAGTGCCAGTTGCTGTTCCACTTGGAGAACCTGTTACGGTCCATGTTCCACTTGAAGGTAAACCACTTAACGCTACACTTCCAGTTGCTACTGTACATGTTGGTTGAGTGATGGTTCCTATTACAGGTGCTGTTGGCACTGTTGGTGCTGCATTAATAACTGCATTAATTGTTGCTGATGATGAACAAGAACCATTGCTTACTGTAAATGTATAGGTTGTTCCTGCTGTTAAACCTGTTACGGTTGTTGTTGTTCCTGTACCTGTTGCGGTTCCACTTGGAGAACCTGTTACGGTCCATGTACCACTTGATGGTAAACCACTCAAGGCTACACTTCCTGTAGTTACGGAACAGGTTGGCTGCGTGATTGTTCCAATTACTGGCACTGTTGGTTGTGTTGGCTGTGCAGTAAGCGCAGCAGTTAAAGAACTTGTAGAAGTACATGTTCCATTACTTACTGTAAATGTATAAGTAGTTCCAGCTGTTAAACCCGAAATAGTTGTTGTTGTTCCTGTACCAGTTGCTGTTCCACTTGGAGAACCCGTTACTGTCCATGTACCACTTGATGGTAAACCATTTAAAACAACACTACCTGTTGCAACAGTACACGTTGGTTGTGTAATTGTTCCAATTGTTGGCGCTGAAGGTACTGTTGGCGCAGCATTGATGATTGCATTCCCTGAAGCTACTGAAGGACAACCCGCTACAGTTTGTACAGTAAAAGTGTATGTTGTACCTGCTGCTAATCCACTGATTGTTCCTGTTGTACCTGTACCTGTAGCAGTTACTCCACCTGGTGAAGCTGTCACTGTCCATGTACCACTTGCTGGCAAACCACTTAATGCAACACTACCTGTTGTTACAGAACATGTTGGTTGTGTAACTGCACCAACTGTAGGTGCTGCTGGAGCTACACAAGCAACTTTTGTACATACATAAGAAGGTGTTGGAGAAATTGCTGATTTTACAATGGTAATAACATTTGACCCAGGAGTACCTGACCAAGACGTATAAAGTGGATCTGAAAAAGTAGTTGGGCCTGCTGCTGCAGAAGGGGAAAATGATGCCGCAGGGCAACCTGATGCAGGTGTATCACCACTAGGATCTGTTTTAATTACATGATAATCATAATTTGCACCACCTGCAGTCATTGCCATCGCGATATAACCATTATCAGAAGTTTTACTACCTCTTGGCAATATGGATATCAAGTTAAAGTCATATCTCTTAGCCCAAACATTAGCAGTAGCAGTAGAATTAACACGATGAATCGAGTTCGAAAAGAAACTCAATGGTTTAATATACATTGCCATTGTTACAATATCTGTACCTCCATTTACTTCATATACCTGAGAAACGTCTGCAGGGTCTGTTACAGTTCCAAAAATAGAAGTTGAATAGGTAAACAAACGACTAAATGTATTTGAAAACCCTCCTGCACCTGCAAATTTTTGAATCAACTCTCTAGAATTATCTCCTCCAGCAGCAAGTATCGCACCCGCACTTGTTGTGCTAATTGCTGATAAATATTTACTCGATTGAGATGTGCTGTTACTAGGATTATCAACTTGCTTATGGTACGTGATTGCACCGGCAGTTGTTGTTTTTAAAATAATTGCATCAGTAGGAGTAGCATCATCACCATCAGAATTTGTTGCTGACAAATGGTTGTTTACATCATAACTACCAACTGCTACATAACCATCACTCACCTCAACAACATCAACAAAACTTGCATCATTGTATATTCTATTCGCAGGAATTGCAGATGTCATGTAATATCTGAATACTTTATGCCAAACGTGGTTACCACTAGCATCCAACTTTACAATTAATGGAGATCCAATATATTCTGTTTGAGGGTCACCATTTGTATCTGTGTAGTTAATAGGATTGAAATCAATTTCAGCACCAGCACCATCAGGATCGTGACCAGTAACATAACCTACAGCTACATATCCACCATCCGATGTTTTGATAACACGATTAAACCATGCACTATTTGCTTCAGCAATGCTGAACTTTTTTTGAATAACTACATTACCAGCTGCATCCAATACCATAAATACGGCAGCATTGGACTCACTACCACCGCATGTAATGTACTGACTTGTTGCCGCATCTTTTTTAATGTCATTCAATTGAAAACCAATGGAAGCATCCGAATAACGAAATGACCAATTGACAGCTCCTGTATCACTTAATTCAGTCACCGTTCCATAGATTGGCAAAAAAGTTAAATTCGTTCCAGCCATTACATAAGTACTAGGAGTTACACCTTCTACGATGTTTCCTGGCAAATCGAACAGTGCTTGATTGTAATTTTTTCGAAATGCAGTAGTTGTTTGTGAGTAGCTCTCCAAAGAAAACAACAAACAAACCAATGCAAGTACAAGTACATTTTTTTTCATTTTAGTAGGTAGTTTTTGTGGGGTTTATCTTAGTTTTTTATTAATTAGTCAAAAGTACCTGATTTACAAGTGCATTTCAAAAAAAACAATCCATTTATTTTGATTTCTAAAAAACTATAAATATATTTATACTATTGATTTTCAGGAATATAATTATTGATTATTTAAATTTCTAAATAAATGAAAAAAGATAGTTTAAAAGAGCTAATCGACTCTTTTTCAGCTTCAGAGAAACGTCATTTCACTATTTATTCAAAAGGACATGTAAAAGGTGCTGAAAACAACTACACCCTATTGTTCAATGCAATCAATTCCTCAAAGAATAATTATTCGGATGAATTACATTTAAAACTACCAAAAAACTACCCTTTCAAAAATCTTCATGTCGAAAAAAATCACCTCTATAATTTATTATTAAAAAGCCTGAATGACTTTCACAGCAACGCAACTTCTGAATCTACTATTGACAAAATAAACAAACACATTGAACTACTTTTAAACAAAGGATTACACAACCAATGCTTAACACTTATTAAAAAAGCAAAGAAAATAGCATTTTCAACAAATGCTGAATCGCAATTAATAAGAACACTTGAACTCGAACAAGAGATTTACAACAAACTTCAGGATTATAAATTATTACTTGAATCTATTGAAGAAAGTAGAACACTCCTACGAAATTTATTAAACCAATACGACTATAAAAATTTAGCTTTTGAGATGAACTATAAGGAAATTACTTATCGTTCGACCAACAAAACGGAGCATCTACAGCAACTACAACTCATCATGAAAAATGAATTGATGCAACGCGAAGAACTAGCTAAAACATACAAAGCGAAAATGTTTTTATATCAAACAAAAGCAATGTTTTTTGGAATCGTAAATGATGAATTAAAAAGTGTATTTTATTTCGAACAAATGATGCGATTAATGGAAGCAACAACATCCATTATCAAACAACAAGCAATTGATTACCTTCTTGTATTTGCGAATGTTGCAATGGGAAAAATCAATCTCAAAAATTACAAGGAATTAGTAAGTGATATTCATTTTATAGAAAAAAGTCCCGAACGATTCGACATAAAAAAAGATAAAACATTCAAAGCAAATTTATTTTTCTTTACAAAACCATACTTACTAGATATTTACACTGCTCTCGGTGACCAACTAAATAGCAAAAAAACAATTCAAGAAATAGAGTTGAACATTGATAATTACAAAAATCATGTTATACGAACAGCTTACTTAAACACCGCTAAGTCAATTGCTATGGCAAGTTTCTTTTTAGCCGATTTTAAAAAGGCATTAAAATATATGAATTTAATTTTTAGTGACGATTTAGGCAAATACAGTCGCGGTCATATCTTCAACATGATTATACATTATGAACTTGGTAACGAACAACTCTTAAATAGTTTAATAAATTCAACTAAACGATTGTTAATTCAACAAGACCGACTCAACAAAGCGGAAGAGTTAATGATTGAATTCTTTCGCAAAAATCATTAAGCTCAGCAAAAACGAAGCAATCAAAAAACATTTTATCGAATACCATAAAAAAGCCTTACAATTAAGTGACGATGAAGATGCTAACATCTCATTACGCTACTTTAATGTACTCAAATGGATGGAATCAAAAATCAAAGATGTTCCATTCGTTAATTCATAAAAAAAGCCCGATAAATCGGGCTTTTTTTATGAAAAGGATACGAATTACTTCGTAACTGTAAATCGTCTTGTAACACTGCTGTTATTCATAATAATTCGGCATGAATAAACACCTGCATTGTAATTTTCAACGTTAAATACAATTTTACCATTAGTAAACTGTTGATTTAATTCTTTTCTATCAATCATACGACCTTGCACATCGTAAATTTCATAGCTAAGTTTTTCAACATCAACAGGAATAACATAATCAATTGCAACCAAAGAGCTTGCTGGATTGGGATAAAAATCATAGAAATAATTATCGGCTTCATTTTCTTCAACACCAATAGATACAACCTTTTCGATTCCAACATTGATCATCAAATCTTCTGTTTCTCTGTAACGGTAATCAGCCCATGCATTTCCTAATATTTCATAGGTTCTATTCGAAATTGGTAACAATTGGTTTTGCCCCAATGTTAATCCGTCTCCATCCATTACCCATGCAACATACACACCACCCGAATTAATTGTTAAAGGAGTAGGCAAAGTGGTTGTATTCCATGATGCGATTGCAACAATTGAAGGTCCCATATATACTGAATCTAATTTTGTTCCTGCTGCTCCTGCTGTCCCATTATCATCATAAACAACCATAGAATATCCCGCAAACATAGGATTATCAACAATGTATGCATACATTTCTGTTAATTTACAAGGGTAGAAAGGAGGTTTAAAATAAACAGCAGCACCACCATTACCACCTTGCCAGCTTAGACCACCTAAACCAGCTTCAACACCATTATCAAAAGCCAAACGAATTGTAGCTTGAGTTGTATCCACAACAACCAATTCTTGTATTTTTTGATCATTACTTGGCGTTGCATCTCCACTTAATTGTGTATTGGTAATAAATCGATAAGTAGCTGCAGTAGTTGGAGAAAAAGTGCTTGCAGCAGTTATAACTTGAGTTTGGCCTGGAGTTAATGTCCCAGTTGTTGTATTGCTTTGTGCTTGAATAGCATTTGCTGCATTAACAACACGAGTAAAGACATTGAATGGTGCTAAACTTTGGTTTCCTGTATTTTTCACTTCAGTCGTCATACTAAACGGTGCACCATTTTTAGATAAAAATGCACCACCAGTTTCAGCATTGTTGTTATAAGAAGTTGATGCATCTGAAACGGAGAAAGTAGTATTACTTGGGTAATAGTATTTAATAGCATAACTCGATGGTGGCAATATATCATACGAATGTTGCAAACCGATATTGCCTGAATTGTTTTCAATTCCAACGCTTGAATAATTTACCAAGTTAGTTGGAGCACCACTTTGAGTTTGATATTGATACGTAATTGAACTATCCACTGCACTTAAAATTACTTGAAAGGTGTTGCTTCCAACCCATCCTGGTGCATTTGGATCCCAAAATGGAACATCAATATACGATACAACTAATGTATCATTTGTAGGATTCGTCCATCTCCAGCATTTTGCATTATTTCCTGGATCAAAAATTAAATCGGAGGTCATAATTGCTAAATAATTTTGAGGCAATGATGTAGAAGGAATTGTTGGAAATGGATGTGAAATTTGTCCATTTGTAAAACCAATATAACCATTCGATCCTACCCAAAATTGAGTAACATCATACCAGTAATAATGAAAAGGAAATCCGATTGGAAACGATCCTTTAATATTGTCATCTGCTAAAAATCGCACTTCCGATACGCCTGGTAAAGGCAAAATATCAATCAATTATAGGCAGGACCTTGTGGGTCATTACTGTCTCTCCAGATATAACCATAGGTATCTGGTCCTCCAGTTGTTTGTGCCTGCACGAAGGTAATCGAGCAAACAAAGGTTAGAATAAGTGTAGCAATTTTTTTCATTTCAATAGGTTTGTTAGGTTAGTATAACAAATATATCAAAATTTATGAAAAATGAAAGGAATGGGGAGTATGAAAATGCATTATTTCAAAGTGTCGGTAATACTTTTACCTTCATCGTTTACGACTTGCGCAACCTCTGTTACTTGGCGTTTCACGCTCTGATTGGCTTTGTCTATTTCGGACTGAATCTCGGAAGTATGTTTTTTTATTTCATCAGCTAAGCCACCTGTGTTTTTTTGAATTTCACTTTGTATTTGCTCTTTTGCATCGTTTAATTCTCTCAAGCCTTTTCCAAGCCCCTTTGCAATACCAGGAAGTTTATCGGAGCCGAACAGCATAAGCATAACAATAACAATGAGGAATACCTCACCTCCACCCATGTTTAAAAAAAGTAGTACTGAACCCAGCATATTGTTCTTGAATTATAGATTACAAAAGTACAAAAAAATAAACCCGATAAATTGCTTTATCGGGTTTATTAAAATTATTCTAAAATAAATTATTTTTTGTCTTCGTCTTTTTTATCTCTTTCCAAATCAATTACGATTGGAGTTGCAATACAAATTGAAGAATATGTACCGATTGCGATACCAATTAACAATGCAAAAGAGAATCCTCTGATGGTTTCGCCACCAAAAATAAAGATTGCTAACATTACAAAGAAAATGGTTAAGGCTGTATTGATAGTACGACTTAATGTACTATTCAATGCAAAATTAATAACGCGCTCTCTTTCGTGTGAATCCAAATCAGATTTATTACGCTCCGTTAGATATTCACGAACACGATCAAATACAACCACACTATCCACCATTGAATAACTCATTACCGTTAATATAGCCGCAATAAAATCTTGAGTAATCTCTAATGAGAAAGGTAAAACACCATCCAAAATAGCATAAATAGAAAGTACAATAGCAACATCATGGAACAAGGCCACAACCGCACCCAAACCATATTGCCATTTTTTGAATCGAATAAAGATGAACACGAACATTACCAAACAAGATAATAATACTGCCCAAATTGCTTTTTCTTTGATATCGCGTGATACTGTTTCTCCTACTTTTTGAGAACTCATTATCTCGTATTTTGTACCTAGGGATTTTAATCCATCATTTAATTTTCCTTCTACTTTTGCTTCTGCATCATCTGACCCATCTGCAATTAAATAAGTAGTGGTAATACGCTGTTGAGAGCTTTCTCCATATGTTTTTACTTCAGGAGCTTCTCCCTCGAATGCCGTTGTTAATGCAGCACGAACTTCATCTGTAGATTTTGTATCATCAAAACGAACAACATATGAACGTCCACCTTTAAAATCAACCCCTAAACTAAATCCACCTTTTGTCACATATGCGAAAACACCAGCTGCAATAACTAGTGTAGAGAAAATGTAATAGTATTTACGTTTCCCAACGAAATTGATGTTGATTTTTTTGAAAGCACCATCCGTCATTTTATTTGCAAATGGAATTGCTTTATTTTTCTCTAACCAACGATCAAATACGATACGAGTGATGAAAATTGCACAGAACAATGATGAAACGATACCAATCATTAATGTAGTTGCAAAACCTTGAATTGGTCCAGAACCAAACACAAATAAGATAATACCTAATAATAAACCTGTAATGTGTGAATCGATAACCGATGACATTGCATTTTTATAACCTTCTTTGATTGCTAATGCTGTCCCTTTTCCTAATGCCAACTCTTCACGAACACGTTCATAAATCAAGATGTTTGCATCTACCGACATTGCAATCGTTAATACGATACCAGCGATACCAGGTAATGTTAATACTGCTCCAAAAGAAGCAAGAATTCCAATTACGAAGAAATTGTTTACAACCATCGCAAATGATGCAACCCATCCAGCTTTGCTGTAATAGAAGCCCATAAACAATAATACCAATACCAATGCAATGATAGTTGAGAAGAAACCCTTACTGATTGCTTCTTTACCTAATGTAGGTCCAACAACTGTTTCTTCAACAATACGAGCAGGAGCAGGTAATTTACCCGCTTTTAAAATGTTCACTAAATCTTCTGCCTCATTGATTGTAAAGTTTCCTGTGATGGATGAATTTCCACCAGCAATTTCGCCTTGTACATTAGGGAATGAATAAACGCTGTTATCTAAAACAATAGCAATCGATTTTCCAATATTCTCTCTTGTTAAACGCTTCCAAACATTTGCAGCATCTGTTTTCATACTCATCGAAATAGATGGAGAACCAGAACCTTGTTCAAACATTTTACGAGCATCGCTAATGATATCACCATACAATGGAGATTTACCATCACGCGATGTTGTGCGAATTGCGATTAACTGCAAAGTTGTTTCTTCCTTATCAATTGGTTTGAAACTCCAGAAAAACTTAGAACGTGGAGGGAAAATACTTTTGATTTTAGGATTATTCAAGTATTCATTTACTTTAGCTGTATCCTTAATAGCTGCATAACCAACAACTGGACCTTGCCCCAATACAGGTTTACCTTGCTCATCACGACCAACAGCTGCACCTAAAACTGCAAACAAAGGATTTTCTTTGCGCATTCTAGCAATTGTATCTGCTGATGTTTCTGTTGCTTTCGAAGAATCTTTTTTATCTGTTCCTAATTGATTTGCTAAACTACCTTTTGTTGTATCAGGAGTGACAGCTTTTGCAGAATCGGGATTTACTGTTGCTGTTGTAGCAGCAGCTACCGAAGCGGTATCAACTGTTGTAGCAGAATCTTGTGGTGTTAAAATTTCTTTTAAACGAGTATTCGCTTGCTCTAACAAAGGATAAATCTCTTTGTTATCGTACGTTTCCCAAAATTCTAAGTTTGCACTTCCTTGTAACAATTTACGTACACGTGCTTTATCTGTAACACCTGGCAATTCAATTAAAATACGACCAGAAGACGCTAAACGTTGAATGTTTGGAGTACTAACACCAAATTTATCGATACGAGCTCTTAAAGTGTTTTCAGAAGTTGCAATTGCTTCCTCTACGTGCTCACGTAAAAACTTCAATACATCTTCATCGGAAGTATTAAAATCAACTTTCCCTTTTAACTCAATTGTTTGAAAATTGATTGCTAAACGTCCGTTCGGGTTCGCTTTTTTATATTGCTCACCAAATAATGTAACGTAATCCTTCGTTGATGTTTTTTGCAAAGTTGTTGCAGCAGATAATGCTTGAACAAATGCAGGATCATTACTGTTATTCGCTAAACTTTTGATAATTTCTGAAACAGAAACTTCAAGTGTAACGTTCATACCACCTTTTAAATCCAAACCTAGGTTTAATTGACGATTTCTCACTTCTTCATACGTGTATTGAGCAATACCTAAATCATAAACAGGTAACTTTTTCAATGAATCCAAGTATGAATTACGCTTTGCTGCATGCACTGAATCCAAAAATGTTTTTTGTTCTGTTGGATTATCAGATACATTCTTCGCTTGCTCTTGCACATCTGCTTGAGCAATGTAATTCTGAGCATACGCTTCAGCATCACCTTCAATCGAAGCAGCCTTCCAAGTAAACATTAAATAATAAGCACATGCAAGTGCCAATAAAATCGCAAACAGCCTAATAGCTCCTTTGTTCTGCATAATTGATTAATTAAATTGTTTTTCTTTTATAGTATTCAACAAAAATTTGAATGCTGAATATTGGTTTTATTCCCAAAATAAGGGTGCAAATATAGAATAACAATTATTATTTACCAATTTTATAATAAGATTGATTAAAACATATGCTTTTTAGCTTAATTTCAATAACTTTGTTAGACTTAAATTGCCTAAAAAATGAATTTTAGAACCCTTAAACTTTTTATCGTCCTTTTTTGCTTATCTGGTCTGCAATCAATTGCTCAGCCTTATTTTCAATGGTACGATACCATTCCCGTTAAAATAAACAGCACATTTATAGCTAATCCTTGGGCTGGTGGAATCAACTTTGGTCAGCCATCGGCTATTGATATGAACCAGGATGGAGTTAAAGATTTATTCGTTTTCGACAAAACAGGGAATAAAATCAGAACTTTTATTAACAATGGTGCTGCTAATACGGTTGATTATAAATACACCCCCTATTATGAAACAAAATTTCCAAAATTGCACGATTGGGCGCTGCTAATCGACTTTAACTGCGATGGCAAAGAAGACATTTTTAGCTATTCGGATGTTGGTGGAGGATTTGACATCTATAAAAACACCTCTTCCCTGTCTACTGGACTTCAATTTCAAAAGATTGTAACTCAACAAAAATCGATTTACAACCCACCAAGTGGCTCACTCATAAATTTATATGTTAGTTCCGTTGACATTCCTGCTATCTCTGACATTGACAACGATGGCGACATGGATGTTATCACGTTCGCCATCACAGGTACTTATATGGAATACCACAAAAACATGAGCATGGAATTGTACGGCACCTGCGACAGTTTGAAATATCAAATAGCAAACAGATGTTGGGGATATGCTGCTGAAAATTCATTAAGTAATGATTATACGTTATTCGATACGTGTATCGGCAATATATCAAATCCAGAACTTAGTCCTTACGACTCACAAGAAAGATCTCTAGAACGTCACTCAGGATCCTGCGAATTGTGTCTTGACTTAGACAATGATGGTGATAAAGAATTTATTGTTGGCGATGTGTCCTATCCCAACCTTACGATGCTAACCAACACAGGCACAACAACCGATGCAAGTTTTTCGACTGAAGAAGTTGATTTCCCCTTCAACAATGGTGGCTCACCTGCTGTTAACCTAACCCTTTTTCCTTGTGCCTATTATTTGGATGCGAACAATGATGGTAAAAAAGATTTATTAGTTAGTCCGAATGCACCGAATGCTTCCGAAAATTTTAACAGTATGTTGTTTTATCAAAATACAGGTACCAACAACTTTCCCGTTTTCCAATTTCAACAAGCAAATTTATTGCAAGATAAAATGATTGAAGTAGGAGAAGGTGCATATCCTGTTTTTTTTGATTACGACAATGATGGTTTATTAGATTTATTTATAGGTAACTATGGATATTACAATTCAGCTGGCTTCGAACATAAAATTGCACAATTCAAAAACATTGGAACATTAACCAATCCTAGTTATGAATTGATAACACGCGATTATATGAATTTAGGTGCCTTAGGAATTACCAACATGGTTCCTGCATTTGGTGATTTAGATGGAGATACCGACAACGACATGATATTAGGTGGCTATGACGGAAGAATCCATTTTTTTAGAAACAATGCAGCAATAGGCAGTCCCGCTAGTTTTGCATTAACATTAGCGAACTTCAGAAATTCAGCAAACCGAATTATTGATGTTGGCGATTTTGCAGCTCCTCAAATAGTAGACGTTGACAGTGATGGAAAAAAAGACATTGTTATTGGTGGAAGAAATGGGAAATTGGCTTACTATAGAAGAACGAATACAAGTGGAAATCCCGTTGTGGATTCAGTAACTCACTTTTTTGGAAATGTAAAAGTAAATTTACCTTTTTATACAACAGGTTATAGTTTCCCCTACTTATTCAAAGATGGTGGACAAACAAAACTTTTAGTGGGTGCAGAGAGAGGAACACTAATGTTCTATGACCACATTGATGGCAACCTAAACGGTGCATTCACATTGGTTGATTCTACCTTTATGAATATTTGGCAAGGAACACGCACAGCACCAAGTGGAGCCGATATTAACAACGATGGTTTTATTGATTTAATCGTTGGAAACTACGAAGGTGGTGTTTCATTTTATAAAGGAACAGGAAGCATTGTAACAATCGATAGTCAATATCCTCCTATTACTTGGAACTTTGATTTGTTTCCAAATCCAGCAAACAATTCATTCTCTATTAAATTATACAACAGCAATAATGGAAATTACAAAATGGAACTGTTTAACCTAATGGGACAAACAATTACTACAACCTTGTTTCAAGAGGACTTGATGACGATTGCAACAGAAACAATTCCTCCTGGTGTATATTTTTGTAGAATAAATGACATTAAAAACAATACAAGCTTAATTAAACGCGTTGTAATACAACATTAAAATTGCTTTTATAAAAACAAAAAAAAGCTTCGAACTAGTTCGAAGCTTTTTTATTATCACCCACTATACTTTTTAATTCAAATATGTTTTTGCTTTCTCTAGAGCAACAGTCAATCCTTGCGAATTGGTTCCACCAGCAGTTGCATAAAATGCTTGTCCGCCACCTCCACCTTGAATTTCTTTTCCAAGCTCACGAACAATGGTACCTGCATTTAACTTTTTATCGGCAACCAAATTATCCGAAATAATGATTGATAAACTTGGCTTCCCTTTCACCTCAGCAGCCAACACCATAAATAAATTATCTATCTGATTGCGTAATTCAAACGACAAATCTTTTATTGCATCCAATGAATCCAATTCAATTTTTTCTGCAATAAAGTTTATCCCATTAATCGTTTGTTTTTTTGCAAACAGCTCTACTTTCAATCCTTTTGCTTTCTCACGAAGCATTTGCTCAATTTGTTTTTGCAAAGCGGTATTTTCATCCATTAAAGACTGAACACTTTTTAAAACATCTTTCGGATTTTTTAACAATGCTTTTACTTCATTTACTAAATTCGATTGCTGGTTAAAGAATTGTTCTGCTTTAACCGATGTAATTGCTTCAATACGTCTGATACCTGCTGCAACTGCTCCTTCTGAAACAATTTTAAACAATCCAATTTGTCCCGTTGCAGGAACATGTGTTCCTCCACACAACTCAATCGAATAATTTTTATCGAATGTAACAACACGAACAGTATCACCATATTTTTCGCCAAACAATGCCATTGCACCTAATTTACGAGCATCATCAATGCCCATTTCTTTGATATCAGAAGCAATGTTCTCTCTAATTTTTGCATTCACGATGCTTTCAATCTGAGCTATTTCTTCATCTGTTACTTTAGAAAAATGAGAAAAATCGAAACGCAAATATTCTTCATTCACCAATGATCCTTTTTGTTCAACGTGTGTCCCTAAAACAGAACGTAACGCAGCATGCAACAAGTGAGTAGAGCTATGGTTGTTTTCTGTCAGTTGACGCTTTTCAGCATTTACTTTTGCCACAAATGTTTGTGAAAAATTTTCAGGTAATTTATCAGTAAAGTGAATGATAATTCCATTCTCTTTTTTGGTATCCGTAACAATTAATTTATCGTTTGCCGATTCCAAAATCCCTGTATCACCAACTTGCCCGCCACTTTCTGCATAAAAAGGAGTTTGATCCAATACAATCTGAAATTGTTCTTTTCCTTTTGCTTTTACTTTGCGGTATTGAATAATTTTCGATTCTCCTTCTAACTGCTTGTATCCAACAAAAATCCGTCCACCTTCTTCCGCTTTTCTTCCATCTACTAACATCCAATCACCTGTATCAACAGCATTGGCTTCGCGCGAACGATTCTTTTGTTTTTCAAGCTCCACTTGAAATCCTGCTTCATCAATGCTTAATCCATAACCACGAGCAATCAATGATGTTAAATCGACAGGAAAACCATAAGTGTCATACAATTCAAATACGATTGAACCATCCACAATTTGTTTTTTATCTTTAATTGTATTCGCACATACTTGATCGATACGTTTCAAACCATTCTCTAATGTTCTAAAAAAAGATAACTCTTCTTCTTTGATTACTTTTTCAATCAATAATTTCTGAGAAACCAATTCCGGAAATGCATGTCCTAGTTGATGTGATAAAACAGGTACCAAACGATGCATGAATGGTTCCTTCAAATTCAATGATTGATACCCATAACGAATTGCACGTCTTAAAATACGTCTGATTACATAGCCAGCACCTGTATTTGAAGGCAACTGACCATCAGCAATACTAAATGAAATTGCACGAATGTGATCGGCAATAACACGCATTGCAATGTTTATGATTAATTGCTTGGGATGTTTTTCTTCCTCTTCAGGCTTGTAACGCAAACCGGCAAGTTCTTCAATTTTATCAATTACTGGCTTGAATACATCTGTATCGTAGTTCGATTGTTTTTTTTGCAATACACGCACCAAACGCTCAAACCCCATTCCTGTATCTACATGTTGTTTCGGCAATTTCACCAATGAACCATCGGCTTTGCGCTCGAACTCCATAAATACATTATTCCAAATTTCAATTACTTGTGGATCATCGTTGTTTACCAATGTAGCACCAGCAATTTTTGCTCTTTCTTCATCACTACGTCCATCGTAATGAATTTCGGAACATGGTCCACAAGGACCAATATCACCCATTTCCCAGAAATTATCTTTTTTGTTTCCTTTTAAAATTCGGTCTTCATCAATAAATTGTTTCCAGATATCGTATGCTTCTTGATCAAATCCTAAATTATCATCTGCGCTACCTTCAAAAACAGTAACGTATAAACGTGATTTGTCAATTTTATAAACGTCTGTCAATAATTCCCAAGCCCAAGTAATGGCTTCTTTTTTAAAATAATCGCCAAAGCTCCAGTTACCAAGCATTTCGAACATGGTATGGTGATACGTATCAACACCCACTTCTTCTAAGTCATTGTGCTTTCCGCTCACACGCAAACACTTTTGAGTATCGGCTACACGTGGAAATTTAATGGGTGCATTCCCTAAAAATAAATCTTTGAAAGGAGCCATTCCACTATTGTTAAACATCAAGGTTGGATCATTCTTTACCACCATTGGTGCAGATGAAACAATCTCGTGTTGTTTACTCTTAAAAAAATCTAAAAATGTTTGTCGTACTTTATTTGCTTCCATAATTACTATTGCGTTTTGTTGAGCATTGAAATAAAATGACTATTTATTCTATTCCTTTTCTCGAATCTTCTGATTATTTAGGATTGCAAATTTAGTTTATTTACGTAAATTCGCAGTACTTGTGAATAATTAATATGAGTAAAATAAAATATAAGTTCAATACCAAATCATTAACCTATGAAAGGGATACTGTTCCTATGCGCAAACGCATCTGGCAAGCACTTTCCTATTTGGCTACAGGATTAGTATTTGCTACCATCACTATTTTATTAGCATACAAATACCTCGATTCACCTAAAGAAAAGCAATTACAACGTGAAATTGCTGAACTTACCTTACAATATGAACTTTTAAATACCCGTATTGGAGAGTTTACCGAAGTATTGGACGATATTCAGGACAGGGATAACAACATTTACAGAACGATATTCGAAGCAGACTCAATCCCTGAAAGTATACGTAAAGCAGGGTTTGGAGGAGTTGACAGGTACAAAAAATTACAGGGATTTAACAATTCGGATTTGATGGTGGAGACCACCAAACGCTTGGATCGTATAAGCAAACAACTTTATATTCAGTCGAAATCCTTTGATGAGGTGGTGAAATTGGTAAAAGGGAAAGAGCAGTTATTAGCTTCTATTCCTGCGATTCAACCCATTTCAAATGCCGATTTACGTCACCAACCATCTGGGTTTGGCTGGAGAACACATCCAATTTATAAAACACCCGAATTTCATCCTGGGATGGATTTTGCGGCACCACAAGGGACGGAAATACATGCTACTGGCGATGGAACCATTGAACGTGCAGATGCGATGGCTCAAGGCTATGGAAATCATGTGGTGATTAACCATGGATATGGTTACCGAACACTTTATGGGCACATGGTGAAATTTGTTGTTCGTCCTGGTCAGAAAGTAAAACGTGGTCAGCTAATTGGCTATGTTGGAAGCACAGGTTTATCAACAGCACCACATGTACATTACGAGGTAATGAAAAATGGTGACAAAATGAACCCCATCAACTATTATTACAACGATTTAACACCTGAACAGTATCAAAAATTGATTGAATTATCATCTCAATCATCTCAATCATTCGACTAATGCCTTACAAAGAAACTGATACCGTAAAAATCTACTACACCATTGGTGAGGTATCTGAATTGTTCAATGTAAATACCTCATTGATTCGTTTTTGGGAAAAAGAATTTGATGTTTTAAAGCCTAAAAAAAAAAAAAGGCAATCGCTTATTTACTGCAGAAGACATCGATAACTTTAAAGTGATTTTTAACCTTGTAAAAGAGCAAGGACTGACACTTGAAGGTGCTAAAAAGTACATGAAAGAAAACCGAAAAGCGGTGAAGCATGAACTGAAATCAGAAAAATCTCAATTTTCTGAAATTGAAAACAAATTGAAGCATATCAAAAGTGGATTAATTGCTATTAAAGAAAACTTGTAGCGCTTTTTGTACTACTTATTTTTTTCGAATGCAACCTTTCTGATTCATTCCCCATCAATAGTATAAGAAACACTTATACTACATCGGATGAAACATAAACTACTACTCCTGTTTACTTGCTCTGCGTTTTTGGTAACAGCTCAAAACGAAATTAATATTACAAAAGGGCAATATGATCTTCTTAAGAAAAATCATCAATTAGACCTTACTAAAAACTATCTATTTACAGATGCTATTGCTCCTCAAGGTCCTGAAGTAAAATATACTGGACAAATGCGTATACCGAGCTCTATTTGTAGTTGTATGCAACCATTGGATAGTACATACTCCTATGTTCCTTTTGTTAATTACATAGGAACTGCAAATGGAAATGTATATTCTCCCAACAACATGAATGATGATGCATCTTCCATTCAGTTAAATTTGCCGTTCACCTTTAACTATTATGGTGTGCCAAGAACAAGTGTTTTCATTAATAACAATGGAAATATTTCATTTAACTCGCCTTATTCTACATTTACGGCTAACCCTTTCCGGATCCAAGCTATAACATGATTGCACCTTTTTGGGCAGATGTAGATACACGCGAATTTGCTCAAACACTTGGTTCGGCCGTGTACTATAAGATTACTCCAACTGCTATGATTGTAAAATGGGAAAATGTTGGGTATTTCGATATGCATTTTGATAAACTTAATACCTTTCAATTAATCATAACAGACGGAACGGACACCCTTTTACCTGCAGGTAAAAATGTAGGATTTTGTTATGGAGATATGGCTTGGACAACCGGAGATATTACTGGTGGCGGAGGCTTTGGCTCACCAGCAACCGTAGGCGTTAATCAGGGAAACGGGGTTGATTATTTTCAAGTTGGAACATTCAACCAACCAACACAAGCATTTGATGGTCCTTATAACAATCCTGATGGAATTGATTGGCTGGATAACAAAGGCATGTATTTCAGCACTTCGGCATCTGGAAACAATATTCCACCCATTATCATCAATAACAATATTTGCGACACCATTGATGTGTATACAGGCGACACAATTCGTTCTTTAGCAATGGATTCTGTCGAATTTTTGATTGGAGTTGCTACGCCAGAAATAAATCAAACCTTGAATATTTCATTCAGTTGTACCGAACCATGTGCTTTTTCCACTCCACAAATTAGGAATACGCCAACTTACCAAAGCTTTAATTGTAAATTTAAAGCAAGCAATTTACCAGTTGGCTTGTATTATGTAACGGTTACGGCTACTGATGATGGCACACCTGCTCAACAAACAGTAGAAACAATTGTCATTCGTTCTAGTTACGACCCAGGAACAGTGACCGCTTTATCAGAGAGTACTGATTTGTCAGCTTCCATTCAACACTATCCAAATCCCAATTCTGGAATATTTACAATAAATCAGCAACTAGAACCCAGCGAATTGCCGTTTTTGACAATTTATGACCTTATGGGCAAAAAAATAGCAGAAAAAGCACTTCAAAACAACAGTCAAACAATTGATATCAGCGAATTTAGCAAAGGAATTTACTTCGCAACAATCAGTACAAAAAGCGGACTAATTAAGACCCTAAAAGTGGTTTTAAAATAATTTTTTAGGGCATATGCAACCTTTGGATAAAAACGGTTGTCTTATAGATAGATTAGAGCAATTTTTATCACCCCTAAATTTTGCAGCATGAAACACTGTAAAGATTGCAGCCCCAAATTGGGGCTGTTTTCTTTTAGGCCAATGCCTATATAAAGCGCAAATTATGACAACTAGCTCAGTTAAACATCCCAATCCGAAGCATTAACAAAAGAACGAGGGCCAAAATCAAATGATTTTGGCCCTCGTTCTTTATATATTTAAGCATACTAATAGGCTGCTATCTTTATAAACTGGAATTTCTCATAAGTAGCTCTATTCATAATGTAATCAGAATTGTAATTAGGCCCATCAACTATTGATTTTACTTTTACAAAAGTAATCTTTGACTCATCTACACCTTTTGCTTTTAATGCTTGAATTAATTGCTCTTTCGCTTTGTTAGAACGAGCAATAGATAATTCTTTGTTTGATTTGTAGGCTCTTGTAGGAACCATTGAAGCAGAAGAAATCAGATTAATATTCAGTACACCATTTTTAGTATATAAATCCACTAGATTGGTAATAAACTCTGCATATGGAGCATCATTCACATCAATTTCGGTAACATTGTATTTAAAATTCATTTTAAAATTCAACTTATCAACGCTAGCAAGCTGTTCGTGCACTGGCTGAGGAGCTGTTTTTGTCCCTTTTACAGCTGCTACTGCCTTATCAGAATTTTTGAATTTAACTGAAGTCTTTGGATTTTGGGCCAACTGGTATTTAGAACCGATCTGTTTTGTTTTCAAAAGATTACCTTTTTCGTCCTTAAATTCAGCAAACGACTTTTTGCCAATAAAATGAGGATCTTCTGTATCTAATGCAACAATATATTCGGAGCTAGAAGGCAATTCATTAAACATAAACCAACCCAATTCATCTGTAGTGGTCGTTTTAATAACTTTACCATCTGCATCCATTAAGTTTACTTTTAATGCATTTAATGGCTTATTGTTTTCATCGTACATTCTTCCTTCTACAGTAATGTATGAAACAGCATTATTATTACTAAGATTTACAGAATCCTTTTGTGAATCAACAGATACTACTTGTCCAAAATTAACAGGTTTTAATTTCAGCTCTCTATTTATTTCCTGATATGCAGCATCTGCAGGCACCTCCATTAGTTCTGAGTAAAACTCTTGTCCATCTCTTTGATAGGACAATGTATAGTTACTGTTAGGTGGAATAATGATTGTGAAGCTTCCATCACGCATTAAAGGTTTATAAACTCCTGTTACAATACCTGTTTCATTGTTTGTTGCAACAATCTCCAAATCAGAAGGCAACTCCGTTCCATCAGCAGGAATGATAACTCCTTTAATTAAAACCAACGGTTGTTCTTTACGTTCAGGAATAGATATCATATAAATATCTTTTTCTCCATAACCTTCAGCTCTTGAAGAAGAAGCATAATACCCTCTTTTACCATCTGGAGAAGTAACATAAAATACATCATCATCAGTTGTATTGATTGGGTAACCAATGTTAACAGGTTGTTCCCAAATCCCTTCATTTAGGTAGAAAAGAAAATATCAAATCCACCTATCGTTTTATGGCCATTTGAGCTAAAGAATAAAATATTTCCACTCGGGTGAATGAATGGAGACTCCTCGTCAAAAGCAGTATTAATAGGCGCGCCAACATTTAAAGCTCTACTCCATTTTCCATTTGGAAGTTTTACACATTTCCAAATATCGCGTCCACCCATACTACCTTCTTTTCGATCACTTACAAAATACAATGTATTTCCATCTGGAGAAAGACAAGCACTTGTTTCCCAACCCGGAGTGTTTATATCCGACCCCATAGCCATTGGGAACGTCCAATTATCACCCTCCAATGTACTGTAGTATATATCACCACCATTTGCATCTTTGTATATTAACAATGTTTGTGCATCTGCAGTTAAACCAACAGAAGCCTCGTGGGTATTTGAATTTACATTTTGACTAACTGAAACAGGAGTAGTCCAAGTAGAATCTGTTTTTTTGTATGAAATATAAATATCCTCGTAAAATTGATCTTCAATCGTTTTATCTCCACCTGTACTTCCTGGTCTGCGAGAAGTAAAAATAATTGTTTTTTCGTCCGCAGATAGGACAGGACTATAATCTGGATAGGTTGAATTTATACTATCACCTAAATTTCTCAAAACAACATTAATTGGAGCCGCAACAAGAGCTTTTGCATTGTTAGAAATTTCAATTTGGCGATTAACATCACTCATTAATTCATTTTGACTAGCACGCAAATAGGATTTAAATTTTTCATAGTTTGCGATTGCTTCATCGAACTTGTAATTCTGATGCAATGCTTTACCATAATAATAAAAAGCATTAATAGGTGCAGATTCTTCACGTGGCTCTAAATCAGTGTATTTAGTTGTCGTTTTTAAAACTGCTTTTTCAAGGAAATAGAGTGCTTTGCTTTTTCTGTAATCGTATTTAAGTAACAAAGACCTACCTTGTAATTAATGTTAGCACTAGATGAATCAATATGATATGCCTCCAAAAAGTTTTTTAGGGCTTGAACATAATTACCTTCAAGAATTAAAAAATTCCCCTCAGTAAATTTTTGACGATAATCTGCTTTTGATTGAGCATAAGTAGTTAAACTCCAAAAGGAAGTAAAAAGTATAAGTATATATTTTTGCATATTCATCTAAATAAAAAAGCAGACTAACTTATTTTTGTACAAATTGGTCTAAATTAAAAAACATAGCAAAAATATCAAAAAAAAGGAGAAAAATGGAAATAAATTAAAAAGTAATTAACAGGATTTATTCAATTATCTTGAGTTCAACCCTTCTATTCTGTTGCATTCCTTTTAAATCAGGCTTGCCATTGGGTAATAAATTAGCTGCAATTGGCTGAGATTCGCCATAACCTTTCGCTACGAGTCGCTTAGCAGGTATTCCTTTTTTTACCAATGCAGTAACAACCGCTTGAGAGCGTTGTTGTGAAAGAGCTAAATTTGCTGCATCATTCCCTTTGCTATCTGTATGTCCAGAAACCTCAATCTTAACTTCAGGATAATCTTGCATTAACTTAATAACTTTCTCTATTTCAAGATTTGATTCTTTTCTAAGTATTGCTTTATTAGAATCAAAGAAGATATTGTTTAACACAATTTTGGCTCCGGCTTTTACTTTTTCTAAAACAACATCTTTAATCAATTCCGAATACTCTGGCTTTTTAGGAACATTCACATTTTCGGATTGAAATAAATATCCATCGGCTTCAAACGATAAGTTATAATTTTCTCCTCTATTTAAAATGAAATAATACGATGCCGAATCGGAATTGGTGTAATAAGTATTCAATAAATTACCTGTTTTATTATCCTTTACAATGATTTTTGCCCCTGCAATATTTTCAGCCAACTCATTCTTTATTGTTCCTTTCAAAGTGATTGTACCCAAAGTTTTACTTTCAAAATTGATTCCTTTTAATTGCAATTCCTTTTCAATTTCTTGATAAGATGAATTTGCTGGAATTTCAATTTTTTCACTTACAGGCTGATAACCTTCTGCTTCGTAACTAATAGTATAAGACTTACCCGAAACACCTGGATTTAATATTAAAATATACTTCCCCGAAATACTATTTGGTTTAACTTCTTGAACAACCAAACCTGTTTCCATATCCGTAACAATAATATTAATATTACTTGGTGCCTTTTCTGTTCCATCAAAAGTCAAATAGCCTTTTAATAAAGTCAAAGGCTCTGCAATTGATTTTTCAAAATTAATCATATAAATATCCTTCTCTCCCATTCCTCCTTTACGTACAGATGAAAAATAACCTCTTTTTCCATCTGCAGATTGCACATAAAAAATGTCATCATCAGGGGTATTTATAGGTGCCTTCATATTCTCTGGTGTACTCCATTTTCCTTCATCATCTTTAACCGATTTGAAGATGTCAAAACCGCCAATATTTTTATGTCCATTTGAACTAAAAAACATTGTTACACCATCAGGATGTATAAAAGGGGCTTCTTCATCGTATGGAGTGTTGATTTGCGGACCTAGATTAGTTGGCAAGCTCCATAATCCATTTGGCAATTTAACACAACGCCAAATATCTCGACCTCCCATTCCACCTTCTTTTCGATCACTTACAAAATAAAGCGTATTTCCAGAAACAGCAGCATGTGTTTCCCAGGCTTTGGTATTTACGTTTGGCCCTAACTCCATAGGCATATTCCAAAAATTACCATCTAAATCACTAACATAAATATCCCCCCCATTCACATCTCGGTATAAAAACAATTGCTGCCCATCTGCTGACAAACTAATACTTGCTTCATTACCAAAGGTGTTTACATTTTCACTAATTGATTTTGGTGAAGACCAAGTACCATCCTTCTTTTTTATTGAATAATAAATATCCTCTGCAATTTGCTCTCCTATACTTGAGGATCCTGCTCCAACATTTGTAGGTCTGCGAGAAGTAAAAATAATTATCGATTCGTCTGCAGATATCAATGGGCTGTATTCTGGATATATTGAATTTATACTATCCCCTAAACTAATAATGCTTACTTCGGCTGTATCTTTTGTAAATTCAATTGCATTAAAATTTGTTTCTACTTGTTTGTCTAAATCTTTCGACAAATCTTTATTTTTATCCCCAACAATATCTTTGAACTTATTAAAATAGTTATTCGATTCATTAAACTTGTACTGCAAACGATACGCAACTCCTAATTGATAATAAGCCATTTCAGGAGCTTTCTTTTCACGAGGCTCCATATCCATATAATTATGTCCAACATTTTGAATCGCCTTTTCTAAATACGGAAGGGCTTTGTTCTTTTCTGTTGCAGACTTTAAGTAACACAAGCCAACTTTATAATTTATATTTGCATTGGTAGAATCAATTTTATAAGCATCTAAAAAAGATTTTAATGCCATTTCATAATTCTCTTCCATTATTAATAAATCACCTTGAATAAAATATTCACGGTATGATGACTTCTCATTTTGAGCAACTGACAATAATTGTACAAGTGCAAAAAATGTTACTAAGAGTAGTTTAACCTTCATACGTTCTATTTATTAATTAGGCAACGATTTCTATCGAACCGCTATTCTGATGTACTGATACTGCTCATATACTGCAGCATTTTCTTGGGCATCTTTATTATACTCTGGACCTTGAACTTTAGATATTGGCTCCAAAAATTTCATAGAATCTACACTCACGCCTTTTGCAATCAATGCTTTTACAAACTTATCTTTTGCCTCTTTCGCACGTACATTCGCTAAATTGGTATTGGTAGTATAAGTTATAGTTGGCACAGTAGATGCACTCGATTCAATTTGAATTTGCAAAGAAGGATTGTTCTTTATGCATATAGCAATTGCATCTATGAACGAAACAAACTCTGCTGACTTTATATCAATTTGTTTTTTATTGTATTTGAAATTCAACTGATAATTCGATTTTTTAGGATCGCACAGTTTAGCAAACTGTGACAAAGAATCATCGATTGTTGTACTATCGGGAGGAGTACCATACGTTAGCTCTCGTTTTATAACTTGATAACGCTTCCCTTTTGGCACTTCAAGTGTTTCGGAAAGCAATTCCTTACCATTTACAACATATACAGCTTTATAATTATTGCCAACAGGAAGATTTGTTCCGAATTTTCCACTAATACCATTTACTTGTAATACTTGAATGGTATCATTATTCTTTGTATTCATCAAGTATATTTTACTACTTGAAATATCCTCTTTCGTATAATTTATGACTTTACCTACCAAAACAGTAATATCTCTGGGTTCAAATTCAGGAAAAGTAATCATATAAATATCCTTTTCACCAAATCCTCCTTCTTTGTCAGATGAATAAAATCCACGTAGTCCATCTGCAGTAGTTACAAAAAACACCTCATCATCGGGTGTATTTACGGGATGTCCATAATTTTGAGGTGTTGTCCAATATCCATTTTCTTCATCACCGATATAAGATGTGAAAATATCAAATCCTCCCATCGACTTATGTCCCTTCGAAGAAAAGAAAATTTGCTTCCCATCCGGATGAATAAATACGCCATCTTCATCGTATGGTGTGTTTATAATTGGGCCTAAATTTTCTGCTGGCCCCCATTCTCCATTTGGTAAGCGTAAACATTTGTAAATATCACGTCCACCATAACCACCCGAACGATTACTAGTAAAATAAAGTGTTCTATTGTCAGAACTAAAACAAGCGTGCGTTTCCCAAGAAGCAGTATTAATTGGAGCCGAAACGTATGCTGGCTCTTGCCACTCATTCGCTTTAAATTCACTTAGGTAAATATTACCATTCCCATTGTCATCTTTATAAAGTAAAAGCTTTAAACCATCTGCCGATAAATTGACCGTTGCTTCATGTCCTTGTGAATTAATTTTTGCGCTTATTGGTTTGGCTGGTTGCCATTTTTCATCTTTTGCCTCCGAAACAAAAACATCTTCAAAATATAAACCGTTTGACTCCATTCTATCAGAAGCTCCACCCTTTCTTCTTGTTGTAAAAATTAATGTTTCTTCATCCAAAGACACTAGTGGTGAATAATCCGCATATTTAGAATTAACATTTTCTCCAAGATTAGTAACAATAACTTTAAGTGGCTTTTTTATTAATTCTTTTCCATAATTACACATTTCAATAGCTGCATATATAAACTTAATGCAGCTGTATAATTTTCATTTTCAAAATAGGTTTCAGCCGACTCAAATATTTTTTTATAATCCTTTTCCGCTAATGGAGCATTCGAAAATGCCTGATTAGAAAACAGAATCAGAAAAGTAACCACGCCAAAAAGAAAACTATTTTTTTTCATACAAATTAATTTAAAAAATTACATTTCTCTATTTACATCCCATTGCTCCAAGTAATCAGCTACTCTACGAACAAACTGTCCACCCAATGAACCATCAACTACACGGTGATCGTATGAATGTGATAAGAACATAAAGTGACGAATACCAATTAAATCGCCATGTGGTGTTTCAATTACGGCTGGTTTCTTTTTAATTGCACCTACAGCTAAGATTGCTACTTGTGGTTGATTAATAATTGGTGTACCAAATACATTTCCAAATGAACCAACATTCGTTAAAGTATAAGTTCCTCCAGATATTTCATCTGGCGATAACTTACCTGCACGTGCGCGGTTTGCTAAATCATTAACTTGTTTTGTTATTCCAACTAAATTTAATTGATCAGCATTTTTTATAACAGGAACGATTAGGTTTCCTGAAGGCAATGCTGCAGCCATCCCAATATTAATATTTTTACGTTTAATGATTTTATTCCCGTCTACTGAAATATTAATCATAGGGAAATCTTTGATTGCTTTTGTTAATGCTTCAATAAAGATTGGTGTAAATGTTAATTTTTCACCTTCACGCTTTTCGAAATTCTTTTTCACTTTCTCTCTCCACAACACAATATTCGTTACATCTGCTTCAACAAAAGATGTTACATGTGGTGAAGTATGCTTGCTCATCACCATATGATCAGCAATTAACTTACGCATACGGTCCATTTCTATAATTTCATCGCCTGCATTAACGGAAACAGCTGGTTTATTTTGAACAGGAGCTGTTGTTACAGCTGGAGCTGCTTCTTTCACTACTTGAGGCTGAGGGGTAGTTTGAACAGCAGCAACTTGTTTCCCTTTATTTGGAATGTATGCTAATACATCATTTTTAGTAACACGACCATTGGTTCCTGTACCTTGAATATTATCTAACTCCGCCATTGAAATGCCTTCTTGCTGAGCAATTGTACGCACCAATGGAGAATAAAATTTACCAGATGCAGAATTTTTATCAATAGCAACTACTTCTGCTACTGCTAAAACAGCTACTTCTTTTTGAACAGTTGATTGAGCTACAACAGGAGCCTCTACTTTAGGTGCTTCAACTACTGCATTTGCATCGGTACTTATAATCGCAATTGCCTTACCTACCTGAACAACATCTCCTTCATTAAATAATCGTTTAATCAATGTTCCTTCTGCAGTAGAAGGAATTTCAGAATCTACTTTATCCGTAGCAATTTCCAATACGGTTTCGTCAGCAGCAATTTTGTCGCCTTCTTTTTTTAACCATTTAATAATTGTTGCTTCAGCAACACTTTCACCCATTTTGGGCATAATCAACTCTACTTGTGCCATTGTGTTATAATAAATAAATTAATTGTAAATTTTAGAGGATACAAAAATATACTTTTATTTTAGTTGGGCAAGAGTTTTGGGGCTTATTTAAGGGATATTTCAGTGCTAAATTTTTAGCTTAAAAACATAGTTTAAAGAGCGGATTGAATAATTACAAAAACCGCATCAAAAAACAGACAACACTGATTAACAGATTTTTAAAACCAATAAAGTAGAATTAAACACCTTTAGGTGATAGCTTTAAATCACGCATTACATAAAACACCATAATACTTACTAATGCAGCAAAAAAGCACCAAACAGAAATAACAGCATCATTAAACAATAATTTGGTAACTACATAAGAGCATACCAACAAAGTTCCTTGCCAAAACATGTTTTTTATGCTCGAAACAAATGATGGTAAAAATATTGGTAAAAAGTACAATGCTCCTAATAATGGATTAATTGAAGGGAAATGAGGAACATAATTAACATGATAAGGAGATAAATAAGCATCCACCGAATAGTTAAACATACAATAACTGATATAGGCTGAAAGTAAAATACCTATGCCAACTAATACAGCTAAAATTAATTTTCTTTGTTTTGTTTTCTTCAATTAAAAATGGAAAGTGGCACCCAAATTGGCCAAAGTACTTGAGCAAAAAACAGAAACAAATTAACCGGAACCGTCTGCCAATGAGCGTAGTCGGGGTTTGTTAAACTCAACCATACAAATCCTTTGATAAACTGCTGAGAAGCAAAAAGCAATGATACTCGCATAGAGAATCTGTGAAGGCTTCTCTATCTTTTTGACTGAAGCAATCCCAATTACCGTTAAAACTACTCCTGCTCCAAAACTTGCACTGGTTGAAAAACACATTGTTATTTGTTTAAAGGTAGTCCCTTTTACCTTTACAAAAATTTATTTTTGGGGAATAAATAAATTGTGAGCGTTTTCTTATTCTCATTATTTAAAATTAATAAATTTCACTCATGTGCGCTACACCATTCTTTTTTAATAATTGCCAGTGGGAATACAATGCAGTTCGCAAAGATGGTTTATGCTTGTATTCCACATTAAACTCTTTTGCTGTGGCTTCTAAAATCTTTTGAATTTCAGGAAAATGTACATGAGCCACAGTTGGGAACAAATGATGAACTATATGATAATTGATCCCACCAAAAAAAAATGCAACGGCCTTTTTATTGGTTCCAAAATCCATAGTAACACTCATTTGATGTTGCGCCCAATCGGTATTCATTTCTCCTTTTTCATTGGGCTCTGGAAAAATAGAGTCTTCGTATAAATGGGCAGGAAATAATGCTACTGCTGCGGATAAACTAGCCATTATATGCATCAAAACAAAACCAAGCAATACAATTGGCCAATAACAACCAGACAACATTAATGGCAGCACTAATCAATAGGTATAATAAAGGATTTTAGATAAAATAAAAGAAAATATAGCAGCAGGGGAATGTTTCACCACCTTCGTTCCAATTTTATTAGAGAAAAAATCTCCCAATCTCTTTTAAAAATAGCATTCAATGTATAAAAACAATACAAAAAAGGAACATAAATATGCTGGTGCTTAAAAAATGATTTCGGTTATTTCATGGGCATAAACGTGAGTAAACCTGTTTGTTGAATATCAACATCATGTTCAGGAATCATTGGATGGGGATGATGAGAATATACATGACGCATACGCCATAAATATCCAGAAGATCCAATTAAATCAAAAGTGTATGCAAAAACAGAATTAACAATTTTTGAATTAGAAAATGAACTATGAACGCCTTCATGTCCCAAATTTAGAACAATACAAATTTGTATAAACCCCATTAATGCAAAACAAAAGAGCAACAATGCATTATTCCCTGCCGCAAAAATTACTCCTGCATATAATCCTAAATAGACTAGTGAGAACAACACCGCTTTAAAAACACCAAATGCATTTGTTTTTGGAGATAAATTTTTTGACTGAAAAAAATTATTAACGCGTTGATTAAGAGTATAAAAAAATCGGCTGAAGTAGTTTCTTGTAATTGATATCCATATATAAGTGCTATTAATAAACAGTATAAAATTACAATTGTCATATGCCTAACGTATCAAAACTGTTTTGTTGACGTAAAATAAAAACAATGAAAAATAAAAAGAAAAAGCACTCGAAATATCTCTCTTAAATTTTCATGGTAAAAAAACTTCCCCTTTTGAGGGAAGCTTATTAATCTATTTTATTTAAAAATTTAATTTGTCTTTACAAAACGCTGCACTTGACGATTTCCATTTTTATCAGTAAGCATAATGATATAAAGTCCATTATTCAAATCAGACACATCTATTTTTTTAATTGAAGAAATGTTCGATTGCATCAAACGTCCTTGAGCCGTATACACTTCTATTAAATTATAATTAAAATTCGTTTCAATAAATAATTCATCATTTGTAGGATTAGGATAAACCATTATTTCATTATCAACATTGTCAATTTCTAATATCCCTGTTATGGAAGAGCAACTTACTTTAAAAATAGCTTTCTCAGCACTCGAAGTAGGTAAAGGACTTCCAATCATTTCAATTCCACTAGCTGTTTTTAAAATAGAAGGCTGAGTACTCGGTAAACCAAAACTATTCGTTTGTACAGTGTAATTTGATCCATTGACTGAAATTAATCGAGTTGCATTCGAGCCATTTTTTCCAGCAAAATGTAAATCATCACCACAATGCTCTGCACTGCCTGTAAATTGAGTCGACAAATTATCTATTGCAAAAGTAGGTGGCCCAGAAACCACCTTTACTGTGCCAACTAACGTTCCATCTGTTACCCATAATGCTTTATTTGTTGAATTTACTGTATACAATGTATCCAACGTTTCGAAATAAACACGTGTTTCTGCTGTTCGAGAAGTTCCAACGCCTACATTTCCACATGGTAAAGAATTTGAAACAGTATTTAAATTTAATGACGTTGCGATACCACCTGAAATAGAAACATACTCCGCACCAACACTTGTAGTTGCTATAATTGCAATAACACCATTTGGAGTAACGCCTATAATTCGTACTAAATTTTTATTGGAAGCTGTTTCTGTATACAAAAGCGTCTTTGTACCATTGTCGCTCACTTTGTAAACACTACTTATACCTTGAGAACCTGATCCATATGGAGTACAGAAATAATATTCATTGTTAAACACAGCACCATAATCATATGAACTGATAGTTTAAATCTATCCTCTTTAAACATGAAGGAGCAGCAGAAGTAGAAACTACATCTGAAAAAATAATCGAATTTTCAGTATGCTGCATCTCGGTAGTACCTACTAAATATTCAACAGTAGCAAGTGTTTGAATACTAGCAACTGATGAATAATCAGTTTTGTAAATTTTATTGTTTGTTCTAAAGTAAGTCGTATTCCCTTTGTGGAAATAATCGGATGTAATAACCTTATCACCGGTATAACCAGCCATTGGCAACTGCCCCCCAGTTACATCGATAGCGCTCATTCCATCAAATAATTTAAAAGGAGAACCATTCGAAACGGGATATATTCCTTTACCATTATTCCAAATCATTGTTTGAAAAGGGTCTACAGTTAGCGTAGTAACAAGCGTTGCGTTGTTACTACCATCAATCTTCATTAGCGTTAAAGCAGGATAATTCACAACATAATAATTCAATGAGTCATGTGCCGCTTTTCCAAAGTTAGTAGTGGAACCATTCGGTTGATAAATGTTTGCTGGCTGTGCAATGCAATTTGTAATCATGTTTGTTAGCAATACTAACGCAAGTAGCTTTTTGGTCATTTTTTTATAATTTAATTGATTAGTGATTTTCAATTTTTGCTAAATGACCAGAAAATGAGCATTCTACATGATTGAGTGATTTATAGTTAGTACAAATGTAATCCAAATAATAAAGCTGAACGGTTATTAATAAGCCAAAAAACTAAAAAACTTACTAAAACAAAAAATCCCTGCTTCTGAGCAGGGATTTCATAAATTATATACTAGAAATCTTATGCAAACAAAGGAAAATCCTTCATCATTTTATTTACTTCTTTACGTACTTCTAAAATCACCTTTTCATTGTCATGATTCATCAATACTTTATCAATTAAATTTACAATTTTAGGAATGTGCTTTTCTTTTAAACCACGTGTGGTAATTGCCGCTGCACCAACACGAATTCCAGATGTTACAAATGGAGATTTATCATCGAACGGAACCATATTTTTATTTACGGTTATATCTGCTTTCACCAATGTATTCTCAGCTAATTTACCAGTTAATGAAGCTTCTCCATTTGGTAATTTTTTAGAACGTAAATCAATCAGCATACAGTGATTATCAGTTCCTCCGCTAATTACTTTGTATCCTTTATCTACAAAACATTGTGCCATCAACTTAGCATTTTTCATTACTTGAACACCATATTTCAAAAAGCTATCTTCTAATGCTTCGCCATATGCAACAGCTTTCGCAGCAATCACATGTTCCAATGGTCCACCTTGTGTTCCTGGGAATACAGCAGCATCTAACAATTGTGACATCATTTTAATTTCACCTTTTGGTGTTTTTTCACCAAATGGATTTGGAAAATCTTTACCCATCATAATCATTCCACCACGAGGCCCACGCAATGTTTTATGTAGTAGTTGTAACAATATGGCAATATGGTAATGGGTCATTTAACAAGCCGCGAGCAATTAATCCTGCAGGATGTGATACATCAGCTAATAACAATGCTCCTACTTTATCTGCAATTTTACGGAAGGTTTTATAATCCCAATCACGTGAGTAAGAAGATGCACCACAAATAATCAATTTTGGTTTTTCGCGCATTGCTATCTCTTCTACTTTTTTCATGTTCACACGCCCTGTTTTTTCTTCTACTCCGTAAAAGCTAGGAACGTATAATTTACCTGAAAAATTAACAGGGGAACCATGTGTTAAATGTCCGCCATGCGACAAATCAAATCCTAAAATTTTATCACCCGGTTTTAATAGTGCTAGCATAACTGCCGCATTTGCTTGCGCTCCTGAATGTGGTTGTACATTTACCCAGGTTGCATTAAATAATTCTTTTGCTCTATCAATTGCTAATTGTTCCACCTTATCAACCACTTCGCAACCACCATAATAACGCTTGTGAGGTAATCCTTCGGCATATTTATTAGTAAGAACGCTTCCCATTGCTTTCATCACTTGTTCGCTTACATAATTTTCGGAAGCGATAAGTTCGATACCAACTGTTTGGCGTTTTTTTTCTTCGGCAATTAAATCAAAAATAGCAGTGTCTTTTTTCATAGGATGTATTATTATAGAATTGAAGATTATCGAGTTTATTATACTACAAAAGTATAAAAAAAAATGAATGAAGGATGCTTGTATTGAATTATGCTAAGCCTTTTGTTTCTCTTTTTCTACAAGCATGAATGCTGGAATCAAAACCATCAAAACCAATGGTGATTGTGCCAAGCCCATTAAAAAACGGGCAAATTCGTACATCCTTTCGGACAAAGCCGATGTTAGAAAACCAATACCGATAAACAAAGCAGAGAGAACTGTTAAACCTGCAAACAAATAGAAGGTTATGCGATTGTAATTTTTATTAGAGAATTGGTAATTAATTGCTAAATGACTAGTTAGATAAAATAAAAAGGCAAAAAATAAGGTAAAAAACCATTTTAAGTTCACAGTAGAGTACTCTAATTGTTCGAAAAAACTTAAATGAGTAGGCATTGGATAATCCATATCATAATCCCAAGCCATAAGCATTGCATTGATACACCTAAAAAAATAATCGCGGTAAAAACTTAAAAACACGAGTGCAAAGACAATGGCAATCCAAATTAAGTATTTTCGTGTTTGTTGCATTTTACTTCCCTACAATTACAAATTCTGTCCTACGATTTTTTGCTCTACCAACTTCTGTTGAATTATCGGCAATGGGCTTGAGAGGCGCCAAAACCTTTAAACGCAATTAATCGCTTTTCATCAATTCCTTTTTCTATCAATTGATCCCTCACTGTAAATGCACGATCTGTACTTAATGCTAAATTATCCTTTGGATTTCCAACATTATCGGTATGTCCATGTATTTCAATTTTTATTGTAGGGTGAGCTTTTAAAAATTCTACAAATTCATCAATTACAATAATAGAACGAGGCTCTAATTCAGAGGCATTCACTTTATAATAAATATTATCCAACAAATACTTTTGCCCAATTGCTATTGTATCTGCTACAATAGGCTTAATTGGCAACGGCTTTGTATTCTTAATTGAATCTTTAACGATTAACTGAGAGCTAAAAGCATAATTATCCTTTTTCACAGTAACAATTAAATCATTCTTAACTTTAGTGTTAACTACCACAGCAAAGTCGCCAGTAATAGAATCAACAACAGCTTGTGTTACCTTTTTGGTGACAGCGTCCTTTACCTCTACTGTAAAATTTTTAATTTCATTTTGCGCTTTATCTTCTACTTTTCCTTTGAGGAAAGCTACATCTTGCGGACGTGCTTCTTTGTACAACTCAAATGAAAACAAATCATATTTTCCAACTGAACGCCCTTTTGTTCTGTTGGGTTCATTAGATGCAAAATAGCCTAAAGCACCATCTGTACTCACGAAAAAACCAAGATCATCACCAACGGTATTAATAGGAACTCCAATATTTTTAGGCTCATTCCACTTTCCATCCTCTGCTTTTCGTGAATAAAAAATATCAAAGCCTCCAACACCAGGGTGGCCATCTGAACAAAAATACATTGTTTCAAAATCTGAATGAATAAAAGGTGATTTTTCATCAAAAGGTGTATTGATGGTAGGGCCTAAATTTTCGGGCTTACTCCACATTCCTGTTACTTTATCTTTTACTGTTTTGTATAAATCGACTCCTCCTCGACCTCCTTTGCGATCACTAGCAAAATACAATGTTACTCCATCCGAAGCCAAACTTGGCTGAGAATCCCAATATATAGGGTCATTAATCCCTTCCACCTTTTCGATTGTTGTCCATTCTCCATTTACCAAATCGGAATGATAAATATCACAATTAACTTGATCCCCACCTTCTGATTTACAAATTGTAAAATACAAATGTTTGTTATCAATACTCATGGTTGCTCCTCCTTGACCACCTTGTTTATTAAAAGGATATGGCATTCTACTTCCCTTTGTAAATTGTCCTGACTTATCGCGTTTACTATAGCTAAACAACTCTATTTCCATATCGGTTGACATACCAACAATGCCATCTTTACTAACATAAGGGGATTTTCGAGTAAATAAAATTTGCTCATCATCTGCAGTTATAATAGGAAGGTATTCATCATTTGGAGTACAAACACCAGCTACTGGATTCGGATCGAATGGTACAGGATTTTTAAATATTTCACCATATAGCTTCGCATACTTGTACATTTTTTTCGCTTCTGATAAAAGACCATCAAAATTTTTATCAAACTTATTTACATCATCATCTTTGAAGTTCAAAAATTCTTTTAAATATTTTGCACTCTCTTCCCATTTTTCTTGTTCGTAATAACTAAAACCTAAATAATAATAAGGATTTGAATGGTACTTGGGACAGATTTCTATAACTTTCAAAAAATAAGACTCAACTGGTTTAAATGGCTTATTTTCATAAATGAGCGTACGAACACGCTCCATAGCATAGGCAAAATTAGCATCTACATAATCAGGTTCCATCTTAATTGCCTGATCTAAAAAGGTCATTCGGTCGTCCTTTTTATTTTTTTTATCAATTCCTTGTTCGTAAAGCTTCTTCGCTTTTTTATTGTCAATTTCTTGACAAGGTTTTTCTCCATCTTCTTGAGCAGACAGATATGTAAGTGAAGTAACAAGAAGTACGATTAAAATGAATAGTTTTTTGTTCATGATCTACTGCTTTAAAAAGTTTGAAACAAAAATCAAACCATTATAATGTATTATTAAGCAAATTACCGCTTTCAATCAATTGCTGTAAATGGGGTTCAAACACAACCTCCTTCATTAAATTCACATGCCCCATGTGGTGACAATCAGAACCAACAAACGAAATCATCTTTTTATCAATCATCTGTTCTGCTATTTTTTTTGTAGAAATAGAATAGTATCCCGACAAAGAATTTATATTCATTTGTAGTAATACCCCTTTATCGATAAATGCATCGTATTTATCAAACTCTTTGTGCCAAAAATTATAACGCTCTGGATGCGCCAAAACAGGTTTATATCCAAGAGTTTGCATTTTAAAAATTACATGATACAAATTATCAGGGGGATTCATATAGGAGATTTCAAACAATAAATAATTTTTACCAAAAGTTAATAATTTTTCATTGTCCAATTTTCGTTCAAAATCATAATCTAAATAGTATTCTGCTGCTCCAGCCATTTCAACATTTAACAGATTATCGGCTAAAGACGACTTCACTTTTTCTAAACCACCTAGAATAGTATCGGGCGTATTTCTATAACCATCACCCATAATGTGTGGTGTTGTAATTAGTTTTTTGTAGCCTAATGAATGTAACTGGGTTATCATATTAACACTATCGTCAACACTTTTTGAACCATCATCAATAGCAGGTACAAGATGAGAATGCACATCGGTATTAAGTAAACCTAAATCAACAGGAATACTTAATCGTTTTGCTTTTTTTTTGAAAATAGTAAATAGTCCCATTTAATATTTCCAATTTATGATTTATAATTTTTCGAAAACCAATCCAAGGTCTGTTTCAACCCTTCTTCAATTTTAACCATTGGCTTATACTCAATAACATTTTGTGCTTTACTTATATCTGCTAATGAATCACGAACATCACCTGCCCGCTCAGCTCTATAGGTTTGTTTAACAGTGCTACCTATTATCTTTTTAATAATTTCAATTAACTGATTAAGCGTTACACGTTCACCAACAGCAATATTAAACACATCACCTTGAGTATTTATATTTTCAGCAAACATTGCTTTAATATTTCCTTGAACAGCATTTTCTACAAAAGTAAAATCACGTGTTTGTTCTCCATCACCATTAATAGCAGGAGCAACATTATTAATAAGAGCATTTATAAATAATGGTATTGCCGCAGCATACCTCCTTGAGGATTTTGTCGTGGTCCAAAATATTAAAGTAGCGCAAACCAATCACTTCCATATTGTATGTTTTTGCAAATATTTCACCATACAATTCGTTTGTCATTTTTGATACCGCATAAGGCGACAATTGTTTGCCGATTTGGTTTTCAACTTTTGGCAAAACTTTGCTATCTCCATAAACTGAGGAAGAGCTAGCATACACAACACGTTTCACTTTTGCATCACGTGCAGCAATAAGCACATTAATAAAACCGGTAGCATTAACATTGTGTGTAGCAATCGGATTTTGAATAGAACGTGGTACTGAACCTAGGGCTGCCTCATGAAAAAGATAATCGACTCCAACACATGCTTTAGCACAATCATCTAACACACAAATATCTCCTTTAATAAATTCGAAATTCGGAAGCACTATGTATGGCTTAATGTTTTCTTCAAACCCTGTAGCCAAATTATCAAGTACAATTACTTTTTTAGCATTGTACTTTAATAAGTACTCCACCAAATTCGAACCTATAAACCCAGCACCACCTGTAACCAAAAAGGTTTTATTCGAAATATCAACTGTATGAAAGGGACTTGTATACATATTGGTTTAATGTTTATTATTATTGAGCACAGCGAAACATCCTGTCACTTAACAACATTAAACTATCTTTTTGTGTATTGTTCTTCGTAATACTTTTTATAATCGCCAGAGGTAACATTTGTTAACCATTCTTCATTTGTCAAATACCATTCAACCGTTTTTTCCAATCCTTCTTCAAATTGTAAGGATGGAACCCAGCCCAATTCTTTTTGTAATTTAGTAGAGTCGATGGCATAACGTAAATCATGTCCAGCTCTATCCTTTACAAACGTAATTAGCTTTTCAGATTCACCCTCTGCACGATTTAATTTCTTGTCCATTATTTTACACAATACATGAATTAAATCGATATTGGTCCATTCATTATGTCCACCAATATTATACGTTGTACCCATTTTAGCATTGTGAAAAATGACATCAATTGCCCTTGCATGATCTTCTACCCATAACCAATCACGAATATTTTCACCCTTTCCATAAATTGGAATAGGCTTATTGTTTTTAATATTATGGATGGATAATGGAATTAATTTTTCTGGAAAATGATGACTACCATAATTGTTTGAACAATTCGAAATCACTACATCCATTCCATATGTATCATGGTATGCTCTTACAAAATGGTCTGAACTTGCTTTTGAAGCAGAGTATGGACTATGTGGATCGTATGCAGTTGTTTCTGTAAACAATCCTGTTTCACCTAAAGTCCCATATACTTCATCCGTAGAAACATGGTAAAATCGATGTGCTGAAAAATTTTCTTTCCATTCACTGCGAGCCGCATTCAATAAGTTAACTGTCCCTATTACATTGGTCATCACAAATTCTAATGGATTAGAAATACTTCTATCAACATGGCTTTCTGCTGCTAGATGAATTACGGAATCAAATTTATGTTCAGCAAAGAGCTTATTTATAAAATCAGCATCAACAATATCCCCTTTAACAAATGAATAATTTGATTTTGATTCTACATCTTTTAAATTCGCAAGATTACCCGCATACGTTAACTTATCTAGGTTCACTATTTGATAATTCGGATATTTATTTACAAATAAGCGAACAACATGAGAACCTATAAAACCTGCACCACCTGTGATTAATATTTTTTTCATCTATCTTTTTATTTTTTATCTAATTAAAGACTCCAATACGTTAAGTTTTTAATTTTTCCTTTGTAAATACCTTTAATATCAGTCAATATTCCTCCATCAGAAAGAATTGATTTAAAATATGTTTCATCCAATGCAACATATTCTTTATGATTTACTGCAACAACAACAGCATCATATCCTTTGCTAACTGTTTTTACTAATTCAAAACCATATTCATGTTTTAATTCATCCGAATCCGCATGAGGATCAACAACATCTACCTGTACTCCAAATGATTTAAACTCTTTGATTACATCAGAAACTTTTGAATTCCGAACATCGCTTACATTTTCTTTGAATGTAGCTCCCATAACCAAAACACGTGATTCTGTCAAATTCTTTTTAGCTGCAATAATTTTTTTAACCGTTTGTTTTGCTACATAAAAACCCATTGAATCGTTCACATAACGACCAGAATTAATAACACGTGCATGGTATCCCAACTCTTCGGCTTTGTATGTTAAGTAATATGGATCAACACCGATGCAATGTCCACCAACCAAACCTGGAGAGAATTTCAAGAAATTCCATTTTGTACCCGCTGCTTCTAATACATCAAATGTGTTTATACCAATACGGCTAAAAATAATGGACAACTCATTCATTAATGCAATGTTCACATCGCGTTGTGTGTTTTCAATAATCTTTGCAGCCTCAGCAACTTTTATAGAAGAAGCTTTGTGAACACCAGGTTCAACAATGATTTTATATGTTTCCGCAATCACTTCTAAAGACTCGTCATCACAACCAGAAACTACTTTTAAAATTTTAGTAATGGTATGCTCTTTATCGCCTGGATTAATTCGCTCAGGAGAATAACCAACTTTAAAATCTGATTTGAATTTTAAACCCGAAACCTCTTCCAAAACTGGAATACAATCCTCTTCGGTACAGCCAGGATAAACAGTTGATTCGTAAACAACATAATCTCCTTTTTTCAATGCTTTACCAACAGAACGAGAAGCTCCTAATAAAGGCTTTAAATCGGGCAAATTATGCTCATCGATAGGAGTTGGCACAGCTACAATAAAGAAGTTCGCTTGTTTCAAAACATCAATTGATGCGGTAAACTCGATATCACAGCCTTCAAAATCTTTCGATTCTAATTCTTGTGATGGATCGATGTTGTTTTGCATCATCTTCACTCGTTCTTCATTGATGTCAAATCCAATCACTTTTACTTTTTTAGCAAATGCTAATGCTATTGGCAAACCAACATAGCCTAATCCAATTACGGCAATTTTGGCTTCTTTGTTTTTAATTTTATTTATCATACTTATACCTCTTCGTAATTCGTTTGTTTTAATCTTTAGTATATTTTAATTTTTTCTTCCTTCTTTTCGTAATGAATAAATTCTTTCTATAATATCTACAACTTTTAGTCCTTCCATTGCATTTGTTGTAATCGTTGTTCTACCTTTTAAAGTATCAATTACATTTGAAATTATTTGTGGATGGTTGTTTGCAGAGCCTTTATATGCTCCATAATCATTTGCTTCGTTTGTTGCAGCCAATTCAGGAAGTACATAGTCTTTTATATTACAATACTCTACTTTATCCATGTATTGCCCTCCTACTTTCACGCTTCCTTGGCTTCCAATTATTGTAATACTACTTTCTAAATTTGAATTCCATACAGCAGTTGAATAGTTAATACTTCCCATTCCACCGTTTACGAAGTTGAAATTAACAAAACCACTATCTTCAAATTCTGTTAGTGATGAATGGTTAAAGTCATTAAACTTTGCTTGAATTTCATTAACATCGCCAAAAATCCAATACAACAAATCAATCCAATGGGAAAATTGCGTGTACAATGTACCCCCATCTAATTCCTGAGTACCTTTCCAACCACCTTTTTTATAGTAACGTTCATCACGATTCCAATAACAATTCAATTGGACCATGTACACTTCGCCAATAATTTTTTCTTCAACAATTTTTTTCAACCAAACCGATGGAGGAGAAAAACGATTTTGCATCACACAAAACATTTTTATTCTTTTGTAATGCTTTAAAAATCATGGATTCACAATCCAATTTTGATAACGCCATTGGTTTTTCAACCACAATGTGCTTAGCTGCTTCTAATGCAATTAATGAATGTTTGGCATGTAAGCCATTCGGAGTACAAATATTAACAACCTCAATGTCAGAATGTGCAGCTAGCATCTCTTCTGGTGAATTATAAAAAGGAACAGTTAAATCATTTAATGCAAGATTTTCTTTTGAATCAACATCGCAAACAGCTATTAGTTCTGATTCAGAATTTCTTCTAATCATTTCAGCATGTCGTTTTCCGATATGTCCTTGACCTATTACTGCAAATTTTATTTTATTCATAATTTGAACTTAAACTACTAATTAACCTATTTTACTTACTCTTCCATTCTCTAATTTATATCGATCCTTGCTTTCGGGACAAATTGCAACACCTTCTTTATCGAAACTTAATCGATGTCCGTATTCACTAATCCAGCCCATTTGCTTAGCAGGATTACCTACCCATAATGAATAAGGTTGAACATTTTTTGTGACAACTGCACCCGCACCAATAAATGCATATTCCCCAATATCATGTCCACAAACAATGGTCGCATTTGCTCCTATTGAAGCCCCTTTACCTACATGTGTTTTTGCATACTCATTTTTACGATTAATAGCACTACGAGGATTAATAACATTTGTAAACACCATTGATGGTCCTAAAAAAACATCATCATCACATATAACACCCGTATAAATAGAAACATTGTTTTGAATCTTCACATTTTTTCCTAAAACTACTTCGGGAGAAATCACAACATTTTGACCTATGTTACAATTTTCGCCAATAATACAATTTGGCATAATGTGCGAAAAGTGCCAAATTTTAACTCCGTTGGCAATTTTACAGCCTTCATCAATAACAGCAGTTGGATGTGCAAAAAATGCTTGACTCATAATTAATTAAATTGTCTGTGTTCTGTTTTATTCAACTCGTCTTTTGATAACGATTTGAAATACTCATAGGTTATTTTTAACCCTTCTGCTCTACCAACCTTTGGCTCCCAGCCTAATATTTCTTTTGCTTTTGTAATGTCTGGCTTACGTTGCTTCGGATCATCTTGTGGCAATGGTTTCGAAATCAATTTCTGAGTAGTACCTGTTAATTTGATAATCTCTTCGCCAAATTCTTTGATTGATATTTCACTTGGGTTACCAACATTAACAGGATAAACATAATCACTCATCAATAAACGATAAATACCTTCCACTAGATCATCCACATAACAAAACGAACGTGTTTGTGAACCATCACCAAACATGGTTAAATCTTCACCACGCAATGCTTGTCCAATAAAAGCAGGCAATACTCGTCCATCATTCAATCGCATACGTGGACCATAAGTATTAAAAATTCGAATAATTCGTGTTTCTACACCATGATAGGTATGATAAGCCATTGTCATTGCTTCCATAAAACGTTTTGCTTCATCATAACAACCACGTGGACCAACAGGATTTACATTTCCCCAATATTCTTCTGTTTGCGGATGAACCAACGGATCTCCATACACTTCAGATGTTGAAGCCACCAATATTCTAGCTTTTTTAACTCTTGCAAGTCCTAACAAATTATGTGTTCCTAATGAACTTACTTTTAAGGTTTGAATAGGGATTTTCAGATAATCGATTGGTGATGCAGGTGATGCAAAATGCAAAATGTAATCTAGCTCGCCAGGAACAAACACAAATTTTGAAACATCATGATGATAAAATTCAAAATTTTCAAGCTTCATCAAATGTTCAATATTTTTCAAATCACCTGTTATCAAATTATCCATTGCGATAACATGATATCCTTCTTTGATAAATCGATCACACAAGTGGGAACCTAAAAAGCCTGCAGCACCTGTTATTAATATACGTTTTCTTGACACGAGATTATTTTATTTCAGTTAATTCATATTTGCTAATCGCAGAAACTTTAACAATGATAGGGTAATCAGGATTGTCTAAAATCCACATCTCATCGCCAAAAGTTCCCCAAGTAACGTTGAGTGTATTTACAATTGTTTTTTTTCCGTTAATGATAATGTACATCGGCTGCTCGCTTTTCAAAGTCATGTCATCTGCTTTAATTCGCATCCAACACGAATTTTTGTTTTTATTACTTTTGATATCATTATACATTTTTTTGCTAACAATAAAACCTGGCAACACATCACTCAATTCATCATCATTCGAATTAATCGGAAATGAGAATATAATATTTATTGCACTTTCCAATGCAGCTTTTAGAATTAAAAAAGTTCCTTTGTCATCGTATTTATTTTTCTTGTTCCAAGAAATTTTCATTGGAGATGCCAAAGATGTTAAGGTAACAGTTTGATCAACTGGACCATCGTATTCATTTATTTTATAAAGCAGGGTTTGTCCTTCTTTAATTTTCACAGTTTCTTGAGCTGATGCCATTGCAGCAATTACTACTATGAATGCTGTAAGAATAACTTTTATACGTTTCATATTTCTAATTATTTTACTGTTTCTCTACCAATACTTGAATAATAATATCCTAACTCTTTCATTTGTTGAATACCATACAAATTACGTCCATCAAAAATTACTTTGTTTTTCAATAAAGATGAAACACGTTCAAAATCCGGTGTACGGAACAAACTCCATTCGGTAGCTATCAACAATGCATCGGCATCTCTTAATGCATCGTACTCATCCAATGCATAGCTGATTTTATCGCCAAGTAAATGACGCACATTATTCATCGCTTCTGGATCATATGCAGCAATTGTTGCTCCCATCTTTGTAAGCTCTTCAATGATATACAAAGCAGGTGCTTCACGAATATCGTCTGTATCTGGTTTAAATGCTAAGCCCCACAACGCAATTTTTTTTCCTTTTAAATCATTATTAAAATGTTGCTTTATTTTTGGAACAATAATGGTTTTTTGCTTTTCATTAATGTCCATTACTGAATCTAAAATTTTAAATTCATAATTCACTTCAGATGCCGATTTAGCAAGTGCTTGAACATCTTTTGGGAAACAACTACCACCATAACCTATGCCAGGAAACAAGAAACGTTTTCCGATACGATCATCGCTACCAATTCCGATACGAACAGAATCCACATCAGCACCAACAAGTTCGCATAAATTTGCAATTTCATTCATGAAGGTAATCTTCGTTGCAAGGAATGCATTTGCAGCATATTTTGTTAATTCAGCTGATTTTTCATCCATAAAAATAATTGGATTTCCTTGACGAACATATGGCTTGTATAACTCTTCCATTGTTTTACGCGCTCTGTCCGAACTAGCTCCAATAACAACTCTATCTGGTTTTAAAAAATCATCTACAGCAAAGCCTTCACGCAAAAATTCTGGATTTGAAACAATATCAAATTCTACTTTTGCATTTTTAGCAACTGCTAAACGTACTTTTTCTGCTGTACCAACAGGCACTGTACTTTTATCTACAATTACTTTATAATCTTTAATAATTTTGCCTAAATCATCTGCAACACCTAAGATGTAACTTAAGTCTGCAGAACCATCTTCACCTGGAGGTGTTGGCAATGCCAAGAAAATAATTTTCGCTTTTTCGATTGCTTCTTCCAAATTGGTAGTAAATGTTAAGCGACCTTGCTTGATATTACGTTCAAAAAGAACATCCAAATGTGGTTCGTAAATCGGAACGATACCCGACTGCATTTTTTTTACTTTATCTGCATTGATATCAACACAAATTACATGATTACCTGTTTCAGCCAAACAAGTTCCTGTAACCAAACCTACGTATCCTGTACCTACTACTGCAATGTTCATATGATATTCTTAATTTAAATTATTTGTTTACAAATTCTAAAACACTTGATGTAATGTACTTCAAGGACTCTTCATCCAATTCGGTATGCATTGGCAATGAAACTACTGAAGCACATAATTTTTCTGTGACAGGAAAATCACCTTCTTTGTAACGAGGATCCAAATATGCCTTTTGCAAATGCAAAGGAATTGGATAATAAATCATTGCAGGAATATCCTTACTTGCTAAATATTCTCGCAATGCCGTTCTATCAACACCTGACAATTGAAAAGTGTATTGATGAAACACGTGATTTGAAAATTTTGCACGAGCAGGTGTTTTTAATTTCGGATTATTCGCAAATGCTTTGTCGTAATAATTAGCCGCTTTATTTCTAGCTGCTGCATAATTATCCAAATCACGTAATTTAATACGCAAAACGGCTGCCTGAATACTATCCAAACGAGAGTTTACACCAATCGAATCGTGAACATATTGAACCGACTGACCATGATTTGCAATCATTCTGATTTTTGCTGCTAATGCATCATCATTCGTAAAAATAGCACCACCATCACCATAACAACCTAAATTTTTTGAAGGAAAAAATGACGTACAACCAATTGTACCAATTGTACCCGCTTTCTTTTTTGTTCCATCTGCTGACGTATATTCTGCACCAATTGCTTGAGCTGTATCTTCAATTACATATAGATTATGCTTTTTCGCCAAAGCCATAATTTTATCCATGTCGGCACACTGTCCGAATAAATGAACTGGAACAATCGCTTTTGTTTTAGACGTAATTGCTTTTTCAATTGCAGCAATATCTATATCGAAAGTATCAGGAACCACATCAACCAATACAGGCTTCAACCCGAGCAAACCAATCACTTCAGCAGTAGCTACATAGGTAAAATCGGCTGTAATAACTTCATCGCCAGGCTTCAAATCCAAAGCCATCATAGCTATTTGTAAGGCATCTGTTCCGTTTGCACATGGAATAACATGTTTTACGCCAAGGTAGGCCTCTAACTCTTTTTGAAATTCTTTTACTTCAGGACCGTTAATAAATGCAGTATTTGTTAATACGTTTTGGATAGCAGTATCCACTTCTGTTTTTATTTTTTCGTATTGACTTTTCAAGTCAACCATTTGAATTTTTTTTGCAATTTTTTCCATCTGTGTTTGTATCAAATATAAGAATGCGAATATAATGAAAATATGTACAAAAACAGGGCAATTTTCTCATTAAAACTTCGTTAAAAAATCCGTACATTAGCACGTTTTTATATGAAAAATATCTACCTTCTATTTTTTACGATTGTATTGAGTACAATGCAACTAAGTGCGCAAGTAAGCATTAAGGATTCCTCTGTTTCTACACCAATGATTTCAGCTTCTTATGGTTATTACATATCTGGTGGTGATATGAACAAACGTTTTGGAAACAATTCATCTATCCAGCTTAATGTTGATTTTAAAACCCGCTACAATTGGATGGTTGGTGTTAATGGAAGCTATATTTTCGGAAAAACAGTTAAAGAAAGTCTATTTGACAGCATCGCTTCTCCCAATGGCTATATCATTGATAAATTAGGAGGATTTTCGGATGTACGCTTGTACGAAAGAGGTTTTACTGCATCTGTAACACTTGGGCGAATATTTCCTTTCAAAAAGCCTAATCCCAATTCAGGAATTGTGTTCAATATTGGCTTGGGGTTTATACAACACAAAATCAGAATTGAAACCATTGGGAATAATGTTCCACAACTTTCGAAGGAGTATAAAAAAGGATATGACCGATTAAGTAATGGTTTCCTATTAAGTCAAAATTTAGGCTACATGTACTTAAGCAACAATCGAATTGCAAATTTCTATTTTGGACTAGAATGCATGCAAGGCTTTACACAAAACAGAAGAAGTTACAATTTTGATGAAATGAAACAAGACACTGAAAAACGATTGGATATTTTTTATGGTGCAAAAGTATCTTGGATCCTTCCTTTGTATAAAAAAGCACCCAAAGAATTTTACACTTACTAGCAAATAGGTTCATGAAACTTATTTACAATATATCTGTTCTACTTTATTACACAACAATTCGTGTAGCATCTATTTTCAATTCGAAAGCTAAGTTATGGCTAACTGGAAGAAAAAATATTTTTTCAAAAATTGAATTAGCACTTCATTCAAACACATCACCACTAATTTGGTTTCACTGTGCATCTTTAGGGGAATTTGAACAAGGACGACCACTTATTGAAAAAATAAAGAAAGAATATCCATCACACAAAATCGCGCTCAATTTTTTCACCATCAGGCTATGAAATACGTAAAAACTATTCGGGTGCTGATTATATTTTTTATCTCCCAATTGACACCCCAGCAAATGCAAAAAAATTAGTAGCCTTACTAAATCCTCAACTTGCCTTTTTTGTAAAATATGAGTTTTGGTTCAATTACTTGAATGAGCTAAAATCACATGCTATTCCGACCTATTTAGTAAGTGGAATTTTTAGAGAAAAACAACATTTTTTTAAACCTTATGGAAATTGGTTTAGAAAACAATTGAATTGCTTTACTCACTTTTTTTTGCAGGACAAAACATCTGAACTACTTCTAAATTCAATCGGATATACAAACACTACAATTGCTGGAGATACGCGTTTTGATAGAGTTTATGAGATTTCTAAAAATATCACATCTTTTCCACTACTTGAACAATTTTGCAAAAACATTCCTACATTTATTATCGGAAGTTCATGGCCAGACGATGAACAACTAATTGCTCAAGCATCCAAATCACTTAATACCTATAAATTAATTATTGCACCTCACGAAATAGACGAACAACACATCCAATTCATTGAAGAAAAGTTTAGTGTGTATGGTAATTGTATTCGTTATACAAAGGCAACAGATGCAAGCATAATTAATGCCAACGTACTTATAATTGATAATATGGGTATGTTATCTTCACTCTATCAGTATGGAACTATCGCTTATATAGGAGGCGGATTTGGGAAAGGAATTCATAACATTTTAGAAGCGGCAACATTTGGTTTACCCATTATTTTTGGCCCTAATTACCATAAATTTTTAGAAGCAAAAGAACTTATCAGCCAAAAAGGAGCATTCACAATAAATGATGTGAATGAGTTGGCATCTACACTTCACTATTTAAGCATCCAATCAAACTACGAAAGCGCTTCTGCTAGTTCCAAAAAATACATTCAATCTAATATTGGAGCCACGAACAAAATCCTTTCTTCTATTACTATAAAGTAATTAACTTTTTAGTGCTGAAAACCTCTTTCAACTAATTCTAGTTTATGAATGAATTAGTATTATTTTCGATAAAAATCAATCGAACCTGATTATGGAAAATAAAAAGAATTATTCGCTGCCAATGGCATTTTTAACAATGTTGTTTTTTATGTGGGGATTTATCACCTGCTTAAACGATATTTTAATTCCTCATTTCAAAGCGATATTTACACTGAGTTATTTTGAGTCCATGCTTATTCAGTTTGCTTTTTTTAGCGCTTACTTTGTTGGCTCTTTAATCTATTTCTTTATCTCTTCTACATCAGGTGACCCTATCAATAAAATAGGATATAAAAATGGAATTTTGTTAGGATTGCTGATTGCCGCATTCGGAACATTTTTGTTTTACCCAGCAGCAGAGCTTCAATCATTCGGCTTTTTCCTAACCGCATTATTTGTATTAGCACTTGGTTTTACATTATTGCAAATTGCAGCAAATCCTTATGTAATATTATTAGGAGATCCCGAAAAAGGCTCACATCGACTAAGTTTAGCAGGTGCAATTAATTCGTTTGGAACAACCATAGCACCCATATTGGGTGGAGTTTTTATATTGAGCAATGCATCCACGACAGGCAATGATATTGATTCTGTAAAAATGCCTTACATCGTTTTAACCATTGCATTTTTATTATTGATAGTCGTTTTTAAAGTGATTTCGTTACCTCGATTTACAAATCAGGATAACATAGAAAAAGGAATGGGTGCATTGAAATTCCCACAACTTACATTGGGTATTTTAGCTATCTTTTTTTATGTTGGTGGCGAAGTAACTGTTGGTAGCTTTATGACCAGTTTTGTTGGTCTACCTGAAATTAAAGGTATTCCTGCTGAAGCAGCAACACTTTATGTTGCATTGTATTGGGGAAGTTTAATGATTGGCCGTTTTACTGGTTCTGTTTCTGTTTTTAATTTATCTAAAACATCCAAACAACTAATCACTGCAATCGTTCCTGTACTTACCTTCTTTTTTATTTTATTAATTTTTAAATTAAAATCAAAAGAAAATGAAGTGATTGATTTTCAATCGATGATTACTTATTACATTCCATTCATCGTTATTAGCATCATTGCATTTTTATTGGAAAAGAAAAACCAGCACGTACCTTATTACTATTCTCTGTCATATGCATTGGTCTGTTAATAATGGCACTTATAACAACTGGGGAATTAGCAATGTGGTCGGTAATTAGTTTAGGATTATACAATTCAATTATGTGGCCGTCTATCTTTGCACTAGCTATTGCTGGCCTAGGAAAACACACCAGTCAAGGTTCGTCACTCCTAGTGATGGCTATTCTCGGAGGAGCATTAATCCCACCCTTACAAGGATTAATTGCAGATTCTATAGGAGTTCAATTATCGTTTGTGGTACCAATCTTTTGTTACGTATACCTAGCTTTCTATGCTTGGAAAGTTCCTTCAATCCTAAAATCACAAGGTATTGATTATGAAAACACCAATGTGAAACAAGGGCATTAATTAAAAAGCTAGAAAACTGATACCAATGTGCAAATTCACCAATTGTTGGCGAAACAAACGCATGTTGGTATCTTGACGAAATGTTTTTTCAGGAGTTAAATTTCCAGAACTAAAATCACCTTCTGAATTTAAGAAAGCAAAAAATCCAGCAGGAGTTGCACCAATACGCAATCCGTAATCCAATACTATTTTATCAAACAATACTCTTGAGCGACCCATTGTATAGGTCAATGCAAATGTGCTAAAGTTGTAATCACCCGTACCAATGTTTGTTCTTGTATAGGGATCATTTAAACCTGTATCTTCAAATGCATTTTTAGGATAAGTTAGATTACTAAAAAGCAATAACAACTCCACTTTTTTATATTTTCCTATTGGAGCTAAACTACCACTTGCAAAAAACTTAAACCCCAAGCCAACAGAATACGTTTTCAGTTGCATAAATCTGAAAGGCTTAGGGTTATACTGATAACTTCCATAATTATTAGAACCAAAAGGGTCTATGTATTCTACATTATAATAACGTGTATTATTTACACCTAACTTTTGTGTTTGCAATGACAGACAAAAGCTTGTTCTTTCTTTAATAATGTATTCGAGGTTAACACAATGAGTTGTATTAATTCCAATTTTATCGGAAGCAGAAGTTCCATTTACTTTTGGACCTAAAATGGATGGCAAAAAATAATTGGAATACCCAATCGAGAATCGTTTGCCCATATAGCCAGAAATTTGCGCGTGGCTGGTGATAAAAGCGATGGAACAAGCGATATATAATATAATGATTTTCTTCATGATTGTATTTATTTAAAACAATTGAATTGTGAACTAAGTGTTATAAGATTACTCTTTTTCTTTTTTGTAAACATGCATTAAGGAATTGTATACAAAAGAAGTAATCAAATCTTTGTTGTCTTTTGATTTTGTGTAACGTGTTTCAAATTTCATTAACTGCCCAGTTTCAATATTGAATACAATAAAAAAATAGGTATTGTGTGAGCGTCTTCCTTTGCTATTATAAACACCACCCCATGCTATGTAGGGTGTACCATGTTTTTCGGAAATTTTTTTCATCTCCTCGTATCCAGTCATTGCTTCGTAATTGTTGGATCCGTGGCGGAATCGCTCACCTAACCATTCATTAATCAATGCATTTTCGTTGTATAAATCAAGATCCGTAGTCGAGATGTTTTTGTCGGAGAATGTAACATACTCTAACTTTAATCGCTTCGCACATTTAATTTGTATTTCAGATAAAAAAGCTTCCTTTTCCTCTGATTCATAATAATTCAAATACTCCGTACCTTTTTCACTTTTTACTTTTTGATAAAAAGGATCTAAAAAGATAACTTTGCTTATTCCTAACAATGGCTCACCTGTATTTGCTTTCTTTTTCTTTTTATCAGAAGTAACAACCTTTCTATTATCAGAAGATGCTTGTGTTAATCCTTTTGCCATTTTTGTGAATCGTTGAACAAACTCTTCATCCTTTAACAAATCTACAAATGCATATTTTGTGAAATTTTCATCTACATTATCCAATTCTATCTTTTGCTGTTCTTTTTTAATTTTTGAGTACTTGCTATCCTCCTCTTCTTCTTCCTTAGAAACAAAAGTTTTCACGGTGTCCATAGCCTTTAATTCCGCCTTGGTATATTTTGAAAAGCTATTCAAAAACAGATTATTCACATTTACTAATTGTGAAAAAAGACTATCAGTAAATCGGTTCAATTTTTTATCATCGGGATGTTGCTTGTGTGCATTGTATACATACGACAATGCAACAACATTAAATTCGTCTTCTTTCAAATTATCTAACAAATAATACAACCGCTGTGAAGCTCCTTCAATTTTTTCATAATCAGTAATGGAATATGTTTTTGAAGAAATAGAGTTACCACTAACACTAAAGGATGATGATGATTTGCGATACGATTTAGTAGTAGAAATATTATACATTGCTTGAGCAATTGTTTGTTTTAAAAATACATTAGTAGGGTATTTTTCCAATAATATATAAGATGCATAAATAGCGTTTACATAATCTCTGTCTACTAAATAATGCTTACACAACTCAAATCGAGCAATTTCTCTGATATTTTTAAAATCCGACTCCGAAACAATGTACTTTTTTCTTACCGCTTCGTCTGGCACTTTCAAATCCGACTCAATGGAAGCTCGTCTTTTTCTGATATTTGGATGGGAACTTTTACTATCATCATAATCGTCATTCGCCTTTATTTCTGATGTCTTTTTTTTAAGTACAAGGTATCTGGAAGCACTAAACTTTTACTTTCAAAAAATGTTTTTTTGAATTCGGGCAATTCAAAAGGCAAATACGAATATTGCATCACATCAAATGCACGATTAATTGTTTTAACACTATAAGCTGACTGTTTGAACAAATTCAAACCCTCAGTATCAGCCTCAGTTTCTTGCTCTTTCGAAAACTTATACTTCGCTAAGGTTTTATCCTCTGATCCTCTTTCATATCCACCAGTTGTATTTTCAAGTTTAATGCTTTGAATGTATTGATTAACTGAATGCTTTTTTTGAACGTGTGTTATCTCATGTGCCAAAATATATGCTAATTGTGCTTCATTTTCTAATTGTGCCAACAAACCTATATTTATAAAAATGTATCCCTTGTCAAAGGCATACGCATTCACATCTGTTGATTTGGTTACATATAAATGAATCTGACTTCTTAATGTTGGATTACTTTTTAATAATTCATCGGCAACTTTATTTACATATACGGTTAATGGGTCGTTAAACAATACATCACCACTCATAAAAAGCTCTCTCAAAAAATAGTTGTTGGAGATTGTAAACTGCTGTTTAGCCGTTCTTTCATCGGTTCCGTAAGTAATTGATTTCAGATCCTCCTCGCTTGTTTCTTTCGCCTTTTTAACAAAAGCTTCAGGAATTGATCCAGTTGATTTTAGTGGGACATAGTCATTGTCAAATTGGGCAAAAAGACCATTGGCAATGAATGATATTGCTACAATGGCAATATTTTTGGAATAATTGATGAGCTTCATAACAGTGTTTATAAAACGAAGATAATAAAAAAAGCAGAGGCTTTTACTTCCTCTGCTTTTTTACAATATATTCCCTCGAAATTATTTAATATCAATCGAAAACAAGATGTTTTTTTTCTTTTTTCGCTCAACAGCAACTAAATTATTTTTTTTGCCATCAATAAATTTACGCATGTATAAATTGGTTTCAAATTGCTCTGCAGCTCCTAAATTATATTTTTTAATTTCTCCTTTTTCATCAATATCAACAGCAGCAACAAAACCGCCTCTTCTGCTTTGGTGAACACGCGGCTCTTCATTTTCTGGAAGCGTAAAATTTTCAATATGGTCTAAATAGAAAAGGTGCACATGATTATTTTTTGCTGTAGAGGATAGTGAAATGCCTTGTCCAGCTGCCCCACCCTCATGCTGTCTTTTAGGAATCTTTTTAATCCAACCTAAATTACCAACAGCATCAATACTAAATACAAAAACATCGTTTGCATAAGTATCATATGTAGTCCGGGTATTTCCTTTTGAATCAACGGTAACATGGGTTACTACATAATAGATCTCAGAAACTATCACTGTAGACCCATTGTCCATAAAATGAATTCTTTTAATCTCTAGGTCATTTATCCCTAACTCTTTCTTGTCGTTATCCTTATTCTTTTGTTCTTTTTTCTCTAATTTTTCTTTATGTCTATCAGATATGAATGATTTAATTACATCCGAAGGGATTTCGTAATAGCCACCACCAATTTTTGAAAACTTACCATTTGCAACATCTAATTTAACCATAAAAGCACCATCGATGGATGGATTCCCAACTTTTGAATAAAAACCAGCTACAACAATATTATTGCTTTTATCTTCATAGATATATGTTGAACGAGGTGTATACTCATCTATTTTAAGTTCAATAATCTTAGGGTCCAACTTTCCTTTATCGTATACTAAAATTTCGAAATGACTAGATCCATTTTTTCCTTCTACATCTGTTACACGAATCAAATAATAGAGTTTTCCATCATTTGAAACTTGATAATCTATTTCTGTCATTTTAGCCTCTGAATAGGGCATAGTAAATTCACCTCCCCAAATTTCTTTCATATTTTCATCAAACATATAAAAACCAAACTCTTGCTTGTTCAAGATATCTTTTCGCTCTTTATTAAATAGATTGTATTTATAAAAAACTTTTGTTTTATCATTTGAAGTAAATGCCGAATATCCCATTCCTCCATAAATAATTCCTCTGGTTGACTGAAATAATTTTATTGGTTGACCTGTTATTTCTAAGGAATTGGCTGAAAATTCGACTGCAGAAACACCTTCGGTTTTAGTATCTTTAAATACTTCTCTTACAAAAATGTAGGATTTTTTATTCAGTACCAATACACGTTCAAAATATGATTTTGAATTTGCAAATAATCCTTTCACATCGGGCACACTATTTTTAATCATTGTTAAATCAGACGAAAATAATTGAAAAGCTATTTTATCTAGCTTCTCTCCTTTAGCATAGGTCAATAAAACATCTCCATTAATAAGTGGATTTGTTTGAGCCAAAGGCAAATTTTCTTCACTTAAAAACTCGGAAGATGGCTTGATGGTATAAGGACCTACTGTTTGTGAAAAAGCACTCAACAAACCTAATTGTCCCACAAATAACAATGCAACTATTTTATTTTTCATGATTTATTTTTTATTGTAACTAAATGTAAATAAAAAATCCCGGTCGAATAGACCGGGATTTCTTTCACTATTAAAAAATTATTTTAATGGTGCCTTTTCTTAATGTAAGCAGCGCATTTTACCAGCTTTAGCATACGATTCTTGCAAACGTGAACCTGCATCAAAATCGTAACCCATTACTTGACTACCTACCACATTTTTAACAACTGTTTTTGATAAAATTTTATCAGGGTTAGCTGTTTCAACAATTATAAATGCAAAAGATACATATGCTGGCATTTTAGATACACCTACATTGTAACCTGGGTATAATGTTAATGTTTTAACGATTAATTTATATTTTGCGTCTTTGTTAGATTGGCTAATGTCCATTTTGCCTTTCATTGTTTTATTAAACAATTCTTCAAATTTAGGCTCATAACGCTCTGTTTGATTTTTTTTCCAGCCTTCAACAAATTTGTCGCCTTTACCAGCTTCTTTTTTGTTTAAGTCTGTTCTCTTTTTTTCTAAGTATTCTGATTCAGAACCTTCTTTACCCATGTCTAAATCATCAAAATCGTACTCAACTAACATTTTTGTTTGTCCAACAAGCATTGTTAAATCACCAACTTCTTGAACCATTTTTTGTGCTTTTGCTGTTAAGCTTGTAACAGCAATAAAGCCTGCAATAAGAAATAATTTTGTTTTCATATTTATTTAGTTTTTAATTTGTTCTTTTACAAATATAGTATAATATTGTCCTATTCAAAATGATTTAAATACCGATTTTAAAGAAACCTTACCTTTTATCAAAAAACACAACAGGCTTGCGGCTTAGCTCAGGAAATTGAAGCTTATTTATCGCATCCACTTCTTCAAATTTTACTTGTGGGCTACGCAATTTGGCTCTAAAATGATCTTTAATGTCCTTTTCAAAATTCTCAGGAACCACTTCACATCCAACACGAATTAATATTTCATCGGTTCCAATTTCATTGGTATATACTTCTACCACATAGTTCTTTACCCCTTCAATATTATTCAAAATATCGTACAATGCAGGTGGATACAAAGTTGTTCCTTTGTACTTAATCATTTGTTTTCTTCGTCCCACAATTGGTCCACACGTAATAGTGCTTCTTCCACATGAACAAGGTTCAGAATAGTGATAACATAAATCGCCTGTTTTAAAACGAATCAATGGCATTCCTTCTACTCCTAAAGTAGTAATCGTAACTTCACCCGCTTCACCTTCTTTCACGGGCTGATCGTTGTCATCCAAAAATTCAACAATTACCAATTCAGGATGATGATGCCCTCCTTTACCTTCTGAACATTCTGTAAAAGCAGCACTCATTTCGGTGCTTGCATAAGTAGAATACAATTTAATATTCCATTTATCTTGAATTCGTTGCCCCAATGTACTTAATGTAAAATCCTGATTTCGCAATGACTCACCAATACAAATTGCTTTTGTGATGGATGTATTTTTATAATCGATACCGTTTGCTTCGGCATATTCAATTAATTTTAATAAAAAAGATGGAACAGTAACAAAGGCTGTAGGATTGATTCGTTTAATTGTATCCCATTGCAATTCGGGAATCCCTCCTCCAACACGAACCACGCCTGCACCTAATTTGCGAATTCCTAAAAAATAAGCCAATCCTGCCATGAATCGTTTATCCAATGTTGTCATCAATTGAAAAACATCATCACTTGTAGAGTCGGCACATTCAAATGAAATGCATTCATTATAAGCCAAACGATCCAAATCTTTATCCGTCATCGGGAATAAAACAGGATCACCTAAGGTTCCAGAAGTGGTGATGTAATCAATTATTTTGCTTGGTGCTACACAAATAAAATCATTATTTCTGTTTTGAATATCATCCTTGGTAGTAACAGGAATTTTTTGAAGATCTTCTAATGTTTTAATTTTTGAAATATCAATTTGATGCTTCTGAAACAAATCGGCATAAAACTTCGAACGTTCCGATACATATTGTAACAATTCCGGCAAGCGTCCTTCTTGATATATTTTTTGTTCGGCAAGTGTCTTTATTTCAATCGCTGGTATCATAAAATCAGTTCAAAGTATATAGTTTAAGTTTAAGGTTCAAAGTTTAAGGTTCAAAGCTTAATAAACATTGAACTTTCAAACTATGAACTAGGCTTCTAAAACAACCGTTGCCATTGCCACATCTTTAATGTGTGATAAAGAAACATGAATGATTCGAATATTTTTTTCTTTTAATAATTCTGCTGTTTGTCCTAATATATTTATAGACGGCTTTCCTAATTCATCGTTTACTACTTCCACTTCATTAAAAGCCATACCTCCACGCCATCCAGTACCTAGCGATTTAAAAAAAGCTTCTTTCGCTGCAAATCGAGCAGCAAAACTTTCTGCCTTATTTACTTTTGTCTCGCAATAAGCAATTTCAATTTTAGAAAACACTTTTTCTTTAAAACTGATGTTTTCGATGCTCTTTGCGATGCGAGGTACTTCTGCTATATCTGTTCCTATTCCTATAATCATTTGTATTGGACGAATAAATTATGGATTTCCTCTTTATCCTGCTCTGTTGTTATCTCTTTTGTATTGGCGATGGTTAAATATTCTACAGCCTTATTGGTATTTCCTTGACTATAGAAATATTTACCCAACAATACATACGTTTCAAAATATTCTGGATTGCAATTTATGAAATTTGCGATTATCCTATCATCTATTTTATAGCTTAATTCCTGTTTTTGAATAAACTTAAAAACATTCCGCATTTGTTTGTAAGCATTAAACTTTTTGAACTCCTGAGAATACAAAAACGAATCAGCTGGAATCGTCAATTGCTTTTCATACAACTCAACATCCTTTTTTAATGCTGGAGCTGCAGCGAATACTTTATTCAAATCATAACAAACATATTGTCCTAGCTGAAAAGGATTGGTAGATACCCATACTTGGAGCTTAGCAGGTTTAAATAGCACAGAATGATGCGCTATTAATTGATTTAAGCCCTTCTCATTTCCTAATCCTATATTTTTTTCATCCAAGCCATTCTTATTCCGCATCATTGCAGCTGCATCAGCAACTGATATTTTAGGCTGATTTGTTATTAATTGGGTTAAATGTTTAAAACGATAGTTGGAGGAAGATTTTTGAATGTTCTCTTGATTAATTTTATCGTTCAAAAAAGTTTCGCCTTGATAATGATTTGCGCAAATGATGTAATCTGAATTTGGAGCCCTGAACAATTCAGTTTTTGAAGGTGTTTTTTCGATCGTAGCTGTTTGATTATCTTCTAAAGAACCTATTAATATTGATTCTGAAACAAATGTTTTTCGTTTTTGTGCAATTGCATAGGCTTCATCAATATTTTTAGCATACTGCAAAATTTCTCTTGCCACAATGGAAATTGGAGTTGCAGCTCCAGTAGGTATTTCTGATTTAGAAGCATTTAACGTTACAGTAAGTCCCTTTTCATTCATTCCCGATACGGTACCGATCATTCCAGCCCAACTTATCATCATCAGTTTATACCCTGTTTTCGGTTTCACAAAATTGATGAGTTTATCTTCTGCAAATTTATCTCCTACATAAAAATCAAAATTACGAGCAATCAACAAAGTACTATCATCGGTTCTGCTGCCCCATGCTCCAAAAGCGGTACAACCAACGGTCATGTTTTTATCTTGTAAAGCATGGCCAATATCGTGCGCTGCATGGTAATTCAACATTCGGTAATACTTTGGTGCTACAAAATCGAATTTATCGGAAGCAAATAATGATTCTCCGTAAATCTCTTCCTTGTACTCATCAATTACATAGGTATCTAAATTACGGTTAAAAAAAGCGATGAAAAATTTGAGATAATTAATCATGGCTTTGGAAGGAATCATTACCTGTATTTGCTCTATAAAAGCAATTTCCTGCTTTTCGGCCAATTCTTTATTCAATTTGCCTTCAATTACACCACGCTCGAAACCATCACCTTCAACATAAATTTCCCAGAGGCCGGTTTCACTTTTTTTAATCCAATTGTTTTCTAATGTATAAAAATTGGGGCTGCGCAGAACGCGTTCTTTACTTAAACTACTTTTATCTGCAATTTCAGGAGTATCTATTGTAACAGTAACAATAAACCATACTAAAAACACGAGTAAAAAATCGCAAAAGGTAAAGAAAGAATAAAAAATAAATCGTGATAAATTTCTCACAAAAGCCATGCTACAAAGATAACATATATAGCTGTTTATGAAATAAAAAAATGCGAAGTTCTTATAGACTTCGCATTTTCAAAATATTCAATTAATTATTAATCAACCTTTAATACATCAAAGCGCTCTTGGTCTTTGTTAATCATACGAAGAAGCAAAGAGTTACCACCTTCTAACAAAATATTAAATGGTTGTGGATCGTAGCACCAACCTTTATTTTCAAACACTTTGTCTCTTTTTGCAGAACCATCAGAAGCAATTTCCAATGCTACCATTACAGAACCATTGTAATTTCCGATATTACTGTATTTCATCTCATTATACGTATCAACAGTAGAATTCTCTAGATTTTTAGGATGTTCTAAATAAAACAAATACATTTTATCGCCTTTAACAAGGATATTAAACGTATTTAAATTATTCTGAGTAAATTTTGGATAAATTTTTGTCCAAAGAATTTGACCTTTTTTTCCAATTTTTGAAATAATAAATTCTCTTTCAAAAGTTGCGACCCCATCACCCGAAATTGTATACTTATGATTCTCGATCATATAAAACTCTCCTTGTACCTCTACTAAACCTGAAGCTGAATAGTATTTGTTAGCAGCACCGAACGTTAACAACCCGCCAGCATAATCCAATTTTTTGGCAACCTCTTCTGGAAACTTTTTAAAATCGGCACTTACTGTAAATGCATCTTTATCAAAATAATAGCAGAAGAAACCTATTTCTTTCTGTGCTTCTAATTCTTTATCATAAACAACACGTTCTTTTTTACTTAATTCCTTGTAACGTTGCTCATCTTTTTTAGGTAAAAACTTATACAATCCAGTAAATACTAATTTACCGTCACTTGTAACTTTAGCTCTTCCATTTTCGATGGTATAATTGTTTTTGTTAGGTAAAGGAAGCATTTTTGCTTTTTCTGCTTTATCAGACAAAACTCCTACTCCTGTTCCTACTTTCTTTGCATCGGCATCCTCCAAATAATTGAATAAAAAGTACAAGTTCCCTTGATTGTCGAGGTTATAAAAATAACTTTCCATTACCGAAGATTTGTATTCACTTGGCAATTTTTTCGACCATACTTTTTTAAATGTAGATGCTTCATACAAAATGGCTTCCGACATTTGACGTTGCTCAACCCATGGATTATCTTGAAGAATTAGAATTTTTGTTTTGTCAGGGCTTTGATAAAAATTCAAATCTACTTTTTCAGCAGTATTTAATATCTCTACCATATCTCCTAATTTACCATCAGCAAATACCGTTTTCATAAAATACTTAACGTTTTTATCGCTTTTGCTTTGTCCTTTAAAAAACACAAATATTCTTTGGTTTGCACAGAACAAGCGCATATCCAAATAGACAGGATCCAAAGCCACATCTGCTTCTTTCTCTAATGGCAACTCAACTTCAAATTGCTTTTCACGCGTTTTCTTGCTAATACTTTCAATATAATAGGTGGTTCCTTTACCACGTGTTTTAATCCTTAAAATAAAAAAACTATCGTCATTTTCTCCAGCAAAACCACCCCATTTGGAGGCATCAGGTGGTGTGAATCCCGTTCCTTTTACGATAGAATATTGTTGCGAAAAAACGCTTACATTAATAAACAGTGCTAATAAAGCTAATTTGAATGATTTCATAGATGGTATATATGTTTAGTCGCTCAAATATATAGTAATATTCATAAAATTCAGCAAGAATTATATTTCTTCAGCAATCCCGTACATAATCTAAAAAAATAGTACTTTTAGTTCTCTTAAAAATAGACCATCTATGGCAGAAAATTACAATTTTGAAGATATTAGACCTTACTATGATCACGAAGCATCTAATGTGCTAGTAGAAATGAGTAAGGATCCCTTGTTTTTTAAACTCACCAACTACTTTTGGCCAGAAATGACAAAAGAAGAAGCTTTGAAAAAAGTAGAAATGGTAAAGACTGTTCACGATTTTCAAGAACATTTTATGGATGGTGCCATTCGAACAATTGTAGCGCGAAGTTCTACCGGACTTAGTTACAGTGGATTCGAAAACTTAGACCCTAACGAACGTTATTTATTTATTGCTAATCACCGCGATATTTTATTAGACTCTGCTATTCTTCAAATATTACTCTTCCAACATGGTCACGATACCTCCGAAATAACATTTGGAAATAATTTAATGGAAGAAGGATTTATTACTCATTTTGGAAGATTAAACAGAATGTTTACGGTTCAACGCGAAGGCACGGCTCGTGAACTCTATGATATTTCCAAAAAACTTTCAGCATACATTCGCCATACAATCGTTGACAAAAAGGTGTCTGTTTGGATTGCTCAACGAAATGGAAGAACAAAAGATGGAAACGACCAAACACAAACAGGTCTTTTAAAAATGCTGAACATTAGTGGTAATGGTAATTTTAATGAAAGTTTTAAAGCATTAAAAATTGTTCCACTCACTATTTCTTATGAGTATGAACCCTGTGATTCACTTAAAGTTCAAGAACTTTATTTATCATCCCTACATACTAAATACAAAAAAGCTCCAGGTGAAGATTTAAACAGCATTATTACTGGTATTGTTCAACCAAAAGGTCGCATTCACATGGCTGTTGGAAAACCAATTATAAATGAATTGGAAGGGATAAACAAAGTTGATAATGAGAATGAAAAAATAAAACAGCTTACTGCATTTATAGACAAACAAATTTACAAGAACTTTAAACTATGGCCTATAAACTATATTGCAATGGACATTTTAGAGGGAGGAACTAGCTTTGAAAAGGAATACACAAAAGTAGAAAAAGAAAAATTCATTGATTACATCAATCAAACCATTGCAAAGTTGGATGGTGAAAAAGAACCTTTATTTAATTTATTTATAAAAATGTACGCTGCACCTGTAAAAAACAAAGTATTACAAACAGCTTAATATTAAATTACAATGCATACAATTAGCACATCAAAAATCGATTTAAATACCATTAAAGATATTCTTCTTAACAATAAAAAAATTGAACTATCAGAAGAAGCAAAACAAAACATTGTTAGATGCCACGACTATTTAGACAAAAAAATGGCTTCTCAAAAAGAACCAATCTATGGAATTAACACTGGTTTTGGATCCTTGTGCAATGTAACAATACCAAACAATGATTTAGAACAATTACAAAAAAACTTAGTAATGTCGCATGCTTGCGGTACTGGTGATGAAGCTCCACAAGAAATTGTGAAGTTGATGTTACTCCTAAAAGTACAAGCTTTATCATATGGTAAATCGGCAGTGCAATTACAAACGGTTGAACGCTTAGTTGATTTTTTTAATCACAACATTTTACCTGTTGTATATCAACAAGGATCGCTAGGAGCATCGGGCGACTTAGCACCATTGGCGCACCTTTGTTTACCACTACTTGGATTGGGTGAAGTTTATTACAATGGCAAAAAACAGTCGAGTGAAAGTGTTTTAGATGAATTGAATTTAAAACCAATTCAATTAAAATCGAAAGAAGGATTAGCATTACTAAATGGAACTCAGTTTATGATTGCTTATGGTGTTTGGTGTTTATTACAAACAAAAAAAATAAGCTACGCTGCTGATTTTATTGGAACAATATCATTAGAAGCATTTGATGGACGAATGGATCCATTCAAACCACATATTCATACAATCCGTCCACACAAAGGCCAAATGAAAACGGCTGAAAACATTCGAGAATTACTGACAGGAAGTGAGCTTATTCAACGCAAAAAAGAGCATGTTCAGGATCCTTATTCATTTAGATGCATGCCTCAAGTTCATGGCGCATCAAAAGATACGTTCGATTATGTTGAAAGTGTATTCTTAACTGAAATAAACTCTGTAACGGATAATCCAACAGTATTTCCGGATGAAGATGAAATTATTTCGGGAGGAAATTTTCATGGTCAGCCATTAGCATTGGCATTGGATTTTTTAACCATCGCTTTAGCTGAGTTAGGAAATATCTCCGAAAGAAGAACTTATCAGTTAATTTCAGGAACAAGAGGTTTACCAGCATTCTTAGTAGCAACGCCAGGCTTAAATTCAGGGTTTATGATTCCTCAATACACTGCAGCAAGTATCGTTAGTCAAAACAAACAATACTGTACTCCCGCATCAGCCGATTCAATTGTTAGTTCAAACGGACAAGAAGATCATGTATCCATGGGAGCAAATGCGGCTACAAAATGTTTCAAAGTGGTTGAAAATGTACAACGCATTTTGGCAATTGAATTATTCAATGCTTCTCAAGCAATTGAATTTAGAAGACCAGCTAAATCTTCTGCTAAAATAGAAAAAGTGGTTTCCGACTTTAGAACAAAGGTTCCATTCATTGAAGTAGACAAAGTAATGTATACTGAAATTGAAAACAGTCTGCAGTTTATTAAACAGTACAACTTTTAAAACATGAATAGGTTCTTGTTGTTGTTTTTCACATTTACGGCCAACTCAATATTGGCTTGTGTATGTGAACCACTAGCTCCTATTTCAAAAGAACTATTAAAAAATTACGACATTGTTTTTTGGGGTAAAGTTGATTCTGTGAGCCAAAACAAAGCTGGTGAAAATATCGCTTATTTTACCGTTAACCAATTGTACAAAGGCAACAGCGAGCAAACTACACAACTGCTATTTGATAATGCAAGCTCATGTATGATGAACTTTGTAAAGTCTGACGAATGGCTTATTTATGCGTCCTATACAAATTTCGACAAGCTGAATGTTCATCTTTGCAGTCATAGCCGAAAAATGTTTTTGGAGCAATCACAGGATGTTTATTACACCAATGCAAATAGAACATTTGCCGAAGAAAAGGATTTTTTAAAGACTGAATTAGGAATTCAAAAATTAATTATTCGTAGCGGACTTATCAAACAACAATCAGAGTTAAAACCGCATAACGACCAACCAAGTAATACAAACAAAATTATTCTTTTATTAATTTCAGTTTTAGTTATGGTTGGCGTTTATATAATTACTCAAAAGAAAAAAAAATGACACAACACTATAAAGCACATCCTTGGCATGGAATTTCAATTGGCAACAATGCGCCAAAAGTTTTAACTGCTTTTATTGAAATTGTTCCAACCGATACTGTAAAATACGAAATTGATAAAGAAAGTGGTTATTTGAAAATTGATCGTCCTCAAAAATTTTCAAATGTTGTACCTGCGCTATATGGCTTTATCCCACAAACCTATTGCGACAAATTAGTGGCTGCATTTGCATCCGAAAAATCAGGAAAGAAAGTAGAAAAAGGCGATGGAGATCCATTAGACATTTGCGTTTTAAGTGAACGCAGTATAACACATGGTGATATTATACTTCAAGCAATTCCAATTGGTGGCATTCGATTGATTGACAAAGGAGAAGCAGATGATAAGATAATTGCAGTAATGCAAGGTGATGAGGTATACAAACAATGGACCGATATAAAAGATTGTCCAGAAGCAATTATAAACCGATTAAAACATTACTTCCTTACTTATAAAAACATACCTGGAACGGAAGTTCCAACTTGTGAAATTAGCAGTATTTATGGCAAAGAAGAAGCCTATGAAGTAATCAATAAAAGCAGAGAAGATTATAAAAACAGCTATTTATAATTGTCCAATAATTTCTTTGTCCAATGGACCTACAGAAGATGAATAAAACTTTAGTAGTTCACCATTTTCATTAATTAAATATTTGCAAAAATTCCATTTTGGCTCTTCAACATTCCATGTGTTTTGAGATTTATCGGTTAACCATTTATACACATCATTTTTTGATTCACCAACTACATCCGATTTTTGAAATAACTGAAAAGTAACACCGAAATTTTTCTCACAAAAAGCTGCTATCTCAGTATCGCTTCCTGGCTCCTGTCCTCCAAAATTATTCGCAGGAAAACCAAGAACAACTACTTTAGCCCCGAACTGTTCATGTAGCTTTTGTAATTCTTTGTATTGAGCTGTATACCCACATTCGGATGCTGTATTTACAATCAATACTTTTTTGCCTCTATAAATAGAAAAATTGATTTTTTTCCCATCGATTGCATTCATCGATAAATCATAAAATGATTTTGAGCCCATAGATTGTTGAGTGTTTATTGGTTTTGTTTTCCTCTTTACAAGAAAACAGCATTATAAGCGGGTAAATAAGTGTTAAATAGATTCTGCGCATTGTCTTTTATTTTTTTAAACAACTAAACTTAAATTTTGTTTAAATCGAGTATTCCAGTTTTTTCAGAAAACAGAATTATACATTTTTTTTGAAACGGTTAACTAGCGAGGCTATTGACATGGTAATTAAAAAGAAAAGTATTAATTTGATGGCACCTGGCAGAACAGCTCTTACGTCTGCTCCTCTTAACAACAGATCATAAAAACCGTCAAGCGACCAATTTAAAGGTGACAACACACTTAACTGGCGCATTGTATCGGGCATAACATATGTAGGTACCCACACGCCTCCAATTGCCGACAACAACAAAATAGACAAGGCTCCCATAATAGCGCCTTGCTGCTCTGTTTTGGCAATAGTACCCATCATTACTCCAAAACCAGTTGCTGCGAATGCTGTAGCTAATGAGATTACAAAAATGCCTAAAGCACTATTTCCTAAATCCAATACGGGTAAGCCTAGCATTGGCAGAAAAAACAAGCCAACAGACATCATCAATACAAATTGAATTAAACAGACAACAACATAAACAATTATTTTTCCATTTATCAATAATAGAAATGAACTAGGCATTGTATGCAAACGAACGATGCTTCCTTCCATTTTTTCTTTTACCATACTTCCTGCAAGTGGCAATACAATAAAAAACATAGCAAAAATTGTCCATGCAGGAACGTTATGTTGCACGGCATTCGGAACAATCTCACCCATTGTTTCTGATGCGTAAATTTCTTTGTACGTTATAATTTGAGTATTAGTGTATGCATTCGAAGTCATTTGCTTTTCTCTGGAATTAACTCCGCCAATTGGTCCGAAAATGTTTTAAACATCAACTGTGTTTTTATCCCAGAAATAAATTCACGCAAATTACTACTAATAGATGTTAAGAATGACTTTTTTGTAACTGGATCAATAAAAATTTTAACCTCAACAGAGTCTACGGATTGCGGTTTATTTGGTGGGATTGTATCAGTAGAAAATGCGGATTCAACTAATTCCTGAACATTTTTACGAATTGCATTTGTAGCATTTTTAGGAATAACAATTCCAACTAAAAATTTTCCATCAGCAACCGCTTTTTTTGCTTCATCAGCTGTAATGTACTTACCATTTATTTGATTATTAAATGCGCATAATTCTGAATTGCGAAGACCACGTTCAACTTCATAACCAAGTGAATCCTTATCTTCATTGACAAATATTATAGGAATACCTTTTTCATTCAATGATTTAAAAGCCGAATCCTGAATAAGTGTCATCACAAAAATCAAAATCATTGGCATAATAAATAGTATAGCCAAACCAATCCTATCCCTTAGAAGGATGAGCATCTCTTTTTTTATGGCTGCGACTAACTTTTTTATCATACTAATCTCTTAAGCTTCTATTCGTAAGATGTAAAAACACTTCTTCCAACTTAGTACATCCATCGTATTTATTAATAAGCTCCGAAGGAGTTCCTTTGGCAATGATTTGCCCGTAATCAATAATTCCTACACGAGTACAAAAATGCTCTGCCTCTTCCATGTGGTGAGAAGTATAAACAATTGTCATCCCCTGCTGATTCAACTCTTTCAAATATGAAATAATTACGTTACGCGATTGTACATCAACACCAACCGTAGGCTCATCCAAAAATAAAATTTTAGGATTATGCAATATTCCAGCAATTAAATTTACTCTACGTTTCATTCCCCCTGAATATTCAGAAACTCTTTTATTTGCAGCTTCAGTAAGGCCAAAATTAGCCAACCATTTTTCGATTTTAGCATCCAAATCGTTCCCTGACAATCCATACATGTGACCATAAAAATCGAGATTTTCACGAGCCGTTAAGGTTGGATACAATGCAATATCTTGAGGAACAACTCCTATAATCTGTTTTATAGCAGTTAAATTGGTGTCTAAATCCATTCCATCGATAATAACTCGACCGCTCGATTGACGAAACAAACCGCACAAAATTGAAATTGTTGTTGTTTTGCCAGCTCCATTCGGCCCCAATAATCCGAAAATTTCATTTTTAGCTATCGACAACGAAATTCCCTTAACAGCTGCTTCATCAGCACCTTTAAATTTTTTAAAAAGATTTTCTATTGTAATTATTGATTGTTCCATCACGGGTCGCAAATTTAGTAAAATATATGCAATGATTTTAACTGAGCAAAATCATTGATTTGGTCGCTATTTTTAAGGTTCTTTGCATCTGTGTCACGAAATATTAATTAAATTTGTGATGCTTTTGAACTTTTCAAACAAAAGTTTGTTAGTGTTCTAAATCCCAAATTTTATTATTATGATTACTGAAAAAACAGATGTATTAGTAATAGGTGCAGGTCCTGCGGGAAGCATTGCTGCGTCACTTATTCACAAGCAAGGCTATAAAGTTAGAGTTGTTGAAAAAGAAAAATTTCCAAGATTTGTAATTGGAGAGAGTTTATTACCTCGTGTAATGGACCATTTAGATGAAGCTGGTCTTCTAGAAGCAGTAAAAAAAGCTGGATTTCAAGAAAAATTTGGCGCTAAATTCGTTAGAGGTGAAGAAATTTGCGACTTCAACTTTGGAAATCAATTCACAGATGGTTGGAAATGGACTTGGCAAGTGCCACGTGGACAGTTCGACCAATTACTTGCATCAGAAGTAGAAAAAAAAGGAGTACAAGTTGATTATCAAACGGCTGTTACACATATTAAGTTTAATGGTACAAATTCAACTACAACAATTGTTGATAAAGATGGAAACCAAAAACAAATTGAAGCAAAATTTATTGTGGATGCAAGTGGTTACGGACGCGTTATCCCTAGAATGTTTGGACTAGATAAGCCTTCGGCATTCGATCCTAGAAAAACACACTTTACCCATTTTAAAGACACAAAACGACCAGAAGGAATTGATGGAAATAGAATTACAGTTGTAATTCATCAACAACGTACATGGATTTGGATTATTCCATTCTCGAATGGTGTTACTTCTGTTGGATTTGTTGCTGACCCTCATTTTTTTAATGATCATCCAGAAGGTGCAGTAGAACGAATGAAATCAATCATTGCTGCTGATATACATACAAAAGAACGTTTTGGTGATGCCGAAATGATGTTTGAACCAAGAACTATTGAAGGATATGCCGTTTCAACAAAACAATTGTTCGGTGATGGATTTGTTCTATGTGGTAATGCAACAGAATTTTTAGATCCTGTATTCTCTTCAGGTGTTACGTTTGCAATGGAATCTGGTAGCAAAGCGGCTAAATTAGTTTGCGAACAATTGAAAGGAAACAATGTTGATTGGCAAAAAGATTATACCGACTACATGATGCAAGGAATTGATACGTTTAGAACCTATGTTTCTGGCTGGTACAATGGAGATTTACATGAAATTTTCTTCTCTAAAAATCAAGATGAAGAAATAAAAAAACAAATTTGCTCTGTTCTTGCTGGATATGTTTGGGATTTAAATAATCCGTTCGTAAAAAAACACCAACGTGCTGTAAAATCATTAGCCGATATTATTCGAATGCGCAAAGCAAGTGGCACGATAGCCTAAAACAAATTCAAATTCAACAAAAAAGAGATGGTAAAAATAACCATCTCTTTTTTTGTTTATATATTAGCATTCTAAAGCTAATTATGAAAATCAATATCATCGGTGCGGGAGTTTCTGGACTAACTACAGGTTGCTATTTACAAATGAATGGTTTTGAAACCGAAATATTTGAAAAGCATTCAATACCTGGTGGCCTATGCACTAGCTGGAAAAAAGGAGAATACACTTTTGATGGTTGTGTACATTGGATTTTAAAAACAAATATGGAGAAAAGGTATTTCATCTCTATACAAATGTTAATCGCTTAGAGGCCTACATGCTTGATTTAGCTCCCGAAGATGAATTTCAAATAAAACGCTTAACAAACTCTATACGCACCATGCAAGAGTTTGACTTACCACCTGTTTTGGATGACCTTCCTTTTATTCAATCTACAATTAGAGGTATTAAAATGGCCAGGTATTTAAAATTCCTCTATTTGCTATATCAATGGAGAAATGATACCAATAGAACATTTGCAAAAAAATTAAACAATGCATTTTTAAGAGAAAGCTTCGAACTATTGTATGATGATCAAGAAGTGAACATGGTTGTAATGACTATGCCACTTGCTTCATTCGACAAAAAAAGTGCAGGCTACCCAATTGGTGGATCAATGCAATTTGCAAAATACTTAGAAGAAAGCTATCTCCAACTTGGGGGTAAAATCCACTACAACACGCCTGTAAAAAAAATAATCACTGAAAACAATACAGCAAAAGGATTATTGGTGAGAAACAATGTTAGTCACTATTCGGATGCTATTATTTCTGCTGCTGATTGGAACTGGACTATTTTTGATGCATTGGATGGAAAGTATACAGACAAAAAAATACTTGAACTCAAAGAATTAAAAAAGCTAAAAGTATTTTATAGTGTTTTACAATTTTCGTTTGGAATAAATAAAGACTTATCAGACCAACCTCATTTTTCGCGCTTTCCATTAAAGACACCGGTACATTGTCCTGACGGAACAAAACACGAACGCCTAGAAGTACATGTATACAATTACGACCCTACGTTTGCTCCAAAGGGAAAAACATCCGTAGTTGTGAGCTTTTACACCGAGCATGCCGACTTTTGGATTGATTTAAGAAAAAACAATCGTCCGAAATACCGCGAAGCAAAAAAAGAAATGTTAGAAACCATCACCAATTTATTGGATGAACGTTTAGGAGGAATCAAAGACCAAATTGAAGAAGTAGATTTCGCAACACCAGCTACTTATTTAAGATACACCAACAATTGGAAAGGTAGCACACAAGGATGGTTACCAAGTGAAAACCTTATTGCGCTATCTCCTATAAAATTTACACTTCCCAACTTGGCTAATTTTTATATGGCAAGTCATTGGAACCAACCTGGCGGAGGATTACCAATAGCGATAAGCGCAGGAAGAGACTTAACCAAGAAAATTTGCAAAGAGCAAAAAAAGAAATTTACAACGAAGAAGACTAGCCTTTAAAATCCATTTTCGTGTGAGTGCCATCACAATAAGGTTTATTAGCAGAATGCCCACATCTACAAAATGCAGTTACCTTATTTTTTGTAATATCTTCTTCTCCTTCTTTTTTCACTGTAATATTTCCATAAACCAATAAAGGTCCATTGGATACAATTTCAACAATACTTTCTGCCTTTATTTCGGATGAAGTTGTTTCATCATTATTAGAAAAATAGCTCAACGCTCCTGATGGACATTTATCTATCTGTGCTTTTATTTTATCAGTAGAAGCCCCATTGACTTTCACCCACGGCCGCTCAGCAGGCTTAAACACATCTCCTAATTCTTTCCAACATAATTTTGAATGAATGCAAACTTTAGGCTTCCAAACAATCGTAATGTCCTCCGATTTGTATTTAATAGTTGTATCTTTTTCCATTATAAAAAAAATTAAAATAAAACATCATTGTAATCTGGTGTTTTTTCAAAAACAGTTTTCGCAAATGTGCAAAGTGGCAAAATTTTAATTCCATTTTTACGTGCATATTCAACTGCCTTTTCAACCAGCATTTTTCCAGCACCCTTTCCAGAAAGTTCTGCTAAAACTTCGGTATGATCGATTATCATTTTAGTTTCACCAGCCATTACATAAGTCATTTCTGCTTTTTTCAAGCCATCGACTTCAATGTAAAAAACACCTTTGTTGTCAGATTTTTTATGTTGAACGTTCATCTAAAATTGTTTTAATACTTTTTCTACTTCCACAAGCATTCCATCTGTAAAATCAAGATGCGTTACAAAACGTATTGCCTGCTTTCCAAAACTTACTGCTTTTATATTTTTATCTGCTAACTTTTGTAAAAATTGCTCTGGATTCACATGTTCCTTTAAATTAAAAATAAGAATATTGGTATCAACGGGCAATACATCGTTAACATAATCCAACTTGTTAATTATAGACGATAATTCTTTTGCCCTGCGGTGGTCTTCTTTTAAGCGCTCAACATGATTGTCTAATGCATAAACACCAGCAGCTGCAAGATAACCAGCTTGTCGCATACCGCCTCCAAACACTTTTCGAACCCTGCGTGATTTACGAATAAACTCTTTATCGCCCAATAAAACAGAGCCTATTGGCGCTCCTAATCCTTTCGACAAACAAACTGAAATGGAATCAAATAGAGGCCCTATATCTTTTGTTGTATAATCATTTTCAACTATTGCATTAAATATTCGTGCGCCATCTAAATGAAAACTCAATTTATTTTTTTTACAAACGGCAGATAATTCTTGCATTTGCGATAATGAGTAATAACTACCTCCCGCTCTATTGCCAGTATTTTCAATACAAACTAAACGTGTATTTGTTAACCAGTCAAATATAGGGTTGATACTTTCTTGAACCTGCTTAGCAGAAATTCGCCCCTGCTCACCTTGTATTAGTTTTATTTGCACCCCGAATTAGAAGACACGCCTCCTCCTTCGTAATTATAAATATGTGCAGTAACATCACACAACACTTCATCACCTGGTTGTGTATGAACTTTTATGGCAATTTGATTTGTCATTGTTCCAGAAGGGCAAAACAAAGCAGCTTCTTTTCCAAAAAGTTCGGCCATTTTTTTCTCTAAAGCATTCACTGTTGGTTCTTCACCAAAAACATCATCCCCTACCTCTGCTTTAAACATTGCTTCCAACATCAACTTTGTTGGCTTTGTTACCGTATCACTTCTTAAATCAATTAACATAGATCTATTTTTATTTTATTTTTTTCTAGCTATCATTAAACCATCTCTTAATGGCAAAAGCAGGTGTTCTACTCGATTATCTGTATGGACTTTTTTATTAAAAGCATCTATCAACAAGGTATCAGCATCTTTATTTTTTTCTAAATCAACAACTTTACCACTCCACAGAACATTGTCAGCAATAATGTATCCACCTGTTTTGACTTTATCGAAAATTAAATCATAATAATTTGAATAATTCTTTTTATCTGCATCAATAAAAACAATATCAAATTGCATATTCAAGGTTGGAATGATTTTCATTGCATCACCAATATGGCATTCAACTTTTGATTCAAGCTCTGCTTCTTTAATGAACGAACGAACCATTTTATCCAACTCTTCATTTACATCAATCGTATGCAATTTCCCGTCCGCTACTAATCCTTTTGCTAAACAAATAGCTGAATACCCTGTATACGTTCCAATTTCTAGTATGGCAGTAGGCTGAATCATTTTACTCAACATACTTAAAAAAGCTCCTTGCATATGCCCCGAAAGCATTCGTGGTTGCATCACTTTTGCATGCGTTTCTCGATTCAATTTTTTCAACACATCACTCTCAGGTTCAGAGTGATCTAGTGCATATTGCTCAATTTTTTCATCAATAAATTCCATAGTCGATTCTTATTCAACGAAAATACAGAATTATTGACGATAAAAAAAACATACAATCATTTTACGATAAGCTCTACAAATAAGGCTTTAAAAGGATTACCAACCAAAAAACAGAATGGTTTTCAACGTCAACATGTTTATAAGTACAAACAAACCATTGTTTAGCACAGTGCATTTTTATTGATTTTTATGCTTAATAATGGAAGGAGTGTGCCTTCTACTTATTTATAATAGATACATTATGAAAAAAATTATCACTCTAATTTCAATTGCTTTTATCTATACCATGAGCTGTTTTGCTCAAAAAGGAACAGGTGTAGATTTAAATAAATTTAGCAAAGAAGAACGAAAGAAAATAGAATCGGCTGAATTGTTTTATTCAGAACAGAACTATTTACGTGCATTGCCATTGTATGCGGAAGTGTATAATGTACATCAAAGTGAGCTGTATTTAAAGTACAGAACTGGAATTTGTTATTTATATAAAAGTGATGAAAAGGACAAAGCAATCACCTTATTAAAAGAGTTAGAACAAGCAAATCCAAAAACAACCGATATTAATTTTTACTTAGGCCGTGCATACCATTTGAATTACAAATTTGATGAAGCAATTGCAACTTTTAACAAATACTTACTTGAAGCTCCGGCTATAAACCAACGATTATTAACAGAACGTTATATCGAAAACAGCAAAAATGGGAAAGCATTTATCGAATTAAAAATTAAATGCGAAATTGAAAATGCCGGAAACAGTATAAATACAGAAAATCAAGAATATGTACCTGTTATTTCTTCGGACGAATCTATATTTAATATATACGTACACAGGACCCAATTGTACGGGAGGATTGATGGATGATGATTTTAATCCCGATCCTAATGGGAATTTCTATGAAGATGTTTTCATTGCCTACAGGGTTGGAAATTCTTGGCAAACACCTCAAAGTATTGGTTCTAATATCAATACAAAAAATCATGATGCTAGCATTGCATTGTCTGCTGATGGGCAAAAATTATTCGTTTATCATAGTACAACTGAGGATGGAGGAGATATATACATGAGTACATTAAAGGGTGAAGTTTGGGGAGTGCCTGAGCCACTAAATTCGAATATTAATACCAAATATTGGGAGGGTAGTGTTTCACTTTCTGCTGATGAACAAACATTATATTTTGCAAGTGAACGTCCGGATGGTTATGGTGGAAAAGACATCTACATGAGTAAAAAGCAAGCTGATGGTACATGGGGTAAAGCTCAAAATTTAGGGCCAAAAGTGAATACAAAATTTAATGATGATTCTCCATTCATTCACCCAGATGGGATTACACTCTTTTTAAGTTCAGAAGGACATAACAGTATTGGGGGGTATGATATCTTATATACTACATTTAAAGAAAACGATTGGAACACACCAACAAACTTAGGCTATCCAATTAATACAACTGAAGATGAGCGCTTTTATGTTCTAACTGCAGATGGAGAACACGGTTATTTTTCATCCGATAGAAAGGGTGGATTTGGGCAGCAGGACATTTACAGAGTAAACCCTGGCTTTTTTGGTGAAAAGCCAATATTAGCATTGGTAGTTGGGGTAGTAACTGCCGACAATAAACCTGTAGATGCTACAATTAATATTACGAATGCTGATTCAGGAGAAAAACAAGGAAGTTATCACTCCAACTCTTCATCTGGTAAATACTTAATAGCACTTACTCCAGGTAATAATTATAAAGTTGCAATTGAAGTAGAAGGATATGAAGCGCAATTTCAATATGTAAATGTTAAAAGCTTAGAAACATTCGTACAGGTCCAACAAGATTTTAATTTGGTTGCCAAGAACTCAGAATCATCTACCATTAAAGAATCAACTGAAGTTATTCAAACCCAAATTAACGAACAGGTTAAGCGTTACAATGAAGAAAAAAACGCTGAAGTATACGAAGCCAGAGTGTATCAAGAATTATTAAAAAAGTATGGCGATGTAAAAAATGACAGTACCGAATTTATTGTAGAAATTGGAACATTTGAAAATCCATCCGATTTTAATCCCGAAAAACTTGTAGGCTTAGGTGAAATTAAAAAACGTGTTGATGATAAAGGAAATACGACCTATTCTATTGGACCATTTAAGAGCTTGTTAGAGGCTGAAATTTTCAAATACAAAGTAGCTGACAAAGACACATCGCAGCATAATATTGTTGTGACCATATTAGATAAAGGACAACGTAAAATAGTTCAACAATACTACTCAAAAGAATATACTCGTAAAGATTATGTAAAACCAACAGATACTAAAGTAATCAAGAAAAAGGACAATGTAATTGCACTTAATTCTGGTGAACCTTTAAAGAATTTGCAAAAAGATGAAGGGAAAACAGAAATTTCGGGCTTAACGTATAAAGTTGAAATTGGAGCTGTCGATAATCCATCTGAATTTAAATTGCAATACCTTGAAAAGTATGGTAAAATTGAAAGCAAAAAATATCCTGATGGAAAAACGCGTTATACATTTGGTCCATTCAAAACATTGGCTGAAGCTGAAGCATTTAAAACATCATTAGTTGAAAAAGAAGCAGAAGCTGCTAAATCATTTGTTACAGTATTTTTCTTTGGGGCCAGAAAAACATTGGAAGAGCACTTGAATCCATGCAATCCTAATGCACCAACAGACTTTACTTCTTTTGTTGGTAAAGATTTAAACGACAAAACAGTGTATGCTCAACTAATTGAACTAGCAGGAAACAACTGTGCTGAAGGCCTTACTTTTAGAGTACAAATTGGTGCATATCGTATGCCTAAAAACTTCAAGCATAAAAATTTAAATAGCTTAGAACCACCACCTGCGTTAGTAACTCCATATCCTGATGGCATCACTCGTTTTACAATGCGTGAGTTTACAACTATTAAAGATGCTGAGGCATTCCGCCAAGAATGTATCCGCTTAGGAACAACAGATGCATGGATTACAGCAATGTATCAAGGAAAAAGGATGTTGCTTCAAGAGTTAATTGCGAATAACTTCTTCAACAAGAAAATTAATTAGAATAAAAAAGGGCATCAAATGATGCCCTTTTTTATTACATGGTTTTTATTTACGAAAGTATTTTGAGTATAGTTTTGATGATTATTTTAACATCTGTGAGCAAACCTTGTTCTTGAATATATCTTAAATTCAGTTTCAATTTTGCCGGCATAATTTCATCAATATAAACACGCTCAGGATTATCTGCTTTCCCTAATAGTTCATTCTCATTACTATACTCGATACTCGCATAATCTGTAATTCCTGGCTTTACACTCAATACCTTCTTCTGTTCATCATTATACAAATCGGTATACCTTCTTACTTCCGGACGAGGGCCAACCAAACTCATATCTCCCAGAAGAACATTGATTAATTGAGGCAATTCATCAATTTTGTATTTGCGAATATAATACCCCATACGGGTAATCCTACTATCTCTCCCGCCAACAGTAAGTAAACCTTTTTTATCCGAATCGGTTCGCATTGAGCGAAATTTAAACAACTTAAAATCAATCTCATCCTTCCCAACTCGAACTTGTTTATAAAATACTCCTCCTTTGGAATCGATTATAATTAGAATTGAAATAAATAAAAAAAATGGGAGTAATAAAATTAATCCAATCAACGAAAAAAAGATATCAAATATTCGTTTTAGCATTGGGATGTCTTATTTACCTATTACTTTTTCTACTGATTTTACAACCGCATTCAAAACGGTATCAATCATTTCATCGGTTAAATCATAAAATACCGGTAATGATATTTCCCGCGAATAATTATCAAGTGTTACAGGGTATTTCTTTATATCATAACCAATTCCTACATAATAACTCATCATTGGAACTGGAATAAAATGAACATTTACTGAAACATCAAATTCGAAAATTTCTTTGATAATAGCATCTCTTTGTGCTTCAGTAATACCTTTTATCCTTAATGGATATAAATGATAACAGCCCTCTACTTCGTTCGTCTTAGCTACAGGGACTTGAGCCCATGAATAGGTCGATAATTTTGATGTGAATTTATCACAAATGGATTTACGTTTAGGTAGTGTTTCGCTATCGTATCGCTCCAATTCCACCTGACCAATTACTGCCATTATATCCGTCATATTGCATTTATAGCCAGGCTCTACAATGTCATATCTCCAGTTTCCTTTTTGAGTCTTTGCTAATGCATCTTTATTCTGACCATGAAGGGTTTTTATACATAATAACTTGTAGACATCCTCATTATCAAAAGGACTAGGCAAATTAAGTGCAACTGCTCCACCTTCAGCGGTAGTTAAATTCTTTACTGCATGAAAAGAAAACACCGAAATGTCTGTTAAGGAGCCTGCTCTTTTCCCATTATACCAAGCACCAAACGAATGTGCTGAATCGGACAACACAAGAATGCGTCCCATTTGTTTTTGTTCATCAGAATCGGCAACAAAGTTTTTTTTATGCTTTATTACCAAGGCATTTATTGCATCATAATTACAAGGAAAACCTCCAAAATCAACTGGCATAATAACTTTAGTTCTTGAAGTAATTGCTTTCTCAATTTCAGAAACATTGATATTAAAATCGGTAGCATTCACATCCACAAAAACGGGAGTGGCACCACAATGCATTACTACATTCGCAGTAGCTGAGTATGTATATGCAGGTAAAATTACTTCATCTCCCTCTTTAACACCATACCATCTTAAAATAATTTCTAATCCAGCTGTTGCACTATTTAAACATAAAGTAGATTGATTTCCACAATAAGCAGTTATTTCCTTTTCAAACTGCTTTGTTCGAGGTCCAGTAGTTATCCAACCTGACTTAAGTACTTTTATTACTTCGTCAATCGCTTTTTGATTTATATGTGGGGGTGAAAATGGAATCATTTTAGTATTTATTAGATTTTATAGGTACAAAGGTAGAACAAAGAATAGTATTAAGAAACACATAAAAAATAACGCCCGATTGACGCTCAAACATTGATTCAAACAATAAATTCATCGCAACAACTACAACAAATCCCATCAATAATAACTCTTTTTGTTTCCAACCTTGATAAAATGGCATCCAAAAACAGAGCATAAGTACTATCAAGCCAATAATTCCGATTGATACAGTTGTATTCAAAAACTGGTTATGTGAATTTAAACCAAATTCATATTCTGTTTTCATGTTCTTTTCGAGGTACTTCTCCATTAGTTTGTCCCTTGAATCTCCTGTACCTACTCCTAAAATTAAATTTTCTTTAATTACTTCAAAAGAGGCCTTCCATACAAAAATACGACTACCAGTACCATCTGTACTTGTGGTAACCACTTTATTATCTTTATCCTTTTCATTGATTGCATTTTCAATAACCTCTGCCTTCGGTATTCGTTGCGCATACAATGGAGCGTAATACACATTTAAGAACAAAAATAATCCGACCAATAGGCCAACAATTGTTATTGCAATAATGTATTTGGAGTTCCTAATCAAATCAATAATAAAGACTGTATAAATAAAAATTAAACCAATCCATCCTGCCTTTGAACTTAATAATAAAATGTAAATACTAAACATGGCTATTACTGAAATCCAGAAATAGTTTAATTTTAAAAACTCTTTTTTGTACAAATAATAACTTGAAAAGAGTACCACAACCGCATACATGGATGCATAGCTTGGATGGAATAAAGATGATAAATATGAATAATAAAAATAATTCGATCCTAAATCATAGAGAACACCATATAAATCGGTATAAACTGGCTTATAAAAAGCATAGGTAGCATAAGCAAAGCATAGCATGGCATAGGTAATACATCCGAAAATAAAGCTTTTCAAATAGTTGGATAATTGCAGCTTGGTTTCATTTGTATAAGCAGCATATACAAGCGGTAATATCAAAAAAGAAAATTTTGTCTCTAAAATTTCACCAGCAAATTTAAAATTCGAGGAATAAATTAATCCAACTAAATACAATGCATACAAAACAATCATTAAAGTCAATGCTGTATTATGCTTGATGGCACGAACACTAATCTTAACATTGGAGATATTTATTAACCAATTAAGTGACAACAAAACAATTAGTATGGGTAATGCAATAGGTAAAAGCGGAATAAAAAAAGCCAACAATGTAGTCAGTACCACATGAACTCTTTTGTTTAATTGCTCCGTCATCATTTATAAGCCTGAAGTATATTTATTATCCTTAATTAGAGTTGCATCATAGTAGTTTTCAAAACTTAATCCTTGCTCAAATAATTTACCATCAACTATTCGAGTATCCCCTACCACTTTTGCTGGATTACCAACAAGTATAGAATAATCAGGATAAACACCTTTTACAACACTACCTGCACCTATAATGCATCCTTTACCAATTGTTGTACCCGGCAAAAGGATGCAAGCTGTTCCAACAAACGTGAATTCACCAATTTTTACTCCTTCGATAATGTATCCAATTCGCTCTGACGCTGGAATATCAATAAACTTGTCTCCTAATAAGCGAATTGAATTCTGGCTGCTATGTGTGTATATGCATGTATGAGAAGCTATGTTTACTCCTTTCTCGATAATGATTCCTCCTATTCCATCCAACAAGCTATTGTGTCCAACCCAAACATTATCCTTTATATCTATCTTTTTTTTATCAACTAACTTAACGGAGGAGCCAATTCTTGTTCGTTTATAAAACTTTCCATCAACTTTATTGAAGAAACCATACACCATAAATGGCTTGTGAAAAAATGCGAGTGCATTCAGTATACCTGAAATAAAAAAACCCAATGGTGATAAATAAATTTTTCTAAACATCTTTATTTAGTTTATTACAAATATAATCATAATATAACTTAGCATTTTTCGGAGTAAAATCTAAAGACGCTGCTGACATTTATCTTAAATTGCTCCAACTCATTTCTATGCTCAAATAAATGCAAAATGAATTCTGCTATCTTTTCGGGAGGCGAATTGTCAAATACCCGACCGCAGTTGTATTTATTAACCAAAAAACCTAATTCAGATGCCTCTGCAGCTAGAGCAAATATGGCAGAACCAGCAGCCAACGTATAATACGTTTTACTCGGAACGGATATTGTTTCTGCTCCCTGACTTAATGTAACAATCCCAATATCCGCAGCTGTTAAAGAAAATGGTAATGTTTCCTTATTTTGATAGGGCAGCAATAAAACATTGGATAATTGCTCCGATTTAACATATGCCTCAATTTTTGCTTTTTTAGCTCCATCGCCAATAATTACAAATTGGATAGCTGTATTTGATTTCAACAAATTAGCAGTGTACACAATTGATTCAATATCATGCGTCAAACCTAAATTCCGGAATACATTACCACCAGCTTGTCGCTCAAACCATGTTCGTTTGAAAAAGTATTATCCAATCGGTTTACTGGCTTAACAAAATCGGCATTTACCCAATTAGGAACAATGATTGGCTTTTTGCTTGTATACTTCTGAATTGCATCCGACAGATGTGTACCCAATGTAAATAAAGTAGACGCTTTACTAAAGCTACTTCGATTTAATCTTTGCCAAATCCTAAGGGCTAATGCACCTTTCTTTAAAACACCAAAATTAACAAGCACATCCGGATATAAATCCCAGATAATTAGATGATAGTTTTGATTGCGTACTTTTTTAAAAAACAAACCTAAGAAAACAATAAAAGGAGGTGTCGTAATTAAAATCAATTCTTTTTTTCGACTACGAAATAAAATAAAAAAAAACGAATAAAAGGTAAATAGAGACCATGTAAACATCCGTTTAAATGTTGATGTATTATCATAGCGATTGAAATACTTTACTTTAATACGAGGATCTAAAGATGCATAATTGGCCTAAGAATTCCTGTTACAAGTTCAATTTCAGCACCTTCGTTGATAAAATTATTCAGGATATCAATAGATAGCTGGCGTGTAACTTGAACTATAAAAATATATTTCTTGGAATTCATTGCTCGCCTATAAATTCGAATTAGCTTTTGCTATATTTTGCAATCAGCTTTTTAGTATTAAATACATTATAACGATAAATAACTTTTATCAAGTATTTAATTTTATTTTTTAAGCCTTCACTTTTTATGAGTTTAAAATCCTGTAATGGAATATTAAATGTAGCATCAATTGATTTTACAAGTTCTTCCACTCTAGCTAACTCAATAATATAAGGTACATAAAGGTTTGCAACAACAGGCATGGTGGGGTGTCTCCATCCTAAATCGACAATGTCATTTTTAAAAAAACGCACATGATGAAAATGATAAAACACTGCTTCAAAATTAACATTGCGGTCATTATCTTTAAATAAAATTTTATTCCCGTTTTTACTAACAAAAGGCCACTGTTCAACATTCCAAGATGCTAATCCCCCTCCTAAGTGTTCCAACACATGAACACCCTTAAAACGTGTAGTCCAATCGTCCAAATATTTTTGATCTCCGAATTTTCCATCTTCATAGCGGTCGTAACACCAATCAATACAAGCATCCTCCACCAATTCAATGCTTCCAAACCATCTTGATTATTAAAGAAGGTTATAAACTGAACACAGTATATACCGGAAGTAGTAGTACGATTAAATTTTGGTGGATAACGGTGAAGTGTCAACAAAATTGACTTATCACCCATTTCATCAAACAAAATTTTAGGATTTTGATAAAAAAACAAGTCGGCATCCACGTATGTACAACTTGGAACTTTGTAATTATTTATAACATACAAAATAGTAGATGATGTGGATGTCCAACAATATTCAGCTTTTGAACGACCAGGCTTTACTGCTAATAATTTTTCATCTTCAAATTCTTAATGAAATAATTGTAGCGTGCTTAAAATTCAACTTATTTAGAATCTCATAGCTTTTATCATCAAAAGCAAAAATATACAAATGGAAGTTATCGCACGTTTTCTCGAGCGATAAATACATTGCAATACCACGTGTTAAATAAAAGGAATCAAATAAAGTACAAAAATTATACATCGTGCTATTAAAATTTATTCATTACTTCTATCACTTTATTCACATCCGACTCCGTATGAAAGAATGAAATGGGAAGACTAAGTGTTGTAGCATGTATTTTTTCACTGATAGGAAAATTATAATTATCAAGCTTTCCCTGCAATGCTTTTTGCTTACTAGGAGAAACGGGATAATGAATTTCCGTTTTTATTCCATTTTTTAATAGATACTCTTTTAAATCATCGCGCTTTTCGTGACGAATATTAAAAATATGATATACATCAAAATAATCTTTATCTACAACAGGCTTTACAAAATCAGCGTTTAAATTATTTAAATAAATCGAAGCCAATTTTCGTTTATGCGCGTTTATCTCATCCAATCGTTTTAGTTTAACAGAAAGGAATGCTGCCTGCAACTCATCCAAACGAGAGTTATAACCTACCACTTCATTGTAGTACTTTATATCCGAACCATAATTTCTTAATCTTCGAATAATTTTATCCAAAGCAATATCATTACAAACAACAGCGCCTGCATCTCCCAATGCACCCAAGTTTTTAGTTGGATAAAAACTAAATGCACCAAATTCACCAAAGGTTCCTGTGTGCTTACCTTTGTAAGTAGCACCGTGCGATTGAGCACAACCTTCGATTAACTTTAAATTGTATTTTTTACACAGAGCGATAATCGGATCCATATCGCAAGCTTTACCATAAAGATGTACTACGACAATCGCTTTTGTTTTACTTGTAATAGCAGCCTCTATTTTATCAGGATCAATATTATATGTATCAATCGATGGCTCAACCAAAACTGGCTTCATGTTATTTTGCATAACGCTCAAAATAGTAGCTATATAGGTATTTGAAGGAACGATAATCTCGCTTCCTTTTTCAAAATCAAATGCTCCAATTGATAATGTAATAGCATCTAAGCCTGATGCTAATCCAATGCAGTGATTTGCTTGATTATAAGAAGCGAATTCAGCTTCAAATTGCTTCACACTTTGCCCTAAAATATACCATCCCGATTTTAATACTTTATTAAACTCTTTTGTATAATCATCAAAAAATGGTGCATTCAGCAATGCTAAACTTTCGTATTCTATCATTTTAACTATTTATACTTTTCGTAGATATAATCACTTGGTTCAAAATATTCAGAAGCCAATACCATTAAAATGGCATCTTTAGAAAAACTATGCATCTGATGCCAATCTTGAGGCTCTAGAATCAAACACTTGTCAGGCGAATCCAATACAAATTCCTGTTGAACTTTAGTATCATCGTTATAAATTGTACAACTTCCTTGGATACAAACAGCCGCCTGGATTGTTTTCACATGTCTATGACCACCACGAATTGAATCATCTACACCATAGATGTAAAATATTCTTTTAATATCAAAAGGAACAACCTTTTCGATAACCGTTAAGTTTCCTCGTTGATCGGTAAATGTCTTTAAACTGATAAAATGTGCCATAAACTATATTTTCATCGAAATTACTAAAAAATACTATTCTTTTCGCTTAAAAAAGAAAGCTTTATACGCTGCATTGTTAACATGTATTGTCTCTTCTAATTCAACATCAAAAACCAATTCATATTCCTCCAAAAATGCTTTTTTAACATTTTCTTGATTTAACAGCTAGCAAGGATACTTTGCTTCGTAAATACTTTTATGAACTTTTTGAATTGTAATACGATCCTTGCCTTCCAACAATAATGGAGCTCTGTCGATAATAACGTATTGGAACTTTTTTGAGTTCAAAAATGCAATTAATTCATAGGGCTTTTCAATATACTGCAAAACAGAGGAGAGCAACAATACATTCACGCGCTGCTCATTTAAACAACTATCAATATCATAATAAAAATGTAAATGATTGTCAGAAAAATATTTTTGTCCTTCTGTAACAAAATGTTTTTGCTCTACTATAGACCAGTTAAATTCTTGAGCACCATTAAAAAATGTCCTGTTCTGATAATAACTACTGCCCAATGAACCACCAAAATCCAAAACATTCAACTTGTTCCCATTTCTCAGTGCTACATACGACAGTGCTGACAATAATGGAAATGAATAATGTACTTTATCAAATATAACAGAATCTCTTTCGTAAACAGCTTCGCCACTTTTCACCTTTAATAAAGACTCTTTCACCTTATTAATTATAATATCACTATCATACCCTGAACATTTTTTGGAGGCCTCTTCCCAAGTAGAATAATTACCTGACCATCCATAAAATAAACGAGACAAACTAGTTAATACAACTGGGGGAATTAGCGATTTAAGAGTAGATTTAAAGTTTGACATCTTAGTTATTTTTTAAAACTTTCAAAAGAAAATTTACCTTTTAATGAAAGGAAATACTTTTCAATTGTATTGTAACTGATATAGCTAATTAATACGGTTATCAAAATGGTTAAAATGTTTTTCAATAAAACATATTCTTCACCATTTGTAAATAGCGCAACTACAATGTTTAGCGCTATCATGTGGGTTAAATACAACCCATAACTAATCCTCCCTAACCATGTTAATAGAGGAAATTTTCCGATTTTAAAAAAAGAATTTTTAGAAAAATTTTGTTCCACAATAACAAAACCAAAGAAAAACAAAGGAAGAATATGATACAATCGTTTATACAATTCAAACTGATCTGAAATAAAGTGTTGCATAAATAGCAAAGGAATACAGACTATATAAATGAGAACAATTTGCCATTTTTTAATTTTATTTAGCACAGCTAGGACTTTCTCTGTTTTGTAAAAACAAAAATAAGCTAACAAGGCACCTAAGGATTAATATTTCAAACAAGCCAGCAAATGGTAATCGCCAGCATTGAGCCTATATGCAACGAAAACGGAAAACAACTCCGATAGAACAACCAAGGTAACTAGTATATAAGGAAAATAATTACGCCTATTAAAAAGTACAAAAATAAGTGGCCAAAGCAAGTAGAATTGCTCCTCAACAGAAACACTCCATTGAACTCCTAGTATATTGGTTGATGGGAAAGCATGATAAATATGGTCGAAATTGGCTAAAAACAAAGCAAACATCCACCATCTCGAATTTTCAAAAAAATCAATCCCTGAAAAATGCATATAGATCGGATATATTACAAATCCAATAATAAGTGTAATAAAATACAATGGCCATATTCGCAATATTCTACGGATATAAAAGAATATCACATTAATTTTTTTATTTTTTTCTTGCTCCGCAAACAACAAGTAGGTAATTAAGAAGCCGCTTAGAACAAAGAAAAAAATAACTCCTAAGCGACCACCTGCTTCATCAAAAGACAAAAGCAATTTGAAGGATTTATAAAATTCTGTTTGAGGATATTTAAACCAATAACTCAAATGAGCGAAAATAACTGCAAATGCTGCAATAGCTCGCAAGCCATCCAAATTTTCAAAATAAAGCTTCTTTTGCAGACTCATTAATTTATACTAAGCTATTTCACAAACAATTTATAATCTTCTATACGTTCTTTTGCAATCTTATCCCAGCTGTAATTATTTTGAATTTTGACACACCATAATTTCCTAATTGATTACGTAAATTCGCATCTTTCATTTTCTTAATTACGGCCGCTAGATCATTTACATCATTTTCGATATAGGTTAATCCATTTCCTTCAACACGTTCCATAGCTTGTACTTTATTGCTAATCACAATTGGCAAACCACAAGCAGCGGCATCAATCATACTTGTAGATTCTTGTCGTGGCCAACTTCCTATATCAGCTAAAGCATAATATGCTGGTAATTCATGGTAAGGAACAAACTTGAGAACCGTACAACCTCTCATTTTTTTTATCTCTTCTATTTGTGGACCATTTCCCATAAATAATCCTTTAAATGGTTCACCCTCTCCTACTAACTTGTCAATTGCCTTGGCTAAACACAGTGGATTTTTACCTTCTGTAAAACGACCTGTATATATTACCACAATATCCAATTCCGTAAACCCTAATTCTAATCTTTTTGATTTACGTTCAGTGGTGTCTGCTGGACAAAAGAAATCGGTATCAACACCTAAAGAAGCTAATTTCACTTTACTTGCTGGAACACCATAATATTTAACAGCAATGTCCAAAGCATCAATTGTTGCTGGATAACATTTGGATGTAACCCAACTAATAATTTTACCAGGAACTGTACATGTAATAAAAAACACAGCTTTATGAAAAAATGTTCCTTTACCCTCTTGAAATAGAGGAAACACGGAAGCAACTGTATGATTGGCTGTAAACAACTTGTATCCCAATAAAATTTTATAATAGGCCGCTTGTAAAGTAGTAAATGAAAATGCATCAAAAACCTGAACTACGTCAGGATCAATTTCTCTCAATTTTTTGCCCAAATTTTTAAAACAAACCTTATTATCAATGTTTCTAAACGGAATGCGATGAAGCGTGTAGCCATCAATCATCTTTACTCCTTCTTCTTGAATATTTTTCCCTAAAAATGGTTCATAAACGCTGCTGTAATCTGGACTATTATAATAAACCTGAGCCGTTGAAGCAACAACATGAACTTCGTGTCCTTGTTTGGCTAACGATTTCGGCAAGCAGTTTTCAATGTATCCCATTCTGTCTGAGAACCAATTGGATAGAATAACAATTTTCATAGAAAGATGATTTGTATATAATTCACTAAATTTAAAATAATAGCAATTGCTATATGAACGCTCCAAAATTACGATAAATAAACAATTCTGTAGTTGTAAAAAAATTACCGTAATTAATTGAATACATATGACTCAACTATTGTTTTGTAGAGTCCTTCTCTCGCAAAACAAAAATCGATAAAAATATAAACAACAAAATACCTCCTGTAATAAAACAACTCAATAAAGGAGCACTCAAAATCATGTATATATAACTAAAAAACAAACCGTAATAGCCTATGTTTAGTCTTAAAGAGTTAAAGAGTCCGAAAAGTGCAGCAAAAACAATGGAAAATAAACCCACACCCCAATAACCCAAATTCATAAAACCATCAGATACAATTCCATTATTTGCATATGCATCTGTTGTATTCAAGTAGGTTTTCGAAATTAAAAAACCAACAGGCATGTCGTAGGGGCTATGAAAAAAATTATTAAAGAAATGGCTCTCTGCAAAATAAAATGGTCGACCATCAAAAAAATCAAAATACCATTGTGTTAGCAAAGCTGGAATAAACAAAAAACGGTTTACAAATGTGCCAGACAAAATAGGTTTATCTGCTTTTATAATTGCATAATCAACGATGGGAAATACAATAAATAATATAATTGTAAAAAGTAAAAAGTAGTTAATTTTAGAAACATAATCTTTTCCTACATAGTAGAAAAAAACAAGAAGAATTGAAGTAAAATAAACGAATTTGTTTCCCGAAATCACGAAAAGATATAACAAAACAATTAAACACAAACCAATAAAAACAGGCTTTTTACGAATCATAAAAAAAACAAGAGAAACAGGTAAAATTGTTTTTACGGATAAATGATACAAATAATTAACAACACCCGTTAATTTTGCTGAAAAGACTTCACGTGTTTCATAAATATCTTTTAACAACAATGTTTTTAAATAAATATTTGAACGAAATGTAATAATTATGGGCAATGTAAATAATATAGTTGCTGCTGCAAGTATCCAGCTGGAATGCTTTTGAGAGATTGACCACACAGGTAATTTGATTTTGACAAATATGCTAAGTGCAAATGTTGACACAAAAAAGCAGTTTGAAAAAAATGGTCCCAATGCACCATTAGCGAAAGAAAAAAGAATTGAGTTGGGTATATAAAAGAAAAACAATAACAACAAAAAGATGCTATACAAGAATTTGCTTTTACTATAAATGATAAATGATAGGGCTAGTAAGCATATCAATAAGAACTTCGATAAAATATACTTTACAATATTAAAATTCAAATTAAAACCAAGATGCTTAAATTCTGGCACAATCAACAAATTATAATACACCTCCAAAATTAGTGCAACTACAACTATTAGAATGGTTAGTCTAATAAAATCTTTTGTAAGTGCTATTTTAGAAATCAACATCTAGCTAACTATTTTTTTTCATACTGGTTAACAATCCAATAAATAAACCCACAATATGTTAAATGCATAATTACTTCAATAGCAACGTATACCATTAAAAACTCCGTAATAGTAAGCCCCTTACAAAAATACAAGGAACAAATAGCAATGAAGTACATTACCTGCCAAGCGCTATTCAACTTTATTTTACCAAAGGTTATAAAAACAGATGAAAAAGTAGAACCGATAAAGTTTAGTACAAAACTAAAAATCAAAATTTGAGAAAAAACTCCTGATAATTCATACTTTTCTCCAAATACAAAGCCGAACAAAAGTGGTCCAAAAAACATAATTACAACAACCTCAAGTATAATAACTGCGATTAAAACAAACAGCACATTTCGCATATCATTCTTGATACTCAATGAATCGTGCTTTTTAGAGGTAATTTGCTGAAATAATACTTGTGATATGGTTGCCGAAATAAAAACCAATGGAATTGATAATACCAATTTTGACAAATCAAGGTATCCCACTGTTTCGGTTGAATATAATTTATTAATAAATAGAAAAGGCAATACATTTGCTGCGCTACTGAGCAATGTTGGCAATACATTATACTTTGGATACTCGTTGTATTTATTAGCAACAAAGCCGATTTTTTTTAAAGAAACAAGTTTGAATGAAAACAAGTTTTTGAATATCTGCTTTCCTCCTGAGATTGTATTTGCTAGATTCCCCAGCAAATCACCGACAAATAAACCGCCAGGTAACCTCAATACTCCAAAAGTAGTTTGCACACCACCTTCTACTACTCGTCTAATAATCTTATTAGAAGTAGATGCTTTAAATGCTTTTTGTCGAATTAACCAATAATTCATGCTTTGGTAGGCACCAAAAAGCAAACTACCCAATGGCAACAAATAAAGGTAATTAGCATATTCCACAGGAAAATTAATAAACCGTACCACCTCATCTTTAAAGAATAATAACACTAAAAAAACGAGTGTTGTAAAAATCAAATTAATGATAAAGGTGAGTGATAATAAATTTGCGGCTTCATTATTATGTTTCGGTAAAACAATTGCAGCTTCATAGCGCAATGCCGATACTATTGTTATAACGCCAAATAAATTCAAGTAAACCGCCATCGCCCCAAAATCCTCAGCACTGTATAACCTTCTTAAAAATGGATGTAAAACAAATGGTATAGCCTGAGCAATAACAGTCCCTAACACAAGTGTAAATGTGTTTTTACTAAAATCAGATGAAAGAGAAAAATATTTTTTGAACATGCTCTAAAAAAACGATAGCACAAAACGTAAACATTTTGTGCTATCTAAAAAATCAATTTATATGTTATTTAGCATAATTTACTGCTCTTGTTTCACGTATCACGGTTACTTTAACCTGACCAGGATACGTCATTTCTGTTTGAATACGTTGCGAAATATCAAATGATAATGTTTCTGCATCTTTATCTGTTACTTTATCACTTGAAACAATTACACGTAATTCGCGACCTGCTTGAATTGCATATGTTTTTTCAACACCTTGATAGGACAATGCCAATGCTTCTAAATCTTTCAAACGCTTGATGTATTGTTCAACAACCTCGCGTCTAGCGCCTGGACGAGCACCGCTAATAGCATCACATACCTGAACGATTGGAGATATCAATGTTGTCATTTCAATCTCATCGTGATGGGCACCAATAGCATTACACACCTCTGGTTTCTCTTTATATTTTTCAGCCAATTGCATACCCAAAATAGCATGTGGTACTTCTGGTGAATCATCAGGCACTTTTCCTATATCATGTAATAAACCGGCACGTTTTGCCAACTTCACGTTCAATCCTAATTCAGCAGCCATGGTAGCACATAAATTAGCTACCTCACGTGAATGTTGCAATAAATTTTGTCCGTAGGATGAACGGTATTTCATACGACCAACCATACGAATCAATTCAGGATGTAAACCATGAATCCCTAAGTCAATTGCAGTACGCTTACCAATTTCAATAATCTCTTCTTCAATTTGTTTTTTCACTTTTTCAACCACCTCTTCAATACGAGCTGGATGGATACGTCCGTCTGTTACTAATTGGTGCAACGACAAACGAGCAATCTCTCTACGAACAGGATCGAAACCAGATAAAATAATTGCCTCAGGAGTATCATCAACAATGATTTCAATTCCAGTTGCAGCTTCCAAAGCGCGGATATTACGACCTTCACGACCGATGATACGACCTTTGATTTCATCATTTTCAATATTGAAAATGGATACAGAGTTTTCAATGGCATGCTCCGTAGCAACACGTTGAATGGTTTGAATAACAACTTTTTAGCTTCTTTATTCGCATTGATTTTTGCTTCTTCAACAATGTCTTTGATATGCGACATTGCATCCGTTTTTGCTTCAGCTTTCAAGCTTTCTACCAATTGAGTTTTAGCCGCTTCAGCAGATAATCCACTCAATGTTTCCAATTGCTCTACTTGTCTGCGATGAAATTTTTCAACCTCTTGTTGTTTTGCGGCAACAATTTCTAATTGATGTGTTAAATTCTGACGAACAGCATCCAACTCTTGATCCTTACGTTGAACTTGTTCTTGCTTTTGAGAAAGAGCTTGCTCTTTTTGCTTAATTCTATTTTCAGAAACTTGCATTGCTTGATTACGATCATTGATCGTTTTTTCATGCTCTGTTTTTAATTGCAAAAACTTCTCTTTTGCTTGAAGTATTTTGTCTTTTTTAATCACCTCAGCTTCTGCTTCGGCTTCTTTAACAATGTTGTTTGCTTTGTTCTCGTTGGATTTTTTTATTGCCATAAATGCACCCAGTGCACCTAAAATCAATCCTCCTAAAGCAGCTGCAATAATCAGTATAATGTCCATAAATAGTTAAAAAATTAAGTTGTTGGTTATTAATCTTCGCCTTGCATAAATTCTAATTGCCAAAGTATGCATTTGCGAAACACTCGCGAACCAATGGAAGATTTTTTTGTTTACAGTGAATTGTTAAAAAACTGCAAACTAAATGGAATCGCTCTCTTTTTGTAGATAGTCGGAAACGAATAAGTCAAGTTGATTCAGCTCGTCAAAATCAGGCGATTTTTTAGGATTATTTTGCTGGGTAGCAAGCAAGTTCAAAGCACACATGGCTAATAAATCTTGTTTGTCTCGTACCGAGTAATTTTGCTCAAATTCCTTCACCTTATCATTAATCATTTTAGCTGCCTGATGAACTGCTTCTTCATCCTCTTTCTTTACAGTAAGGGGATAAGTTCGTCCGGCAATTACTATTTTTAATGAAACGTCTGTCATTTTATTGTTTCAGGTTTGTATAAATTGCTTTATAGAAACTCAATAGATTATCTATTTATTAATGAGAGCAATGCAATTGTCAATCTCTTGCACTAGCTCGTTTATTTTTAGTTTTGTATCTGTTATAAGCGTGTTGTGTTGTTCGTTTGTATTTGTTACTAAATCCTGATTACTTTTTTTCAATGCTTCAATAACTACTAGCTGCTCAGCAATTGCACCCTTAAGCTGTTGATTATCAATAGCTAACTTGTCATAATCAGCTTTCAATTGCGAATGCAACGTCACTAATTTTTCAATTTTTGTTTTAAACTCGGCTATGGTTGCTGTTAAATCACTCATAATCAAACATTAAGTTCTGTAATTCAATATTTTACAAATATAACATTCCTGAATGGAATTGCCAAAAATTTAGAGCACTTAATTCAGCCCTTCAACGTTAATAACTTTGAGCCTAGAGCAAAATAGGGATTGATTTTATGCTTTTTTTTGCAAGTACCATGAGAAAACAGCTTTACATATTCCTTTTATTGACCTTGAGTGGTACAGCGTTGTTTTCTCAAACACCCTACCCTACCGACTATTTCAGCTCTCCTATGGCTGGATCCATGGAATTGTCTGGCAATTTTGGCGAAATTCGTCCCAACCATTTTCATGCAGGTTTCGACCTAAAACGAAAGGGAAAGAGAATATACCAATTTTTGCAGTAGCCGATGGCTACATATCAAGAATCAAAATTAGCACTGGTGGCTACGGAAAAGCGTTGTACATTACCCACCCTAATGGATTTACTTCTGTATATGCACATTTAAACTGCTTTGATATCGACATTGAAGTATTTACACAAAAATGCAATACAAATTAGAAACGTTTGAACTTGACACGATACTATCTCCTTCTCACCTTCCATCAAAAAGGAGAATTAATTGCTTTATCTGGAAACACAGGCGGATCTCGGCCCGCATTTACACTTCGAAATTCGTGATTCGAAGACAGAAATGCCTGTAAATCCTTTTTATTTTGGTTATTTAATAAATGATACCATCAAACCCAAGAGTAACCAAATTGGCGATATATCCATTAGATGAAACAGCTACTGTAAACAAAAAAAATACAACAAAACAAATTACACCTTTATACAAAAAAGGGATGTACTCTTTTTTAAAAACTGATAGTATAACCGTTAACGGAACAATTGGATTTGGCATTGAGTGTTTCGACTTAGAAACCAAGTCGACAAACCCTAATGGCGTTTTTTCCATTGAACTGCTTGTAGATGGCAAACGTGTTTATTATCATGAACTCGAAAAGTTCACATTTGAATATTCTCGTTTTGTAAATGCTCACATCGATTATGCCGAAAAACAAACACATGGAAGTAAAATTCAAAAATGCTTTTTATCAAAAAACAATCAATTGGGTATTTATAAAGATGTGATCGATGATGGGAAAATTACGTTTAATGACGACAGTACACATCTTGTTACTTACCTCGTGAAAGACTATGTTGGCAACACCACTGAAATTAATTTAAAAGTAAAAAGCACTACTCAAGCTATCAACAAACCACTAAAAAACACTCCGATTTTAAACAATTGCATTGAAACAAAATCATTTAACTATCCAGAAGCAACCATTACCGTTCCAGCCAATGCTGCTTATGACGACTATATTTTCAGCTACATGAAATCGATTCAACCAAAAGGATTTTATTCGAATCTTCATAAAATTATGAATACAAAAACAGCATTGCAAAAAAGTGTTTCTATACGTTTAAAAACCATCAACCTTCCCGACTCATTAACATCAAAAGCGTGCATCGTTTCAATTAATGATAAAGGCAAACGAACCTATGTTGGAGGTGAGTACACTGCAGGATGGATAGAAGCTAAAACAAAAACATGGGGCGATTTTGCGATTACCATTGATACCATTTCACCAAAACTAAAGCCAGCTTTTAAATTCCATAAAGATTCACTAATAGTTGATCTAACCAAAGAAAAACAAATTGGAATAATCGCTAACGATAAGCTTTCTGGAATAAAAAGCTATAGAGCAACCATCGATGGCAAATGGGTTTTATGCGAATATGAAACAAAAAAGGATTTATTGTTTTATACGTTTGATGAACAGTACCAAGCGGGTGTGCACACTTTTAATATCGAAGTAGTAGATGATAAAAACAATCGTTCTACATACACATTTATGTTCAAAAAAGAATAACTATCGATATTCACCCAGCCAGGAAACAGCTTTCGGTACTTCTTTTTTGCGCAGATTAAATTGTTGAACAGCAAACTTTTCGATATGATTAACTGCTTCTTCAACGGAATCTGTAACTATCAAGTATTTCATATCATCCTTATGAATGGTTCCGCTAGCAGCCATTTTTTCAAAATGCGTGCATAATTCATGATGAAAAGCTTTATCCATTAGCACAATCGGAAAACGTTTGATGGAGTTTGTTTGCACAAGTGTTAAGGCTTCAAAAAACTCATCCAAAGTCCCAAAACCACCCTGATAATAATACTTTTCGAACAAAAGAAACGAATACTTACCCATTTATCTAAGTATGGATTTGGATGCTGTTCGTGTGATAAAACAATGTTACAACCCACCGATTTCCCCACCAGCATCTTTAGCTCCACCTGTTGCTGCTTCCATAATGCCAGGTCACCACCTGTCATAACCGTAAAGCCAATATTCGCCAAACCAGCTCCTACTTGCCGAGCCAACTTATAAGAAGGATGCTCTTCAGAAAAACGTGCAGAGCCAAAAACGGTAACACAAGGGCCCAACAAAATGCAAAGCACGAAACCCTTTGATAAATTCAAACATTACCTAACTAAAAATGAAACTCTCGCCAACGTGATTGCGGTCCTTGAAGAAAGGTTTTTTCTCCATTCCCATTCAGCTTAGGATCTTTTATTTCTTGAATTATCTTTTTTTCTTCTACTACTTCCATAAAACACAAAAGTACATATTAATCGCTTTCGTTATTTTCCTATTTTTACAACATTCATATATTATGCAACACCTATTATTATTACACGGTGCTATAGGAGCAAAAGAACAACTAATGCCCTTAGCAGAAAAATTAAAATCAAGCTACATTGTTCATACACTCAACTTTAGTGGACATGGAGGTGAATCAATGCCTGCACACTTTTCGATAGAAATATTCGCAAATGATGTATTTGGCTTATTTAGAAAAAACAACATTTGACAAAATCAATATTTTTGGATACAGCATGGGTGGTTATGTCGCATTGTACCTGGCAAAAAATCACTCTACACGTATTAACAAAATAATGACCTTGGCTACAAAATTTCAGTGGACAGAAGAAATTGCAGAAAAGGAAATTAAAATGTTGAATCCCGAAAAAATTCAGGAGAAATTGCCTGCATTTGCAATAATATTAGAAGAAAGAAACAAACCCAATGATTGGAAACTAGCACTAAAAGTAACTGCAGAAATGATGATTGCATTAGGAAAAAACAATACACTTCAGTTGAGTGACTACGAAACCATTGAACACAATACGTTGATTAGCATAGGTGATAAAGATACGATGGTAACATTAGAAGAAACAATTGCTGTTTATCGTAAATTAAAAAATGCTGACTTTATAGTATTACCAAATACACAGCATCCTATCGAGAAAGTGGAAGTAGAAAGATTGAGCAAAGAGATTCAATTATTTTTCAAGTAGATTACTGATGATGATAAGGTTCATTTTTCAGAATCGTCATCGCTCTGTACACTTGTTCGATAAAAAACAAACGCACCATTTGATGAGAAAAAGTCATTTTGGACAATGATATCTTTCCATTTGCACGTTTGTACACTTCCTCACTAAATCCATAAGGACCACCCACCACAAAAACTAAATTCTTTATACCAGAATTCATTTGTTGCTGAATAAAATCAGAGAATCCAACCGAATTGTACTCCTTCCCATTTTCATCCAACAAAATAAGCTTGTCGGCCGACTGAATATGTTTGAACAACAACTCTGCTTCCTTTTGTTTTTGCTGCTCAATGGATAAAGCTTTGGTGTTTTTTAATGCAGGAATAACAATCGTTTCAAATGACACGTAGTGCTTTAATCGCTGCTCATAAACAGTAAAACCTTTGATTATATGTTCGTCTTCTGTTTTCCCGTTTAGAATTAGTGTTATTTTCATGCTTTAATGGATATTCATTGTAAAAAAACTATATTTTTGTAAGACCACAAAATTGCAAGGTCATTATTTTATTTTTTTAATCGTTATGGCTTAATTCTTGCTTAAAACTGTGGAAAGAAAAAACACCAATGAAAACTAAATCAATCATCGCATTAATCTTGATAGCATTTGCTTCAATGTCATTTACACTCGATGTAATTGACGACATAGCTGCTGCAATAAGAACTGGCAATCCAAAGAACATTTCAAAATATTTTATTGAAAATGTAGATTTAAAGGTTATCGAAAAGGAAGATGTATATAGCAAACAGCAAGCTGAAATGATTTTAAAAGATTTTTCGGTAAACATGCAGTAAAGCCTTTACAGTTGCTCATAAAAGTCAGCCGAAAAATGGATCGCAATACGTTATTGGTAATCTAGAAACCTCTAATGGAAAATTTAGAACCCTACTTCCTAATCAAAACTACAGGAAGCCAAACGTTGATTCAGCAATTTAAAATAGAAACTGAGAATGAGTAAAAAATTACTTGCCGAGAAAAATTACCATTTTAACATTCAACAATTCATAAAACAAGCCATTGCCGAAGACATCGGAGATGGTGATCATACCTCACTAGCTTGTATTCCATCAAGCGCCAAAGGGAAAGCTAAATTATTAGTAAAAGAAAATTGCATCATCGCTGGCGTTGAGTTAGCAGTCGAAATTTTCAAGCAAGTTGATACTGAACTAAAAGTAAAAGTGCTCATTAAAGACGGACTCAGTAAAATAGGCGATATTGTATTAACGGTTGAAGGGAAATCGCAATCCATTTTATTAGCGGAACGCTTAGTATTAAATTGCATGCAACGCATGAGTGGCATTGCAACCAAAACCAATCATTTGGTTCAATTGTGTAAAGGGACCAAAACAAAAGTTATTGATACTAGAAAAACAACTCCAACTATTAGAGGACTTGAAAAGTGGTCGGTTTTGATTGGTGGCGGAGCAAATCATCGTATTGGACTATACGATATGATTTTAATAAAAGATAATCACATTGATTATGCAGGTGGCATAAAACAAGCTATTGATTCGGCTAATGCTTATATCAAATCAAAAAAGAAAAAATTAAAAATTGAGATTGAAGCACGCAACCTGAATGAGGTAAAGGAGATACTAGCAGTTGGTAAAGTTCATCGCATTATGCTTGACAACTTTAGCTATGCTGATATTAGAAAAGCAATTCAATTAATTGATGGCAAATACGAAACAGAAGCATCGGGTGGTATTACAGAAAAAACAATTGGAGCCTATGCAAAATGCGGAGTTGATTTTATTTCAGTAGGCGCACTTACACATCATATTAAAAGCATTGACCTTAGTTTAAAAGCATATTAAAATGCAAACGAAATACATAAAATTATTAATTCGCATTAAGCCTATTCATAGGATTATTAGAGGCAGAAAATTAATTCTACCTAGATTCGAAGGATTATCCTTTTATGTAGTAACAAAATTTTTTTTTCAGGGATTAATAAATGGAGCTTTAAACATGAGGGCTTCATCTTTAGCATTCAGTTTTTTTTTAGCACTCTTCCCAACTATCATCTTCCTATTTACGCTGATTCCGTACATACCAATTGAAAATTTTCAAGATTATTTGTTTAATCTTTTGCAAAATGTTTACCACAATCTGCTTTTGAAGCAACAGAAGGCACTATTGCAGATATTATAAAAAATCAACGAGGAGGATTACTATCATTTGGTTTCATATCTGCATTGTACTTTTCTACTAATGGTTTTAACGCCATGATTAATGCTTTCAATGAAACCTACCACGATATTGAAACAAGAACTCCTTTAATGCAAAGAGTTGCATCGTTCTACATGTTGTTCATAACCGTTATATTATTATCAGCAGCAATTATTCTAATTATTGGAAGCGAACTAGGATTTCATTATTTAATTCACAAAGACAAAACCTTATTCTATATTTTAAACACAGGGAAATGGATTATTCTTGCAATGCTGAGCTATTCGCTCATATCGTTCGAATTATTATCTTGGACCCAAAGAGAAAAAGGTTGGCGTTTCTTTTCTGCGGGTTCAATGTTTGCTACCGTGCTAATTATACTAGCATCCTTGGCATTTGGCTATTATGTAAATAATTTTGGTAATTACAATAAATTATATGGTTCCATAGGAACACTCATTGTAATTATGATGTGGATTTACATCAACTCGTTAATTCTTTTATTAGGATTTGATTTAAACGTAAGTATTCACAGTGCTAAAAAGCAATCTTTGACTAAATTACGTCTCGCGGATCATCATTAGTATCGCCTTTCCCAGATTTTTTTCGCATCCGAATATTCAGCATTTCTACAAACAAAGAAAAAGCAATGGATATGTATACTATTGTTTTATCTACATGTTGATGCAATGAATCTAGAACCAATATCATTCCTATCATCAATAAAAACGAAAGCGCTAATACTTTAATGGTCGGATTTTCATTAATAAAATCACTCACTTTTCCTGAAAATAAAATCATAATTATCATTGCAATAATAACTGCTAGAATCATAACGATAAGATTAGTTACCAAGCCAACTGCAGTTAAAATTGAATCGAAGGAAAAAACAATATCTATTAATACAATTTGAAAAACAATACCATTAAAACTAGTTTTATTTGATTTCATTCCATCTTCTTCATACCCCTGAACCTTATTGTGTAATTCAATTGTTGTTTTATACAATAAAAACACACCGCCAGCAAATAAAATCAAATCCCTGCCTGTTACCCCAAAATCACCAATATGAAACAATGCATCTTTTAAACCTACAATCCAAGAAATACTGAAAAGCAATGTTACACGCATTATTAATGCTAACATCAAACCAATAGTACGTGCCTTGGGTTGTTTGCTTTTAGGCAATTTCCCCGCTACAATCGAAATAAAAATGATATTATCTATTCCTAGAACGACTTCTAAGACGGAAAGTGTAAGTAAACTAATTAAAGAAGCAACGGTAAACAGTTCATTAAAGTCCTGAGCTAAATGCATAAATTATATTTTTTGCAAAAATACTCATTTTTTTAAAACGAAATGAAAAATTTATTGCCTGAAAATCAATGACTTGTAAATTATTTTAGTACTATGCGATACAAGGTACTAATTTTTGTATATATCTTTGCATTGTCAAATAAGTACAGAATTAAAAAATAACAACCATGAATATAGAAAACACAAAAGCACAAATGAAAAAGGGTGTCCTTGAGTTTTGTATTCTATCGATTCTTTCGAAAACTGAACATTATCCTTCAGAAATTATTGAAAAAATGAAAGAAGCAAAACTGATTGTGGTGGAAGGTACACTCTATCCACTTCTCACGCGCTTAAAAAATGATGGCTTATTAAGTTATCGCTGGGAGGAATCAACATCGGGCCCTCCACGCAAATATTACAAACTCACACCTGTTGGCGAACAATTTCTAAAAGAATTGAACATCACTTGGAATGAACTTGTAGAAGCAGTAAACAAAACAACACAAAACTAATTTTAACAATCTAAAACACGATACAATGAACCGTACAATAACAATGAATTTAAGTGGTATCATTTTTCACATTGAAGAAGATGCATACGATAAACTCAATAAGTATTTGGCCGCAATCAAAGGTTATTTCGCAAATTCAGAAAGTAGAGATGAAATAATGAGTGATATAGAATCGCGCATTGCTGAAATGCTACAAACAAAAGTGAGTCAAACAAAACAAGCTGTTTTGATGGCTGATGTTGAAAGTGTTATCGCTGTAATGGGGAAACCTGAAGATTTTGCCGATGAAAGTGCTACAAATCAACCAAATAATGGTTCCAACAACCAATACAGCGAAAAGCAAAATCATACCAGGTCGCAGACGTATTCCGCGATCCAGATGAAAAAATGCTTGGAGGTGTTTGCTCGGGTGTAGCCAACTACTTTGATTTTGATCCTATTTGGTTAAGAGGTGCTTTTGCAATCAGTTTCTTTGTATTCGGAACGGGATTCCTATTGTATATTATTCTTTGGATGATTATTCCTGAAGCAAAAACAACTGCCGAAAAATTAGAAATGAGAGGCGAAAAGGTAGATGTAAACAACATAGGCAAAGCAGTTACTGAAGAATTTGATGATTTCAAAAAAAGAATGAAAGGCTGGGAAAACGATGTAAATAATCCTGAGAACAAAGCAAAAGTTAAAAAGTCAGCTCACAGAGTTGGCAATTTTATTACCGAACTATTTCAAGGAACGTTTAAAGTTGTTGGAAAAGTGTTTGCTGTTTTTTTAATCGTAATAGGTATAACATTCCTTGTTGCACTATTAGCAACATTGTTTGGTCGTGGCACAATATCAGCATTTAACTCACCTGGAGATGCCATCCACTTCTCATTATACGAATTTGGAGATGCTGTATTACCAAATACAATCTCATTTGAATTAATCGTAATTGGATTAATCCTATTTATTGGAATCCCTTTGTTAAGTATGGTATACAGCGGAATTAAATATTTATTCGGCTTCAAAGAAAAGAATAGAATTGTAAAATACACGGCTAATATTCTTTGGTTATTCGGATTAGCTATCATGATTTACATTGGAATTCAAATTGGTACAGATTTTACAGAACATGCTACAGCAAAACAAAATATCACAATTACTCAGCCAACCAATAACACATTGTACCTCGACCTTAAACCTTCATCCGAAGAAGATGTTGAAGACAAATACAACAGACATCGCAAAATTCATTTAGGTGATTGGTACATCATTTCAAAAGATGAGCAAAAATTCAGATTGGGTTATCCAAGCTTTACCATTGTAGCAAGCGAAACAAACGAGTTTGAATTAGTTGCTGTAAAAAGTGCAGAAGGGTTCGACAAAAAAGAAGCTGCAAGTAGAGCAAAAAACATTGAATATGCCATCACACAAATGGATTCAACCATCTTGTTCAATAGCTTTTATGATATTGATGCACTTGATAAATTACGTGGACAAGAACTTAAATTGATACTAAAAGTTCCATTGAACAAAGTTGTTTTTCTGAGCAAACGCATGGAAAAAATAATTTATGACATCGACAACGTGAACGACACCTTTGATAGTGACATGGTAAATAGAAGATGGATTATGACAACAAGAGGATTGGAGTGTTTGGATTGTAACGGACTAGAAAATGTAATTAAACACGATACGATTATTATACCTAGCATTCCTTCTGTTCCTGCTATACCAAAATTGCCTTAAACATGAAGCTTAAAAAATAATTAAAAACAATTGTAACTAATCGATTCGATAATCGTCTAGCATAAAACAAAAACAACATCCCTATGAAAAAAATATTTTTGATAACATTTTTAGCCTTAGTAAGCATGACTATAAGTTATGCAGGAAATGGAACTGGAATTAATAAAACTATTAGTAAACAATTGAAAGTTCCTCAACAATTAAAAAACAATAAACTAAACGAAAAAGTAAATGTTCAATTTAAAATCAATAACAATGGAACAGTCATTCTTTTAGATGTGAACACGAACAATAAAGAATTGAAAAAGTACGTTGAAACTGAGTTTCCAAAATTGGACTTAAAAAATGAAGTTACAAAAGCGGAAACGGTTTACTTCATCGACTTAAATTTTAAAGTACTGTAACTTTTAAGGTATTGATGCGTTATAGAACAAAGATTTGGGTTTATTAAATCTAAAAAGGGGTAAAGTACGTGCAAAACAACATTTTAGGAGAATAAGTTCGTAGCATTTCTTATTCTCCACCCTTTTTTTCAAAACAGAGTTTGCGATAAGTAAGCTCTGTTTTTTTGTTATATTTGTGTAAACTATTCACCTTCCATGAAAAAAATATTTTTATTCTGCATAATCATTTTTGCTTCAATTAATGCAAATGCTCAAGATACCATTGTAAAATTAAGTGGTGATATCATTTTAGCAAAAGTTTCTGGAAATAACACCCAACGAAATAAAATACAAACGATTCGATTTTCAAGATGGTCCTACCTATGTAGAGTCTAAATCAAGTATCGAAATGATAAAATTTTCGAATGGTGTAAAGGAAGTTTTTAAACAAGAAGCACCTGTAAAAACTACAATTACTGTAACCGAAAAAACAAACGACTATTATGCTACTGCACCTGCAAAACCAAACAATCGAATTGATACCTGGGGCTCTCGGTTCCGCTATCAGGATAGAACAATAAGTGAGCGCGATTTACACGACATGCTTCTAAAAACAAATAACAAACAAATAATGGGTTTTGTTGGTCAAGCAAAAGACGCTAAATCTATCCAATACATTGGTTTTGCGGCTATTCCATTAGGAATTACGTCCTATATATTCCTAATAAAAAGCACTGGAATATTCAGTAGCAGCGGTGGTTATGGCCGATTTGATTCAGGGGATTTAGCAATAAGTGCAGTTTGCGCTGCAGCCGCAATTACTTGCCCAATTATTTCAGGAGTTTCCAAAAGCAATCGAAATAAATACAATCGCCAAGCGATTAAAATTTACAACGAAAAATTCTAAATAGCCTGATAATCAGGACTAATTCAGAACAAAAAACATTTTTCCACAAATTATTCAATCCCTTCAATTCACGCCCACAAATACTTATATTTGTGGAACGTGAATTTTTAATTATTTCAAATTATGTCAACACTTGCAAGCGGAAACACAAAAGTTACCGAATTCATAAAAATCGTTTTAAACGACTATAAAATTGCTAACGAAAGTCGTGAAGCAAGTTTAATGGGAAGAAGAGAAGTTTTAACCGGAAAAGCTAAATTCGGAATATTTGGTGACGGAAAAGAAGTTGCTCAGTTAGCAATGGCTAAAGTTTTCCGAGATGGTGATTTTCGCTCTGGCTATTACCGTGATCAAACATTTATGTTTGCTACCGAAAATTTAAGTTTACAAGAATGGTTTGCTGGACTTTATGGACACACCGATGTAGATGCGGAACCAATGAGTGCTGGTCGCCAGATGGGTGGTCACTTTGGAACACGTAGCTTAAATCCTGATGGAACATGGAAAGATTTAACGAAAATAAAAAACTCCTCTGCTGACATTTCTCCAACAGGTGGCCAAATGCCTCGCTTACTTGGATTAGCAATGGCATCCAAACATTACAAACTAAACCCCGATTTACAAAAAGATAAATTCAAATATTTTTCGAATAAAGGTTCCGAAATTGCATTCGGAACAATTGGGGATGCGAGTACTTCTGAAGGGTTATTTTGGGAAACAATCAATGCAGCAGGTGTAATGCAAATCCCAATGTTGGTTTCTGTTTGGGATGATGGACATGGAATTTCTGTCCCTAAAAAATACCAAACAACAAAAGAAAGTATCTCTGAAATATTAAAAGGATTCCAACGTGAAAACGGAGGAAATGGCTACGAAATTTTCAAAACAAAAGGTTGGGATTATGCACATTTATGCGAAACGTATGAAAAAGCAGCTAAAGTTTGTAGAGAAGAGCATGTTCCCGTTTTAATACATGTGGAAGAAGTTACACAACCTCAAGGTCACAGTACCTCAGGTTCACACGAGCGTTACAAATCAAAAGATCGTTTGCAATGGGAAAATGATTTTGATGGAATCAAAAAAATGCGTGAATGGATTCTATTAAACAAATTAGCATCAGAAACAGAATTGAATGAGATTGAGGAGAATGCAAAAAAAGTTGTACGTGAAGCGAAAGCTGCTGCTTGGACTGCATACCAAAACCCAATCAAACAAGAATTAAAAGAAGTAAATGCAATCATTGATGAAATTGCTGCAAATAGTCAAAATGCATCATTCATTGCAAAAATTAAAACCGATTTAAACTCTGTTTTGGAACCAATTCGTAAAGACACTGCTTCTGCTGCAAAACGTATTTTACGTATCACCAGAGCTGAAAACATTCCTGCAAAAACAAAATTATCGGATTGGTTAAACGAATCAAACCTAGCTAACTTCGACCGTTATAGCTCTTATTTGCATAGTGAATCAAATCAAAAAGCATTGAATGTAAAACCTGTTAAAACAGAATTTTCGGGTGAAGCAAAACATGTAGATGGAAGAGAATTATTACGTGAAAACTTTGACTATATCTTAAATAAATATCCTGAAGTTTTAATTTTTGGAGAAGATAGCGGACGAATTGGTGGTGTAAACCAAGGATTAGAAGGCTTACAAGCGAAGTACGGTGAAATCAGAGTATTCGATACAGGTATTCGTGAAGCAACCATCATGGGCCAAGCCATTGGATTGTCAATGCGTGGCTTACGACCAATTGCAGAAATTCAATACTTAGACTATTTATTATACGCATTGCAAATCATGAGTGATGATTTAGCAACTGTACAATATAGAACCAAAGGAGGCCAAAAAGCACCTGTTATTATTCGTACACGTGGTCACCGCCTAGAAGGCATCTGGCACAGTGGATCGCCAATGGGAATGATTATTAATTCATTACGTGGTATTCATGTATGTGTTCCACGTAACATGACACAAGCTGCAGGGTTTTACAATACACTTTTATGTGCTGATGAACCAGCATTGGTAATTGAACCATTAAATGGCTATCGCTTAAAAGAACAACTACCTTCCAACATAGGTGAATACAAATTACCATTAGGCGTTGTTGAAACCATCAACGAAGGAACAGATATTACATTAGTAACATACGGTTCATGCTGCCGCATTGCAATGGAAGCTGTTAAACAATTAGCAGAAGCAGATATTTCGGTAGAAGTAATTGATGTACAAACATTATTACCATTCGATTTAAATCATTCAATTGTAGAATCGTTGATGAAAACAAATCGCTTGTTGATTTTAGATGAAGATGTTCCAGGTGGAGCAAGTGCATACATCTTACAAAAGGTATTAGAAGAACAAGGTGGATACAATTATTTAGATACAGAGCCAAGAACATTGGCAGCAAAAGATCACCGTCCTGCTTACGGCTCTGATGGCGACTATTATAGTAAACCAAGTGCTGATGACGTATTTGATACCGTATATGAAATGATGCAGGAAAGTAATCCAGCAAAATTTCCAAGAATTTATTAGATAAAAGGGCGAAATATTTCGCCCTTTTATTTTCCCATTTATAAAAACAAAGTATCTACATCAAAGCATTCTAATGAAAAGAACTACCGAATCTGACTCTAACTACAATGCACTCGAAAAAATGAGTGTAAAAGCATTACTAAGCAATATCAATAAAGAAGACAAAACAGTTCCAGATGCCATTGAAAAAGTAATTCCAAAAATTGAAAAACTTGTAACGGCAATTGTAAAACAAATGCAAAATGGCGGACGATTATTTTACATGGGAGCAGGTACCAGTGGCCGTTTAGGAATTGTTGATGCAAGCGAATGTCCACCCACCTATGGTGTACCTCAAGGAATGGTAATTGGTTTAATTGCTGGAGGTGATAAAGCTATTCGTAAGGCTGTAGAATTTGCAGAAGATGATACCAAACAAGGTTGGAAAGATTTACAAGCACACAAAATCACAGCTAAAGATGTAGTGATAGGAATTGCGGCATCTGGATCAACACCCTACGTAATTGGTGCATTAGAGAATTGTAATAAAAACAACATTCTAACAGCTTGCATTGTTTGTAACAAAGGAAGCAATGTGGCAAAAGTGGCAAAACATAAAATAGAAGTGGTAGTTGGACCAGAGTTTGTTACAGGCAGCACACGCATGAAATCGGGCACAGCACAAAAATTGGTATTAAACATGATTTCTACTTCTGTAATGATAAAACTTGGAAGAGTAAAAGGAAACAAAATGGTGGATATGCAATTAAGCAATAACAAGTTGGTTGACAGAGGAACGAATATGGTAATGAAGGAATTAAATGTATCCTACAAAAAAGCGAATGAGTTATTACTAAAGCATGGCAGTGTAGGAAAAGCTGTAGATTCAGTAAAAAAATAAATTAAGTCAAATAGGTTAAATTAGGTCACACCTAAATTAGCCCATCCCCCAATCAACTATTTCCCTAACCATGCAGGACATAGAACCATATTACAACTGGCGACATCACTACATAGCATCAGAAGATGAACGTTCGCCATTTTATGAACGTGAATACAGTGAGTTTGAATATACCAATGCTATTTATAATTATTTAATTCATCCTCAATGGATGACATTGACTCTCCTACCCTCTTCATAAAAATACTTTTTGTAGAATATGAACAAGGCTATGCAATTATTGAATTAATTGGAGAATGGAACGATGCCATTAATAATGATATCATGATTTTAAAGCGTGATATTATTGAAAAAATAATGGAATACGGAGTAAACAAATTTATTTTAATTGGTGAAAACGTGTTAAATTTTCATCATTCAGATGATTGTTATTTTATATACTAACTATAAAATTTAGGCTAACTAAAATTAAAAGGTAGCTCTAATTTCATTTTTTCGATCACGCTGCTTAACAAATTGAATCCTGTATTTTCGTTTTGCTTTATTACACTTCGAACAATTATAAAACCAACGAAATTTCTTATGCACAGAACATCCACCACACACAGGATGTTTAGCATGTGGAAAAGCCTCACTACCCTTACCTAAATGAGTCCCAGGTGCACAATATGCTCCATATTTAACACGAACCAAACTTCTATGCAATCGATTACTATGTACTTCACAAGTTCCTGGCTCACCTTCTACCATCTTAGACACAAGACATCCGGAGAACAAAATTCCAACGAAACAAACTACTAAAACGAGTTTTAAGAAATGCATCTCATAAATTTAGTCAAAGAATAAGTTAAAAACAACAAAAACAGTAAGTGTAATCACATACAGCCTCCCTCCTTTTTTGCTATATTTGTACTTCAAAAATTAAGAATACTAAATTTATAATTTTAATAATATGCCAAAAGGATTTTATACCGTTCCTGTCCCTGTGAACGAGCCAGTAAAAAGTTATGCAGCTGGTAGCCCCGAAAGAATTGCAACACAAGCAATGCTAAAAGAATTGCGTTCAATAGAATTAGACATTCCGATGTACATTGGTGGAAAAGAAGTGCGTAGCGGAGAGAAAATTCGCCTTGCTCCTCCTCACGACCATAAACATACATTGGGATATTTTCATAAATCTACAAAGGAACATGTTTCACAAGCTATTGACGCAGCATTAGCTGCAAAGCCGAAATGGGAAGCGCTTTCTTGGGAACACCGTGCTAGTATTTTCTTAAAAGCTGCCGAATTGATTGCTGGTCCTTACCGTGCAAAATTAAATGCTGCAACAATGCTTGGGCAATCTAAAAATGCTTTCCAAGCAGAGATTGATAGTGCATGTGAAATCATTGACTTTTTAAAGTATAATGTATTGTACATGACCGAAATTTACCAACAACAACCACCCGTTGCAGGAACAGGATTTGGTGTTTGGAACCGAGTAGAACAACGTCCTTTAGAAGGATTCATATACGCATTAACACCATTCAATTTTACAGCAATTGCAGGCAATTTACCTACATCCTGTGCAATGATGGGTAATGTGGTTGTTTGGAAACCATCAAACACTCAAGTATACTCAGCAAATGTATTAATGGAAATATTTATGAAAGCAGGATTACCAGATGGTGTTATTAATTTAATTTATCCAAGTGGTCCAGATGCAGCTGATGTGATTTTCGCACACGCTGATTTTGCTGGAATCCACTTTACAGGATCAACAGAAGTATTTCAAAATATTTGGAAAACAATAGGTAACAACATTCATAAGTTCAAAACATACCCTCGCATTGTAGGCGAAACTGGCGGAAAGGATTTTATCATGGCGCATAAATCTGCCGATGCTAAAATCGTTGCAACAGCTATTAGTCGTGGAGCATTTGAATACCAAGGTCAAAAATGCTCTGCCGCTTCTCGTGCATACATGCCATCTAATATTTGGGAAGAAGTAAAAGCACAAGTAGTTGCTGATTTGAAAACATTTAAAATGGGACCAACAGAAGATTTCACCAATTTCATCAACGCAGTAATTGATGAAAAATCATTTGATAAATTGGCGAAATACATTGATGGAGCCAAAGCTGACAAAAATGTAGAAATTGTTGCAGGTGGAAATTATGATAAATCGAACGGTTATTTTATTGAACCAACGATTATCAAAGCAAATGATCCTAAATACGTGACTATGTGTGAAGAGTTATTTGGACCAGTATTAACGCTTTATGTGTACGATGCAGATAAATACGAAGAAACATTAAAATTAGTAGACTCAACATCTATCTATGCATTAACAGGAGCAATCATTGCGCAAGACAGATATGCAATTGAATTAGGCACCAAAGCTTTACGCAATGCAGCAGGTAATTTTTACATCAACGACAAACCAACTGGTGCTGTTGTGGGTCAACAGCCATTTGGTGGTGCAAGAGGTTCGGGAACGAATGACAAAGCTGGATCGATGATAAATTTATTGCGCTGGGTGTCACCACGCACAATCAAGGAAACATTTGTTCCGCCAACGGATTATCGTTATCCATTTTTACAAAAAGATTAATAAAAAAGCCCTTCTTGAAATTTCAAGAAGGGCTTTTTATTATATACAGGAATCACTTACTTCCCTTTTTCGTTACTCATTACTTCATCAAACAACATTTCAATTGTTTCTGATTTCATTTTAACTGGTGTTACTTCAGCAAAAGCATCATTCCATTGAATCAACATATCTACTTTTTGCATATCCATCATTTTTCCACCTTCCATACGTTGCCAAACTAGTTTGATGCATCCGACTCACCTTTCACTAACATAATTGCATCCGACTTCGACTTTGCATTTGCATAAATATTACCATCAGGCATTTTGACAGAAACTTTTGATGGAAAAACAAAACCAATTTTGTCGCCAGTATATGTAACATTAAATTTAACTTCTGTTTTATCTGTTTCTTTTACAACCTTTGTAACCGTATTTGAAAATGGTCCTGTTTTGAAATCATTTTGTGAAGCAGGCAATTTAAAATCTGGTGTTGAAATTCCTTTTGTATTTGCATCAACACGATATAAACCATCTAAAACGAATTGATAATTCTTAATTGCATTGTAGCCAGCTCCTTTCAAGTTTACAACTCTAAAATCACTTTCATTCGGAGAAATCACTAACCATTTTTCTTGTGGCTTTTCCTCTTTCCCGTTTACAATGAATTTACATTCTTCAGGTTTTAAAATCAAATAATCATTCGTCTTGTTCATGATTTTTAATTTAAACTTTGTTTCACCAGCAGTTGAAACGGCATTGTCAACGATTATAACAATATCGTTGGTTTCCATTTTTAAATCTTTGTAAAATATTTTTGCATATTTTACTTCCTTTTGTGCAAGTACATTTCCAACAAGTACGATTGCCAAAATCATTGTAGTAACTATTTTTTTCATTTTATTATTTTTTAGGATTTAGTGCTCAATTACAATTATGTTGCCAATCTTAAAAAGGCATTCCTTTTAACTTCAAAAAGGCATTCTTTTCTATTTCTGCAATTTCTAATAACAAATCAGCACACACTTCAAAATCCTTTTGCTCATTATTAATACGCCCTTTGTAGATACGTCCCATTTGAACTGTACTTTCTCTCCACAAATCACCAGCTTTGGTAAACTCCTCTGAAATAGACAATAGCTTTTCATCTGGAATATAATGATACGCTTGCTCTAAAAATGCGGCATACAAAAAACGAAAGCCACCACCACCAGTACCAATTTCTTCTTGCATACGAACAATTTGTCCTAAATATAAACCAGCCTTTCGTGGGCCTAGTTTTTCTCTCCACTTACGAATTTGTTTGGAAGTATATTTAATACCAGCTACACCAGCAATATTCCCAGGAACATGCAACATATCACGAGCACTTCGTTTTATCCCTTTAATGATTCCTCTTTTAATTGTTTCGTTATCCACTTTATGGACGTTTTCGGGATAATAAACATGCCCTTTAGGAGCTAGTGGTCCTTTTGCAAAACGAACCTTAATCATATCCTCTTCCGACAAAGTTGTCACTGTTTCCATTACGGGATCGCTTATCAAATAATCATTCCCATGCTTTCCATATACAATTAAGTTATGTGCATTGAAATGGAATCGGTATTCAGGGGGGAAAATAGGGCAAATTAAAAACACCTACTTGACAGCCAACAGGAACTCCTTCCAAGATTTTTTTATCTAAAAAATCATGCGCTGCTTTTTCGTTTGTTCCAAATTTTTTACGCACCACTTTAACTCCTAATGATTTGCATGTACGACTAAAAATCCAACCAGGCATACTTCTGTAGGAAATTGCTGGACCATTGTTTATACTTAAAATGGGTATGTGAATGTAGAATATTCCAGAACCCATTCCAAAAGCCAATGGTTCGGTCATAAAATCTAATCCATGGTATCTTAGCAAACTTGTAGTTGCTCCATTTTCACAATGTGCTGCTTGAATATGTTGAAACGTTGTTATTTCCTTATCCATACTATCCTTTAAAATTCTTTAATTCATCAACACTCACTTCAAATGCTTTCGCATAAATAGCCAATTTTTATCGCTCAAATTTTTAAACACATCGGGCTTCATGTGTCTTTTTATTGTAAAACTCCAAAAACCGGTGTAACCAGATAAAACGGGCATATCCATCAATCGCAATTCCATGAAATAATATATAGGACTTTTTTCACCACTTCTAACAAGCTTTCGAGCTTCTTCAACTCGTTCGTTAATATCTTCCCATGCATTGTCGAGTGCCTGTTTCTTTACATCCCAACCGGTACTCAAACCAGTAGTGTATTTTCCATCATTATCTTTCACATAACACAATTCACGTGTCATCACTTTTAGTGCGCTATCATCTTGAGGTAATTCTTCTTTTTTCATTTTTGATTTTAGTATTAAACCAATTCTGTTTTGTAAAACCACATCTTTTTAACATCCATTGCAATTGAATTATCAACAGGCAATGCGTTTTCACTTGTAGTATCAACTGTTCCATTCAACGTAATGGTGTATGGATTAACTTTCATATCGATAGGAGTCCCTTTCACTTCGTTACTTACCAAACGAAACACTTCGGCAGCAACCTGCTCCAACATTTTCACGTTTGATTTTACTCGATCCAACAATTCTTTTGTTGAATGTTGATTTTCAATTCCCTGCTGAAACTGTTTTAAATAGCCTAAATCCAATGGATCGATGTATTTATTTTCAAACACTTTATTTTCGTGAGGCAACCATTCTAAAAATAAATCCTGCATGCATTTGTTTAGCATCTGGAATTTTCTTCCAATAGAATCTTCCGAAACGAATAACTCTTTCAACACTTTCAAATCCGTAAATCCTTTGTTTGTAAACAGTAAACATGGTACCGACCAATAGATTGCCCAATCCCAGAATATTTTCATTACCATAATTTGTGAGCTACCCATTAATTTATATTTATCCTGGTAAATAGGTAACCAGCTTTCGAACCAGCGTAAATGTGTTTGTTCGTATATTTGAGCACGAACAGTAATGTCTTCGCCACTAATATCTCTTAAAATTAAATCACTCAACCATGTATTGTTTAAAGAAATGAAATCACTACCTGGTGAATAGAACGGATCTAAGAACACCCCAGCCTCACCTGTTACCGCCCATCTTTCGGAAGAATAAATTCGTTCACTATCATGAGCAAAATGACGTAATATTCTAAAATCTAACAATTCATTTTCAGGCGGACAAACATGTTTATATGCTTGCGGTTCATTCTTTTTAATCCACGCAACTGCTTTTTCATAGGTGTTAATGGTATCAAATGGATGAATATCTTGATCGGCAACAATTCCAATACTTGTGTTTTTAGAACCCAATGGAATAATCCAAAGCCAATAGCCTTTATCAATAAGATGTACGGTACTTAAATAACGAAGCTTGGGAGCTAAAAAGGTTTTCCATTTATCGTTATCACTCCATTCGTCAATATCTACAACACCTTTAACACGATACCAAACAGCATTTACATCATGTGGTGCTTTCTTTTCAAATTTCAATTTACGTTTCAACAAACTAAAACGACTGGTTGCATCCACTACCCATTTTGCTTTTAAACGCTTCTCTTCATTTTCATGATTATAAACAACCTCATGCCCCTCCGGAGAAAAAACAACATCTTTTACTCTTGCACCCAACATAAATTCTGTACCAAACGTTTTTGTGTGTTTTTCTAAGAAATTTTCAAATGTTCCTCTATCTAATTGATGGCTGGGAACAGGTAATTTTAAACGAGGTCCTAACTCTACTCTATTAGAAAGTTCTTCTTTGTTTCCATCATTGAAAAAGAAACGCAAACCATGTTTTGGTAATTCGAACTCTTCCAAATAATCTTTTAATTCTAAAACCTCCCTAAAATAATGTGTTGCCAATTCAACTGTTGACTCACCAACTTTATGTGCTGCAATAGGAGCAATTGTATCACGGTATTCCATAATCAAAATGGAAATATTGGTATTTGCTTTTTTAAGATGAATAGAAAGCGTTAGTCCTGCTAAACCGCCTCCGGCAATAATTACATCATACTGCTTTTGCATGATTTATGATTTTATATGTTTTACCAAAGATATTAAATTTAGGACTAAAGACTTAGTTGAATGTTGAATTTAAACAATATGATGTTAAGATACAAAAAAATATTAGGTTTTTCTGTTTAAAACAAAGTTATTATACATTCAAAAAAATCCCCAGCAAATTGCTAGGGATTTTTTTATTATTTCTCAGGAACGTTCTCGCCTTTGGGAGGCATTGGTCCTCGTTTAAAGATTACCAACCCATTTAAAAAGTTTCGCAACAACTGATCACCACACTCCTTGTAATTACGATGATCGGGGGTTCGGTACAATGCATTTACTTCGCTCTTTGTAATATCAAAATCTACCAATTTTAAAATTTTGATAACATCTTCATCTTTTAACTCAAGCGCAACTCTTAATTTTTTTAATATATCGTTGTTGGATAACATATCTTCTGTTTGTAAAATTAATAATTCAATAATTCGCCAATTGCTTTTGCAACTTTACTTGCATTTGGCAACATGGTTGTTTCTAAAGTTGAGTTCAAAGGTATAGCTGGTAAATTTTCGGAACCAATTACTTCAACTGGTGCATCCAACGACTCAAAACAATATTTAGAAATTCTACCTGCCAATGCTTGTGCAAATCCATTATTATAAGGCTCTTCTGTTAGTACGATGCACTTTCCATGCTTGCGAACAGATGCAAAAACGGTTGCTTCATCCAATGGATTGATGGTTCTTAAATCAACAATCTCAATTTGACCAGCAAATTCTTTAGCCGCATTTTTTGCCCAATAAACACCCATTCCATAAGTAATAATCGTCAATGAGCTTTTATCTTTTGTTGCCTCTGCTTCTTGAACCATGCGCGCTTTTCCTAAAGGAATGATATAATCTTCATCGGGTTCAATTGTTTTGGCATCTTCTGTTCCTTTAATTTTACTCCAATACAAACCTTTGTGTTCGAGCATCACAACCGGATTCGGATCATAATAAGCTGCTTTCATTAACCCTTTTAAATCAGCACCAGTAGAAGGGTAACAAATTTTTATTCCACGAATATTTGCAAGCACACTCTCTACACTTGATGAGTGGTAAGGACCACCGCTACCATAAGCACCAATAGGCACACGCAAAATCATACTTACAGGCCATTTACCATTGGACAAATAACAAGAGCGACTCACCTCAGTAAATAATTGATTTAAGCCAGGCCAAATATAATCTGCAAACTGAACTTCAACAATTGGTTTACATCCCACTGCACTCATCCCTACTGTACTTCCAATAATAAATGCTTCTTGGATAGGAGTATTGAATACACGGTGATCACCAAATGTTTGTGCTAATGTTGCAGCCTCGCGAAATACACCACCTAATCTACCACCAACATCTTGCCCGTATAACAAACATTCTGGATGCTTTGTCATTAATTCTCGAATAGCAAACAAAGCAGAATCAACCATCACCGTTTTTTCTTTACCAGCTGGTTCACGTTGACCTTTCTCTTCCGTTACTGGTGTTGGCATAAAATCATAATCAAACAAATCTTCTGGACGAGGATCTTCAGCAACCAATGCTTTTTGATAATCATCAGCAACTTTCTGTTTTGCTTGTTTTTCGATTTCGTTTTAACTCTGTAATATCAAAACCTGAAATGATTAATTGATTTCTGAATTTTGGAAAAGGATCACGTTGTTGTGCTTCTTCTAAATCATCACGATACCATTCTTTACGAACACCAGATGTATGGTGATTTAACAAAGGAACTTTTGCATGAATCAAAAATGGTCTTCGCTCTTTACGAATAATAGCGATTACTTCTTTTACTGTATTGTATGATTTTTCAAAATCAGTACCATCAATGGTGCGGGTTTCTAAACCTTTAAATCCTTTTGCATATTCCGTTGCATCTTGAGCACGGATTTCTTTTGCGTTTGCTGAAATATCCCATTCGTTATCCTGAACAACATATAATATTGGCATCTTTTTCAAAACGGCCATTTGAAAAGCTTCAGCAACTTCACCTTCTGTAATGCAAGCATCACCTAAGGAACAAACTGCAATGGGTTTGTCAGTTCCAAAATCGGCCGACAAACCTTGTTTTTCTAAATATTGTAACCCCATTGCAACTCCAGTAGTTGGAATTGCTTGCATTCCAGTTGCAGATGACTGCATTGGAATTTTAGGCATGTTATCACGTTTTAAACTTGGATGCGAATAATAGGTTCTTCCACCACTAAATGGATCGTCACGTTTAGCTAGCACTTGTAACATTAATTCATAAGGAGTCATTCCTATTCCTAACAACATACTATCATCGCGATAATAAGCAGATAAAAAATCTTGAGGCAATAATTGCATACTCACAGCAAGCTGAATGGCTTCGTGACCGCGAGATGTAGCATGTACATACTTTGCACACACTTCTTTATTTTCTTCGTACAACTCAGCTAATGCTTTTGCTGTACACATTAATTCAAATGCTTTTAACAAATTATCTTCAGCGATTGAAGAGTTGATTTTACGTTTTGTTTCTGACATTATTTGTGACATTTAGAGAGATTATTACAAATAGTTTGTTAAATCTAAATAAACTTTACTTTAATTCCAAGATAATATATAAAATCAAAATATAATATTGCATTATACTAAATTAACAGAATTATAATCTAAACAAAGCTTCATTTTTTAGATTAATAGAGAGATATTGCTAACTTTGAACAATACAGGTTTTTAATTGTACTTATAAATACTAACTAAAAAATAAAACAACGATGTTAATTAAAAAAATCAACAAAATTTCTGCAGCTATTGCAATAGCAGCATTCAGCATTACAAATGTAAATGCGCAACAATTAAAAGTTCCAGCACCAAGTCCATTACAAACGCTTAAGCAAGCATTTGCATTAGATAATATCACAATCGAATATTCTCGCCCAAGTGTTAAAGGCAGAGTTGTATTTGGTGATGTTGTTCCTTTCGGAAAGGTATGGCGCACAGGCGCTAACGCTTCAACAAAAATTACATTTGGTGAAGATGTTACCGTTGAAGGCAAGCCAGTTGCAGCAGGTACTTATGCGATTTATAGTATTCCTAACAAAGACAGTTGGGAAATTATGTTGTACAAAGATTTAACATTGGGCGGTAATGTTGCTGATTACAAAGCAGAAAATGAAGTTTTAAAATTTCAAGTAAAACCAACTGCACTTACAGCAAAAGTTGAAACATTTACAATCAATGTTGCAAATGTTACTTCTAATACATGTGCTATTGAATTAGCATGGGATAAAACAAGTGTTGCATTTAATGTTTCTGCTGATATTGAATCAAAAATCATGAAAAATATTGATGCTACAATGAGCAAAGATGCTCGTCCATACTACCAAGCAGCGAGCTATTACTATGAAAACAGTAAAGATTTAGCAAAAGCTACAGAATGGATCAATAAAGCGGTAGAACAAAATCCAAAGGCTTATTGGGTAATGTTATTAAAAGCAAAAATCTTGTTGAAAGCAAAAGATAAAAAAGGTGCACTTGCTGCTGCTGAACAAACTGTTGTTTTAGCAAAAGAAGAGCAAGATGATGCATATGTAAAAATGGCTGAGAATTTAATTGCGGAAGCAAAAAAATAAACAATCAGATACATTACAAAAAAAAGGCTGCTTATAATTAAGCAGCCTTTTTTTGTTGTTTATTAATGAATTGTTGAATCAATAATGCCAATACCATAACCGTGATACAACCAATCACATTCAACCATAAAAAGGCTGTTAAATCAACTATCCAAGCATATACAATAAATGCCTCAGCAATTAATGCTGCTATAAATACGGCTGAACCACTTACTTTTTTCAAATAGAATGCAACCAAGAAAATGCCCAAAATAGTTCCATAAAACAAAGAACCCAATATATTTACTGCTTCTATTAAATTACCCAATTTACTTGCATACAATGCTACCAAAACACAAAATCCACCCCAAGCAACAGTTGCCCAACGCGAAGCCGCCAAATACTGTTTATCGTTCTCATTCTTTTTGAATATTCGTTTATAAAAATCAACAATGGTTGTTGATGCCAAGGAATTTAAACCGCTTGCTGTAGAACCCATCGATGCTAAAAAAATAATGGCAATTAACAACCCTACAATCCCAACAGGTAACTGCTTTGTTACAAAATGCAAAAACACATAATTGGTATCATTTGTATCCGCCTTTGGATTATTCTTAATCATTAAAGCACTTACTTCTTTTTTAATTTCAGTGCTTTTAGCGTCTAATAATTGCAGCTTTTCTCTCAACACATTTTGTCCCTGCTCATCATCACGATGAAGTGCATCAACCAATACCATCACTTGTTTTTGTTTCTCTTCGTGCACCAATTGGTATGCATTATCCAACTTCACATACGCATCGTGGTAAACACTTTGGTTTATTCGATCCAGTTCCACATTATTAAAAAACACCGGAGGCTTGTAGAATTGATAAAAGGTAAATACCAATGTTCCTATCAATAAAATAAAAAATTGCATTGGAATTTTAATCAAACCATTCATCACTAAACCTAACCTACTCTGAGTAACAGATGAACCTGTTAGGTAGCGTCCTACTTGTGATTGATCGGTTCCGAAATACGAAAGCTGAAGAAAAAAACCACCAATAATTCCCGACCAAATATTGTATCGGTTGTTTAAATCAAAGGTGGTATCGATTGCATTTAGTTTATCCATTTTACCTGCAATGTGCAGGGCATCAACAAAACCAACATTTTCGGGCAACAAATGCACCACCATAAATGCTGCTAAAAATAATCCTGCAAAGATGATTGCCATTTGTAATAACTGTGTATAAGAAACCGCTTTGGTGCCACCATAAACAGTATAAGCAATAACCAACATTCCATTAAACAAAATAGTATACGTAATATCGATATTTAAAATAGACGACAATACAATTGCAGGTGCATAAATAGTAATACCTGTAGACAAACCACGTTGCAAAAGAAACAAAAATGCGGTAAGTGAACGCGTTTTATTATCAAAACGTTTTTCTAAATATTCATAAGCTGTATAAACATTTAACTTATGAAAATAGGGATGAATGTGATACAGAGAACAACCATTGCTAATGGCAAACCAAAATAGAACTGAACAAAGCGCAAACCATCGCTATAGGCTTGTCCGGGTGCTGACAAAAATGTTATTGCACTTGCTTGCGTTGCCATCACCGACAAACCCACATGATACCAAGGCAACTGACGATCAGCAAGTAAATAACCATCAATATTTTTCGTGCCTCTACTTTTCCAAACGCCATAAAAAACTATTAAAAACAATGTAATTAATAGTACAATCCAATCAATTACACTCATTCAAAATGTTTTGTAAAGAAGTAAAAAATCGAAATAAGAAAGCACAAAAACAATATGACAAATGCGTACACATTATTCCAATTTTTAAAAAAGGGCACTTTCTTATTTTGTGACATGTTATTTATTTTGAGGAATGCTCAATAAGTTTACAAACAAACGATATGCACCAGGCACGCCAGCTGGCAATTCGCGGAAGAATGACAAACCGGTATAAACAAAATTTCCTTTTCCATACTTTGCAACAATAACACTACCATTACTTGGCTTTTCAGATGGGTCATTCATATCAAAAACAGTTTGGTATTCTTTGTCTAATTCTGTTGCAAAGTAAATTCCACGCTCTTGAATCCAAGCATCAAAATCATTATCGTTTATTTTATTCGGAGAATTTAATACTGAATGTTCTTTATTTGTAAAGGTTACTTTTGCAAATTCATCGGTAACCCTATCTCTTGAAATGGTAAAAGGGTAAGGTGCAATTTTAGCCACAACAGGACCAATACGATTGTTTGTATTGTATTGTACTACTAAATTTCCACCATTTTTAATGTACTCCATTAATTTGCTATAATGAATTTGCAATCGGTCGTTTGTGTTGTATGCTCTAACACCAGTAACAATTGCATTGTATTTCGACAAATTTTCATTTACCAATAACTCATCCGTTAAAATGGTAACATTATAACCAACTTGTTTCAAGCATGCAGCAACATCATCACCGGCACCAGGAATGTATCCTATTTCAACACCAGTCTTTTTCAAATCAACATTAATCAATTTTGTTTCTGCATCACTTAATATTATCTGATACGGAATATGATCATATTCAATACGTTTTATACTTTTTGAATACGTTTTTCCATCAATAAGCAAAGAGGCAGATAAAACAGCATGTTCAGCCTTTTCACCTGCAACAATTTCAATATCAATAATCACCTCTTCATCTTTAGCAACTAATTTGAATTCTGCATTTTTCATTTTCACGGTCCAACCAGAAGGTGCATTTAATTTTAAAATCCCAGTAACATTTGTAGTGTTTGCTTTTATAACCAATTGAATCATTTTTGAAGGGGAATCGGAAAAAACAATCACTTTCTCTGTAAAATTTACAGTAGCAGGAGGCAAAATTTCTAATGGACGGTATACTTCTCCTTTTACGGGATCAGTACTTTTGTAAATGATACTTTTATCGATTTTTAAATTTAAACCTGCAATCGTAATGTCGAACTGGACTTTTGCTTGTGCATCATTCTCCGGCTTACCTATCAACGAAATAGAACTTACTTGATAACGCCCATTACTAGCCTTTTGATTTAACCAATATGGATTTGAATAACTTATTACGTTGGCTAATTTTTCTTTGCGTTTAAACGTATACAATTCATTTTGTTTTAGACTAGATGAAACAATAGTGTCTAATTGATTTAAATACGATACTTTATTCATCATCACCTCCACTTTATTTCTACAAACTATTTGTGCTGTAATTGCAAGTTCTTGTCCTGCTATGGCGATGTAGTTTGCTGCCGAAGCCTCAACAAACAACCCAGCACAAGCCAATAACAACAGTTCTGTTTCTTTTAGTTTTAGTGTTTTCCAATACTTTAGTGTTGCATTTTTTTCATCGAGCGATTGAATTGATTTATAAATATTAACCAATGCAGGAATACTGGTTTTCTGGAAGTTCAGGATTAAATGCTTTTAAAACATCCTTTAGTTGACTCTGAATTTTTTCAGTTCCATTTAATCGTGCCCACGATGTATTTATCCCTTCAAACAAATCTGATTTTACACTATCACCTTTTAACAATTTAAAATATTCAATATTCGTTCCTCTTTGTTTTGCCGAACCAAAACCTTTGACTCTTGTGCATTGATCGACTCTCCGCTGCAATCTCTCCATAACTTTTTCCTAATAATGGATTAAATACACCTACATCAATTTTTAACTGATTCGGAGCTGTTGTGTTTGTAGTTCCAAAATTAAACGTGTTCCAAAAATTCTTTTTGCTTGCCATGTTTCGGTATAACTTAATTGATCGGGGAAAATTTTAGGGTTTGCTGCTGCATCAAATGCTTCTAAAGCTAAAATGGCTGATGCTGTATGATGCCCATGTCCGCCTTCGCCTGTTGTTGGGAATCGGCAAATAATAACATCAGGCTTAAATTTACGGATAGCCAAAACCACATCCTACAGAATACTATCCTTGTTCCAAATTTGAAATGTTTCTTCGGAATTTTTTGAATAGCCAAAATCATTTGCTCTTGTAAAAAACTGTTCAGCACCGTCAACACGTCTTGCTGCCAGTAACTCTTGTGTACGAATCAAACCTAACAACTCTGCCTGCTCTTTCCCTACTAAATTTTGTCCGCCATCACCTCTTGTTAAAGAAAGATAACCTGTCCTTAATTTTTTCTCATTCGCTAAATAAGCTAATAAGCGTGTGTTTTCATCATCGGGATGCGCAGCTATGTATAAAACACTACCAACGGTGTTTAACTTCTTCATTTGATGCAGAAGCTCAGCTGAAGTAATAGATGCAGGTGCTTGTGCTTTAGCGGTTGTTAAAGCGAATAAAAAGAGAATAAATAATCCTTTAATTTTCATATTGTGTAAATTCAATAATTACATCTTCATTAATAGTCAACAGTAATAGGATAAAAATGTTCTGTTTCATTCCAAAGCCTATTTTTGTAAAAATACAATTAAAAATTTACGCATATCTATGTGCAATAAAAGAAACCTCTTACATTTGCACATATATTAAAAATATGGCAAAGTTAAAATTCGGAAAATGGTTAGTGGAACACTTGGTTGGGCTTTTGGAGGTCCGCTTGGAGGTGTTTTAGGTTTCGCAGTGGGTTCTGCATTTGATGCGGCAAGTGTTACCGTAAAAACAGAGAGCGGTAGAACAAGTCAGCCAACCAACCATGCAGGTGACTTTGCAGCTAGCTTATTAGTTTTGTCTGCTGCAGTGATGAAGAGTGATGGTAGAATGCTAAAAAGTGAATTGGATTTTGTGAAAAAGTTTTTAGTTCAACAATTTGGTGAAGCACATGCACAACAACAAATTTTATTACTCAAAGAAATTTTAACACAAGAAATACCATTACGTGATGTTTGCTTTCAAATAAAGCATTACATGCCGCATTCGGAACGAATTCAAATTATTCATTACTTATTTGGAATTTCAAAAGCGGATGGACATGTACATGAGTTAGAATTGCAAACAATACAAACCATCTCTAATTACTTAGGAGTAAATCATGCTGATTTTAATTCACTAAAGGCAATGTACTTTAAAGATACAAATAGTGATTATCAAATATTAGAAATTGAACCAAATGCATCGGATGAGGAAGTCAAAAAGCATATCGTAAAATGGCTGTAAAATTTCATCCGGATAAAGTAGCAGCCTTAGGCGAGGAAGTACAAAAAGCTGCAAAAGAAAAGTTTCAGCATGTTCAAAATGCCTATGAGAACATCAAAAAACAAAGAGGCTTTTCTTAAAACCTATTTCAAATCAATTTCTATTGCTTCTATTTGTTGCACTTGCATTACTTCAATAAAGTTTGAGTTTTGCGTTTCTGAAAATAATTCTAAATTATTATTGGAAATAAACTCGTATTGATCTTGACTAGAAGGTTCTTGACTTAATAACACACCAAATTTTTCTCCCCTGTTTTTAAATACACAATTGCATCTTTCATATCTATTTTATTAATTTTTATGAAACAAAATTAACCCTAAGATATTAGGAGAATATTAAGAAGGAATGAAGTAAAGATTAAATAGGGCGTTTTCTGTATACAAATGAACTATCAACTGATGTATGAGGTGTTGTTGATGTTCTAGCTAATTTACCAGCTTTTTTCAGGCTCCCAGAAGTAGTATTTGTTGAAGGAGCAGATGGAATCAACTTAAAAATAACAATTGAACTCTTTAAACTAACAGATGTGTCAGAAGTAGGGTGCTCTGGTTTATCAGGATTTGTACCTCCATTACCATTAGCAAATGCTACCGTAGAAACAAAGAAAGAGAAGATAAAGAGTACTTTTTTCAAAACAATTAGATTTTGTTTACCAAATGTAATTTGTTTTTCACTAAAAACAAAATTTAAAGAGAGATTAGCATTTTTTAACAAAAAAAAATGGAGAGGCTAGCCTCTCCATTTTTTTTGTAATTAACTAATTTTATTCAGTAATAACCAATTTACGAGTAACCACGGCATTGTTTACTGTCAATCGAACAAAGTAAATACCATTTTTCAAGCTATATTCTGATTTAGAAATAGTGAAATTATAATCACCTTCAACTTGGTTTGAATTAATAACTTCTGCAACTTTTTTACCTAAAACATCAACAACTTCAAGTTTAACGTTTCCTTTTTCAGTCAAATGGTAAGCAATACTAGTTGACTCTGAAGTAGGATTTGGATAAATTCCTAAATTGAAATTATTAGATTGTTCGTTAATACCAACAACTCCACTTAAATTAATATCATCAATATAGAAATTATTTGATGCTAAACCAGTTGCATATTCCCACTTAAAACGGACATTTGGTTTGTTATTTAATGCTGCAGGCAATGTAATTGTTTTAGTAGCCCAATTATTTGCGTAATAAGGGAAAAACTCACCATTTACAAATCCATTGTTAGCAATAGCTGCTGCCTGCATTGTTCCAGCTGAATAAACAGTCCATGTAGAACCACAATTAGTTGAATAATAAAACTTCAACACATCATTTGCTTCAGCAGCTGAAGTTGCACGAGATGCACCAGCGTATTTGAAAGTTAGTGTTGCTCCTGATAAATAAGTGAAATCATAAGAAGGTGATATTAACTCATCGATGTCTTCATAATAATTGGTATAACCTTCCATTTTAGCAGAATAAGAACTGTTGTAACCTGGAAAATTTAAAGACCATGATTTACCATTGTCATCTAAATCGTTCACTCTCCAATTTTGCCAAAAATTTCCTTGTTGGAAATTTTCGTAATAACCAGTTGCTGGTAAAGCACCGTTAGTATTATCTACATTAATTAAATACTGCTTCGTAATAGAATCTGTTCCTTGAGCATTACTAACAACTAACTTTGTTTCATAAACACCAGAAGTATTGTATGTAACAGTTACAGGACCAGCAGAATTTGACGTTGATGGAGATGCATTTGGACCAAAATCCCAACTTGTTGATGTAGGAGTTCCTAATGTAGTTGCTCTTGTATATGTAATTGTACTTCCACTGCAAATGAAATTTCTGTTAACTGTAAAGTTTGCTTTAGGAGCACAAGCTGCCCTGCAGGTGTGATTCCTGTTGCTGCTAAGTTTGCAGCAGACCACAAATTATTTCTCTGAGACATTGAACTCTCTAAAGCTGCTCTAACTCTATCTTTTTGACCATAGGTAAACATGTATGTACAGCTAGAGTAATCCATGTAATTATTAATGTTTTGCAAAACACCTGGGGCACAAGAAGAATCGATTGAAGGGCAAGTAGAGAAATGACCTTTTGTTTCTGGAGTATCTGTAACACCATCATCGCCACAAGCCACGTTGATTTCGCCACCACCCCAAACATGGTTTAGGTTTAACCAGTGACCAGCTTCGTGAGTAAGTGTTCTTGAACTACCATTACAAGTACTATAAATCATGATGATACCATCCCAATTGCTATAAGGAGCATATTGTGTAGCACTAGGAAAATAAGCATATCCAAGTGTTATTCCTCCTGAAGTACCAGAAGGTATATTATCTACAACCCAAACATTCAAATATTTGTCTTTTGGCCAAGGGTTTAACTTAGACTGATCACTTCCTAAATAGGTTTTATGAGAATAGATACGATCAATTCCATTTGTACAATTACCGTTTGGATCTATTTTAGCTAGTTCGAACTGAATTTTAGTATCAGCAGCAATTGCATTAAATCCAGACAAAATATTTGTAGTATCTGAATTTTGTTTTCTCCAATCTAGATTAAGACGGTTCATTTGAGCTGCAATTGTAGCATCCGAAACATTTTGTGCAGCAGTTACGTAGATAACATGGAATACAACAGGAATTGTATACACTTGCTCCGCTGCATTCATTCCTTTTTTTGCTTCAATTTGTTGCTCTAAAATTGCATCGTAATCAGCTTTTTTGCTGAATTAATTCTTGATGAGCTGCAAATAACTTTGCCTGAGCCTCTGATGTATAACAAGGCGTAACACTTTGAGCTAAAACATTTCCTCCAATTAAAGAAGAAATAACTCCTGCAAAAAATAGCTTTCGTAGATTTGTTTTCATTATATATAGCATTTATTAAATTACATTATTTTACACTACAATATTAATGATAAAAAAAAGAAAATACAACACTGCTAATTAAAATATTACTACTTTTTTATTAAACGGTTGTTTTTTAAAGATTTACGGCAGATAACGGCTGCTTAGCTGCGAAAAAGCAATTCTGTCTAATTGTCACACTTTTTAATGGTACAATACTTGACTATTTTCAAATGCTTATTTTCAACAAAATGCGTAACAACTCTTCCAAAATATTCTCTAGCTTCCTCTATCCTAGCCTATTTGTAGCTATTCTTTGGGTAATAAAACTTTTTGAGATTGCATTTGATTACGATTTTTTTTGGTACGGATTATACCCTCGCACTATTCATGGCTTAACAGGCATTATAACAGCTCCATTACTTCATGGTAGTTTATCCCATTTAATATCAAATTCATTACCATTAATCATCTTGGGAGCAATGATGTTTTTCTTTTATCGCAACATTGCTTTTCAGGTATTTTTTTGGGTTTATTTAATGACTGGAATATGGGTATGGGCTGCAGCTAGAAGCTCTTATCATATTGGTGCCAGCGGTATCTTGTATGGATTTGTTACCTTTTTGTTTTTTAGTGGTATTTTCCGAAAAGATGCTCGACTAATGGGTTTATCCATGTTTGTTGTGTTTTTGTATGGCGCGATGGTATGGGGAATATTACCCATTATAAAAGGAGTTTCTTGGAATCCATTTATTGGGATCATTAGCGGGAATTATTACTGCTTATAATTTCAGAAAAGAAGGCCCACAAGCAAAAAAATACGATTGGGGCTCTGATGAAGAAAACGAACTTATTGATGTAAGCGGGGACCAACATTTCGAAACGAATCCATCCGACAACAACAATCTTCAAATTAACTACACATTTAAAGAAAACGAGAATCCTAACAAGTCCTAGTTTATTTAATTACTTTTGCGCAAATTATTGAGCATCTATTTAAATAAACAGAAAAAGTGAATTATCTTTCAGTAGAATCCCTATCAAAATCATACGGCCCTAAACAATTATTCGACAATATCAGTTTTGGCTTAAATCAAGGTCAACGTATTGCCTTAATTGCTAAAAATGGCGCAGGAAAATCAACATTATTAAAAATTTTAACAGGAAAAGAAATTGCTGATGCAGGAAATGTAACCTTCCGCAAAGACATCACAGTCACCTACTTGGATCAAAACCCACTGTTCGATGAAAACAGCACTGTTATAGAAGCCATCTATAACACAGGAAACCCTGCCTTGAATGCTGTTCGTGCATACGAAGATGCACTCGAAGGTTTGAAAAGACTATAACGATAAAACACAAGCACAACTCGAAAAAGCAACAGCTAAAATTGATGAATTAAATGCATGGGGAATTGACAGTAAAGTAAAAGAAGTTTTACAACGATTAAAAATTGCATTCCTCGATAAAAAAATATCGATGTTATCAGGTGGTCAAAAAAAACGTGTTGCTTTAGCGAAAGTTTTGATTGATGAACCCAACTTGCTAATTTTAGATGAGCCGACCAATCACTTGGATGTTGAAATGATTGAATGGTTGGAAGACTACTTGGTTTCATTAGACATGACACTCTTACTAGTAACCCATGATCGTTATTTTTTAGATAGCGTTTGTACCGAAATCATTGAACTTGACAATAATAAATTATACAATTACAAAGGTAATTTCCAATATTACGTTGAGAAAAAAGCAGAACGTGAACAAATTGAAGGCTCTGAAATAGATAAAGCAAAAAACCTTTATCGCAGAGAATTAGAATGGGTTCGCAGAATGCCAAAAGCACGTGGTACCAAATCGAAATCTCGATTAAATGCTTTTGATGATACAAAAGAAAAGCATTCAGTGGAAAACGGAAACCAAACTAGAACTCGGAGTAAAAATGAGTCGTATTGGTGGAAAAATTCTCGAATTCATTCACATTAAAAAAGCATTTGGTGCAACTAAAATTGTAAACGATTTTTCCTACATCTTTAAAAAAGGTGAAAAGATTGGTGTCATCGGAAAAAACGGTGTCGGTAAATCGACTGTATTGAATATGATTATGGGGATGGAAAAACCCGATGCAGGAACCATTCAAGCAGGAGAAACAATTGTATTTGGCTATTATTCCCAAGAAGGATTAAAATTAAATGAAGATAAACGAGTAATTGAGGTTGTAAAAGACATTGCAGAATTTATTCCTTTGGCAGATGGCAGTAAACTTTCGGCATCAGGATTACTAACGAAATTTTTATTCCCACCAGATGTTCAATACAGCATGGTTTCAAAACTAAGCGGTGGTGAGAGAAGAAGGCTTTACTTAATGACTATCCTTATTAAAAATCCAAATTTTTTAATTCTGGATGAACCTACAAACGATTTGGATATTGTAACATTAAGTGTACTCGAAGATTTTTTAACAGCTTTTCAAGGTTGTGTTTTAATTGTAACACATGATCGTTACTTTATGGACAAAATGGTCGACCATTTATTTGTGTTTGAAGGCGAAGGTGTTGTTCGTGATTTCCCTGGAAACTATACAGAATACAGAGATAAAAAAGACCTTGAAGATAAAAACGGAAGCACTATACCCGTCCCTACTCCAATAAAAGCGATTGAAGAAGTTAAAGCTTCCACGAATACGAATTCAGATAAACGCAAAGCAAGCTTTAAAAAAAAAATTCGAATTCTGAGCAATTAGAAAAAGACATTGCTAAACTTGAAGTAGAAAAAGTCGATTAACAGAATTGTTAAGTTCTGGTGCTGCACCTGCAAATGAAATTGCTGAATACAGCCAACAAATTGGAAAAGTAATTGCTGAATTGGATGAAAAAGGATTGCGCTGGTTAGAATTGAGCGAATTGATTTAAATTCACTTTTTCCATTGAATTCTAATAGGCAAGTCGATTTGTTTGAATATATAAGACAACAATCGTCTCACTGTAAATTAAATTACAATTTAACTTTCTGCTCAACACTCCATGCTTCGGGTTTGGCTTCAAACAGAATTTTAGTGTTAGACCAAACTTCTTTAAACAAATCGGAATCTCTATAGTTATTTAAATCAGTTTCAGAATCCCAATAACTGTAAGTAAAAAAAATGTTTGAAGAATTTATATCATTCAATAGTTCCAAGTGATTGCAACCAGGCATTGCACGAATGAATTGCTTTGATGCATGGAATACTTCTAGGAATGTTTCTACCTTTTCAGGCATAAAGGTCATTTTTACAATTCGGATAATCATAGAATATTGATTGTTACAGAATTATTTGGTCGTATACCACATAATTCCCGTGCATTTCCTTGATTCATAGCAATCTCAAGTTGATTGGAAGCATTAAAAATGGCTAACACTTCTCCATCCCTTACATCTAAGTAACTATTGCTAATGGATGAAATTTTATAATTGGTAAATAATATTTCGAAAGGTCTTCCTTTTACGGTATTATCAAATAATGATTTTTCAATATTTGTGATTGCATTTCCAAATGAATCGAAATAAATAAAGTTTCCTTTTATCAGATCATTCATGGATGTTGCCTTAAATGCTAATCGTTGATATAATTCGGTACGAGGAGTTCCCATATCATCAATATTACCCCCATCGGCTAAAAAGCAAGCCGCTTTTGCAAAAACATCGCGTGATGGAAATGTGAAATTTTTACCAGCCGTGTTTAATTCTACAATTTTTTCAGGCAATTCATCAAACATTAATGAAAATAAGCCATTATCGGTTCCCACAAAATAATGCCCATTGTGTTTCACTACCACATATTTGCTTTCTTTGCTCGACTCTGCCTTCACAGCAACCACATGAATTGTTCCTTTCGGAAAATTGGAATAAGCATTTTTTAGAATGTATGCAGCTTCCAATAAATTGAATGTTGGTATTAAGTGGGTAATATCAACTACATTGGCAGTAGGCAACTGACTATAGATTGCACCTTTTACAGCACTCACATAGTAATCTTTTAAACCTAAATCACTCGTAAAGGTGATAATTGCCATCTGTTAGTAATTTGTGACTTTTTTGTGGACTTTATTCAAATTTCCGTAGGCAAAAATATGTTATTTTCGTGCTTTCTTGTAATTAATCCTAAAAATAAAGCATTGAGCGAAAAAAAAATCATACTAGAAGACATTGCGCCCATCGATTTATATGGTGTAAATGACTCTAAATTAGAGTTGATTAAAAAGCGTTTTCCGAAGCTAAAAATCGTTGCTCGTGGCGAAACCATTAAGGCTAATGGTGATGAAGACGAACTGAATCAGCTCGAGATGGTATTGAACATTTTAATTGCATACCGCAATCGCTATGGAAACCTAACGGACAATGCGGTTACACAAATATTAGGAGGTTCGGGCCGTAAAACAATCGATAACAAGGAAGAAAATGAGCATGGAGACGATGTTTTAGTATTTGGTAACAGTGGCTTGATAATAAAAGCACGCACAGAAAACCAACGAAAAATCGTTTCAAGTATTTCTAAAAATGACATGGTGTTTGCCGTTGGACCAGCTGGAACGGGTAAAACATACACGGCAGTTGCATTAGCAGTTAGAGCATTAAAAAACAAAGAAGTAAAAAAAATAATTTTGACACGACCAGCAGTTGAGGCTGGTGAAAACTTAGGTTTTTTACCTGGAGATTTAAAAGAAAAACTAGACCCCTACTTACAACCATTGTACGATGCCTTGTACGATATGATTGCTCCTGAAAAGCTAACCTATTATCTCGAAAACAGAGTGATTCAAATTGCACCATTGGCATTTATGCGTGGACGTACATTAGACAATGCTTTTGTAATTTTAGATGAAGCACAAAATGCAACGGAAGCACAACTAAAAATGTTTTTAACACGAATGGGCGCTTCCGCAAAATTTATCATTACGGGAGATATTACCCAAGTAGATTTACCTAAAAATCAACCATCAGGTTTGCCACAAGCAATAAAATTGCTCGATAAAGTTGAAGGAATTGCCATCATCCAATTAGACGGGACAGATGTAATTCGCCATAAACTTGTGAGAAAAATTGTAGAATTATACGACAAATAAATAATAATCTAAATTATAATAAAATGAATGCTATAACAGAAACAAACTTCAAATTTCCAAATCAGAAATCCTATTACAAAGGGAAAGTACGCGATGTATACAATATTGATGACAAGTATTTGGTCATGATTGTAAGTGACCGAATTTCGGCATTTGATGTTGTTTTGCCTAAAGGAATTCCTTACAAAGGACAAGTACTAAACCAAATTGCAGCAAAATTTTTGAAAGCGACTGAAGATATTGTTCCGAATTGGGTAATTGCAGTTCCGGATCCAATGGTAACTGTAGGCCACGTATGTGAAACCTTTAAAGTAGAAATGGTTATTCGTGGCTATTTGTCTGGACATGCTTGGCGTGAATACAAATCGGGCAAAAGATCAGTTTGCGGTGTTGCGATGCCAGAAGGAATGAAAGAGAATGACAAGTTCCCTGAACCAATCATCACTCCTACAACCAAAGCATCTGTTGGTCATGACGAAGACATTTCAAAAGAAGAAATATTAAAACAAGGAATTGTTTCGAAAGAAGATTATGAATTATTAGAAAAATATACAAGAGCTGTATTCCAAAGAGGAACTGAGATTGCCGATAAAATGGGATTGATTTTAGTAGATACTAAATATGAATTCGGAAAAAAGGATGGAAAAATTTATCTAATCGATGAAATTCATACACCAGATTCTTCTCGTTATTTTTACAAAGAAGGATATGCTGAACGCCAAGCAAAAAATGAAGCTCAAAAACAATTATCAAAAGAGTTTGTAAGAGAATGGTTAATGGCAAATGGATTTCAAGGTAAAGATGGACAACAAATTCCAGAAATGACTTCAGAAATAATCCATTCGATTTCAGAACGTTACATTGAGCTTTACGAAAACATTGTGGGTGAAAAATTTGCAAAAGCAGATGCAACAAATGTGTTAAACAGAGTTGAAAACAATATTAACAAATTTCTTACATCACAAAAATAACATTAAAAATATTTTGATTTTAAGTTTAGCTTACTACATTTACCATAACTAAAATAAATTCATTACTAATTTAAAATCAAAAAAATTATGGGAAAAGGAATTATTATTATTAAAGATACCGACAGAGGTATGATTCAAACTGACAGTGGCAAGCAAATACCATATGTACAAGCGAATAGTGATTTATTGAACCTAAAAGAAAAATCAGCTGTTAGATTCGATGTTTACTTTAATGATGTAACAAAAGAGAAAACAGCCTACAATGTTGAATTGCAAAGAACTGGAATCATCATCATTAAAGATACAGACAGAGGAATGATTACAGATGCAAACTATGGAGACATAGAAGCAATTGTTCCATTCATGAAAGAAAGAGGAATTGAAGATGGTGCTACAGTTCGTTACCAACACTTAAATAATGGAAAAACAATTGTGGCAACATATGTAGAATTAGTTGATCCTACTAAATAATTTTTTTCATAGCTAAAAGCAAAAAGCGAGGTGAAATTCACCTCGCTTTTTGCTTTTAGCTATTTTTTACTATCTTTAAAAAGTATAACTACTTTCATTTATGAGTTTTAATAAGTATTTCATATACCTGCTATCTACATTTACCTTCATTCATTCGTATTCCCTGTTTGCGCAAAAAACAGAAATAGATAGTCTTGTTGAATTACTTAATACAAGTTCTGAAGTTAAAAAAATCGACATTTTAAATGCATTATCTTTAAAATACACTGATAGGGATCCCGACAAAGCCATTGCTTATGGCAAGCAAGCCAGAACAGCTGCAGAGATTAATAAATCAATTTTAAGTATTGGGCAGTCTTGCCTAAATATAGCTAAAGGATATTACGCTAAATCGGACAACACTAACGCTTTGGCCTATCTAAATTTAGCGCAATCCGAATTTTCAAAAACAAATTTTAAAGAGGGACTAGGCGAAGTATATAATGTTATAGGAAACATTCAAACTGACCTTAGTAATAGTGAAGCTGCCTTAAACTACAATTTGAAAGCATTAAAAATAAGAGAAGAATTAAATGACTCTTTTGCAATGGCTTCTTCACTCATCAATATTGGAAAAGTTTATTATAATTTGCAACAATATGCAAAGGCAAATGACTATTATATACAATCCTTAAAGATTAGAGAACTGATAAAAGACCAGGCTGGCATTGCAGCTTGTTATAATAATATTGCAAATGTTTTTGGAGATCAAGGTGAAAATGAAAAGGCACTTGAATACTTTAAAAAATCACTTGAAATAAAAGAGAAACTAGGAAACAAAAAAGGAATAGCCTACACACTCAACAACTTGGGAAGTATTTATACATCCTTAAATGAGCACGTAAAAGCACGTGAATACTATACAAAATCGTATGAAATAAAAAAAGAAATAAATGATGCAAGAGGTATGGTTAGTTCACTCACTAATATTGGAGCAAGCTATTACTACACGAATGACTTGACAAATGCTGTCAAATACTTTTTATTATCAAGCGAAGAAGCGAAAAAAGTGGGAGCAAGAGATATCGTTTTGAGCAGTTATCAAAATGCTGCTGAAACCTATTCTGAATTAAAAGATTATAAAAATGCTGCAACGTATTTTAGCCTTGCATTATCTTTAAAAGACAGTATTTTAAGTATCGAAAGCAGTAAAGCAATGCACGAGATGCAAGGAAAATTTAACTTTGAAAAACAGGAAAAAGAAATTCAAATTTTAAAGCAAGAAAAAGAAATTCAAGAATTAGATGTAGCAAAAACGAAACTTATTAAAAATGGCTTTATAATTGGCTTTATACTCATCTTAATAATTGCGTTTATCATATACAATCGCTATAAATTAAAACAAAAGGCCAATACCAAACTAGAACTCCAAAAAGTTGAAATTATTCGACAACACAATGAATTAAATGTTGCGTACGAACAAATTGAAAACAAAAACAAAGACATCACTGATAGCATCAATTATGCAAAACGCCTGCAAGAGGCTATTTTACCAACAGCAGAATTTGAAAGAACATTCAAGGAAAAAGGTTTTATTTTATACAAACCAAAGGACATTGTTAGTGGTGATTTTTATTGGATGTGGAAAACAAACAACCTCATTTACATTGCTGCCGTAGATTGTACTGGACATGGCGTTCCTGGCGCATTTATGAGTATTGTTGGCTACAATTTATTAAATCAAGCTGTAAAAGAACATAAAATCTCTGAGCCAGCTAAAATACTGAATGAGATTAACAAAGGAATTACAGATACCCTACGTCAATATGAAGAAGAGTCGACAGTAAAGGATGGAATGGACATTGCGCTTTGCTGTATCAACACAGATACTCTGGAATTGCAATATGCAGGCGCCTACAACCCTATTTGGATAATTTCAAAAGGGGCATTTATAGAAATAAAGGCAGATAAATTTCCTATTGGAACATTTATTGGTGAAGAAATTAATTCATTTACTAATACCACATTACAACTAAGTAAAGGTGATTCAATTTACTTATATACCGATGGCTATGCCGACCAATTTGGTGGTCCTAAAGGCAAAAAGTTCAAGTACAAAAAATTCCAAGAATTACTCATTGAAAATCATCTAAAGGCAATGACTAATCAACGAACAGTTCTGGAGCATACAATCAACCAATGGAAAGGCGATTTGGAGCAAGTCGATGATATTTTAGTGATTGGCATTCAAGTTTAAAGCAATTTGTTAAAAACCATGTTGATAATTGCAATTGGTCTAACCCGTTTAATTGCAAATGTTTTCATAAACTTGATGTAGTAAAAAAACATCTATGAAGACAATCATTCACTTTAGCCTATTCATCCTTACAGCTATTTTTATTACAGCATGCACATCAGAGGAAAAACATCCTGTTGATACAAGAACTGTATTTAAATACAATGATCTGGCTGGGATTAGTTCATTAGATCCAGCTGCTGCTAAAACATTTGAAAACATATGGGCTGTCAACCAACTTTACAATGGCTTGGTTGAAATGAGCGATTCCTTAGTAGTCAAACCATCCATTGCATCAAGCTGGGAAATAATTAATAACGGTAAAACATACCTTTTCCATTTGAGAAACGATGTTTTTTTCCACGACCATGAATTTTTTAACGGAGGAAAAGGCCGAAAAGTAATTGCAAGCGATTTTGTATACAGCTTTAATCGTTTATTGGATGCAAAAGTATCCAGCGCAACTTCCCTCCTATCAAACATTAATACATCGAGCAAGCCAGGTTTTGAAGCAATAAACGATTCAACATTTGCAATCCATTTAGAAAAACCATTTACTCCCTTCTTAGGTATTTTAACCATGAAATATTTTTCTGTAATACCCAAAGAAGTAGTTGATAGAACAGGCGAAGATTTTAGAAGAAATCCGGTTGGGACTGGTCCTTTCCAATTTAAAATGTGGGAAGAGGGGTCTCGATTGGTATTTGTAAAAAACGAAAATTACTTTGAGTTTGAAGGAGCAGATCGTTTACCCTACTTGGATGCTGTTTCTGTATCATTTATTAAAAGTAAAGAAACATCATTCCTTGACTTTTTGCAAAAAAATGTTGATATGGTTTCAGGTATAGATGCAATCAATACGGATGAAGTACTTACACCCGAAGGTACAATTAAAGATAGTTACAAGGATAAATTCACCATGCAAACGCAGCCGTTTCTAAAAACGGATTACTTAGGTTTTTTAGTTGACGAAAAATTACCTTCTGTAAAAAACTCTCCTACTAAAATAAAAGCTATCCGACAAGCTATTAACTATGGCTTTGACAGAAAAAAAATGGTTAAATATTTACGTAAAAACCTTGGAAAAGCTGCAACAGCAGGATTTATTCCTCGGATTACCTTCATTTGACGAATCGAAAGTAAAAGGATATGACTACAATCCTGAAAAAGTAAAAGAATTATTATTCCTTGCAGGATTTCCAAACGGAAAAGGTTTACCAGAAATAACACTAGCAACAACCGAACAATACCTTGAGCTTGCTGAATATATTCAATCACAATTGACGGAATTTGGAATCAAAATTAAAATTGATGTTCAAAAAGCTACAGTTTTATCTGAAAATATTGCAAACGCAAAAATTAATTTTTTCAGAAAATCGTGGGTAGGAGATTATCCGGATGAAGAAAACTTTTTATCGTTGTTTTATAGTAAAAATTGGAGTCCAGATGGCTTTAACTACACGCATTATAATAATCCACAGTACGATATTTTGTATGAAAAAGCTAAAAATGAATTAAACGATTCTATCAGATATAGCTACTATCAACAAATGGATCAGCTATTAATCGATAATGCGCCAATTGTTCCACTCTACTATGATCAGGTTGTTCGATTGGTTCACAACAACATCCAAGGATTAACATCCAATCCAATGAATTTATTATCATTGAAAAAAGTAAAAAAAGTAAATCAATAATTATTAATTATTTACTTCCAATGAAGTTACAATTGGAAAGTGGTCGGATAGCTCTTCACGAATAGTCAAGAAGTCATGTGCTTCAAATTTATCACTATGTAGTATATAATCAATTCTGAAAGATGGAAATTTTCCGATATAACTTCGGCCTAATCCATTTCCACTTTCTATAAAACTATCAGCTAAATTACCACGAATTGTTTTATAAGCATACGATGCTGGTGTATCATTAAAATCGCCACAAACAATAACGGGGTATGGGCACGACTTGATACTTGCGGCAATTAAATCAGCTTGCTTGGCACGCTTCACAAAAGCTCGTTTCAGTCGTTTTAAAATATTCTTTGAACGAGCCATATCTTCAGCTTCTACATCATTTTTCAAATCATCAGCATACTTGTAATCATCTTTTGAAAAAGCAATAGATTGTAGATGCATATTATAAATTCGAATCGTATCCTTATTCATTTTAATATCTGTGTAAATACAAATATTGTTTCCACTATATCCAAAATTAATTTTACCTCTGTTTACAATTGGATACTTGCTAAAGGTTGCAATTCCAAAATGCTGCTTATGCTTATCATTTACAGAATAGGCCGTATGGACATATTTTGCATTTTTAAAAAGCAATAAACTATCCATGTTGTTATACTTACTACTATCTCTTGTAAAGAATTCCTGAAAGCACATTACTTCAGGCATTTCATCTTTAATCAATTCAAATATTTTTGAGCGTGTTTCTAAATTATGCGACCAATTATATAAATCGAATACTTTAACATTATAACTCATCACTTTTAATATATCCTTTGATTTATCGGGAGTGCTTTTAAATGATAATTGAACAAATCCGTGCAACTGAGGCCAACCACATAAAATAATAAGTAATGAATATGTTGCTCTCTTTTTTAATTGGATGGCCCAATATAAAACAAAGACAAGGTTTATTGCAACCAAGATGGGATATCCCAATCCGAAAAATGATAACAACCAAAAATTCTCGGGACTAACATAAGGAGCCAAATAAGATACAAGTAAAGCTATAGCAGCAAGGTGATTACAAAACATAGCAATACGATTAAACAGATAACGCTTACCTTTTCGTTTCTTATTTTGCTCTTGCGCTATTTTTTGCTCCGATACCAAATGAGTGACTTATTTTTTACTGGCTTTAAATAACATTTCCTTTTCCGACTTACTTAAAACTCTCATAACCTGATTTTGAAATTTTATCCAAAATTAAATCGATTTGTTGTTGTGTAGCTGCTCTATTGTGATTGTACTCTTCATCACTTAAAGGCTTTTTTTATACAACTTTCATTTTGGACTACGTGTAAATAAACTAGCAATCCAATTAAAAAAAGAGGAAATCGGTTTCGCAAGATCATTTCCTTTTTTGTATTGAACAATAAATAGGTACCCCATTAACGCCCCACCCAAATGAGCTAAGTTTCCACCAACATTCGAATACGATGCCACATTTAACACATCAATTAAGATTGAAAACAAGGCAACATAAATCAATTTTACTTCCCCAATAAACATTAAGTTCATTCGAAAGTTAGGCATTAACGTGGCTGCAGCAACTATTATTGCAGTAACTCCTGCCGATGCACCAACCATTGGACTTCCTATGTAAATATGTAAGCCTGGTATTGTTTGAATCACTAGCAAGGAAAACAAGGCACCTGCTACTCCACCTAAAATATATAAGGGAATCAATTTAGTTTTAGAAGTATAGTTAATAAAGAGTTGACCAAACCAATAAAGTGTAATCATGTTCCAAAAGATATGGAACACCTCAATGTGAGTAAAAGCATAGGTTATTAATGTCCATGGCTTAAACAAAAGACCTTGCCAACTAATTGGAAACGAACTGTTCTGAATAAAAAAAGCTGTAATTTCAGTAAATACAGAGGATTCACCTGAAACAAAAATCAATATGCGTAATAAACTAATCACAAAAAAAACAGCCACGTTAATCACAATTAAGCGAGTAACAGGATTATCACTTCTGAATTTTTGTTTTATATCTTCTACTATTAAACTTGCCATCTCTACTAATAAAAATTATTCTTCTTTTTACTCCACAACTTGATTAAAATAAAACCAAATAACATTCCACCTAAATGCGCAAAATGAGCCACGTTGTCGCCTGGATTGTTTGCAATACCCATAAACAATTCCAATCCACCATAAAGAATTACAAAATATTTTGCTTTGATTGGAAATAAAAAATAAATGTATAGCAATGTATTTGGAAACAACATACCAAATGCCAACAATACCCCAAATACAGAGCCGGATGCACCTACAACAGGGTTCGACTTTTGAAAACTAACAAACTGATTAATATCCGAAATTGCTTGTTGAATATAAACATGGCTACTACTTAAATTATCATTCCAACTTGTAAAAAAAGCATCTATTTGTGTTTGATTTTCAGGAATTTCTAAATAAACACCAAAATGCTTTTTCACTAATGCATAATATTCTTCAGGAACAGGGTTTGCTAAAAATGCATCAATCGATTGTTGTATTTGGTAAAAATGAAATGCTTCGTAACCCATGTATATCAAGGCGGCACCAATACCCGTTACCATGTAAAAGATCAGAAAGCGTTTTGGTCCCCAAACATTTTCAAGCACATTTCCGAACATCCATAAGGCAAACATGTTGAAGAAAATATGATCGATACCACCATGCATAAACATGTAGGTAACGAATTGGTAAGGCTGAAACAATTCAGATGAAAAATAGTGTAATCCAAGTGTATCAACTAAATTCCAACCAAACTGATTTTTAAATACCCATGTTGCTAAAAACAAAAGACCATTAATGATTAATAAATTCTTAATAACCAATGGTAACGTATTAAAGCTTGATGGACGATATTGTTGGTATGACATCTAAATTACTTTTTAAATCGTTTGTCTAAATCCTCTAATGAAAATGTTGTTATTGTAGGCTTACCAGTTGGAGTACTATACGGCATTTTACAAGCAAAAAGCTCATCAATAAGATTATTCATTTCCTCTTGCGTAAGCACTTTACCCGATTTAATGGCAGTATTAAAAGCCATTGAACGTGCTAAATTTTCACGTTTATCGGACTTCAACTCCATCATGTTTTGTTTGTAGTTTTCGAGCAAGCCTTCTAATAATTGAACAGAATCATGTTGGGCTGTATCGGCAGGAACACCATGTATTACGAATGTATTTTTACCAAACTCACTTATATCAAATCCGATTGCAAGAATATCATCGCGCAACTCTTTTACCAATGCAAAATCTGCTGCATTTAGTTCAATCGCTTTCGGAAAAAGCTCTTGTTGTGTTGCCGACTTGTGTTTTTCAAAACTTGCAAGTATTCGTTCGTACAAAATTCGCTCATGCGCACCTTGCTGATCAATTACCATAAATCCGGTTTTGATGTGCGACAGAATGTATCTATTGTGTAACTGATAGGTTATTTTTTTATTGCTTTCATGCAATTCATTGTCCCAATCGGCATCAATTGATTGCTGCTGAACTTCATCTTGCTTTAGCTCAAAATGCTGTTGATTATCGTTATGGCGAGAATACATTTTCTCCCAATTAGATTTATTCGACAATTCGCGATCCGTTGTATTTTTCGAAAAATCAGGTTTTTCTACCTTGAACGGATTATAAGTAGGATCTACTTTAATTGTAGGCTGTTTGATTATACCATCAATTGGCTTCAATGGCATATTGTACAAATGTGCTTCTTGATCAAAATCCAAGCTAGGCGCAATGTTAAATTGCCCCAACGATTTTTTTACAGTAGAACGCAAAAACGCATAAATCGCTTTTTCATCCTCAAACTTTACTTCTGTTTTTGTAGGATGAATGTTGATATCAATTGTTTTTGGATTTACATCCAGCATCAAAAAGTAGGATGCAAAACTATCATTTGGCAACAACTGATCAAAAGCAGCTTGCACTGCATGATGCAAATACGCATTTTTGATAAAGCGTTTATTCAAAAAGAAAAACTGTTCTCCTCTTGTTTTTTTTGCAAACTCGGGTTTAATAACAAAACCTTTTATTTTTACAATATCGGTATCTTCTTCAACAGGAACCAAACGAGAATTATAGGAATTACCAAAAATTCCCATCAATCGTTGTTTTAAATTTCCTGCGGTAAGGTTAAATATCTCTGAATTATTGTGGTGTAAACTAAATGCTACTTCGGGATTTGGTATAGCAACACGTTGAAATTCATCAATAATGTGTCGTAACTCAACAGAATCTGTTTTTAAGAAATTTCTACGCGCAGGAACATTGTAAAATAAATTTTTGATCGAAATACTTGTTCCTTCTGGCGCATTACATGCCTCTTGCGATTTCAATTCACTTCCTTCAATTTCTATCTTCACCCCTACTTCATCGCCTATTCGTTTGGTTTTTAATTCTACTTGAGCAATCGCGGCAATGGATGCCAAGGCTTCACCTCTAAATCCCATGGTACGAATTGCAAATAAATCATCTGCTTTTCTGATTTTGGAGGTTGCATGACGCTCGAAACTCATGCGAGCATCGGTTTCACTCATTCCACAGCCATTATCAATCACCTGAATTAGGGTTTTTCCTGCATCTTTTACGATCAGCTTAATGCTCTTAGCGCCTGCATCCAATGCATTTTCCATCAATTCCTTCACAGCTGAAGCTGGTCGTTGAACCACCTCACCTGCAGCAATCTGATTTGCTACTGAATCGGGTAAAAGTTGAATGATATCTGCCATAGTTTTAAAAGCCTTACAAAAATAATACTATTAATGAAATCAGGACGATTTGACAGTAAGTATAATGACGCTTTTAGAAGAATTTCGCCTTAATTTCGGTCAAAATATTGATTTGAAACCAATCGTGTAAATAAATAGCAAATAAAACAGCAAAAATGAGTGCAAACGACAATAACAAACCTACTATTTTTCCAAATGAATTGCTACCCGACAAAAGCACTTTTGCCACCAATAGTTCAACCCGAGCATTCAAATAGCTATAGGCCGGAACAAGAATAAAAACGAGTACCAGCATAGCAATAGCGGTAAACTTGTAAGGGTTTAACTCTAACTTATAGTGAATAATATTATCGGTAATATAGCCCGTAAGAAGATTAACTGTTAAAACAGTAATCATTAACACCATTATACCAAATAGCTTTTTAAACATAATTTCAATTTTACAGACACGAATTTACAGGAATCGACAGATATTCTAAAATAAACTCATTAACAGTAAAAGGTTAATAATTATAAGCATTAGTAGAAAATCTCACCTTTATTTGGGCTTAATTTTAGCATCATTATTGTTTATACACTTCTGTCCAAAAATCAACGAATGTTAAAATTAAAATCAGTATTCATTTTTACGATTGCGAGTCTCATCCTTTTAAGTTTTATCCCCAAGAAAGAAGTACAAAACCCTCCTTTCTATTCCAACAATACACACTGGGCGGATTCTGTTTTTAAAACATTAACACCCGATGAGCGCATTGCGCAACTATTTATGGTGGCTGCATACTCCAACAAAGACAAAGTGCATGTGAATGAATTAAAAAAATTAATTACAGAATATAAAATTGGTGGATTGATTTTTTTTCAAGGAGGTCCAGTTCGTCAGGCATTCCTATCCAATCAATACCAATCCCTATCAAAAGTCCCTTTACTAGTCTCTATGGATGCCGAATGGGGATTAGCCATGCGTTTGGATAGTACTACAAAATTCCCACGTCAGATGGCATTGGGTGCTATTCAAAATGACAGTTTGATTTATGATATGGGAGCTGAAATTGCTCGTCAGATAAAACGAATTGGCATGCAAGTAAGTTTTTCACCCGACATTGACATCAACAACAACTCAAAAAACCCTGTTATTGGCACACGTTCTTTTGGCGAGAGTAAATTAAATGTGGCTCGAAAAGGAATTATGTACATGAAAGGATTACAAGATAATCATGTATTGGCTTGCGGAAAACATTTTCCTGGACATGGGGATACTGATAGCGACTCACACAAAACATTACCGACTATAAAAAGTTCAAGAGCACGATTGGATTCATTAGAACTTTATCCATTTAAAGAACTAATAGCACATGGCTTAGGAAGCATGATGGTGGCACATTTAAGCATCCCTGCATTGGACACTACACCTAACCAAGCATCTACACTCACAAAAAAATAGTAACAGGATTATTAAAAGACACCTTAGGATTCAAAGGCTTAATATTTACAGATGCATTAAACATGAAAGGTGTAAGCAAGTTTTACAAACCTGGCGAAGTAGATGCCAAAGCATTGATTGCGGGAAATGATGTTTTATTATTTGCTGAAGATGTTCCTACAGGAATAAAAGAAATTAAAGCTGCCATAGAACGTGGAGAAATTACACAAGAAGAAATTGACCAGCGTTGCATGAAAATACTACTAGTAAAACAATGGTCGGGACTTGATGGCTACAAAAAAATACAAATCAAAAATTTATACGAAGATTTAAACACCAAGGAAGCTGAATTAATCAACCGAAAATTAAACGAAGCAGCATTAACCTTATTGCAAAATAAAAATGATCGTATTCCATTACAACAATTAGATACATTAAAAATTGCTTCCTTAAATTTAGGATATAAGGAATTGAATGTATTTCAACAAACCCTTTCAAATTATTCGCCAATTACACATTTTGGTATCGACAAAGAAGCCAAACAAATAGCCTTTGATACTATTTTAACCAAATTAAAAAGCTACAACTTGGTAATTGTTCACTTAAACAATACCAATCAAAAGCCTGATAAAGATTTTGGATTAACACCACAAGTAAAATCGATGTTGGATGCATTGGTAAAACAAAACAAAGTAATCATCAATATTGCAGCTAACCCCTATATCCTAGAAAAAATTGAAAGTGTAAAAGATGCAGAGAGTATTATCATGAGTTATGAAGACAATGAGTATAGTCAAAGCTATGCTGCTCAATTAATATTTGGTGGAGTTGCTGCAACTGGGAAGCTACCAATTAGCATTGGAAGCTATAATTATGGAACTGGTATAACAACGAAAGTGGTTCGTTTAAAATACACCATCCCAGAAGAAGTTGGAACAAACAGTGTGTTGCTAAACAAAATTGACAGCATTGCATTGAAAGGTGTAAATGATAAAGTATATCCAGGTTGCCAGGTATTGGTTGTAAAAAGTGGAAAAGTGATTTATCAAAAATCATTTGGCTACCATACGTACGATAAAAAAATAAAAGTTAAAAATGATGACTTGTATGACATTGCTTCCATCACTAAAATTGCAGCATCAACAATCTCGTTAATGAAATTGGTTGACGATAAAAAAGTTGGCTTGGATGCATCATTAGGCACATACCTACCCGAACTAAAAGGCAGCAATAAGGAAAATATTGTTATAAGAGAAATGCTTACCCATCAAGCTGGATTAAAAGATTGGATTCCATTTTGGAACAAAACGGTTAATAAAGACGGGACCTACAAAGCAGGTATTTACAATTCAGATCCAACTGATTTATACTACAAGCGCGTAGCAAACAACTTGTACATCAACAAAAATTACGAGGATACTATTTTCAAACAAATTGTAGATTCGCCCATCAAAGACAAAGGGAAATATTTATACAGCGATTTAGGATATTATTTTTTAAAACGTATCATTGAAAAAGAAACCAAAACTCCTTTAAACGTGTATGTAAAAAACACATTCTATGCACCATTGGGATTAACAACCATGGGCTACAAACCACTAACACGATTTGACAAAGAACGAATTGCACCTACAGAATTGGATAAAAAATTCAGAAAACAATTGGTTCATGGCGATGTTCATGATCAAGGAGCAGCCATGATGGGTGGTGTTGGCGGACATGCTGGTGTGTTTTCGAATGCAAACGACTTAGCAGTATTGATGCAATTATTTTTAAACAAAGGCGAATATGGAGGAACAAAATACATTGACTCATCTGTAGTAAGTGAGTTTACAAAATGTCAATATTGCAAGGACAACAGAAGAGCAATTGGTTTTGACAAACCAGAAACGAATAAAGAAAAAGAAAGTCCAGTTTGTGATTGCGTATCCTACATAAGCTTTGGACATGCTGGTTTTACAGGAACATTAGCTTGGGCAGATCCAGCAAATCAATTGATTTATATTTTCTTATCGAACAGAGTAAACCCAAGTGCTGATGAAAACAAGTTGGCTAAATCGGGAATACGAACGAAGATACAAGAAGTAATTTACGAAGTAGTGAAATAAAAAAATCCCCTTCTGAAATCAGAAGGGGATTTTTTATATAATTCAAAAATTATTTCAATTTAAATGCTGCTTTTACTTTAGCAACATAATCTAATTTTTCCCAAGTAAACAATTCAACTTTCATTGTTTTTGTTTTTCCATCAGGAGATTTAAATGTTTTAGTTACTACTTCGTTCTTACGACCCATGTGTCCATAAGCTGCAGTTTCGCTATAGATTGGTGTACGTAATTTAAAACGTTGCTCAATAAAGTAAGGACGCATATCAAAAACTTTTTCAACGATTTTAGCAATTTGACCATCAGTCATTTTTACTTTTGCAGTTCCATAAGTATCAATAAAAATACCCATTGGTTGTGCAACACCAATTGCATAAGATACTTGAACCAATACTTCAGAACAAACTCCTGCAGCAACTAAGTTTTTAGCAATGTGACGAGTAGCATATGCTGCTGAACGATCCACTTTTGAAGGATCTTTTCCAGAGAATGCACCACCACCGTGAGCACCTTTTCCACCGTATGTATCAACAATAATCTTACGACCTGTTAATCCGGTATCACCATGTGGTCCACCGATAACAAATTTTCCAGTTGGGTTGATATGGTAGGCAATTTTGTTGTTGAATAAATGAGCGTATTTAGGATAATTCTTTTTAACGCGTGGAATTAAAATATCAATGATGTCTTTTTTAATTTTAGCTAACATCTTTGGTTCTGTATCAAAATCATCATGTTGTGTAGAAACAACAATTGCATCAATACGAACAGGAACATTATCATCATATTCTAAAGTTACTTGAGATTTTGCATCTGGACGTAAATATTTAATTTGTTTGTTTTCTCTACGCAATGCAGCTAATTCTAACAAAATACCATGTGCTAAATCCAATGCTAATGGCATGTAGTTAGCTGTTTCATTAGTTGCATAACCAAACATCATTCCTTGGTCACCAGCACCTTGTTCTTCTTTTTTCTTTCTATCTACACCTTGGTTAATATCAGCAGATTGCTCATGAATAGCAGATAAAATACCACAAGAATTAGCTTCAAACATGTATTCACTTTTTGTGTAACCAATTTTACGAATTACTTCACGAGCAATTTCTTGAACATCTAAATATGCTTTTGATTTAACCTCACCAGCAAGTACTACTTGACCAGTGGTTACTAATGTTTCGCAAGCTACTTTTGATTGAGGATCAAAAGCTAAAAAGTTATCAATTAACGCATCAGAAATTTGATCTGCTACTTTGTCTGGATGTCCTTCTGAAACCGATTCAGATGTAAATAAGTATCCCATGTTTAGATTTATATTTTATAGTTTGAAATTATTTTTTTATTAACGGACGCTAAAATACGATTATTTAAGGAATAGAGAAATTGTTTTAAAGATATTTTATTAAGAGTATTCAACAACAAAAAAGCCCTCGTTTCTATTGAAAAGAGGGCTTTTTATTACCATATTTTAACGCGCTTGTCGGCCGGTCGATACATCTTATCTCCTTCTTTGATATTGAAGGCTTTATAAAATTCATCAATATCTGATAATGGTCCATTTATTCTAAATTCAGCAGGTGCATGCACATCACTCATGATTTGTTTTGCTAAGGAGGCATCTGTTCTGTTCACCATCCATGCATAACCATATCCTAGGAAATAGCGTTGTGTAGCTGTATACCCACCAAACAATTCGGCAGATTGTCCTTGTTTTGTTTTCTTAAATGCCTCTAAGCCCATAATCACACCACCTAGATCTGCAATATTCTCACCTTGTGTATTTTCGCCTCTCACATGCATACTATCCAGTACAACGTAATTATTGAACTGTTCAACAATCGAGTTTGTTTTCGCTTCAAACTTTTGTCGATCTTCTTTTGTCCACCAATCTGTTAAGTTTCCATTTTCGTCATACAAACTACCTTGGTCATCAAAGCCATGTGTAATTTCATGTCCAAAAGTAGAACCTCCTATAATACCATACAACACTGCATCATCCGGCATTCTGCCTTCAAAACCTGGAACAATAATGTTACAAGCTGGCACTACAATTTCATTCATAGTAGGATCGTAATATGCATTGTAGGTTTGAGGATACATTTCCCATTCGTCTTTATTAACAGGTTTCCCAAACTTTCCAATCATAAAGTTATACCCCCATTTATTCACACTGATTGCATTTTCAACATAACTATTACGGGACAATTCCAATGCACTCATGTCTTTCCATTTATCAGGATACCCAACCTTCATGTTCAATTTTTTCAACTTACTCTGAGCTTTTGCTTTGGTTACATCACTCATCCAATCAAGTGATTTAATATGTTCAGCATATACATCACGAATATTGTTTCCTATCTCTAATAATTTTTCTTTTGTTCCTTTTGGTAAATATTCTTCTACATATACTTGACCTATCAACTCACCTAAAGAAGCATCTGTACTTTCAACAATTGTTTTCCAACGTGGCTTTTGTTCTTTTACGCCATCTAACACTGTTGAATAAAAATAAAAATCCTGATCAGCAATTTTTTTAGGCAGGTAGTCTGCGAAACGGTTTAACACACTCCATTTCAAATATACTTTCCAATTATCAAGCGAAACTGTTTTTAAAGTTTTTTCGAGTGCCGTAAAATATTCGGGCTGAGCAACAATAATTGAATCAACATTCGACAAGCCTAGCTTTTGAATCATCTCTTCCCATTTAACAGAGGGCGTGAGCTTGTTTAATTGAGCTATGCTCATCTTGTTGTAATTTTTATACGGATCTCTTAAATCCTCCATCTTACGACTCGACTTAGCAATGGTCGTTTCCAATGCTAAAACACCATCTGCATTCTTTTTTGCAATTTTGTTTTCATAGGCAATCAGTTCAAACATTGCAGTTAAATGTTTTGAATATTCGGATCTTATAGATGCATTGCGTTCATCGGTATTAAAATAATAATCACGATCGGGCAATCCTAAGCGTGGTTGTGAAACATAAACAGCATATTGTGAACTTTTCTTTTCATCACGTGTCACCGTAAAACCAAATGTATTAGGCACACCCATTTTGTATAGTTCTGCGATTGTATTCAATAAGCTAGGAACATCTGTTATTGCATCTATTTTAGAAAAGGTGGGAATGATTGGAGCAATGCCTACCTTTTCAATAGTAGTTGTGTCCATTCCAGAATGATAGAAATCACCAATTTTTTGTTTGTTACTTCCTTTCGTTGCTTTTGCATCATTCGCTGAAGACTCGCATATTTTCTTAATTGATTCATTGATGGTATCCTGAATGGTTCTAAAAATACCATTACTCTTTTCAGAAGAAGGAATCGGATTTGCTTTGAACCAACCATTATTTGCAAACAAGAAAAAGTTCTCACCAGGAGCGATGGATGAATCGATGTGTGATGTAACTGGATCTATAAAATTAGCTTCGTTTTCAGTTTTAGGTTCATTGCTCGAACAAGCGAACAAGAAGGTGGAGATGGTAATAAATGCTATTTTTTTCATTTTACTTTTTAGTCAATTGTTTAAATACGTCTTCTAATTTTTGTTCTTCTTTATTCAACATCAATACAGCCAAACCACTGCTTACTGCAAATTGAAATACATGCGGACGAATATCATCTGTTGAGTGTACCTCCAATTGCCAAACATTGTCTTTGGTGTTTTTTGCTTCAGTAACTCCTTGAATATTTTTCAATGCCGATTTAGATGTTGGCTTATCAAATTCAACGATGATAAAATAACCATTCTGCACTTGTGAATTTTGAAGTGTCTTCGTTTCATCATTTGCCACAATCTCTCCTTTATTGATGATGATAACGCGATCACACATAGCCTCCACTTCTTGCATAATGTGGGTAGAAAGCATTACTGTTTTTTGTTTTCCAACTGCAATAATCAAATTACGAATTTCAGCTAACTGATTTGGATCTAAACCTGTTGTAGGTTCATCCAATATTAACACTTTCGGATCGTGAATTAATGCTTGTGCTAAACCAACACGTTGACGGTATCCTTTCGACAAAGCACCAATTTTCTTTTTCTGTTCTACTTGCAAGCCAGTAATCTCAATCATTTCAGCAATGCGTTGTTTTACATTTTTAACATGGTGCAAGCCAGCAATAAACTCCAAGTATTCCTTTACATACATATCCAAATACAATGGATTGTGTTCAGGCAGATAACCAACTTGTTTACGAACCTCAATACTCTCTTCAGTTACATCGTATCCACAAACAGAAGCTTTTCCCGCAGTTTGAGGGATAAAGCAGGTTAAAATTTTCATCATCGTTGACTTACCTGCACCATTTGGTCCAAGGAAACCAACTATCTCGGCCGAATTCACCTCGAACGATACATCGTTCAAAGCTTTCTGATCGCCATATAGCTTTGTAATATTTTCTACTTTTATAGACATAGCAATGTAATTTAGCGTAAAAAGGGTATTGCTTTTAACGAATATGAAATTCGTAGCTACAAAGCTAATTCTTTTTAATAAATTTGGGACGTAAAAAATGTTAAAGGGCAAATGAAGGGTGTAGTAATAAAATCAACTGGTAGCTGGTACAACGTACTAGCCGATGATGGCACAATGGTGGATTGCCGAATAAAAGGTCTATTCAGGATAAAGGGCATTAAAACAACCAATCCGATTGCGGTTGGCGACAGGGTTGCATTTGACATAGAGGCCGAAGGAAAAGGTGTTATTCATACAATTGATGATCGTAAAAATTACATCATTCGTAAGTCGATTAACTTATCAAGCAATCGCATATCATCGCTGCTAACCTTGATCAAGCATTATTGATTGTTACCTTAGCACTCCCAAGAACATCTGCTGGTTTTATTGACCGTTTTTTATTGACAGCAGAAGCTTAGCACATTCCTACAGTTATTGTTTTTAATAAAGTTGATTTATTTGAAGAGGATGCTGAAATGATGCAAGAATTGAATGCATTCATTGCTATTTATGAAAAAATAGGCTATTCCTGCTACAAGGTATCTGCAACAAAAAATAAAGAAATTGAAGTTCTACGAAAATTAACCAAAGACAAAACTACATTGGTATCAGGGCATTCAGGAGTTGGCAAATCGACTTTGGTAAATGCAATGGACAATAAATTGGATTTACGTGTAGGCGAAATTTCGGACGTGCATTTTAAAGGTAAACATACCACCACATTTGCAGAAATGCATCCACTAAGTTTTGGAGGATTTATCATTGATACACCAGGCATAAAAGAACTTGGTTTGGTGGACATGGAGAAAGAAGAAATAGCCGATTATTTTCCTGAAATGCGAGCATTGCGCAACAGTTGCAAGTTTAATAATTGCATGCACATCAACGAACCTAAATGTGCAGTATTAGCAGCAGTTGAGAATGGAGAAATTGCACAATCGAGGTACAATAGCTATTTGGGAATTATTAATGGGGAAGAAATGGAGCATACGAATTACGAATAAAAACTACAACTTGTGAAAGCAGTCATTCAACGTGTATCCAATGCATCTGTAGCCATAAACGGACAAATTAAAAGTTCGATTAACGGTGGTTTATTAATTCTATTAGGAATTGAAGATGCCGACACCAATGAAGATATTGAATGGTTGAGTGCAAAAATCATTAATTTGAGAATCTTTGCAGATGAGCAAGACATTATGAATCTATCTATAAAAGATTGCAATGGTGATATTATTCTTGTTTCGCAATTTACCCTGCACGCATCAACAAAAAAAGGCAACCGACCATCCTACATCAAAGCAGCGAAGCCCAATATCGCAATTCCTCTTTATGAAAAAATGATTCAACAATTACAAATCGATTTAGGAAAACCTATACAAACAGGTGAATTTGGAGCCGATATGAAAGTGGAATTATTAAATGACGGTCCAGTTACCATTATTATCGACACCAAAAATCGAGAATAATAAAATTGCTTTTAAAGCAGCCTTTTTGTAAGTTTGGTTTATTAAAATTTCAAATCATCCCCTCATTTTATTCTGTTTCTTCTCATGAAGAACACACTACGATTACTTATCCTTTTTATTGTAATTACTCCTATTGTTTTAAAATCTCAAAATAAGACAATAAAATGTACTATCCTGGATGCCGCTACAAAACAAGCATTAGAAGGTGCTAGTGTTTTTGACTTAGAAAGCAAGAAATCAGCAATTACGAATTCAAGTGGAATTTGTTATTTTGAAAAAACAGACATTCTTTCTATTGAAATATCTTTTGTTGGTTATGAAAATCAAGCAAAAAGAATAAACCTATCTGATTTCAAAAAAAACAACAAGGATACAATCGAACTATCATTTTACTTACAGAAAAGTTCTCGAAATTTAAATACCATTACAATCGAAGAAACACTCAAAGAAGGCATTTTAGATAAAAAACAATGGCTCTATGATTATGAGCTACAAGGCTCCAATACATGGTTATTGTTTAACAATAAAAAGTCGAATCGATTGCTTGCTATCAACCAATATTCGGATACTATTATTGATACAAACGTAGCCAGCAGCATTACTGAAATTGAACATGTAATGGATAATAAATTAATCATTTCTACAACTGATTCCTCCTACTATATTGTTCAAAACAATACTTCGATACTAATCAAAGAACGATTTGGTAAAGCAAAATACATTCAACAAATCAAACCGCTTATCATTCATAACAATTTTGGTATTTACAAACAATCGAATAAACTATTAGCGAGTACAAAATTTAGGATGGTCGATTTAAATACAGGTAAATCATTCTACCTATCGAACTATCGAAATGCGGACAAATCAAATTACATTATGAGTCAAACAATGAGCAACACTGCTCAAAATGAATACTTAGAATCTATTGGCAAAAATTATATGGGCGATTTATGGATCAGTAATGATCGTGATGATTTAAGTCAGGTTCGTGATTTACATAAAAACGAATGGAATTTAGAATTTAATCATTTAAGTGATTTGCCAGTGTATTTAAAAATTGTACGCGATTCGCTTTACATTATAAATCATGACAATGATTCTATTTATGTATTTGACAATACTGGAAATTTTAATCGTGTAATGAGCATTAAGTACCGAACACAAGCCATACATTATCCAACAATTATAGTTGATGAAGAAGAACAACAACTCTATTATAATTACACCTATAAAGATGCATGCTATTTAGAACGAATTGATTTGAATACAGCAAAGGCTGTAGAAAAAATAAAAATTAAAAAAGCGTTTCCACAAAAAATACGGATAAGAGGAGGTATTATTTATTTTATGCAAAACAAGAAAGGAGATGTAGATAGCAACAACAATTTATACTTACAAGCACTGCCGAAATAACACTATTCAAATCGCAATGCTTCAATTGGATCAAGCTTAGAAGCTTTGATTGCTGGATACAACCCTGAGATTAGACCAACGAACATACACAGAATAATTCCGGAAATAATCCAGAACCAAGGAATAATAAATCCTACACCGAGCTGCATGGATATTAAATTTCCTATTGCTATACCTAAAACGATTCCTAACAAACCACCTATCTGGCAAATTACAATTGCTTCTACTAAAAACTGAGAACGAATAGTTTTTGCATTTGCTCCTATTGCTTTACGAATTCCTATTTCACGAGTTCGTTCTGTAACAGATACTAACATAATATTCATCAATCCGATAGCGGCACCCAACAGGGTAATAATTCCAATAGCAGTTGCTCCAGCAGTTACTTTCTGAATATTATCAATCAACAAGTTTGCAAGATTATCACTTTTGGTAATTTCAAAATTTTCATCTTCCCCAATAGCTACTTTTCTAATTCGTCTGAAGGTGCCCATTGCCTCTCCGACAGCAGCATCCATCAATTGCGAATTAGTTACCATAACATTGATTGTAAAGGTCATATTAGGACGCGAAAAATATTGATGAACATTCGCCAGAGGAAGAATACTCACCTTATCGCCACCAAAACCCATACTATTCCCTTTCGATTTTAACACTCCGATTACACGATACTTTCCACTTCCAACAGTTATGATTTTATCGATTGGATCCGTTTTTTTATTAAACAAAGCATTGACAACATCTTTACCAATTATCACAACATGGTTACCGTATTGAATTTCCTGAGAAGAAAAATTACGTCCCGATTCCAATTCATAACCCGATGTTGCCAAATAATTTTCATCGCCACCAAACACACGGATATTAGGATTGCTTTTTTCAGATTCGTATTTTAATGTTGCAGCACCCGAAGCCATTGTTGAAACAGAAGGACTAGCAGGAAAAGAAAATTCTTTACTGAATTTAATCGCTTCATCATAAGTAATGTTTCTAAAACTTTTGGGACGTTTACCATTTCGTCCAATCCGAACGGACATTTCACGATTACGAATCGTAAATGTATTAGCCCCTAAACTTGTGAAATTACTATTGATGGATGACTTGATTGCATCGATGGCTGTAAGAATACCTACCAATGCCATAATACCAAACGAGATAATTAATGCGGTTAATGTTGTACGCAACAATTGGCTTTTGATAGCGCGTAAGGAAATTCGAATATTTTCTTTTAGAAAGGAAGCCATTTGCTGTTTATGTAGTACAAAAATAGCAAACTAATCGGTAACTAGAATAATTGTGTTTGTTTTCCGAAAACTATACTGCGTTCATGGTTTAATAACCACTCTTTTCGCCATAATCCACCGCCATAACCCACTAATTTGCCATTTACACCAATTACACGGTGACAAGGGATAATGATGGAAATGGGATTACTACCATTGGCATTACCAACTGCACGTGTAGCGTTTGCATCACCCAATAGTATGGATACATCAAGATAACTTACGGTTTACCAAATGGAATGGTCTCCAATTGCTTCCAAACTCGTTTTTGAAAATCGGTTCCTTGTGGACTCAATTTTAAACCAAAATCTTTTCGGATACCATTAAAATACTCTTCCAACTGAGTAACACATTCTTTTAACAAAGAATTGGTTTTATTATTGGTTTTTGTTTTTTCATCCACAAAATACAAGGAAGTAATACCATCCTCATCGGCAGTAATTTCAATTATTCCGATAGGCGATTGGTAATAAGTAGTTTGGGTTGACATGCAACAAATTTAATTCATTTATCCGATTGTCTCCAAATAAAAAACGCAGCGCATAAATGCGCTGCGTTTTTATAGATACTTTATTAACTATTAAAAACAATATTTATTCTCAGCAATTAATTTTGCAGAGATATTTCTACGTGCTTCAGTTGAGTTAAAAGGTTCTGTCTTCGTGAATCGTTTCATACCCATTAACATAGCACGTTGTTCATCGCCAGTAGCAAAGCTATTGATTGCTTCTTTACCTGATTTATGAATTCTATCTGCAGCATCATTGATGTACACACGCATCATGTCTAATTGCTCTTTTGCAGCAGCTTCGCCTTTCATGGCAACTAATTTTTCTGCACGTAATAAAACTGATTCAGAAACATACGTTTCAATAATCATGTCGGCAATATTCATCAATATCTCTTGCTCTTTTCCTAACTGCATCATTAATTTTTGAACAGCAGCACCTGCAACCATTAATACCGATTTTTTGAATCCTTTTACATATTTTTTCTCATTCGACAACAAGGTTGTTTCTTCGCTAGAAAAATCAGGTACAGCCATTAACTCTTTAGCAACAGCTTGTGCAGGACCCATTAAATCTAATTCGCCTTTCATTGCACGTTTCAACATCATATCAACTGTTAACATTCTGTTGATTTCATTTGTTCCTTCAAAAATACGGTTGATACGAGCATCGCGATAAGCTCTGTCCATTGGAGCTTCGGCACTGTAACCCATTCCACCATAAATTTGAACTCCTTCATCCACCACATAATCCAACACTTCTGAGCCATGCACTTTAACAATCGCAGCTTCAACAGCAAATTGCTCAACACCTTTTAATTTTGCTTTTGCTTCATCCATTCCACCAGCAATCAATGATTTTGTGGCATCTTCTACATTCTGACTAGCACGGTAAATTGCCGCCTCACTTGCATAAATACGAATTGCTTGTTCAGCAATTTTATAACGGATAGCACCATATTTAGAAATTGATCTTCCAAATTGTTGACGCTCATTTGCATATTGAACCGATTTGGTAACCGTTTCTTTTGAACCACCAATTGCTGCACCCGCTAATTTAATTCGACCTAAGTTCAAAATGTTTACAGCTATCTTAAATCCATTTTGTCTGTCGGATAATAAATTTTCAACCGGAACTTTACAATCGTTGAAGAATACTTGACGTGTAGAACTTCCTTTGATACCCATTTTATGTTCTTCTGGATTCAATGTAATTCCACCGAATGATTTTTCTACAATGAATGCACTTAAATTTTCATCATCATCAATTTTTGCAAACACAGTATATACATCTGCAAACCCACCATTGGTGATCCACATTTTTTGTCCGTTCAAAATATAATGCTTTCCATCGGCAGTAAGTTTCGCATTTGTTTTTCCAGAATTTGCATCCGAACCAGAGCTTGGCTCCGTTAAACAATATGCTGCTTTCCATTCACCACTTGATAATTTAGGAATGTATTTTGCTTTTTGCTCTGCATTTCCGTAATATAAAATTGGCAACGTTCCAATTCCTGTATGCGCTGAAATAGCAACTGCAAATGAATGTCCAGCACCCAACACCTCGGTTGCCAACATGGATGTTGTAAAATCTTTTCCAAAACCACCAAACTCTTCAGGAACTGAAATTCCTAACAATCCAAGTTCACCAGCTTTGTTTAATAAATCAACCATTAAGCCTTCTTCTTGCGCATCAATGCGATCAAGGTTGTTCCAAACATTTTGCGATAAAAAATCGGTACATGTTTGTGCAATCATTAATTGTTCTTCATTCCACTCTTCTGGAATAAATACATCTTTTGCTTCTGTTTCTTTGATTAGGAATTCTCCACCTTTTAATGCTGTCATATTTGCTAGTTTAAGTTTTAGTATTAAGTCTATAAGTTAATTTAAGTTACAAGCATTTCAAAAACGCCTGCTGCACCCTGACCTGTTCCAACACACATGGTTACAACACCATACTTTTGTTTTCTACGTTTTAGTTCGCCAAACAATTGAACAGATAATTTTGCACCTGAACAACCCAATGGATGTCCCAATGCAATTGCACCACCATTTACATTTACTTTGCTTTGATCGATGTTTAATTCGCGACAAACTGCTAATGATTGAGAAGCAAATGCCTCGTTCAATTCAAACAAATCAATATCATTTTGAGTCAAGCCAGCAAGTTTTAATGCTTTCGGAATTGCTGCAACGGGACCAATTCCCATAATACGAGGAGGAACACCAGCTGCGGCATAACTTACCATTCGTGCAATTGGAGTAAGATTGTTTTCTTTTAAAACTTTTCGCTTACCACCATTACAAATGCAGCACCATCACTTGTTTGAGATGAATTACCAGCAGTTACAAATCCTTTTGCATCAAACACTGGTTTTAATTTTGCCAATGCATCCATGGTTGTATCTGCACGTGGACCTTCATCGGTATCAATAATAAAGTCGCGTGTTTTCTTTTTCTCGTTTTCATCCAAATACGTTTCAGAAATCTTGATAGGTACAATCTCTTCTTTGAATTTTCCTTCTTTGATTGCACTAATCGCTTTCAAATGTGAATTCAATGCAAATGCATCTTGATCTTCACGACTCACCTTATATTCTTTTGCAACTGCTTCAGCAGTTAATCCCATTCCCCAATAGTGATCAGGATGTGCTAATGCAACTCCAGCATGTGGCACAATTCGCCATCCACCCATTGGAATTAAGCTCATACTTTCCGCACCACCAGCAACAATACAATTAGCCATACCAGCATGAATTTTTGCTGCAGCAATTGAAATTGTTTCCAATCCCGATGCACAATAACGGTTCACGGTCATACCCGAAACTTTATCGGTATTAAATGCCATTAATGAAATTAAGCGAGCCATATTCAACCTTGCTCCGCTTCTGGCATAGCATTTCCTACGATTAAGTCATCCACTTGCTCATGACTTACATTTGGTACACTTGCCATTAAATGTTTGATTACATCGGCCGCTAAATCATCGGGGCGTGTAAAACGAAAACCACCTCTGTTGGCCTTGCCAACTGCAGTTCTAAAGCCTGCTACTATATATGCATTCATTGTTAAATAGATTTAAGATGTTAGATATCAGATGTTAGACTTTTAGTTCTTTCTAATTTTCTGATAAAATTCCTTGGTTAAGTTTATTTTTAAAAGTGTAACTCATTTTTTGTATTTCTTCAATTTCATTTAAAAGATTTTGAAGCGTTTCATTCGTTATTAGATTTAATTTGTTCGAGATAATCAACTGTGTTTGCAATTCATAACAAGAACCATTAGCAATACCTAAAAAGTGAATAAATTCCTTATTGGAATTTCTACCTGCCCCCTCCGAAATATTAGAAGGTATAGAAACAGCGCATCTACGAATCTGCGAGGTTAGTCCATAAACTTCTTCTTTTGGAAATGAAGTAGTTACTTCATAAACTCTAACAGATAGTTCGAGTGCTTTATTCCATATTTTTAATTCTTTTAAGTTGTGCATTATTTCTTATATGATATCTCAAATCTAATGTCTAATTACGTAATATTTTACCACCTGTAATAATTGACTGTAATCTTTCTAATGTTTTGCGTTCACCACATAAACTCAAAAATGCTTCACGTTCTAAATCCAATAAGTATTGTTCGCTTACTAATGTTGGAGCTGATAAATCGCCACCACATAAAACATACGCTAATTTCTGAGAAATTTTAACATCGTGTTCACTGATATAATTTCCTACTTGCATTGAATTAGCACCTAAATACGCTAAGCCTAAGGCTTGTTTACCAAGTACACGAATATCTTTGCGAGGTGTTGGTTTTGTATAACCAGCTTCGGCTAACTCAATACAATTTAATTTTGCTTCGGCTAATAAACGATTACGTGAAATAACTACTACATCTTTTCCTTTTCTTAAATAACCTAAGTCGAATGCTTCGTAAGCCGATGTTCCAACTTTTGCTTGACCAATCGTTAAGAAACGATCACGGAAATTATTTAATTCAATATCGCCTTCCTGTAACTCATCCGACAAACGAACAGCGAACTCTTTGGTTCCACCACCGCCTGGGATTAAACCTACTCCAAATTCTACCAATCCCATATAGGTTTCTGCATGAGCAACAACTCTATCCGAGTGCATACTCATTTCGCAAGCACCACCCAAGGCTAAATTGTGAGGAGCCACCACAACTGGTATCGAAGAATAACGAACACGCATCATGGTATTTTGGAAAGTTTTAATCGCGAAGTTTAATTCGTCATACTCCTGCTCTACTGCCATCATGAAAATCATTCCAACATTTGCACCAGCACTAAAATTAGCTCCTTCATTTGAAATTACTAATCCTCTAAAATCTTTTTCTGCAATTTCAATTGCTTTGTTGATTCCTTCAATTACTTCTCCACCAATGGAATTCATTTTTGTATTCCATTCTAAATTCACAATTCCATCTCCAATATCAGTAAGTGTAGCACCACTGTTTTTCCATACTGTTTTTGTTGGACGAATATTATCTAATAAAATAAAGGATTCAGTTCCAGGAATAACTTTGTATGATTTGGAAGGTATGTCATAATATTTACGGCTGCCATTTTCTACTTTATAAAAAGAGGTAGCACCACTAGCAAGCATATCATTAATCCATTGAGCAGGTTTACTACCTGCAGCTTCCATTGCTTTTACAGTTTCAGCAATTCCTAATGCATCCCAGTATTCGAACGGACCTAAATCCCAACCGAAACCAGCTTTCATTGCATCATCAATTTTGAAAAGTTCGTCTGTAATTTCAGGAATACGATTGCTCACATAAGCAAACAAACCATAGAAAGTAGCACGGTAAAATTCTCCAGCTTTATCAGTTCCGGCAGCCAATACTTTTACACGTTCGCGTAAATTGTCAATTGTTTTTGTTTTTTCTAAAGTTGCAAATTTTGCTTTTACAGACGGTTTGTATTCCAAGGTTTTTAAATCCAAGGAATGAATTTCTGATTTACCATTCGCACCTTTTACCTTTTTGAAAAACCCTTGTTCTGTTTTACTTCCCAACCATTTATTCTCAACCATTTTTGCAACATAAGCAGGAAGTTTAAAATATTCTTTTGCTTCATCGTTCGGAACACCAGCAGCTAATCCATTCGCAACATGCACCAAGGTATCTAAACCAACCACATCACAAGTACGGAAAGTAGCCGATTTTGGTCGACCTAAAACTGGTCCAGTTAATTTATCAACTTCATCAACGGTTAATCCCATTTTTTCGACCATGTGGAATAAACTCATGATCCCAAATACACCAATACGATTCGCAATAAATGCAGGTGTATCTTTACACAATACCATTGTTTTACCTAAATACAACTCACCGTATTTCATCATAAAATCGATTACTTCCGGAGATGTTTTAGGAGTTGGAATAATTTCCAATAATTTTAAATAACGTGGAGGATTAAAGAAATGCGTTCCACAGAAGTGTTTTTGAAAATCTTCACTACGACCTTCATTCATTAAATGAATAGGAATACCAGAAGTATTAGAAGAAATCAATGTTCCTGGCTTACGATATTTTTCAACATTTTCGAATACTTGTTTTTTGATATCCAAACGCTCAATGACTACTTCAATGATCCAATCACAAGTAGCAATGTCTTTCATGTTATCATCAAAATTCCCAGTAACAATTCGTTTCGCAAATGTTTTGCGATAGATTGGAGAAGGATTTGATTTTAAGGCAAATGCCAAAGCATCATCGACAATTTTATTGCGTGATTTTTTATCTGCTCCAGCATCTTTAGGAACAATGTCGAGTAATATTACTTCAACACCAATGTTTGCAAAATGGCAGGCAATGCGACTCCCCATTACGCCCGAACCTAAAATTGCAACTTTTTTTATGCTTCTATTCATAGTTACTATTGTTTAATCAGTTTATTACGTTCTTCTGCTAATTGTATAATTTCATTGATCGTTTTTAAGAAATCATCAATTTTGGTTTTACCCAATTTTGTTTCAATTTCTGTATTAAAATTACGAACGATATTTTTTGCAAGTTCTTTATTTTCTTTCCCTTTTTGCGTTAAGAGAATCTTAACTTTTCGTTTATCAGCCTTATCCGCTTTTCGAACAATTTGTTTGTCGTCCTCCAAGGTTTTAATAATGCGCGATAAGGAAGTGCTTTCCATTCCTAATTTAGGAGCAATGTCGGAAGCGTATGATCCTTCATGACTATCGATGTTCAATAAAAAATGTCCAATAGCAATGCTACCACCATACTGTGCAGCTTCTGCATTGTACATGCGGCTAATAATTTGCCAAGCTGACTTTAATTTTGAATCAATTGTTTCGGTATGCTGTTTTGCCATAACTACACAAACATATAAAAAAAACATTTATTATGCAAGCATAATAAATGTTTTTTTATGATTTTTATCAGGAAATTAAAAAAAATCTACTTTTTGATGGATGCAGCCTTATTTAGGAAAATCTGAGCATTGGCTTCATCCCCAAGGTTACGGTATGTTAAACCAATGAATTGGTAGGCCGACTTGTAGTTTTTGTCCACCTCAGTTGCAGCTTTAAAGCTTTCAATGGCTTTCACAAACATTTTATTGGCATTCTCCATGTCTTTTTGGGCTTTATAAGATTCACCCATGGCTCCATAAGCACTTCCTAAATTGCATCGAGCTTCTGCATCGTACTTATTAATTTCTATTGCTTTCTGAAATGCTTTTGCTGCTTCTGGGAAATTTCCAATCGAAAACAAACATGTTCCCACATTGTTATGATACATTCCTTTATCGGGATTCATTTCCATTGCTCGACTATAACTCTTGAATGCGGCTTCGTAATTTTTTTGCTCATAATAGATCTTACCAGCTACATTATGTCCATCTGGAAATAATTCATACAACTTCAAGGCTTTTTCAATGTTCTTTTGAGCAGTCATTAAACGGTATTCGCGCTCTTGCGGACTAGCTACTGCAAGTGTATCTTTATTCACCATGTGGTTGGCATGGTAAAACAACATGTGCGCACTATTGGGTACTGTTTGGATGTCTTTTCCAAACAAAGTGGTATCCGACTTCCAATCTTTATTTCTAGCGTATGATTTAACACTGTACACCACAATTAGTAAAAGACAAACAGCCATTACATTTTTAGTACCTGTAAAGGATAAAAATGACTTTGCGGATGCATTCAACCAATCGCTTTTAAACAATTTGCTTAATAGATAAACCAAAGCAATGCAAAAGGCAATGGAAGGGAAAAACAACAAACGTTCCGCCAAATGGGTACCTATTAACATAAAAATATTCGATGCCAAAGCCATGCTTATTAAATAGAAAAATATGCAAAATGATAAAATGTGTTTTTGTTTTAGTTTTTTGATTGCATAAATCAAAATGAAAACATGAAATGCCAATACCAGCAATAATCCTATATTTCCCAATGAAGTAACAACTGGAATGGTATCAAACGAATAATCGCAGGATAAAGGATGTGGGAAAATCAAGAGCAAAAAGTAAATCCCCATAATGTAAATTGCCGTAAGCTTTTGGTGCGCCACATTACTTGTATACAATATTGAGTTATCAATCACTGGAATATTTTTAATTCCCAGACTACCAATGATGCTAATGTGCATTACAATGTATACTAAAGCAACGCCAGCTATTGCAGCTGAAATTTTAAAAAGCTGCTTTGAAGCATTCTCCTTGAAAAAATAAATAAACAATGGAACCAATGCAACGTACACAATTGCAGATGCTTTAGAAGTAAACCAAAAAAAGGCGACTAATGCTAAAACGAAATGTAGTGTTTTCGAACTTTTCAAATACGATGAAATTGCTAATAAAGAAAGTAACAAAAAAATCATGCTTAGAATTTCATCTCTACTTTTAATATTTGCTACTACCTCGGTATGGATTGGATGTGCAGCAAAAAGCATCACTACTAAAAATAAAAAATAGACATTTATTTTTGTGTACCGAATCAATACAAAAAACAACAAAACACATCCAAGTGCATACAACAAAACATTAACAAAATGATGAAAGTGTGGATTGTCGGGCGACAATTGCCATTCAATCGCAAACATGGCTTTACTTAACGGACGATACAAATTGCTCTCATTGTTTGCATACCCTTCGCGATAACTGGATGAAAAAATTTCCTTTAAGGCTTTTGTTCCTTGTTGTGTTAATTGATTTTCTTTGATAATAGAGTAATCATCCAATACAAAGCCATGATTTAATGTATTTGCATACAATACAAATGCAAAGAGTGCAATTACAAAAGATAATCGGTAAAGCAATTTTTTATCCAACTCAACAGCTACCGAACTGCCTGTGAGTTTTGCTTTTTTAGGTGGATTGCTCGTTTTTTTGGATGACATCGTATTTAAAAGATTATTTACTTTCTATTAAATAATACACACAAGTGGTTACATAATTTCTGAAATAAGGAATATTTCTGACAATGAAATTTTGCTTCAGCGGACGCAAATTAAATTTGAATGTATAGATAGGATTCAATAAATAATGAATCTTATGAATGGTATTATAACCTGCCGACTCAACAATACGTTCAAAACGTTCAATTGAAATGCCCGTTTCTTTTATTTCAATAAAATCTTCCGATTTTTCATTAAATGCACGCAACAAAAATTCATAAATTCCAAATGGCAATAAGTGCACATATGGGAAACGAGAAAGGAATTTACTTTTACAAACTTGCTGATGTCCTCCAAATGGCATTTGCCAAGGTGGAAATCCAAAAAAGATAACTCCCTTCGGTTTTAAAAAAAAAAGTTGCAATTCTTTTAATAGTTTTTCTTGGTTGTGAATATGCTCAATCACATCTTTTAAGATAATGATATCGACTTTACCGCCCAAATCATTTTCAACATCTATTTTATAGATATCCCGATTGATTACTAAGGCCTTTTTATCCTGAATCTCTTGTTCATAAAAGTGCTTAAAATATTCGTACTTCGACTCATTTAATTCAACGCCTATAACATTACAACCTTTGTTCAAAAAGGGTTTTAAAACACCACCTTCGCCACAGCCAATTTCCAGAACACGCATTCCTGCATCAACTTTTCTTTTTGCCTCTATGAACGGTAAAATATAGCGTTCCGAGTTAATTGCTTGGTGATTAAAATAAACTTCTTTGTTTTTATGAAATTCGAACATGTTCTCTCAATTCTGGTATTTAGACAAATATAACAATTTCCGCATGTATTCAAATACTCCCAACTAAGCAATAATCTCTTGCACTCGACCAATCTGGTAGGAATCCAATTGTACTTTAATTCCTCTTGAATGAAAAGCACTGCTGGTAAGTATTGCATGCACTTTCCCTCTTGTTCGTTTTCCCGTTCGTTGATCTTTTTTTAAGACGATATCAACCTCTAGCCCAAGTTTAATGTTGACTCTAAACATATTGGGCGTTTTTTCTACTTGTAAATTCATTGATGGCATATCACAAAAATACTTAAATTTGAATACCACATCCTAAAACTACTGGAAGTATGAAAAAAATACTGTTCTCTTTGATTTTATGTTTCTTTTTCATCAATTCATTTGCCCAAGGCAATATGAAAACCCGAAAATGGAGAAGTACGGAATTAGATTCACTTACAAAAGCACAAGGTTTATTTGAAGAAGAAAATTTTGTAATGGCACTTCCTATCTTTGAAGCTCTACATAACAGCCATCCAAAAGAACTTTACCTTGGTTATGTTTTTGGTATTTGTGGCTTGTATAGAAGCGACATGCACGAAAAGTCGATGGAACTATTGAGTGATGTATATGAAAAAAACAAAAAAGCTGCTGACATCGAGTATGATTTGTCACGCGCATATCACTATAACTATAAATTTGATGAAGCCATTTTACTTCTTGAAAAATATTTAAAAAATAAAAAGCTAACAGAATTACAACGTAAAAATGGAGAACAACTAATTAACTATTGTAACAATGCAAAATTATTAGTTGCAGCACCCGTTGATGCTAAGATTGAAAACATTGGAGATGTTGTAAATACAGTTGCATCTGAATATGTTCCAGTTATCTCTTCCGATGAAAACATTATGATTTTTACATACAGAGGAGATCAAAGCAAAGGGGGATTACAAAATGGATTAAACCAACCCGATCCTATGGGGATTTATTATGAAGATGTTTTTATTACACACAAAGAAAATGGAACATGGGTAGCACCTTCATCCATTGGTGAAAACATTAATACCAATGAACACGATGCTGCCATCGCCTTATCGAATGATGGACAAAAACTATTTGTATTCAATGATAATGGATCCAATGGTGGCGATATCTACATTAGTAAATTAGATGGTTCAAATTGGTCAGATGTTGTTCGTTTAGAAGGTGATATCAATACCATTGCATGGGAAGGTAGTTGTGCATTATCGGCAGATGAAAAAACACTTTACTTTTCGAGTGAGCGTATTGGCGGATTGGGTGGAAAAGATATTTATGCATCTCAAAAAAATGCTGATGGAACTTGGGGGATGGCAAAAAATTTAGGCGATAAAATAAACACATCCTTAGATGATGATGCTCCTTTTATTCATCCTGATGGCAAAACATTAATCTATAGTTCGAAAGGACTAAACAGTATGGGTGGATATGACATATTTACAACCGAATACAATCCAAGTGATTCATCGTGGACTACTCCCAAAAACATTGGCTATCCAATCAACACACCTGACGATGATATTTATTTTGTTTTATCTGCTGATGGCAAAAGAGGTTATTATGCATCTGGTAAAAAAGGTGGATATGGACTACATGACATCTATTTGGTAGACATGCCAGATAATTTTGCAACTCCTATTTTAGCTATGGTGAAAGGGGTTATCACTTCCGATAAAAAAGCAGTAAAATCAGAAATACTGATTGAAATGACAGATCTGAATCAACCATTTAATGTTATTCAGTCGAATGAAAAAGAAGGAAATTATTTGGTGAATTTACCAATTGGCCATACTTATAAATTGACGTATAAATATGAAACGTTTCCAAACCAAGTAAAAGAAATTGACACACGAAATCTAACTACTTATTTAGAGAAAACGATTGATATCAATTTTGAAATTGTAAATGACAGCATCCTAAAAGCAGATTCATTACTTGCGTATAAAAAAACAATCGATTCAACAAACACAACAACAACAGTTGTAGTAGATACCAAAATCGATATTGGCAATTCTTCTAAAGTAGGCTTAGAATTTAAAGTTCAAATTGCAGCTTACAATTTGCCTAAAAACTACAACTATAATCATTTAAAGGGATTAGGAACAATTGAAAAACTTTTATTAGATGATGGCATCACTCGCTTTACAATTGGAGGAGCATTTAACACCTTGAATGAAGCCAATGCTCATAAGGATAAAGTAAGAGCTGCGGGACAAACGGATGCTTTTGTTACAGCTATTTACAAAGGGAAAAGAGTTTATTTAGAGGACTTAGAAAAACTAGGATTAATTCCGCCTCAACCAAAATAAGCAAACGATGCCTTCTACTTTAAGAGCAAATATTGAAAAAACAATTCAGCAAGCAATTTCTGATAAAGAGTACGATGCATTTAGAAATTTTATGTTTGAAAAAACATACGATAAAAAAATTCATTTGCTTGAAGAGGGAGATAAATGCAATTATATTTATTTTATTCAGGAAGGAGCTTGTTACTCCTACATCTCCGATTTAAAGGGCGACAAACATGCTATTCAATTTTCATTGGAAGGCTACTGGATTTCTGACCTGTATAGCTTTTATTCGGGAAACAATGCTATTTATAGTATTGAAACATTAGAACCTCTGAGTGTATTGATGCTGAATAAAGAGAATTTCGAAAAAGCATGTTGCTCCTGCCCCATGATTGACCGCTTTTTTAGAATCTTAATTCAAAACGCATACGTTGCACTGCAATACCGATTAGCCAAAACGAATAGTGAAGATGCAGAACATCGTTATCAAGAGTTTGCTCAAAAGTATCCTGCATTCGTTCAGCGCATCCCACAATATTTAATTGCTTCTTACCTGGGTATCAAGCCGCAATCACTTAGTCGCATTCGTAAAGAAAGCACTAGTAAAAAATAATTCCTTCCATTTTTCATTTATTAACCTATGTTAAGTTGATTCGATATTTTTCGTTGGACCTTTGTATTGTTAAAACAGTAAACAACTACAAAAAACAAATAAAATCATGGAAAATTCAACAACATGGGTATTGGACCCAACCCACAGTGAAATTACATTTAAAGTAAAACATTTGATGATTTCAAGTGTAAAAGGCGAATTCCGAAATTTTAATGCAACAATTACTGCAGCAGGATCGGATTTCAGTAAAGCAACGGTTAGTGCAACCATTCAAGCTGCATCTGTTTTTACCAACAACGATGATCGTGATGGACATTTAAAAGGAGCAGATTTTTTTGATGCAGAAAACCACAAAGAAATTAATTTCACAGGAACATCATTTACAAAATTAGATGATGAGAACTATCAACTAAAGGGAACACTTACTATAAAAGGTGTTAGCAAAGAAGTAAGCTTGGATGTAGAATTTGGTGGTGTTAACAAAGATCCTTGGGGGAACGAAAAAGCAGGTTTCTCTTTAAGTGGAAAAATCAATCGTAAAGATTGGGGATTGAATTGGAATGCAGCTTTAGAAACTGGTGGTGTATTGGTGAGTGATGAAGTAAAAATAAATGGAGAGATTCAATTTGCTAAAAAGCATAATTAAAATTGTGTTAACGTGTTTATTGAATTAAAATAAACACGTTAACTTTATATTCAAATTAAAAACCACACTAATCCATTGCATATGGAACGTTCTCGTTTTTTAAAATTACTATTCGCTTCTCCATTATTATTTTCGGCTATGAAACTAAGAGATTTAGAAACCATGACCAATGGTTTAACAGAAACAGAAAAAATGCCTGTGTTGTTTTTAGGACATGGCAGTCCGATGAATGCCATAGAGGAAAATGAATTTGTTGCTGGATTTCGAGCAATGGGAAAAGACATTCCTAAACCGAAAGCAATTTTAGTCGTTTCAGCACATTGGGAAACAAAAGGCACATTTGTAACGGCTATGGATAAACCGCAAACGATACACGATTTTGGTGGTTTCCCGAAAGCTTTGTTCGATTTTCAATATCCTGCTCCTGGAAGTCCGACAACTGCAGCCGAAGCAAAAAAGATAATTACCAAAACAACCGTTGGCTTGGATGATAAATGGGGATTGGATCATGGTGCATGGTCGGTAGTGACACATCTTTACCCGAAAGCAGATATACCTGTTATTCAGTTGAGTATTGATTATACTCAAAATGCACAATACCATTACGAGTTAGCAAAAGAATTAGCCTCCTTACGCAAAAAGGGTGTTTTAATTATTGGTAGTGGCAACATGGTACATAATCTTGGAATGATTGCATGGGATAAATTGAATGCAGATTCATACGGTTATGATTGGGCGATTGAAGCCAATGAAAAAATGAAAAAATTTATTTTATCGGGCGATCATCAACAATTGATTAACTATCGTTCGCAAGGCAAAGCATGGGATTTAGCAATACCAAGTCCGGAACACTACTTACCACTTTTGTATACGCTTGCATTAAAAGATGAAAAGGATAGTTTATCTATTCACAACGGCAAACCCGTTGCAGGTTCATTAACAATGACCTCGGTGAAGATTGGGTGAAAAATATAGAATATTTAAGGGAAGTGCAATCAGTGATTTCCTATTATTAAACAGTCGTTAGTAACTGACTTCTATATTTATCTAAAATTGTTGATTTGGAAAGAAAGCCAATATATATGCCTTCTTCAACAACTGGTAAGTTCCATTGTCCAGATTCTTCAAATTTTTTCATAATTGCAAAAATATCTTCATTCACATCAATTACCGTTGAAGGTTTTCGCATTACTTCTTTTGCAGTTACCTTATCGTATAACTCAGCGTTGAACATTTCCTCCCGAATATTATCCAAATAAATCATCCCTAATAATTTGTTGTTCTTTTTTACAACTGGAAAGGTGTTACGTTTACAATGTTTAATTGTTTCTACAATATCGCGTAGTGTTGCTTTAAAATGAATGGGCGTAAAATCGGTTTCAATTAACGACAGTGTATCTATTTTACTTAAAATACTTGTATCCTTATTTTCGGAAACAATTGCCCCTTTTTCTTTTAACTTTCGAACATCGAGCGATTCGGGATGAAAATACTTTACGATGATATAGCTTATTGCCGATACAATCATTAATGGAATAATTAAATCATAACCACCTGTAATTTCAGCAATAAGAAATATCCCTGTTAATGGGGCATGAAACACACCACTTAAAATTCCGGCCATAGCAACAATGGTAAAATTGCTTACAGGAATATCGGTAAAACCAATCAGACTTAAGAAAAAGGAAAAAATAAATCCTAAATAAGCACCAACAAATAAGGAGGGAGCAAAATTACCCCCATTCCCTCCGCTACCAAGTGTTACTGCTGTAGCAAATGCTTTTAAAAGCATTGTTGCTGTAATGAATAACAACAATACCCATTTATCGCTGATGAATGATTGAAGCAAACCATCCTTAAATAATTGTGAAGCATTTAATTCTGCTAAGGCTTTAATGCTATCATACCCTTCCCCAAATAATGAAGGGAAAAAAGCATACAATGTTGCCAAACAGATACCACCAATGATCCATTTTTTGAATGAAGAATTAATTCTAGAAAACCGAGATTCAACCTTATCAAAAAAATTCACATAGTATAATGAAACCAATCCTGCTAGTAATCCAAGTAACACATAAAAAGGAGTATTGTGATAATCGAAAGGTTCTTGTAGTTTAAAAAACAGCAAACTGCTTTCATTCAGAATAATTTTTGAAAGCAAGGCTCCCGAAGCTGCTGCTATCAATAAAGGAATAAATGCACTAATCGAAATATCAACTAAAATAACTTCCAAAGCAAAAAGTACACCTGCAATAGGAGCATTAAATGCACCTGCAATTCCACCAGCAGCTCCTGCTGCCAATAACAATGTTCTTTCTTTATATCCTAGCTTATATGTTTTGGCAAAATTCGAACCTATTGCCGAACCGGTACTAACAATGGGAGACTCCAATCCTGCAGAGCCACCAAAACCAACAGTGAATGCACTTGTAATTACATGCGAATACATTTGATGGAATGGTAAGTAACTACTTTTTTTAGCAATTGAAAATAAAATGGATGAATTCCCTCTATTAATGTGTCCTTTAAAAAAGTACTTAATAATGATTACGGTAATACCGATACCAACAACAGGAAGTGCTAAATAAACATATTTAAAATCAAACTTGAAAAAATAGCCTTCAACCAAGTATTCGCGGATAAAGGATACAAACAACTTTAAAATTACAGCAGCAATTCCTGCACTTATTCCAACAAGGATGCTCGAAAAAATTAAAAATTGCTTTTCGTTCGTTTTCTCGTGAATCCAGTTGATAAACCTTTCTATATAATTAATGCCCTTCATTTCCTTTTCTTTCAATTATAATCTTGAATTTTTAGAAGTAATATCCCGAATACCTTTATTTAATATAATTTTAGGAAAACAAAAAAAGCAGACTATCAAAGATAATCTGCTTTTAGTACCCGGGGCGGGACTTGAACCCGCACTATCGCAATGATAACAGGATTTTAAGTCCTGCGTGTCTACCAATTCCACCACCTGGGCATCCTTTTCACTATACTCTAAAAATAAGCCCTTTACGGTTTTATTTTTGAGCGAAAGACGAGGCTCGAACTCGCGACCCCGACCTTGGCAAGGTCGTGCTCTACCAACTGAGCTACTTTCGCTTAATGGGATTGCAAAAGTAACTATTTTTTTAATTCTGCAAAACTTTTTTCAAAAAATCGTTAGAATTTTATTTCGCCCCATTTTTAGCTGCTTTTAAACATTTCCGTATATTTATAGAGCAAATACAAACGATTATGACCAAGATGAATAAAGTAATGGCAGGCTATCACATGTTAATGATACTGTCGCAAGTAGACGGAGATTTTGATAAAGCCGAAGGAAAAGTGATTGTTCAATACCTGAAAGATGCATTTCCCTACCGTTTTAACCTTGACCATGAAATGGAAATTTTGAGTGCTTTGCCTCAATCCGACTACTTCTTGCACTTTAACAATGCCATGAACGATTTCTACGAAGATTCACTTCCACAAGAACGTACCGACTTTTTAAACTTTGCCGTTAAAATGGTTAAAGCCGATAAAAAGATTACTACCGATGAAAATAAATACCTTAAAGAATTATTCTTTGCTTGGGAATCGGAATTTGAAGGGGTTTAAAATAAGTTCAAAGTTAACCAGTTTAAAGTTTTTTACTTTGAACATTAAACTTTTTAACTTTAAACTACCCGCCAATCATCTTCTTAATTTCATTCAATTTCATTAATGCTTCCACTGGTGTTAGCATATTGATATCTGTTTTTTGCAACTCATCTTTAATATTCTCCAACACGGGATCATTCAATTGAAAAAAGCTTAATTGCATATTGTCGTTTACTGGAGCGATTGCAGGCTGGAAATCGGTAACTGGTTTTTCCGAACGTTGAACTTTTAACGTTGAACTTTTTCCTCCTGTTTCTCTCTGACTTTCTAATTCTGCTAATATCTGATTGGCTCTGTCCAACACCTTTTAGGCATTCCTGCCATCTTTGCCACATGGATACCAAAACTATGTTCGCTGCCACCAGGAACCAATTTACGCATGAACAATATTTTATTATTGATCTCCTTTACGGATACATTGTAATTTTTGATGCGCTTCATCGATTGCGTCATCTCATTCAACTCATGGTAATGCGTTGCAAATAATGTTTTTGCTTTTGCTGTTGGATGCTCGTGAATAAATTCTGCAATGGCCCATGCAATCGAAATACCATCGTAGGTACTTGTTCCTCTACCAATCTCATCCAACAAAATCAAACTTCTATCCGACAAGTTATTTAAGATACTTGCTGTTTCATTCATCTCCACCATAAAGGTTGATTCGCCCGATGAAATATTATCGGATGCCCCTACACGTGTAAATATTTTATCTACCAATCCAATGTTTGCATGTTTGGCTGGAACAAAACTTCCCATTTGTGCCATCAATACAATCAATGCTGTTTGGCGCAACAATGCCGATTTACCACTCATGTTCGGACCGGTAATCATAATCACTTGTTGCGTTTCATTATCGAGGTACACATCATTTGCAATGTACTCCTCTCCTATTGGTAATTGTTTTCGATTACTGGATGGCGACCATCCTTGATGTCTAAAATTTTATTTTCTAGAATGTGCGGACGCACATAATTGTTTTTTTGTGCAATGGTAGCGAATGATAATAAACAATCCAAACGGCCAATTAAAGAGGCATTCAATTGTATTACTGCAATGTAATCGGTTAAGGAAAGAATTAAATCGCTGAACAATTTAGTTTCGAGTGCCATGATTTTTTCTTCCGCACCCAATATTTTTTCTTCGTATTGCTTTAACTCTTCGGTAATGTAACGCTCTGCATTGGTCAATGTTTGCTTGCGCATCCACTCGGTTGGCACTTTATCTTTGTGTGTGTTGGTTACCTCTAAATAATAACCAAACACATTGTTGAATGCTACTTTTAAAGATGGTATTCCAGTACGTTCACTTTCGCGTTGTTGTATTTGCAACAGATAATCTTTACCCGAAAAAGAGATGGCTCTTAAATCGTCCAAGTCCGCATTTACACCTTCGGCAATTACATTTCCTTTGGCAATCAAATACGGAGGATCTTGTGTAATTTCTTTTTCGATGCGGTCGATTACCGAGCGACAAGGATTTAATTGCTCCGCAATTTTTTGTAAGGATTTATTTTTTGATTGATCACAAATTAATTTTATCGGTTCAATGGCGCTCAATGCACGTTTCAACTGCACCACTTCTTTGGGTGAAATGCGTGCTGTTGCCACTTTTGAAATAATACGCTCCAAATCGCCTATCAATTCCATGTTTTGAGAAATGGAATCCGTAAGTTCGGGATGCTGTAAAAAATAATCTACTACTTCTAATCGTTCATCAATGGGTGCTTTGTCTTTTAATGGCAATGCCAACCAACGTTTTAACATACGTGAACCCATTGGTGAAATCGTTTGATCGATAATATCAATCAGCGTACGAGCATTGTCGTTGTGCGAACCAAACAATTCTAAATTACGAATGGTGAAACGATCCAACCACACATATTTTTCTTCTTCAATACGCGAAATGGTACTGATGTGTTTTACTTTATCGTGTTGTGTATCGGCTAAGTAATGCAATGCTGCACCAGCAGCAATAATCCCTTGTACCAAATTTTCGATACCAAAACCTTTTAATGATTTGGTGCCAAAATGTTTTAATAATGATTCCGAACCAAACTCATGGGTGAATGCCCAATCGTCTAAGCCATAGCTGTAGAACTTATCACCAAAGGAATCTAAAAATAATTTCTTTTTGTTTTTTTGAAACAATACTTCGCTTGGGCGGAAGCTTTGCAAAAGTTTATCGATGTATTCCACCGAACCTTCTGCAACAAAAAATTCACCTGTAGAAACATCCAAGAAATGAAACACCTGCTTCGGAGCCTTTGTTATTGCTAGGGTTTGCACTTAAGAAAACACTTGCCTAAAAAGTTGTTCGCTTTGTGATCCAATACTTTATCATTGTAAGAAACACCAGGGGTTACCAATTCGGTAACACCACGTTTTACAATGGTTTTGGTCATTTTAGGATCTTCGAGTTGGTCGCAGATAGCAACACGCTGACCAGCACGAACCAATTTAGGAAGATAGGTATCCAAGGAATGATGCGGAAATCCGGCAAGCTCAATGAATGAAGCGTAACCGTTGGCACGTTTGGTAAGCACAATGCCCAAGATATTGGCTGCTTTCACAGCATCTTGTCCGAACGTTTCGTAAAAATCCCCCACTCTGAACAATAACAATGCATCTGGGTATTTAGCCTTGATTGTATTGTACTGTTTCATCAGTGGCGTTTCCGTCACTTCTGTACTCACTTTTTTTACCGCTTTTTCCTTTGCCATCAGCGTAAAAATACAAAAAGCACCAGCACCATAAATGCAAAGTTTTTAACACGTTTTGAGCAATTTGTTTTTAGATTTGTAGCAATGAACAGCATGGCACAAAATTCTGCTAAAACAATAATAACCAAGTGGATAAGCGATATCCGTTTTTGGATACTCTTGTTTTTTGTGCTTCGTTTGTATGGAATTACACAAGCACCCATCGAAATTGCACACAATTGGCGACAAACATTTACCAATTTGGTAGCACGAAGTTTCCTGGAAGTAGATGCCAACATCCTTTATCCCAAAGCGCCTATTTATGGAAACAATACCGGTGTGGTGGGAACCGAATTTCCACTGTTGAACTATTTTATTTTCTGGTTTCAAAAGTGTTTGGTTATGCGCATTGGTATGGACGATTAATCAATTTGATTATTTCGAGCATTGGTATTTTCTATTTCTACAAAATAGTGCATGAATACATCAGCACTAAATTTAGTTTAACAGCAAGTATTCTTTTACTGTGTTCCATTTGGTTTATCTTTTCGCGTAAATCGATGCCCGATACTTTTAGCATTTCTATTTTATTCATTGGTATTTATTATGGTTTGAGTTATTTCCGTTCGCAAAAACCAATTCATTTGCTATTCTATTTATTATTTGCAAGCATTGGTATTTTGTGCAAAATACCCGGGCTCTTTCTTTTAGGTGTTTTTGTGATTCCGATTTTTGATTCCAATATTCTCCTCAAAACAAAAATCTATTTTTCGATTGCTAGTATTTTTGTTCTAGGTTGTGTATTCTTTTGGTATTTCAATTGGGTTCCTTATTTAGAAAGCATTGAAGGCAATCAACTCTACTTTCCACGTAGCTTAAAAGAAGGCTGGATAGAAGTAATGGATCGCATTGGACTTACTGCCGAACGCTTCTATTTTAGCTCCATGCAAAGCTTTATTGCCTTCCTGTTTTTTGTGCTTGGATTATTTTTTATCGTAAAGACAAAACAAAAGACGGGCTTGCTTGTTCTTAGCTTATTAAGCGTTGTTTTCTTCTTGTTTGTTTTAAAAACTGGTTATGTTTTTCCATTGCACAGCTATTACATTGTTCCTTATACACCTGTAATGGCAATAGTTATCGCTTATGGAATTAACCAATTAAAAAACAACACATGGAAATATGGATTGCTTGTTCTTTTGTGTATTGAAGCCATTGCCAACCAACAGGATGATTTTAGGTTTAAACAATCCGAAGCCTATAAATTGGAATTGGAAAGCATTGCCGATAACGTATCGCAGCCCAATGACTGCATTGCTATTAATGGTGGTGAAAGTCCGCAACAACTGTACTTTACACACCGCAAAGGCTGGCGATTGAGCAACGAGCAGGTGCTCGACAAAGAATTTATTGATTCTATTATTAAAAAAGGATGTAAATGCTTATTTTTGAATAAGCATGAACTAGATACCACTGCATTGAATCTTGAATTTGAAGTGGTATATGAAGACGAACATTACATAGTGTACAAGTTATAATTGATTAAAATGAGAAAGTTAAAAAACGAAGAATTAGGACGTATAAGTGTAGATGAATTTAAGGAAGCGACAAAAACGCCTATCATTATTGTGCTCGACAATGTTCGTAGTTTGAACAATGTGGGTTCTGTTTTTAGAACGGCAGATGCGTTTTTAATTGAAGCGGTATACTTATGTGGCATAACAGGAACTCCTCCCAATAAAGAAATACAAAAAACAGCCCTTGGTGCTACCGATAGCATCGCTTGGAAATATTTCAAGAATACATTAGAAGCTGTTGAAGAACTTAAGAAAGATGATTTTTTAGTTTATGCCATTGAGCAAGCTGAATCGGCAATTATGCTGAACAACTTTATGCCCAGTCGTAAACAAAAAATTGCGATCATTTTTGGTAACGAGGTAAAAGGTGTTGAACAAGAAGTAATTGATGCCAGTACCGATGTTATCGAAATCCCCCAAGTAGGTACAAAACATTCCTTAAACATTGCAGTATCGGTTGGTATTGTTATGTGGGATTTGTATTTGAAAATTAAGTAATCTTGGTTGTTAGTTATTAGTTGTTGGTTGTTAGGTTTGAGTAATTTCACCTTTGTCATTCTTGAAAATTAGTAACTAGCGAATAGCGATTGGGGAATAGTTTTAAATCAAGTAGATAGATTTAGACATAAGATATTAGACTAGAGAAATTTCACCTTTGGCATTTTTGCAAATTAGTAACTAGCGAATAGCGATTAGGGAATAGTTTGGTTTCATTTCACCTTTGTCATTCTG
>JADJHE010000006.1 GCA_016707685.1 Bacteroidota bacterium
TGATTGGTTGTATGCAGTTTCTACCGTCTGGAAAAGCTCTTGCTTTCCGGATAATTTTCCTTGCCAAACTTGAAGCTTCAGCTCCAGGATCAGAAGCTGGAGTTTTGCGATTTCCCATGAGCAGGCAGGCTGTTACAAGTTCAGGGATACTTTCCTTTTGATACTCTCATCAGCGAGTTTCAAGTCTCTGAATTCCTGTCTTGAAATCCTGTTAAGTTCACCAGTGATTAATTTAGTAGAGGACATAACTATATGAAGATGGATATGCTCTTTATCATGATGGGATGAAGCTAGATAGATGTTGTCCTTGCACGAAGTTCGATGTACTTTTTAGTTATGTCCTTTAACAATTCTGGATTGTTGTTTTTATCTTTGTTTGGGAAATGATTGTATGATGAGGCGGATGTTGTCCTTTGCGTTTATTCAGCCTCAATTCGAAATTATTATTCAACTCTCTTTGTCAGCAACTTAGTTTGTATGACTTTTAAATTATGTTTTAGAACTGGTTTGGGATAGTTATCTTTTCCTGTTTGAAAAGATAGTTTTACTAATTAACCAGTATTTGATCTTCTTGTGAGATTCTTTAGAATCATATTGAATTGATAGAATTCAACCAGTGTGTTTTGTTCTTTTCATTTTTCAAAATATGCTCTTTGATTAAAACATCTAATGATTTTTTTTTTTTTTTTTGGATTATGCAATCGGGAGTATTTCTCGTTCTAAATTGAAAATAGCTTCTAAAATTGATTTGCAGATTTAGAAATTCAATTTTATTTTCTTCCTAGTAGTCCCTGAATTGAGTTGTATGTCATTATTAATTGTTGAGCAATTCTTTTTTAGCTCTTTGAATCGGGCACAATGAAAATCTTGTTAATATATAGAAACATACTTTCTTAATAAATTGAGTGAGAAAGTTTTGTAGATAATAGATTCACATTGCTTATTTCTTTGAATTCATCTAGGTAAATGAAATAGTAATTTCTTTCTCTGATTTTGCGCTTAGCATTTCTCCACTTTCTTATACTCTCTCTCCAATACTCGGCTCTTACTTTTTGAATTTGATCGTATTTGTTTCATTCTCAAAGGACGCCGCTGGAATTGGAGAAAATCAATTGCTCTTGTCATTAAGCTTTTCTTCTTCTCATCAAACTGAATTAAGGAGGAATATCAAATATTTAATTATTAGAAGGCTCGTAAGGTGGAAAGGCATCGTTAATGAGTTTAGTTTCCAATCATTGTAATACGGCCTTAGCTTTGCATAGATCGGTGGCTTGTTTTCAATCAATACTAACTGCTCCGGTCTGACATTCCCTGACTTCATCTGCTGTCATCAATTGACGTATGTGTCGAGCTTCATTTTCATCTTCATACTCCAAACTTTCAGAGTGTAGTCTCCAATATTTTGCATGTTTTCAATTGGTTGTCCTAAAGAGTAAATAGACTTTTGCACCAGCAATTGGCTGTTATGTTTTTGCTTTATAAGATCCGTATACGTGTTCCAGTGCCCATTGATAATCCTGATAAGTGCAAAGTATACCGCTAATATATTTCCGGATATTCGATATGGTTGTTGACGAAAGACTGGTAGATACATGGAAGATGCTTCATCTAAAAGAAAAGATATTGTTCTCATTCTTTTTGGCAGAATTCGTATCAATAAATCATTTTAGAAATTGCTGGAAGAAAGAGATGATAAAGCACCGTAATAGTGCATATCCGGAACTGAATTATTTATAAACAAAGCCACCTTTTAGTTCGAAACTCCGAAAAATCAATCGTATCAATTGAAGTTATGCTTGCAACTGTTTCGTCAGTGAACAAAGTTAATGATGCTTTAGCTGTCGCTAGAATAGAGGGATAGGGTCTTGTCGCCGTAGGCAACAAAAGCTTTATATTCTGATAACAATTTTTCATCCTTCGCTATAACTTCAATATTATTCTGTCTATCTTCTCTGGATTTCCTATGCACAAATACATTGATCAAATGCAAAAGCATTGTATAAAAAGTCCTGGAATTCTGGTTCTTTATAAAAAATCAGATAGCGGATGAATAGAGAAATAATGGCCTCGGCACTCTTGTTCCAGAAAGGATCTTTAGCATCACCCTGTGCATTTCTGACAAGAGTGATGCTAGCTTCTGAATATCACAGAAGATAGTCTTGCATCGTTTTAAAGGGATTAAAGCATTCAGAATTCAAACTACTGTAATTAATCACCCATATTTCGCAACCAAGTTCGATAAGGGCTCCACTAACTAATAATCGAATTTCATGGCTTGGGTCATTAAATATTAAACTGGAATTTCCTTTTGACATCAATAAAAGCACTATTATTGATCAATATTTGTAGACTCTTACCAGAACCCAGAATACCCAAGGCAATTGCGTTTTTATAACTTTCAGAAATTGAAGAGACAATATTCACCAGTTAAGCAGAATCCTTTGTCCTGCTTTCTCACTTAATTTCATGAGGCCGGAACAAATGTAGCATCAAATTCTGTCTTCGATTCTGATCAAACAATGCAGAAATGAATTCAAATATTCCCGTCATTATTTCAGACAGTAATTCAAATACAATCTCAAAAACAAATCCAATAACCTAATCATCTGTACCATTTTATCAACCAATTCTCAGTCTTGATTAATATCGAACCAAGTATTTTACAGGAAAAAGCAAATAGCAATGTTGCAATTTAAAAGCAGTAATTAATAAGGTTTTGGACAATTCTAAGACTCTTGCACAATTAAGTTTGTCATATACTTAATTTAAACTTCCACCTACATTAACAATTGCTCCTTTAGACTCAAATAGTTTCTTGTAAAAATCAGACATTATCTCAAATCTCTCATCCCATTTATTAACTGGCTTGTATATGTAGTGTATATAGAAATACCTTTTAAAATGGCAGCAGGATATTTCTCTATTAAAAAGCTTTCAATTTCATTCAGCTTATTCTAATCCTCTCAATATTCACTGGAAAATTAATAAAATCAATAAATGAATTTTCCATGAAGATCTGAATTAATAATAAGTATCTTCTTATCTGCTTTCGACTTATTTAAATGATTCGAATTCTTCACTAAGTATTTTAAAAATCACAGATCCACTTCGCCTGGATTCTACCTTTTTTAAAAGTTGTAAACTTGAATCGATGGAAAGTAGAACTTCTTTAATTCACTGCGTCTTTGATATTCATTTCCCAGTGCAGATGCCACCCTTTCAATTTAGCTTACAGTGATATTAAATCCATTTTCAGTGATTGGCTGTATTCGAACCACCTCACCATTAAATACATTGTCATTCAGACTAGAAATGATTTTATATCCATTGATAGAAATGAGTAAATGTTTCAAACGGTTTAGATCAAATATTATGATAATTCCTAAGTTAAAGTCCTACAAGAAGACTTGCCAATTAAAAGATTATAATAAATATCACACTATGCAAGTTTTGTTTCATTATTCATTTTTATTTAGCAATATTGCTTCCATTTTTTAATTCATGCCTTTTAGCACTTGCATGCCAGAATTTTTTTCTTTGTCCAGGACATTGATAGACCCTCCATGTATTTTTTTAAATGCCTCTAGTTTTTGTTTATTCTCATTGACTTTACTTTCCTCAATATGAAGGGCTTTATCCAATTCTACATTTTGATGTTTTAATTGTATTATTTGATTCTTTTTTGATTTGGTTCAATAAACCTCAATCCTGTACTCTCGTAGGTATTTCTTGAAGCGAGGAGTAAGGCTGTGTAAAGAAGAAGTCATTCGAACAACATCCAAAGAATTGGTGAATTGGAAAATGTTGAGCCATCATCAGAAAATACCTGTCCTTGCATCTCCTAAGTAAAAAAGAAACTGCACTAAAAGCCTATAAATCCAACTGAAAACCAAACTTACTTTCTTTTATGTTTTGGCAAATCTAATTTTGGATCCTAGAAGATGTGCTCACAAGGCTAGACTAATTGTAAACATAGTGCCAAAATTATTGCTACTAATAGTTATAGAACTAAACTTGCAAACTAGAGTAAATTGGCCAAACATCAATCGAAGAAGAGAATTATTGTAATTTTGATCCATCTGTAATTCTTCCAATCGTAAGAACTCAGGCCTCGTTTTATATCTACTAAAGTGATCTTTGTTTCTTTTGATTGTAGCTTGGCTTTTGTAATTTCTTTAACTCCTCAACGACCGATTGAGAAATTTTTTCCAATAAGTTTTCAACCTCTGGATTGAGTCTTTGGTTTATATTCTTTCAATACTTCAAAGGGGCACTGATTTCTAGAAGCAGTAGATTTGTTGCAAGATGCCTTGAGATATTGCTTATCAATGTCTTGATGCGCTTATTTAATCTTTTGGATTTCAGGTTGTGATGAAATTTAGTCTACCACGAATACCAAATTGAAATGAGAAAATGTCATTTTCAGACTTTTAAAGTATTATGTTAAAATATTATTAAATGGTGGTGAAGGATTTTATAGGAGTCCTTGGTCGAGAATCATTTATTTGATCCCGAATTAGGATATTGAGCTTCAAATGACGAGAGGATGAAATCTCGTTGAATTTTCTAAGAATCATCAGACATGGTTTGTAATTACGTTGAACATTTGTTCAGTCAACAGAATTTGTAGAGGAATTAGAGGGTATCTTTTCATTTGCATATTTATTTTAATTTATATGCCGAATACCCACAACAGAAGAAAAACTTGACTTTTACCTTTCAAAGAGTTAGAATTAACCCAGGCATTAAATTTGCCCGTCCATTTGAAGATCTTTGTAATCGTCCAGAAAATTCAACCGATAAACAAATTCAGGCTGGTTCTACTTTGTGGGACCAGCTTTGCCTAACCGTGAGGCCTCATCTCTTTTTTTAAATACTAACTATTTTTTACTTTTTCCTATTGATTTTCAGCACTTTATATTAAAATTATTTATAATTATAAAAATTTATGATCCATTAAGTATTGAGTAATTCGAATTTTTTTACTATATTTGTATTATAAATATTTTATATATAAACTTGGAGTATTTATTTTACAATCCCAGGATCATAAATAAATTTTAGATGATAATTTTGCAACTAAAGTTTTATAATTAAAAATTCTGGGAAGCGGCATCACTGATTAGATGACTTATTTAATGAATCGCTTTAAGAGTTTGGAAAATGAATAGTGAGGTCAAATTATTTCAACTTAAAACTCCTTTTTTTAAATCATATATTTAAAAGAACGCCTTAAACCTCGCCGAAAAGGAGAGAAAGGAAAATCAGATATTTCGAAAATCTTAGTCCAGTCTTTAGTGTCGGAACTATAATATTATTGAATCAAAAATTGCTAGAGCATAATGAACACATTTTAAGTTTAATGCAACCAACTTGTCGTAAAATAATAAAATATTATTTGGAAGGATATTTGTGTTGAAGAAATAGGTCAATTCCATAAATGTGCAAAAGAACTCTGTAGCGTCATATAAATCAAAATGTCTTGATAAATTTGAAGAATTAACATTAACACTTATAAAATCTTGTATGGAGATAACTTGGAAGAAATTATTGGACCAAAAGAAGAATCGAGATTTAAATCTATTACAACAAATTTACAAAGAAATGGAACTTGTTAATTTCGAAATCTACTTTAAAAAGCTCAAGCAAAAAGATAATGAGAGTAAAAGCTAAAGAATTTAAAGGGGAATTTAGTTGAATCTAATATACTTTAAAAAATCCACAAGGCAAAAGCCTTGCAGGAATTTGAAATATAAAGCGTTGAAATAAGTATTCACTTATCCTGAGTTCAGATTTTCATTGCTTAACATATACTCAACCGCTTTTTGTCCTGTAAAGAGCTACTTTAAAGATAAATCGATTATCTTCCTTTAGAACTTTCAACCAATCGTTCAAATATGAAGAACCTTTTGCAAAGGATCATTATCAATTTGTGCTATACAACATAAATAGGAGCTTCCAAGCTCAGCAATAAGTTCCTCCGTGCTATAAACCACGCTTCCAAAAGTTTCCAGAATTTACCGTTCCTTCTCTATTAAGTCTAGATCTATGTCGGTCGAATGAGCTAACTCATGCAAATAAGCTAGCATAATAAGCGAAGCTTGATTGGAATTGCGCCAGCATTGGCATGTTGATAAAGTCCTTTGAAGGTAAGTAATAGGCATGATCGGAATCTATGAATTTAATCGGTGGTCTATTTGGCATGTTGTCAACAATATCTTCACAAGTTCGGATTTTCTCATTTGGACTCAGTTCTAAATCCTGCATTCCTATTGATATACCTTCTGCATCTTCAATATTGAAGACAGGATAGTATTTAATTAGGCGAGAGACTTCTACCTTTGTTTTACTCTTTATCATCTCCTTAGCTTCATTTTCACTCAGTCTATGGCCTTCCAAATCCTTATATACCAAATTGAAGTAAATGACCTTTTCCGCTTTGACTCCTGATTTCAAAACGCCTCCTAATTCATTAATCTGCTTATAAGTCAGAAAGTAGGGAATTCTATGCTTTGTAAAATTCATCAAGATATAATTGATGCCTTTATAAATATGTCCAGATGCATAATTTCTGGCTAAGCCATAAGTATTCCAAGGTCTACGCCATGGGATTACTCCATTATCTAGCATTGCTATAATCTTGTTTGTCACCTCATCATAAAGTGAGAAATTAGTAGATTGTTGAACCTTGGGTTCAGTTTCAGATTTCATTGCAATAAATTTTAAAAGTGAAAAATGTTTTACTTAAAGTAGTCCTTCGTCAGCGAAAGAATAAAATCCGGATTGCGGTGTAAGAATGATGTGATCTATTAGCTGAATGTCATGGAGTTTTCCAATCTCTTTCAACTTTCTAGTCAACTCAATATCTTGGGTGCTTGGTTTACAAGAACCTGAAGGATGGTTATGCCCTGCAATAATCCTACAGCAAGACCTTTCAATGCAGTGGCAAATAAAATCCGTGGATCAGCTAACAGTTCCAGTCAATCCACCACGACTTAATCGCAACAACCCCCTTTTACATAATTTGCACGGTTAAGGAATAACACATTGAATTCCTCAACCAACTCCACATATCACCCCAATTAATCCTAAATATTTTTCTGCATCGTCAGAATTATTAACTCTTGGATGATTAACAAATGGTAAATTGGTTGATACTTAACCTTTACTTCGGCAACCTGCAAAGTGGAGGTATTTGGCTCTCGCCATTTTGATTTTTCATAATTACTAGTTTAGATTGTTAAAGAATAATTCTAAAACATAATAATTTGAATGGCTTGGGATTCCAAGATGGTAAAATTTGCTAGATTGCAATAATTAACATATATAAAATTGCAGTTAATACTATTTTTGCTCAGGGTTTTTACTGATAGGGTATCAGGGTAAACCCTGAATTTTTATCCTAAACATAAAATTTAACATAAAATATTTTGTGAAAATATCGTTTATGTATTACATTGCATTATATTTATGATTTAAAAGTATTTAGCATATAGAACTTATAGAACTTATAGAACATACTGAACTATAGAAACTATATTAATGAACCTTTATTTTCTAATGTTTTTAGTTCAATAAAGTGTCAGTATATTTAAGAATTACCAATGAGCAAATTCATCAAAATAAAATATTAAAGAGAATGCAATTTGTCCTCAAGTTATAAACTATTTTCTAACAATTTAAAACTTTCAATATGAAACGTTTAATAATTTTGTTAATTTTAAGTCATATAAATTTTTGTATAATTTATGGTCAACATGATTGTGCAATGCCAAATGTAGGCGCTACATTAAATAATGAATTTTCGGGAATTGACTTTTTTAGTGAAAATATATGTGAACCAATAATTTTGAAATGTAATTTTGTTATAATTAGAAGAGATAATGGTACAGGCGGTTTTTCTTCAACAAGTTCTTTGTGGACAGATTGAGAAAATGCAATGAATTCGCATTTGGCAAATATTGTTGACCCCGAAAATTGTTCTAGTGGTTATCCATTGGATGCAAAAATTAGAGTTAAATTTAATGTTCACTATAGATAATACTTTAGCTTGGGATTGGTATATGGAGAAACTAATAGGATAATTATAATGGAACTCCTAATTCATATATTTGCCCAAGGGTTGGTAATGTTTGGTCTGATTTGGAAAATGTAATGAAAGACTTCGAGTCTGCACATTTTGGAGAGCTGAATTTTTTCTTTGTGGAAAATGGAGAATTAATTGATTTATTAGAAACACATATTGCTAATGGGACTAGGCCACAGTCTAAATATATTGACCGATTTGAACAGAATGGTAATGGTATTGCAACAGGGTGCTCTATCCTTCCTAAAGCCTATAATAGTGCTGCAAATGAAAATTCTTATATAATAGCAAACAGATACTCTGATTATTTAATTAGGAAGAATTTCCATGATATATGGTGGCCATCTCTTGCTAATGAATCACCTGAAACAGTTTGGGGATGGGCTTTTCAATTAAATACTTTGATGTTTTTACGAGTTAGGCCATAATATTATGAATTTCTATCATGATAATTCATGCAAACAATTAATGTCAACAGATTGGCAACGCTCAAAATCACATTCGAAAAGTTAGATTAAACGACATTCATAAAATTTAGCAACCAAAACTTGCACGCAATGCCGTGGTTGCAATTCATTAACTGATGGCAGTTGTGGCATAATAGTGAAGAGCAATTCAGTTATTTCTGCCCCTATGAGTGTATATGGAAACTTGATTATTCAAGATGGGATAACTTTAACTATAAATTCTGATGTGTTTTAAGTGAGCAGTCTCATATAATAGTACGGCCTCAAGCTAAATTGATTGTAAATGGAGGAAAATTAACGAATGGGTGTGGTGATTTTTGGCAAGGGGTAGTTGTGTACGGAGGGAATTCTGATTTTGATGTCAAGTTTATGAACAATGCTGTAATAGAAAATACAGCTGTCGCAGCAGTTTCAATGTTTGCACCTGAATCAATTCCTATTATCTGGGGTTATGGCAATGGCATATTGCACGCTGAAAATACAACCTTCAATAATGTGAGAAGAATAGTTGAATTAATGTCCTGGACTCCACTCCCAAACTCATCTTATATTAGAAATTGTACACAAAATGGTGGAAGATGGAGTATAACTAATTGGAATTGTCAAGGAGTAGAGGTCAAAGATTGCATTTTTAATAATATTACAGATCATTGTATTGTTTCAGCATCTGGATCGTTTTTGATTGAAAGCAATACTTTTAACAGTGGGATGAATGATATCCTTTTCAATAATGCATCTGCAGGTATTGCTTCGATTATTAAAGGCAACACTTTTTGAAGGCTCCAATGTCGGTTACAATTCGAGAGGGACTACATTTGCCCCAAAATATTATTGTAAATAATAGGTTTCAGACTTCTTGGCTTGATGTATTAAATGATGGCCACAATAATTTTGATTTATTGAGAAATGAAATAACTGGTATATTTGGTGCAGCAAGTTTTGCCAATGGGCTTAGGGTAGCAGATGTTGATTTTAATCAATTTAACACTAACTTAATGGCTCTTACGGTGCAATTGATCAAAATCAGATTTTAATTTCTTTGAGAATTGTTTTAACAGTTCATATAGTGATGTTTTATCAACGGCACAGTTTCGGAATAATTTTATCCGGATTCATTGGACCAGCAAATAATTGCTTTACTCATGATGGCACCGCCTCTTCAAGTATTCCATCAATTACTGGTACTCCTAATCCTTTTTATTATATTGAGCCATCAGGAACAGATGTAGATTGCAGAGATGCTATTTTGGCACATCCAAACGTAAATCGTTTTCAGTTTGGACCTTCCAATTTACCTGAGCCTAACTGTGGATTAGGTCTTACACCAATAATTAATGGCAATGACTTATCTGCATGTAATTCGGGAAATCCTTATAGTACTATACCTGTGCTAATTAATAATTTAATGCTGAATATTACATCAGTTCAACAAAATTCAACTCTAAGTAGTCTAGAAAACAAATTCAATTATCCGGCTTAAATAAGTGTCTTAGAAAGCCAAAGATCAATATTTTTCAAGACTTAATAAAACTAGGAGACTTTGCTGGAGCTAGAAGTATTTATTCAATGGAACAAAATGATGATGCGAGAATTAAAATTTTTAGTTCATACATATTTGAAAATAATCTTTCAGGGGCATATACTTATTTGAGCCAATATAATCCCACTGATGAAGCAATGCAGGACTTTAAGTCTATTCAGTTTATTAACTTAGCTAGATTGCCACTTGGGCATTTTATTAAGCAAGTAGTGAGGAAATCAATACCGTTCAAGTTATTGCCAATAAAAACCATTTACTTCAGCATATGCAAAAGCACTTCTCTATAGCTTAACAGGTGAGGTGGTAAGTTCGAATTACCAGAAGAAATAACCTTTGGTATTTCTCCAAGAGCAAATATAAGTGGCAAAACCACTCCTAAATTAAGTTATAGCCCCAATCCTTTTAGCAATGAACTGATAGTTGAAATTAATGGAGAATCTTCAGTCAACTTTTCTATTAAAGATTTTATGAACAATGAAGTATTTTATTCAAAAGCAGAGTTAAGAAGATATTTAATAAATACTTCAAATTGGAAAGCAAGGGTGTTTATTTTATTCAACTTTTCTCAAACAATAAGATTATCAATACTGAATTAATACTTTATTGAAATGATATCTTTAACTTCTCTTATAATTCATTGAATTACTTATTGACTGTGCTACTATTTTATATGCAAAGTCAAACTAGCTTAAGTCAATCATATTATTCAAAATTATTTAATTTAAATAGCAGAATATTTGGTTCCTGAGTTTAGTGATTTTTTTAGTTCATGATATATTTCATTATTTATACCGGAATGTATTGCGAAAATGGAAATACTTATTATCCTTGTGCTAAACTATTGAGACTTGATTTAGGTGCTAATCTTCTTATGGAGAGATTTCTTGATTCCTTAAGTGTTTCGGATAACTATAATGCATTATCAAGTAGTAATAAAAATTTTTACGTAAGCTCAAATCAAGTATTTGTTAAGGAAAATTCAATTTGGCTTTACAAATTGAACAGTGATTTTAAAACTGAAAACTTTAGAATTGATAGTATAAATTCAAAAGATAAATTTATAAATAGAGGAATATATTTTGTAAATGACAATTTATTTACTTGTGATGTAATTTATTCCAATTTAAATCCAAAGATACCAACTCTGAAATTATCAAATAGAGATACATGTACACTGCAGAAACTATGGACTCGAAGTTACAATTTAGGTAATTTTGCGATCAATGCACATGATCTTCAATTAACAAGCGATAATCATTTATCTTTTATTATGTCTTCACATCCAGGTGCCGGAGTTTCTTCTATAGAACCAATGATAAAGATAATGAAGATAGATTGGGAGGGAAATGTAATAGATTCTTTTCAATTTGATGATGATGGTAAGAATTATCTAAGCTTATTATCCAGTAGCTCAGGTAATTATTATTTTAGCTCACAAAGACACCCTACTAAACAAGTTTTTACAGTAGGATCTATCAATAAACTAAATAAAGATTTAGAACTTGAATGGAGTATAGAACTACCTAATAATCAACTTATAGATGGTAGAATCTATAGAATTGCCCGAATCACGGAATGTAAGAATGGTGATATATTGGTTACTGGACGCGTTTGGGATAATTCAGACAGCAAAATTCCTGGAGCAGATATTTCTTCAGTTTATAATGGTTTTTTAGGTAGAATAAAGAGCGATGGAATTGTGGATTGGATAAGGATTTTTAAATTGCCACAAGAGTTAATTGATAAAGAAATATATGGGCAATTCCGTCCATCAATTCTTGAAAAAGCAATCGAATTATCTAATGGCGATATTGTAGCTTGTGGTGAGGTTTATTATAATAATCACCAAATTTCGGCAATTGATATCCTTAAATTTCAAACAAATCAATTATGGGTTATTAAAGTAAACTCATCAGGATGCTTCCCGGAGTATATATGTGATACAATTATAAGGATCAGACCTACTACTGAGGTTAAAACACCAGAATTTAATATTGGTTCTGAATGGATCTTTGAGACTGATTTTTCTATTGGAGGTGGTCATTCCACTGTTCAATATATTACTAAAAAAATACTTAATACAACTACCACCAACGGGAGGAAAATATATTATTTGAGTAGCGGAGATTCAGTGTATGTAGAAAATGAAAGGATGTTTTTTTGGGATAATATGTTAAACTCCTACGAAATGCATTATCAGTTCAACTCTACATCTGAATATGATATTAAATATTGGGATTTCTCTAAAAATAGTGTCCAAATTGCTAAAGTAAAAGTGGACTCAATTTATAATTTAGTTATAAATGGAGATACCATCCCAACACAATTATTACGCGTTTCAAATAATGGTTCTTTTGCCTCTGATTTAATAATTCCAGTTTATAAAAATATAAGCGCATCAAAATACGATATAAAACTATATTTGGGATTTGGTCTTTTTGATCCTAATCCTATCGTAACCAAATTGCGCTGTTTTAAATCAGATAGTATTGAATATAATTTCCAGAATTATCCATGCGATAGTACCTGGTTAATTACCAATGCAAATAACTTCGAATCTAATGAAATAGAAATTCAACCTAACCCTACAAATGGAAAATAAAAGTTTATGGAATAGGATCAAATTCAACATATATTTTAATTAACTTACAAGGACAAATTGTAAGTTCTGGGAATTTTTCTAATGGTGAAATTGAAATTCCTTATATTGGTGTATTTTTATTAAAATAAAAATAATAATAGTTATTTTACTAAAAAAATATATAGATTATAGAAAATTAAATTAACTGAATTAGGCAGTACCAAAGGAGAAATATTTAAAGAGATTTTTGAGAAGACGGAGAATTTTAAGAAGTATAATTTATAATTCTTAATTTTCCTTATATAGTATTTTTTTAGCTTTTTACCAATATCTGTTATCCAAATAACTGCATCACCACCTTGAATTTCTTTTCTCCAAAATAATTCTTATCAAGCCTTGGGTCATTATATCCAAAACCGCAAATTCCAACATTAATTAGGGGTAAGTCATATTCGCTTGGAATTTCTTCAGCCCTTCCTTTAAAATCAAATTTAGAATCGGATCCATCAAGAAAATCTTCTAAATCCTGAAGCAAAATATTCTGAATAATTCGAGCTCCTCTAAGAAAGTCTTGATAAGATAATTTAGAATTTAAAAATGCGCAAAATAGCTGTGCTATATACTTTGCAGATATGTGGTCTTCGCATTTATCTAAAATATAAATTAATTTTTCTCCTACTTTCACCTTTTGAATTGATGAATTATTAACTAAATCAATCATTTCCTGCCTCTTTGAAACTGAAATATGATTGATCCCATTTAAAAAAATAAATAATTTTTTGAGAAATATTTTGTCCTTTATGGTTAGAGCTAGATTGTTGATGCCAAATAATGTTCCTATTATAGGTAATTCTTTACAATGCCATCTTTCATTATTGAATCAAGTATGTTTTCAGCGAATTCAATCGAGATCTCTTTCATTTCAGAGTTTCTTATTGCTTCATAAAATATATTCTTTAAAGGAAAAATAATTTATCGCCATTTCTAAATTAACGGGAATTGTGCATCTAATTTTAATTTGCATTTAGGACAAAGAGCATTATGCAATGCCGAATTCACTCCTGTTTGTCGCTCGATATTGGTGAAATTTTGAAGCTCTTTGAAATCAGATACTTTTAATCCACAAAGATAATCATCGTTAGGTATGACACGAATTTCATCAGTAGAAATAGGTCTATCATAAATGTGATATGAACCATTGTTTGGGTCATTTATTGGCTCCCAAGCGAAATATATATCATGTTTCAATTCTTTAGCATCCATATAATTTATATATTTAGCAAATATAATGTTTTTAGGATTTTATTTATCAATTTCCACTTGAGATAAATTAAATTAATCATTTAGATAAAACCAAGTTACTCCTAGAGACAACGCATCAAAAATTGCCATATTTCTATCCTCACTCATCCACAGTTTTCTTTCTCGCGGTCGCTTAGGTTCAAGCTCTGTAAATTCCGTAAGAAGGAATTTGGCAATCTTATATTTTCGTAGTTTTCCAAAACTCTCAAATACATCCCGGATTTGATCACGGGTGAATTGGTCAACAGGAAGCTTTTCCGATTCGGCATATTTAATAATTTTATTGATTAGCTTTCGCGTTCGTCTACCTACTCTGGAGGATTTACCATCCGGATCAAGTGCAATAACAAGAGTTGGTCGGAAATAATCAAAACATTTTTTAATTCTTTCCAATACCTTTCGATTGCTTATTGGGTTTATCTGGACGATTCCAAAATCAATTAATTTTCTAGCACTCTCCATATAAACATATCCAAAACCATTGGCATTTGGATAAATGGCACAAATGATTTTCATTTTTCAGTTGATGTTTTCATAAAGTTTTTATAGTTCTTAATCTAATAATAGTTTTTTCAAGGAATTTAATTTAGAGGTGTTCTTTAATGTTATTTGATCTTCTTTTTCTAATTCCTTGATTCGTTCTTTCATCCGCTCGATTAATCGGGGTATCATAACTTGAGATTCTAGTATAAAAAAGTCTTCTATAGGAGTATTAAAAATGTGATGGTAAACAAGTAAAATCTCTTTAGTTGGTTCTCTTTGACCTTTTTCATATCTAGAAATACTTGAGACATCTAATAATCCGGAAATAGAAAGCATGTCCCCTTGTTGTAAAGGTGATCGCTTGCGATATACTTTTAAATAATTTGGGATGTTTGACATAAATAAAAATGGGCACCAGGAATAATAATCCTGATGCCTTAAGTATATTTCTAATTATCGACCATTCGTAGACGGCATTAATTGCCATTTCGGCAAAATTTTTCGCCCACGTTCCATGTTTAGTGAAAATACTATTAGATTTTAAGCCTCCATTTATAGTTATTTCATATTGATGATAATTAAATTGATATAATTGGCACCTTCGCACCTGAAGGAGTCCACAATCATCGAAATTGAAGGGTATCGCAGATTGCATACCAACGGTGCCAAGGCACCGCCAATAAATTCGCGTATTACATTTAAAATTATTGTATTAATCTAAATAGAGATTATTGATTTTTCCCGATCTGTTTTTATAGAGTTTTGCTTGGTATTCCTTGTGATAATTATAACAAATCAATATCGAATGTGCACTATTAAAACCTAAATAGCGATTGATACTTTGATTGCTTAATTACTTCCTCAATTGTTCCAGGAATATTTTGCCGTTTTGGCAACCTGTTTCCTTTTGTTATATTTCCTTTTGTATAGTTTCTTTTGTTATAAGCACTATTGTGTACTAGTCTAATATCACTTTGTGCACTAGTTGATGTCGCAAAGTGCATTGGATTAAGTGAATATAACAAAACAGATTGACCACGCCTTTCCAAAGAATTTTGAAGTAAGTTGTTCTTTGCATCGTAAATGCTATCAAATACTTATATGAGAGCATTTTAAGCGTTATAGAGATGATTCTCTTTGATAGTCCAGTCTTAACTCTAAACTGACTTTGAATTACCTTGCTTATTAGAGGGATATTTCTAAAGTGATTTATGGAGCACTTAAGATTGAATTGTTAAGGCTCTAAATATAAAAGGTATTTCATTCTGAGCACAGCGCAATAAACTTGTAATTAACCAGGTCTTTCGACTGGAAACTCCTATTAACAAGTTGGTTACTATCATTTTATAAAGCAAATAATTGCTGAATTGGGCCGATATGATTAGTATTTAAATGTGAAAATCGCTATTTTGTATACAAATACAATTATTTAAATGCTAGATACACAATTATTTAACAATTTTTTGAAAAATTTATTAAATATTTTGAACTTTGGAACTCGCATTAATGTTTACCAATGTGTATACTAATATATACTTATGATTCAGTCATTAAATGAAAATGATAAAAAAGTCTATTTGCTTATACGGAATCGGCTAGTTCATGGTTTTGAAGCTCCTACATTTCGGGAGATAATTAAGTTGATAGGTAAAACTTCACCAAGATCAGCTACTTTGGCTTTAGTGCGTATAGAGAAAGCTGGTTTAATCCAACGTACAAATGATAACAAGATTAGGCTTACAAATGAATCATGGTCAGAAAATAAATCTATTACAACGGTTAGGGTTCCTCTAGTTGGATATATTGCTGCAGGTGTTCCAATACTTGCGGAAGAAAATATTGAAACCTTTATTTCAATAAGTACAGCTCTTGCCCGGCCAAATAACAAGTATTTTCTATTGCGTGTAGTAGGGGATTCAATGAACCTTGCAAAAGTAAATGGGATAAGTATTGAAAACGGAAGTATTGTTTTGGTACGTCAACAACCTATTGCTGAAAATAATGAAATTGTCGTAGCCCTTATTGATGACTCTGCAACAGTTAAGGTTTTTCAGAGAATTAATAATATGATAATTCTTAGACCAAATTCTAACAAATCAGAATTTAAGCCATTGGTATTAACCGAAAATTGTATTATCCAGGAGTTGTGGTCGCAGTTCTCCCAGCAGATCTTTATTAATAATTTTAAAATTTAGAAATATGGCAAGTACAATCGTAATTCAGGAAAAGAATGGACTTCAAGCGAAGTAAAACAATTAAAATCTTTGGTGAAAGAAAATACTCCAACTCGAGTTATTGGTTTGAAATTAGGAAGAACTCCGGATTCAATATATACCAAAGCAAGTCAGGAAAATATTTCATTAAAGCCTACAAATCAATCTCCTTACGATCGGAAAAAATAAATAAATGGAAAAGTATTCAACCAAAATTTCGAGAAACCAACATGACCCGCACTACAAATATGGAAATAGACAATTCCGCAGAGTTTAAAATTCTATCAGTAGATGGAGGTGGCATAAAGGGGATTTATGTTGCTCAATTGTTTTCACAGATTGAAAAGAAAATTGGAAATCCTATTGGTGATTATTTTGATATGATTGCCGGAACATCAACAGGAGGTTTAATTGCGCTAGCAATAACAAACAAAGTACCATGTGATAAAATTGTACAATTTTATTTAGAACATGGGCCATTAATTTTCCCTCAAGGCAATTTTCTTTACAGATGGTTTCGAAACATTAAACAAGTCATCATTTCTACTAAATACGGAAATACTGAATTACAAAAGGCACTAAAAGGTATTATTCCAGAAGGCAATACGATGGATAGTGCTAATCATATTTTATGTATTCCCTCATTTAATATTACAAAAGGACAGCCAAGAGTTTTTAAGAAACCATTTGGGCCTTACCATAAAGATGGACGTTGTAGTATGTTAGATGTAGGATTAGCAACTTCCGCAGCCCCAACATATTTTCCATCTGTGCAAATTGAAAATGATCAGTTTGTAGATGGTGGGCTATTTGCCAACAACCCTTCAATGATTGCTTACACTGAAGCTGCGGATCACTTTGTAAATAAAACACATTCGATAAATGGGGAAGAAATAAAATATAATGGAATACAACTTTTATCCATTGGGTTGCCTGGTGACTCATTAGGAATGCCTACAAAAATAAAATCAAGACACTCTTTTTTTGGCTGGAAAGATAGACTTATCAAATCAGCTATGACTGGCTCAGAATATATTGCAAACTATCAGGTAGATAAGCTATTAAATTCCATGATGCATTCAAAGTTTTATCGAATAATTCCACCAAAGCTATCAACTGAGCAATTAAAGCATATAACTATGGACAATTCCTCCAAAAGAGCAATATCGACACTTCTTTCTTATGGACAAGAAGTAGGCGATATTTATACAAGTACTCAGTGGCATGAAATAAATGTTTTTTTTAATAATCCAAGAACTTTTAAATTTTAAATTATGGCAAATTGCAACAAGGAATTTAGAATTTATGATGAGAATATTTGCATTCCATCTTCGAAAAGAGAAAGGATGAGTGAATCCAGAGAATCTTCCAGAACCAAAATTATTAATCATTTCAAAGAAAATCATGATGGTTATATACCAATATTCTGGATACAAGGAAGCCATAAAAATGGCTTAAATATTAGAACCGAAGACGGTGAATGTGATCAAGATGATGGAATACATTTTAACCGAGATCCTAAAAACTCTGTAGATGGGACAACCTTGCAGAAATGGGTTTTTTATGCTGTAAATGATGACACCTCAGAAGGAGCTGAACACAGAAATAAATGTATCAGAAAGAAGTACAAAGAGAATGGTTTGGGTAAATATCATATTGATTATCCAGTTTATTACCAAACTGATGATATGCCTCATCCATTATTAGCAGTAAAAAATTCATCATTAGAATTGAGTGATCCAAAGGAATTCACTGAGTGGTTATTGGATCAGAAGGACGAAGAAGGGCAACTTGTTAGGAATATCAAATATACCAAAGGCTGGTCTGATTATATTGGTTTGAAGCAGCCAATGCCTAAAGGAATAACCATGACGGTGCTCGTTGCACAAAATATCTCTTTCCAAAAAGGTCGCGATGATTTGTCTTTATTTTACACATTGGTTAATGTAAAAAAGTCGCTCGATGCTTATTGGGAATGCATAATGCCAACAACACCGCAAGATGATCTTCTAAGTGAATATAATCAACAATTTAAAATCAATTTTCTAAGAGCTCTTGATGAAATTATTACTGATGGAAATAGGGCCTTAAATAAATCTTCACAAGAAAATGCATGTGAATTATGGAGGAAACATTTAGGTACTAGATTTCCTATCACAAAAGAAAATATAGGTTCCAAGGCTGCCTTGGCTAATCTAGTTGGGAATAATAAGCCATATTTTTATGATAGAGGATCGATTCTATAAAGACTTCATAAAGGCAAAAGGACATTTTCCAAGCATTGAATATGAAATATTAAAGAGCGATCAATTTAAATATAGACTTCATGGAAATCTTCAAATTACAGATGAAGAAGGAACTCTATGGGGAATTTTCCAAGCGGCTATTTATTTTAAGTCCAATTACCCATTAGGATTCGCTTCTCTACAGGAGCTTTCTAATAATATACCTCGTGAAGTTAGTAGACATATTAATAAGGAGGGGTTTTGTTGTGTTTGCAATCCATTGGAAGCACTAAGAATGGAATTAAGGCCCAATAGTATAATTGATTTTATTGAAAATTATACTATTCCTTTTTTTGCTAACCAAATTTATTGTGATAAATTTGGTTCATTCAAAAATGGTGAATATAGTCATGGAAATGATGGGATTTGGGAATCTTTTGAAGAGGAGTTTAATACAAAGAATAGGATTGAAATTCAATCTAAACTCGATTACATTCAAAAGAAACCAGGAAGAAATGAACTTTGTTATTGTGGAAGCAATCGTAAAATTAAGAATTGCCATTGGGAATCTGCAGAACGAATCCGAAAACTATTAAAACGTCTTGCTTAATAAAGATTTTATCAGAATAATAAATTGAATAAATTAAGGTAATCTACATTTAAAATAAGAAATGAGTAATATTGATAAATCATATAATTTAATCAATACCATTGAAAAGGTGCTAATTCAGGAGATTAGATCAATAGTGTATGATCATAAAGGCCCAGCATATGTCAAATTCGTTTTGTTAGCAGTTGGAATTGAATTTCTTGGTGCCTGCGTAGACGAGAGTCCATTTGATAAAAAAAATTCTGAAAAAAGATTTAATTCTGCATTAATGAAACTATTCAAGAATATTTATCACAAATATGCTAAGAAGAATTCAAACGTATATTTCTATGAACAATTTAGATGTAGCTTCGTGCATCAATTCAAGCCTGGCCCAGATATCGTAATTACTCATAGGGAAGAATCTAAAAGAGAAGGTACTACTCATCTAATGAATATTAGTAACGGCCAATTAGTAATCGTTCTTGAAGATTTTTATGATGATTTTGAAAATGCATGTAAAAAGTTTATAAGATATTCAAATGAAGGGAAAATTACTAATAAGAAACCGGAAATGGACTTTTTGAGTTTGACCAATGTTAATAAAAAAAAATAAAGAAAATAATACAAAATGCATTCAATCTCAATTTAAAATCTTAAAAGTGAACTATATTTCGACTGCTCAATTATTTCATTAATAGATCCAATGGTATTTTGTCGTATTGACAAACTGCTTCATTTTGTTATATTTTCTTTTGAGTATATTCTTTTGTTATATACACTTTTGTGCACTAGTCTAGTATTACTTTGTGCACTAGTTGAAGTCGCAAAGTGCACTGGATTTAGGGAATATAGTAAAACAGGTTGACCGCGTCTTTCCAGAGAATTTTTAAGCAAGTTATGCTTCCGGTCATAAATGCTGATCAGATCTTTGTCAGAGAGCATTTTGAGCGTTTTAGATATGATTCTCTTTGATAGTCCAGTCTTAATTCTAAACTGACTTTGAGATATTCTGTCTTTTATTTTGCGCTTTCCTGTAAACTTATCAATCCATCCATAAGTTTGACGAATAATTACAAGCAGAATCTTTAATTCGGATTCTGTTAGATTGGGAAGGTGAGTGTCAAACAGTATATTTGGTACTTGTGTGTGTTTAAATATCATAGTAGTTCATCTAAATTATCTTCTAAGTCATCTTTTTGAATTTTTATTTCACAAAACTTAAAAATCAAATCCAGCACTCCTTGCATCCTTTCTCGAAGTGCCGGATCTTCTATCATTTCTCGTAGCAAACTATTAGATTTCAAATATTCTTGCAAAAGATCTTGAAATGTGTTAGGATTATGGAGCGTGCATGAATGAATATTATCAGTAAAAGGAGAACCTTGTTCACAAAAGCAAATTGCCAATTCGGCAAGTTTTGACCGAGGAGTTTCCCGTTTAAGCTCACCGCCTTGCCAAATTGGCAATTTCTACCGTCGTCGTGTGAAGTTTCTTCTTATTTAAAGAAGCAAGAGAGAATCTGTGATATAATTTTCAAATGGATTTGGGAGAATTCAAAAAGCAATATGTAAAGAATGAACTCCAAATTACCGAAGACTACGGAAGGATTTTATCTATGATTGATTTTGGAAATGTAAACTATTGGTTTGAACAAGATAGGCAGGATGCAGAAAATAGAGCGATAGCAGAAGATGAAAAGCTAAAAATTAGTTTACAAGGATTAAAAGATTTCTCCGATCTTTTTTCTCAAGATGTCCGTTTTTATTACGGAAGCGATAACAATAAAGAAGGCTCTGTTAAATTTATAGCATACGTAAAACGTGTGTTTGGCAGAAATCGAGTATTCAGCAAGCAAATACAATACATACGACATCATTTAAAAAATGATGAAGTTGTTTCAAATACCAGAATAACTTTCAAAGACGGGGAGGGTACTTTTGTAAAAATTCCAAAATGTAATTTTGATGTTGAAATGTCGGTAGATTCAATCCGACTCATGGATTCGTACGACACGTTGGTGATGTATTCTAGTGATGCAGATTTCGTTGCTTTATTCCGGCACCTCAGAAATTCTAATAAGAAAGTTATTCTGATTAAAGGAGGTAATATTACAACTGATTTACGGAACAATACTGAGTTGGTTGTTAATGCTCAAAATATCAAAAGGTATATAACTTTAATTGAAAAGCAAAAACCTGGCGTTTAGCCAGGTCTTGCGAATCGAAACTCGTATCCACGAGCAGGTTACTATCATTATAATCTATCGCATATTGGAAAGCAAGCGATTGGTTAGTTTCATGCATAATGCTGACACCAATATCACTTAATCTGGCAATTCATTAAAATCTATTCCTTCCTCTTCTAGGCGACCGGCTATTTCCTTTATTACCAGTAAATATTCCCTGAAATTCTCTTCGGCTTCAAGAATTTCTTCTTCTTTTCGACCATTCATGAGTTCTCGCACAAATGCAATTGGTTTATTATTGTTATTCATAATGAAAAAGCATATCATAGATAAACTTCCCAATAATCTGTAATGAGTTGATCACATGAGTTAAGCCACCATTATATAGTGTTGCTAACAAAAGGATTATATGTATAATTATTGTGAAATTCAATTTATTACTTTAAATCATTAAATTATGGCCAGTTTGTTCCTTGAAATAAAAGACGCTTTCAACAATAGTTGGAATATATTTCCTTTCGGAGTAATTATCTATTTAGTTATTTTTATTATTTCATTGCGACTATTTGTTGCATCAATCAAAAATGCCAATTTCTCAGATACAATAACGGCATTCTTGAGTGGAGCAGTAGCTTTTTTAGTAATAATATACTGTATACCATTAACTTGTATTAGTGAAAAAATATCGGTATTAAATATCGCTAGTTTTATGATAGGAATTTGTGGATGTATTTCAATTTATTACTTACAAATGATATATGATTGGGAAGAATATTAAAATTCAATAAAAGACTCTATCTTTAAGGGTCTTTTTTTATTTGCAATTTATAACATCTTAATTATGGAACCAGCTTTTGAAATCGCAAAATTAATTGCTATTTGTTTAACAGCCCTGCTTTCTCTGTTTTTATATCTCAAATATGGGAATAAAATTCAGTTAACTGAGGCTATTAAGAGCAAAGCGCTAGGTGATGTCTTTTTCTTGTATGAAGCTACACCCAGAATCTATAAAACAGAAAAGGAAAGAGTATTAGAGCTTGAAGTGAAAATATCCAATCAATCATTGAGCAAGCTAGCAATTCTAGCAATATTTGTAAAATATAAACCATTAGTATCTAATTCAAAACAGAATTTCATTGAAAGTATAATTAACTTCGATAAACTTGAAAATTTTACCACTCCTAATCAAAAAGAAGAGGATGTATCCATATTAAATAATAGAAACATTGCTTTTGCTAATGGATTTTTCTGGCAAACATCTGTAAATGGCGTTTCTGTAAGAAGAGGATTTGATATTATTCCAGATGAGTTTTGCAAACAATATCCGATAATAATGTCCCAGATAGTAATTTATGGTGCCTCCACTAAATATATTGATAAAACACATTTTCCTAAATACCGAATAGATAAATTAAGGGTACCTTTTTGCAACTTCTTGGCAGAAAAAAATATAGAAAATTATGATTTCTTTGCAAGAATGTCAAAGGAAGGATATATCAACAAAAATAACATTTGGGTTAGATTGTTTAAATATTTTGGTATTATTGGTGTAATGAAGTCAATTAAATTAATTGACTATTTTGAAATTAATGAAGGCGAAAGAATATTCGTTCATCAAGATGGAAGTTTGGATGTACAAAATACAAGATTATTTTTTCCAATACTCAAGTCAACTATAAATTCTAACATTGAAAAAATAATTGATTTCAATTTAAAAAACACCTAATAAATTATAGTAACCAGACTTGGTCTAAAGCCGCAAAAGTGCCTGATACTTTGACTGTTCTATTATTTCTCCAATAGTTCCAGTAGTATTTTGCCGGATTGGCAAACTACTTCCTTTTGTTAAATTTTCTTTTTTATAGTTTCTTTTGTTATATGCACTTTTTTGCACTAGTCCAGTATCTCTTTGTGCATTAGTTGTTGTCGTAAAGTGCATTGGATTAAGTGAATATAGCAAAATTGATTTACCTCGTCTATCTATAGCATTTTTAACCAAGTTATGCTTTCGATCATATATACTAATGAAGTTCTTGTCTGAGAGCATTTTGAGCGTTTTAGATATGATTCTCTTTGATAGTCCTGTCTTAATTATAAACTGACTTTGTGTTATCCTGTCCTTTGTTTTGCGTTTTCCTGTAAATTTATCAATCCATCCATTAGTTTGACGAATAATTACAAGCAGAATCTTTAATTCGGATTCAGTTAGATCGGGAAGGTGAGTGTCAAACAGTATATTGGGTACTTGTGTGTGTTTAAATATCATAGTAGTTCATCTAAATTATCTTCTAAGTCATCTTTTTGAATTTTTATTTCACAATACTTAAAAATCAAATCCAGCACTCCTTGCATCCTTTCTCGAAGTGCTGGATCATCTAACATTTCTCGTGGCAAACTATTAGATTTCAAATATTCTGGCAAAAGATCTTGAAATGTGTTAGGATTATGGAGCGTGCATGAATGAATATTATCAATAAAAGAAGAACCTTGTTCACAAAAGCAAATTGCCAATTCGGCAAGTTTTGACCGAGGAATTTCCCGTTTAAGCTCACCTGATGTTAGATTTGGGTGATTTGCTATCTCATAGAAGGGTGATTGCATTGTAATCCTTAGGTTTTTTCCTTGAAATGTTAAGTCCGAGGTGATGAATTTTAAAATTTTTCTTTTTTCTTCATTAGTTGCAATAATGAATGATTTTTTAAGATCTTTTAGGAGTCCGAGGAAATTTTTAGCTTTTTTGAAGATTACTTCTTTCTGACTTTCAAAGTGTCCTTCATTTCTTTTTAATTCCTGTTGTTCAATCATAATTTGTTCCTTTTTGTCTTCAAATTGTTCTTTATCAATTACACTTTCTAAATATGCATCTGTAAGTCGTTCTAATTTCAAGGCTAATTTTTTACCCTGCATTTGCAAAGACTCTTCTAAACCTTTTTGTGTTTCAGTCCAGTTAACTTGAGCTTGAATCAATAGCTCATTCAATACCTCATTTTCAATTGGATGAAATTTTATTTGTTGAAGGGTTTTATGTATTAATTCATGAATCAATTCTTCACGAATCGACTTTGTAGGGCAATCTTTTGTCTGACAGCGATAATATGTGTGTTTCTTGTTTTCCGCTATAAGAGAATATTTGCATTCAGCACATTTTATTCGACGTCTGAATACAAAATCATGTTTAATTAATCGAGTATTTGTTTTGCCTTTAGGATATTCTGAACTTCCATAAACAATCTTGTCGAAATGAGTGGTTCATGTTTCCCCTGAAATGATTTTCCTTTTTATTTTCATAACCCCATATAAAAGGGATTATGAAGAATCACTGCCATTCCGGTTAAATGAATAAAATTTCCTCGGGAGTTTTCTTAATCCTAATTTGCGCATTGTCTCAGTCAAAGATTCTAAATTGTATTTACCGCTTGCATATAACTCAAAAGCTTTTCTGATTAATGGAGCTCGAATTTTGTCTATTGATTTTATTTGCCCACCTCCTGTATTTATATATCCAATTGGGGCATAGAATGGATATAGACCTTGCTTTAAACGCCCGTATAGGCCTTTAATAGCCTCTTCACGAAGATTTCTGATGTAATCTGTAGCTAATGCCACAAGCATATCTGCAGTTAGTCTTCCTGCTCTGGTATTCATATCCAAACTTTCGTGAGCAAAATGCAGTTCTGAACCGGAAGCAATTAAATCATCAATAGATGCCAGTCTCTGTAATTACGAGTACCACGATCAATTTATGAAAGATTACTCCTTTGGCTTTTCTTTCTTTCAATAGCTTCATCATTTTATTGAATAACGGCCTGCCTTGTTTGGCCGCTGTTTCCCGTTCTTCAAACCATTCGATAATATTCAACGAGTGTCTTTCCGCATATCTAATGATCGCTTCCTTCTGTTCTCTGGAAGCGATACATTTGAACCTTGTTTGACGGTTGATACCGTATATATCCATAAACATTTTTCATAATTACATTTCTATTTTAGCATTTACATTAAGTGATCGTCAAAATCCTCTAGAGTTTTATCTTCAACTTCTAAGCGGTCGGCTATTTCCTTTATGACCAGTAAAATTCTCGAAAATTCTGCTCTGTTTCCAAAACTTCATCTTCCTTTTCTTTGCTTAGTTCTCTGATGAATGATATTGGTATTTGATCGATGTTTGGTTTTTCCATTTTAAAGTGTAATTAATTCGTTGGGGAATTGTGTCGGCATTATTTGTCAAAATGGATATTTTAACCGTCTTTTGATCATTTTATGAATTTGTCATCATAAGAGAATGGAAAATTCAAATCTGACATAATTTATTTTGGACTTACTACCTATCGGAACCAGCATAAGCGATTTGGCATAAAGCAAGCTGACCGGTTAATGCTCACATATAATTGGAAAAACCGGAACCGTAAATCAACATTGATTGAAACTATGATTACTCTGGATATACTGGCCGGACGAGGATGTTGTTTACTTGATCCACACGGAGATTTGGTTGAGAAAGTTGTAAAATCTATTCCAGAGAACCGAAAAGGCGATTTAACTTACTTTAATATACCTGATGTTAGTCTAAAGTTGAAGTATAATCCGTTTAGAAAGGTTTCTCAAGAAAAACGATCATTGGTTGCCTCTGGAATATTAGATGTTTTTTCAAAGTTATGGGACAGTGTTTGGGGTGTTAAACTTGAACATATCCTTCGACATACAATTCCTAACCCTTCTGGATCAGCCAAAGGCTACAATTGCTGACATTGTAGAGATATTACTTAACAAAGATTTCCGCGCAGAGGCTATAAAACATGTTAAAAACGAATCAGTAAAAAATTCTGGAAGCGTGAATTCAAGGAATATCATAAATACGACCTATTGCCTGTGTTGAATAAAATAGGTGGAATGCTTGTACATCCGGGTCATTAAGCGAGTTTAATTGATAATCCAGATGAAGTATCATTAAGAAAGGCAATGGACGAAAAGAAAATAGTTTGGTCAATCTCTCTAAAGGACATGTTGGTGCAGATGTATCCCATATACTAGGTGCATTATTTATTACTTCCATTGCATCTGCATC
>JADJHE010000007.1 GCA_016707685.1 Bacteroidota bacterium
CAGGACTTTTTGTATCATCAAAATTGTATTACTACTATTACACATCCCTACGGGATTAAAATAAAGTATTTTCAAATCTTTAAAAATACACATCGCGACTAGCTCTCTGTGCAACTCCCTTTACTGTGTTTCTCTGTGGTGAAAAAAGAAAGCGATATGAGGTTTCGTCCCTACGGGACTTTTTTCTACCATCCAAATTGTATTACTACTATTACATCCCTACGGGATTAAAATAAAGTATTTTCCAATCTTAAAAAAAACATCGAAACTCGTCCTCTGTGCAACTCCATTTACTCTGTTTCTCTGTGGTGAAAAGTTAGGATTCAAAAATAGAAAGTCCCGTAGGGACGAAATACTGGTAATGAATAAATAAGGGGAAATAGAAGAGTCCCTTAGGGACGAAACAGTTACTTTGCTCTACTTTTTTTCCATTTCTCTTTCAGAAAATAAATTCCTGCTGCACTTATAATTGCTAGGTAAGGAACCACAGGCATGCGGAACCGTGATTCAGTAACATAAGGCAGTGTTAGGTTGGCAAAACAAAATACGAGCAATCCGATGACAAAAAAATAGAGCAGGTTTTTTTCTTGTTTGAAATAGATAAATCCAAACACAATACTTAAATACATAATTAATAAAACAAATAGCTGAAAGAAAACTACAATAATCGTTAACTTACTATTACGTTCAAACAAGTATTTAAAAATTGGATAGTCTTTTGGTATAGTATTGTAGCCACTTCCCCAATGACCCAGTTGAATATCAATATAAGCTCTGCAGGGTTTTAAAAAGAAATGCACAAATTGAATAGCATGATGTTTTAATAAAATGCCCGGGTTAGCAAATGCAATTTGCATTGCATCATTTTCAATGAACCTTGCATATTCATAAGGTTGTTTGTTTGCATCGCCTTTAAATGCTTTGAATGTTTTCCAACGCAAAATGCTTTGCGATTCGGGTAGTGATTTATTGTTCAACTCTCCGTAAATGGCTGCTGCTTGATAGTTTTGCATATCGTGCTCACGAATAACACTCATGAAATAATGATTGAATGTGTTTTTATTGCGTATCCACCAAGGTGAAATGGTGATTACAGAAATGAGTAACAAAATGCCAATTTTTGAAATCGATTTTAATTTCTCTTTGCGAAAGAAGTAAAGCAGAAATGCCGAAAAAAATAAAGGAATAAAAAAAGCAATCGGTCGGCATAAAATAGTGAAGCCACAAAACAGGGCTGTTAATGCAAGTAATTTAAAGCTATTGTTTTGTAGATACTGAACAAAAAAATAAACACTCAGTATCAATAAAAAACTAAACAGTGTTTCTGTCATTACTATATTATTCATTACAATACTTGGAATATCTATTGCAATAAATAAAGCAGCAATGCTTGCAATGAATTTATTGTTGGTAATTAATTCGCCCAATTTATAAGTATAATAACAAGTAGCCACACCAAGCACAATTTGTAAAACAATGATGGGGTAGGTTTCTATTTGCACACTTTCTGCAAGCAGAATAAATAGAGGATAGAGGGGTGTTCGGTAATAGTCAGGTTCAATAGGCAAGTCGTAGCTCTGACTAAATATTCCATATTCTTTAACATTGAAAGCAATTTGCCAGTAGCCATACGAGTCGTACATGTAAAAGCCATCTGGATTTTGAATTGCAATTGCAATAAAATAAACGAAGCGTATTAGAAAAGCTATAATAAGAATGTAAAAAAGTTGCTTGTTTTTCAAGTGGCTTATGGTTGTGAGCTTACAATTAGTTTTTTAACAACAGGCTTTTCATTATCAATCGTAATTGAATAAAAGTATAGTCCATCCGATAAATGGTTGTTTGTATAACTGTATTCATACAATCCCAATTCTAAATTATCATTGATAGGTTCTTCAATAAATCGACCCGATACATCGTATATCTTCATAACTACTTGTGCATCTTTCATCAACTCAAAACTAAAGGTAGTATGCGTAGAAAATGGATTTGGATAATTTGCAAAAACTGTTGCAGGACCATCGGGTGTATAATAGTAATTGGCATAGTTTTCCGAAAAGCGTTCCGAAAATAAAATTTTACTATTTGTTTCCCATTGCTCTTGAAGCAAGTTAATTGGATTGTTGTTTTCATCCACCACATAAATTTTGTGTAAAAGCATCCCTTTATCTACTACAAAACTTAAATCGTGATGAAGTGGCAATGAACTATTTTTAATAATGATTTTTAAAACCGAATCATTCTCCATTTCATAATCGAATGAGCAATTTTCTCTTGCTTTCCAATAATTGCCATAATGTTCAAAAGGGATGATGCGTGTATTGTTTGGAAGCGACCGAATTAAATTCTGTTGAGCTTGTATTTTGTACAAACGATTTGGATGAATCAATAATAAGGAAGCTGCATAATTATCTGCATTTCTTTTTAATGAATTCAGCCATTGAGCAACTTTATTATTGTAATTAAATTCCGAAATTGGATCGATCATAAATACATCAGAAATGGTATTTGGAATTTCATAAATTCTACTCAATGCTCCATTCATAGACAGGTCTAGATGGCCTTGAAATGGGAATGCTGTTAAAACATCATTTGCGCTACTGCTAGAGTTAAAGTCATAGTTGTTTGTTTCGAGTGTGTTTATTATTTTTTTATTATAAGCTAAATAACCCGCTCGGAATGACTTAACATTCACATCTACATCTCTGTCCAATAACAATTTTGATACTTCTGTTTCTCCGCAAACGGTTACATTGGTTGATAGCATACCGTTATAAAATGGTTGATAGCTAAGTTCGGTATTGCCACACGTTCCTTCAGGAACAATACTTTCATTATCAAAGTCGGGAACATGACTTACCGAATGACTTGCGATTTCATGCCCTTTGTTTTTTACATTGATTAAATCTGGTGTATAACCATTCCAAAAGTTTTTTGCCAAGGAATCGTGCATGTAATGGGTGGTGATAAAGTAGGTGCTTTTAATATTGTTTGATTTTTCATAGCTAGCAAAGTCATTCATAATGTCTTTAATGGCCGATGTAGCATCCACATCATGCGTAATGATTAAACTCGATTTGCTGTTTAAACCACTGGTGTGTTTCCATACAGCGTAATTATTATGCTTTGCGTACAATGCTTTTATAAACAACATAAACACATCAGTACCAGGTTCAAAGTCGTTGGAATAAGAACGTGCAGCTTTGTAATGTGCTCCAACCTGATTTCTTAAAACAATATCCTTCCAATTTATTCCCAGAACATAAGTTGTTCCTTGTCCATAGTTGTTTTTTATAAAAGCAGGAGTGTTGTCTTCAAATGTTGCAAGTGCTGTTGCACTTGTTAGCATATAACTTCTGGTATTTAGCGATGCTGCATAGCTAGTGTCGGCCAAGCGTATTTTCTTTTCATTGTCTTCGTTGAGCCATCTATAAGCACTGTTTGTGCTGTCGAGTTGCCAATGGTATTCATAACGATTGGTTCCATATTGGTAATCGCTTACTCCAAAAAATGGAAACAGAATAGTGTCTTTTAATTGGGTAACAAGTAAGTGTCCGCCATTCTGAACAAAGGTGATTAAACTATCTTTTTCAATTTGACTAAAACTGGTTGGTTCAATATTGGAAGAGTAAATAATTAATTTAGATTGCAATGCTAAGTTTACACTATCGATAACGAAATAAGGAAGACCACTAACTTTTAGAAGATGCTCAATCGAAAATTTATTACCATCATTGGCTTCTGCATTTCTTAAAGTTAAATCAAAAATTGCAATCCTATTTTTCTGAGAAAAACAAGTAATTGAAAGAAAGATAAAGAGTAGGAGTGTAAACGTCTTTTGTTTCAATTTACTTTATTTAAACGGTTGGTTTGTTTTTTCTTAAGTAGAGTTTGTCACCCACTTTCGGTTCCTCGCCTTTTTTGAGATTGTTTTTTTTGTAAAGTTTTTTTAGCTTGATGCCATGCAATTGAGAAATCGATTTCATTGTTTCTCCTTTTTTTACTGTATGTACTGGTTCTTTGGCTTTGTTTCGTTTAGGTTGTAAGTATAATTTTTGCCCAGCAATAAGTTTGTCATCTGGTTCTAAATCATTGAACTTATACAATTGCCATAGATCTTTGTCGGTGTCTTTTGCAATCTTGTAAAAGGAATCACCTGGCTTTACAATAATGTACTTAATCATACGAAAGCGTAGAATTTCTCTTGCTTCGATTGTTTCAGGATGTGTTTTTGGTTCAGCCAAGGTGTTAATTGACGGCATACCTTCTACATTATCATACTCATACAATTTATGATTTTCAATAATTTCTAAAAGGCGTTTTGTATAATTAGGATCAGTTGCATAACCTGCTTCTTTCAGTCCTTTTGCCCAACCTTTATAATCGGTACGTTTTAATTCAAACAAAAATGAATAGCGTGGACGAGATTTTAAAAATTGAGAATGGTCGGTATAAGAATCAAATACAGAAGGATATTTACGAAAGCATTCATCTTTTGCATCGTCATCTTTAATGAACGATGGTCCTTCCCAGCCTTTGTGGCATTTAATTCCAAAATGATTGTTGGCATAAACAGCAAGGTCGCTATTTCCATTTCCGCTTTCCAACATTCCTTGTGATAAGGTGATGCTTGCAGGAACACCATTGATGAGCATTTCTTTGATGGCATCTTCCTTAAATTTTGCAATGTATTGCTCAGCCGTCATTTTATGTTCAGCTGGCTGAGCAAAAAGGATTGCACTTGCAATGAAAAGAATAAATGTGGTTAGAAATCGCATCGTAACAAAAATAATGAAAAGCTTCAGAAAAATGAAAGAAAGATTCAGGAGTTTCTAACAAAAATCTGTTAGTTGGTAAACCCTTTATTGCCTTGCAATCCACCCGTATGAAACGCAATAATGGTACTACCTGCTGTAAAAAAATTGTTATGAATTAAGTCAGTTATCCCAAATAGCATTTTGCCTGTGTACACATAGTCTAGTGGAATGCCATGCTTACTATTAAAATCTTGAACGAATTGTTTTAACTGTTCATTCACTTTTGCATATCCTCCAAAGTGGAAGTCTTCATTAACGGACCAATTTTGTTTGTCGTTTTGTTTAAATTCTGTTAACCAATCTTGTACTTCTTTTTAATATAACCTTCGGCTTTTAAAACTTGAAATCCAATTGTCTGTTGTTCGTCCTTTAATGACATTAAAATTCCTGAAAGCGTAGCACCTGTGCCACAGGGAGTACAAATAAAATCAAAAGGGATGTGAATGCTTGATGTAATTTCCATACAGCCTTTTACTCCCAAGGTGTTTGATCCTCCTTCGGGAATAACGTATATGTTTTCTCCGAATTTAGTACGAACATAATTCATTAATGCTTCCTTGTCTCTATACAATTCACGCGATACATAATGCAGTTGCATCCCATTTTCCTTCGCTAGTTTTAAGGTTGGATTTAAATCGCTCAATTCATCACCTCTAATAATGCCGATGGTGTTTAGGCCTGCTAATTTTCCTGCCGCAGCTGTTGCTGCAATGTGATTCGAAAATGCTCCTCCAAGTGTTAGTAGTGTATTCTTACCTTGTTTTTTAGCTTCCTCCAAATTGTACTTTAGTTTGTACAATTTGTTACCACTAATTTCTGGATGGTTTAAATCAGTACGTAACACATACAGTTTTATTCCTTTTTCATCCCAAATGGGATCAAAAATTTGTTGAAGAGGTGGAATAAAATTAGGAGTGTGCATGCTGTAAAATTAGTATTTTTGTTGCTATGGAAAATATTCCACCTAAAAATGAATTGGAGCAGGACGATTATTACTTAACTCCAGAAGGGTACAAAGTATTTACAGAAAAATATTTGCTCAAACGCGGCTACTGTTGCCAAAATGGTTGTAGGCATTGTCCGTATGGATTTAATAAAGACAAAGGGCGAATTGAAAAGAAAAAATAAGAACGGATTTAGAACAAAGTTATATGACATTTAAAGAACAAATTGCACAAGGAATACCATCTGAATTACCAGCATTTAAGGAATACGAAGTGGCAATCAATCATGCTCCTAAACGTAAAGAAATTCTAAATAAAGAAGAAAAAAAGTTAGCTATCAAAAATGCATTGCGCTATTTTGATAAAAAACATCATGCTGTTTTAGCGGTTGAGTTTGCTAAAGAATTGAAAGAATACGGTCGTATTTACATGTATCGTTTTCGCCCCGATTATAAAATCCATGCTCGCCATATAAATGAATATCCGCACCAATCAAAACAAGCGGCTGCTATCATGTTAATGTTGCAAAATAATTTGGATTATGCAGTCGCTCAACATCCGCATGAATTAATTACGTATGGTGGCAATGGTGCAGTGTTCCAAAATTGGGCACAATATCTATTAACGATGAAGTATTTATCGGAAATGACCGATGAACAAACATTGGTAATGTACTCTGGTCATCCTATGGGGTTATTTCCTTCACACAAAGATGCACCACGTGTGGTAATTACTAACGGTATGATGATTCCGAATTACAGTAAACCTGATGATTGGGAAAAGTTTAATGCATTGGGTGTAACGCAATACGGTCAAATGACAGCTGGTTCCTACATGTACATCGGTCCGCAAGGAATTGTGCACGGAACAACCATCACCGTGATGAACGCAGCAAGAAAAATTTCAAAATCAGAAGAAGATAGAAAAGGAAAATTATTTGTTACCTGTGGTTTGGGAGGAATGAGTGGTGCTCAACCAAAAGCAGGAAAAATTTCGGGCTTGGTAACAATCGTTGCTGAGATAAATCCGAAAGCAACACATACACGTCACTCACAAGGTTGGGTGGATGAAGTGTTCGATGATTTAACAGCATTGATGGAGCGTGTTAAAAAAGCACAAGCTGCTAAAGAAGCTGTTTCTATTGCGTATCAAGGCAATGTGGTTGATTTGTGGGAGCGATTAGCAAAAGAAAAAATAAAAGTAGATATAGGTTCGGATCAAACATCCTTGCATAATCCTTGGGCAGGTGGTTATTATCCAGTAGGGATTTCGTTTGAAGAGGCGAATGAAATGATGGCAAAGAATCCCGAGCAATTTAAGAAAGAAGTGCAACAAACATTGGTGCGTCATGCAAATGCTGTGAATACCTTAGCTGCAACTGGAATGTATTTCTTCGATTATGGGAATGCATTTTTACTGGAAGCAAGTAGAGCAGGAGCTGATATTGTAAATGCTGATGGCACATTTAAATACAAATCGTATGTGCAAGATATTTTAGGACCAATGTGTTTTGATTATGGATTTGGTCCATTTCGTTGGGTTTGCTCATCCTGCGATCCAAAAGATTTACAAACAACCGATGAATTAGCATTGGGTGTATTGGAAGAAATGTACAAAGTTGCACCTGCCGAAATCAAACAACAGCTGAGTGATAACATTGTATGGATTAAAGATGCCATGCAAAATAACTTAGTAGTAGGTTCTCAAGCACGTATTTTATATGCCGATTCGGAGGCTCGTATTAAAGTTGCGGAAGCATTTAACAATGCTATTAAATCAGGTAAGCTTTCTGCTCCCGTAATTTTAGGTCGCGATCATCACGATGTTTCTGGAACCGATTCTCCTTATCGTGAAACATCCAATATTTATGATGGTTCTAGTTTTACAGCTGATATGGCTGTTCAGAATTTTGTAGGGGATGGTTTCCGTGGTGCAACTTGGATAAGTTTACACAATGGTGGTGGAGTAGGTTGGGGTGAAGTAATCAATGGTGGATTTGGAATGGTACTGGACGGCTCAGCCGATAGTGATAGACGCTTAAAATCAATGTTGTTCTGGGATGTTAACAACGGTATCGCTCGAAGAGGTTGGGCGCGTAATGAAGAAGCATTATTTGCGATTAAACGTGAAATGGCACGCACACCCGAGTTAAAGGTGACATTGCCAAACATTGTGGATGAAAACATACTGAAAGACCTTTTTAAAGGTCTTTTCTTTTATTTTGATTGTAAATTAAACCAGAGTCCCTTTTTATTGTCATAGCTTTGTGTTTGTATATAAAAATGGAATTTATGGCATGGAATCTGCTTTATGTTTCGTAAATGACATCCCTCATGTATCCAATACATTATTAATAACAAATTTGATAAAATTGAAATCATGAAAAAAATTGCTGTATTTATTTTTGTATGGATATTAAATTTAATTTCCATTCAAACCTTTGCTCAGGTAAAACAAGCTCCCGACTCATTAGGTTTGCCAGGCGATAATCTTAATTTATATGCTGTTTTAAAATTATTCCAAGAATCAGAAACATTGGAAGGATTTGAAAAGAATTTAAATGCCGAATCATCAAAAATCAATAACCTTGATTTAAATGGCGATAATAAAATTGATTACATACGAGTAGTCGATAATGTGGATGGAAAAGTTCACAACATTGTGTTACAAGTTCCTATGAGTGAAAAAGAAAATCAGGATGTTGCTGTGTTTATTGTTGAACGAAACGATAAAGATGAGGTAATCATTCAATTAATAGGCGATGAAGATTTATATGGCAAAGATTATATCGTTGAACCAAACTATTCGAAGTCGGTTGATAATAACGAAACACCAAATCCTGGTTATACTAAACATCATCCTCTACTACTGTAGATGAAAATGGTAACACTACAATTATAAATAATTACACAGCATACGAAACAGCTTCATGGCCTGTTGTGCAATACATGTATACTCCTTCGTATGTTGTTTGGGTTTCACCTTGGCATTACTGGTTTTATCCTCCCTATTGGAATCCATGGACACCTTGGTTTTACCATCATTATTATGGTTATCACTATCATTGGCACAACCATTATTATGGTCATTATCACCATTCTCATTATTATCGCAGTCCAGCTGCAAGAACTACTTACTATGGACAACGTAGATCGGTATCACCTATTTATGCTAGTAGAAAACAAGCGGGTGAATTTAAAGGACGTATTCAAAACCTGAAAGCAGAAAATTGGGTTCTGAAACCTATAAAAAGGATGTTGGTTCAGGAAAAATAAAACCCACATCTATAAAATCCGATAATACTCCTAGAAACAATAATACTACGGTTGGTAAAGATGCACCAAGAGAAAAAAACACTGGTAATAAACCACATACAACAAAATCTTCTACTTCTAAACCAAGAAATAATTCAGGACAAAGTGTCAAGTGACAAACCAAGTTCATCCAAAAGCAATCAAGAAGTTCGCAAGGATCGAAAGGTGGTTCAAAAGCTGGCAGTTCTAAAAAAGGCGGGCGTTAAGTAGTTTACTCAGTTTTAAAAAAGTCACCAATAGTTGATATTGGTGACTTTTTTATTTTTGAGTAGCTGTTTTTTTAATCTTGAGTAATAAAAGCCTATGTTTTTCAATAGATTTTGTTGCTGCAGTAGTTTTTTTTTTAAAATGGCATCCGCCCAGGATACCATTAAGATGAACACCATTCATTCTATTTGGGATATTCCACATAAAACGGCAAAACAAAAATGGATGTGGATTCATCGTTCAACTGCTTATATTATTGTAAAAGAACGACCAACACATAGTGATACAAACTATATCAAATCGTATAAAAAACAACTAGTTGTTACGCTTCCTTTGTCTACTCGTTTCATGAGGTTTGAACTAAGAGATTGGGCACAGTTGAAATATTCTCCTAATTCACAATACGATTTGGGAATAAGTGTGAATTCTAAATTTGCTAGTTTTTTGATTAATACTGGAGCTACTTTTTTTGAAAACGACAGAGGAGTAAAAGGCAAAACCGATTATCGTGACTATCAGTTTAATTTTTATGGGAAGGCTCGTACGACCGATGTTAGTTTACAAGTATACAGAGGATTTTATGTAAAAAACTCAGGCAAGTATCCAGCATGGGATTCATCCAATGTGCAGCCATATTCTATGCGACAGGATGTACAGGCTGTTTCATTTGGCTACAACATGTATTACGTATTGAATTATAAAAAGTTCTCGTACCGTAATTCCTTTGCATTTACCGAGCAACAATTAAAAAGTGCGGGTTCTCCTTTGTTTGGTGGTTATTGGTCGCTTTTTACAGTAACTGCCGATTCTAGTTTAGCCGGTTATTATTTTGGAAAATCGTTGTCGCCAACTGCTGACATCGAAAGATTCGAATGGACTTAATGTTGGTTACATTTACACGTTGGTGCTCAAAAAGCGGGTTTATGCAACAGTTTCGCTGGTTCAAGGTTTAGGTATGGATAAATCAACATTTGTTTATGCAGATGGAACAACAAGTGATCGCAAAGTTCATTTTGCTTCTAAGCAACAAATACGTGTTGCATTGGGCTTTGACAATGGACGTTTTTTTGCAGGTACAATGGGGATGTTTGATTTTTATTATTTCAATAGTGAATCAGATGCAACCATTGATTATGCAATGGGGAAGGGGCGTTTGTATGTTGGATACCGTTTCCATCGGAAAAATTCAAACAAAACATTGCGGAAATTAAATTTGATTGATTACCGATTATAAAAAAAAGCCTCTTTCAATAATTTTGAAAGAGGCTTTTTTATGAAAATCTATTTTCTATTTTTTGTAAAGTAAGTAATGTTTTACAACAGTTGTAGCTCCTTCTTTTGCAGCCTTTATTTCTACTTTTTCATCAATCGGCTTATAACCTTTTACTTCAATTTTAATTTGGTAGGTTTTGTTAGCTTGAAGTGTTATAAAATACTCTCCGCTTCCTTCACTTGCTGTTGTGCTTCCTACTTTTACGCCAGCTTCATCGTAAATAACTACTTCTGCTTCCATTCCAGCACCAGCTGTTGCGTCAAACACATCACCTTTAAGAATTGCCATAACAGGTCCGTTATTTACGGCTTTTGCTTTCATGTCTTTTTCAAGAACAGGGTAATTTGTTAAATCCACTTTGTAAACATCACGTTCACCAAACCCACCTTTACGATCACTTGTGAAAAATCCTGTTTTTGCATCAACCGTTAAAGAAAAACAATAGTCGTTACTTACAGTGTTAATTGGATAACCTAAATTAACGGGTGTTGACCACTTACCATTTTCGTTTACTGTTTTAAAAACATCGTAGCCACCCATTGAGTTATGACCTTTAGATGTAAAGAACAATGTTTTACCATCAGGTGCTAAGAATAAACCACCTTCATCCTCTGTTGTGTTGATATCAGCTCCGATATTGATTGGTGCTTTTTCCCATTCAGTCTTTGTTTTTTTCTTCAATACGTAAATATCTCCATGGCCAAATCCACCTTTACGCTCGCTAATAAAATAAAATGATTTTCCGTCAGGAGAGATACATCCTCCACCTTCCCAATAGGTAGTATTTATTGGTTTTCCCATCGAACGTGGTGCCCCCCATTTTCCAGAGGAACTAATTTTTGAAACATAAATATCACCACCGCGTGATTCGGCTTCAATATCATTTTTGTATAAATAAATTTGTTTTCCATCGGGTGAAAGACTTGTACAAGCATCGTGTCCTTCTGTATTAATTGATCCTGGAATTAATTCTGCATTGCTCCAGCCCTTTTTTAATGTGTCCCAACGTGAAATGTAAATATCCTCGAAGTAACCGTTATCACCTTCTTTGTCCAATGCAGTTGTTTTACCTGGTCTGCGTGATGTTAAAATCAATGTTTTTCCATCAGCACTTACCATTGGTGCTTTATCATCGTATTCAGAGTTGATATTATCACCCATATTTTCAATAACAACATCTGCTGGTTTTGCAATTTGTTCTTTTGCAGTAGCAACTTGTTTAATAAAGCGATCAATTTCACTTTCTTCCGCTTTTTTACCATCACCAACCAAGGCTTTGAAAAAATTAAATTCAGTTGCAGCTTCATCTAATTTGCCATTCATGTGGTATACTTTTCCAAGAATCAAAGCGGTGTTTTCATAAGATTTTTCATCAATGCTTTTTGCTTTTTCAGCATTTTCTTGTGCTTCAGCATATTGTTTCATTTCAAAATGACATTCAGCAATACGTCCAATAATGTTTGCATCGTTTGGTTTGCCCGCTAAAACATCTTTATAAATACTCAATGCTTTTTGAAAATCACCAGCAAAAAAACTTTGCTGAGCATTAAACATTTTTAGTTCGTCTTCACTTTTCTCAATAACGTTTTTCTTTTGAGCAAAAGCTGTGCTGTATGAAATCATGCACATCATCAACAAATACAGTATTCTCTTAGCCATAATTTTGGTTTTAAAATTTCGGTAACTACTAGAAACAAATATATTGAATATAGTTAAAATATAAAAACTTTATTTAAAGAGATTTAAGGTATGTAAGAAACCTTGCTAAACCTTCTCTTTTAGGCTCATCCAGACTGTAATTAATATTTTGAGTGAGGTAATAATCCACATTTGTGAGGTACTGATTTTGCTCTTGAATGCTTTTGCTGATGGATTTGATGTTTTGGAGCCCTATTTTCAGGGCTGAATTGAATTTTTGAATGAACTCCTCCGATAATTTTTTATTAGAAACCCAGGCTGCAAAAACAAACGGCAATCCGGTTAATTTTTGCCATTCCTCGGCTAAATCATAGCAATAAGTATATTTGTTTTCCAATCCAAATGTTCGGTCGCCAATAATTACTGCTGCAGTTGTCCCAGAAACACTGTTTTCGAAATTCTCGGATGCATTTTGCCATTCGGGCGAAATTTTCCAATGTTCCCTTGCAAGCACTTTCACTAATGTTACTGAGGTGCGTGATTGATAGTCCAATAATATGGTTTTAATTTCATTCAATGGAACCTCGCTATACAAACAAACAGAGGCTACTTTTCCAACTGCTCCAATGCAATAATCACTAATGATATGGGCTTCTTTTAATTTAGGGATGATGGCAACTGGTACTAATCCAATATCGACTATGCCATCCATTAATTTCTGAGCACAAGTAGAAGGAATATCCAATTGTAAATCGATTTCATTCATCAAATCAGAATGTTCCAAGCCATAAATGAATGGTTTCGAGTTTAAATAGGAAACAACCGATATTTTTAGTTTCGACATAAATTACTTTTTTAATTCTACAACAGCAATTGTTGCAGCAACGGGTGCAAGCACCGTTGAAAGCATGCTGCCAATAATTGGAAATGCAAATAATAATGAAAAGATAAAACCATTTCCAATGGCCACACCTTTGTATTTACGAATGTAGCGAACACTTTCGCTTACATTTAATTTATGTCGTTCATTACTATAATCCAACATCGAGAAACCATAAAAATAATAGGAAATTAGCATTAGAAAAATAGGAGTCACCCAGCCTAATAGTGGTATCCAAACCACTAGCATGCATAAAAATATAAATCCAAATTCAATAAACATATTTCTTAATGCAATTGCAATCCCTCGCAAAATGTCTTTTAATAAATTGTGCAAGTTCAAATGGGAATTTTTTACCTGTTATTATTTCTTCGGTTCGCTCTGATAACAATGCCATTATTGGCGACATGATAATAAGTGTAATGTACTTGCTAAAAGTGGAATAGATAAAAAAGAAAATAATTTTTAAGCCTATGGTTAAAAAAATATGCAAAGCACCCGACAGAAATCCTAGCCAGCCTTCAGCGTTTTCAGGCTCTATGTAGCCAAGAATGAGTGCTTCTAGTTTATCCGATATATATCCTGCTGCCGAAAAACTACCAAAAAACAGGATGATTCCAATGAATAATGGATAGATAAAATAAATCCATAAGCCATTGTTAAATATAAACGACAATGCTTGTCCGTAGGATTTTACGCCCAGCACAAATTGTTGCCATATACTCATTTGTTTTTCCACGATACAAAGTTAAAATTATTTACTGTTATACGAACCATTCATTTTTCTACTTTTGTGACAGAATGAAAAGAAGTATTTTACTATTCCTTTCCTTATTATATGTAGCAGTTGCATTTTCACAAACGTATACACAAACGATTCGTGGAAAAGTGATTGATGCTGATTCAAAATCACCCTTGTTTGGAGCAAATGTAGTATTGCTAAATAGCGATACGCTAAATGGTTCGGTTACGGATGTAGATGGTAAATTTCGTTTGGATAAAGTAAAAGTTGGGAGGCAAGCCATTAAAGTTACTTCATTGGGTTATGAAGATGCCTTTTTATCGAACATCATTCTTACCTCTGCTAAAGAAGTAGTTTTAACAATCGAATTGCGAGAAAAAGTATACACTACCAATGTTATCGAAATTGTTTCTGAAACCGATAAAACCAAAGCGAACAACGATTTAGTAACGTTGAGTTCTAGAAATTTTCAGGCGGAGGAAACTGGGCGTTATGCAGGTAGTAGAGGTGATCCAAGTAAAATGGTTGCAAATTATGCAGGTGTTTCAAGTGGCAACGATGCGCGTAATGATATTATTGTAAGAGGAAATTCCCCATTAGGTGTTTTGTGGCGATTGGAAGGCGTTGACATTCCTAATCCCAATCACTTTTCGGCTCAAGGTGCTACAGGTGGACCAATTAGTATGTTAAACAATAATGTACTTGGCAATTCCGACTTTTTAACGGGTGCTTTTCCAGCAGAATATGGGAATAAAACTGCTGCTGTTTTTGATTTGAAATTAAGAAATGGGAACAATGAAAAGCGAGAATTTACGGGTCAGATTGGAATAAATGGTATAGAGCTTGGTGCCGAAGGGCCAATTTCAAAAAAGCAAGGAAGCTCGTATTTGGTAAACTATCGTTATTCCACTTTAGAGTTGTTTAATAAATTAGGAATCCGATTTGGTGTTTCTGCTAGTCCCGAATACCAAGATGTTTCGTATAAAGTAAATATCCCTACTCAAAAAGCAGGAATTTTTCAGGTATGGGGAATTGGTGGGACAAGCAAATTGTCATTGTTGGATAGTGAATTGAAGCCAGAGGATTGGAGTTATATCTCCAAAGGAGAAGACCTTGTTTTTAAAACAAGCATGGGTGCTGCAGGTGTTTCGCACATGTATTTTTTTAATCCAAAAGTATCAGGGAAATTAAACCTTTCGGTATCCGGTACATTGTTAGATGCTTTTGTGGATACTATTTCGGTGATTGATAATTCGAAATTTTTGGATCGAAAAAACAAATCGACAGAAGCCAATTACATTGCTAATTATACGGTAACAGCAAAGTTGAATGCAAAACATTTGATAAAAGCAGGTGCTACGTATCAGCTGATTTATTTTGATGCCAACTCCTATGCATACTCCAATAAATACAATCAATACATTTATGAATTGGATGTAAAAAAATCAACAGCAGGATTGTTGCAAGGCTTTGCACATTGGCAGTTCCGACCAACGGATAAAATTACAATCAATAGCGGTGTGCATTATCAAAACTTTTTGTTGAACAATACTTGGGCATTGGAACCCCGCTTAGGTGCTCGTTTTCAATTAACAAAAAAACAAAATTTGAACATTGCGTATGGTATGCATAGTCAAATGCAACCTACTATTTATTATTTTTATGGAACCTATATTCCTAGTAACAATAGCTATTTCAAAAGCAATCGTAATTTGGATTTGAGTCGTAGCCAACATGCAATCCTTAGCTACGATTATAATTTCGCTAAAAATTTCAGATTTAAATTGGAAGCCTATTATCAATATTTGAACAATGTTCCTATTCAAAAAAACTGGAATTCATCCTTTAGTATGATTAACGTAGGTAATGCATTGGAGGGTATTCCACTGGTTGATACACTTGTGAATATGGGAGAAGGAGAAAATTATGGGGTTGAATTTACGATTGAAAAGTTCTTTAGCAATCATTTTTATTTTTTGACAACTGTGTCGGTTTATGATTCAAAATACAAAGATAAAAATGGTGTTGTTCGGAATACAAGTTACAATGGTGGTTATGTAGGTAATGCCTTGGCGGGTTATGAATTGCAAATCGGAAAAAATAAAAACAAAGCCATTGCATTGGATTTAAAATACACGCAAGCAGGAGGAAACAGATACACGCCTATTGATATTGAATTATCGAAATTGGCAGGAAAAGCAGTTTATGTCGACTCGGAAGCGTTCTCGAAAAAACAAAAAGATTATTCTCGTTTTGATGTTAAAGTGTCTTATAAAACCAATCGTAAAAAGACAGCACAAAGTCTGTTTTTTGTAATTGAAAATATTTTTGGAACTAAGAATATTTTGAGGGAATCGTACAATGCAAATACACAATCCATCCAAAAGGAATATCAATTGGGATTATTCTACTATTTTGGATACAGGATTGAGTTTTAAGGTGTTTTCGTCCCACTATTTTTTCTTATCTTCGTGCTTCATTTTTAATAATAGCACAAATGAGTGAATTAACAAAATTAACAGCCATATCACCAGTTGATGGTCGTTACCGTAATACAACCGAAAAACTTGCTGATTATTTTTCAGAAGCAGCATTAATCAAATACCGTGTATTGGTTGAGATTGAATATTTTATCGCTTTATGCGAATTACCTTTGCCTCAATTGAAAGGTTTTGACAAAGCATTGTTTCCAAGTTTGCGTGCTATTTATCAAAATTTATCAGAAGCAGATGCTCAACAAATAAAAGACATTGAAAAAGTAACCAACCACGATGTGAAAGCAGTGGAGTATTTTATCAAAGAAAAATTAGATGCCTTAAAAATTGCAGATCAAAAAGAGTTTATTCATTTTGGTTTAACCTCTCAAGATATCAACAATACTGCTATTCCATATTCTGTTAAAGATGCAATGAATGAATGTTTGTTGCCTGTTCTAGAAGAAGTAGTTGCGAAGCTTACTGCTTTGAGTGAAGAATGGAAAGACGTTTCGATGCTTGCGCGCACACACGGACAGCCTGCTTCTCCTACACGTTTAGGAAAAGAGATTTATGTGTTTGTTGCTCGTTTGCAATCGCAAATAGCACAATTAAAAGCTGTTCCTTATGGCGCTAAGTTTGGTGGTGCAACAGGAAATATGAATGCTCATCACGTAGCTTATCCTGAAATTGATTGGTTGAAATTTGCAAATAACTTTGTAAATAATTCCTTGGGTTTGCACCGCAGTTATCCAACCACTCAAATTGAACATTATGATAATTTTGCAGCCTATTGTGATGCCTTGAAACGCATCAACAATATCATCATCGATTTGGATCGTGATGTATGGACATACGTATCGATGGATTATTTTAAACAAAAAATCAAAGCTGGAGAAATTGGATCTTCAGCAATGCCACATAAAGTAAATCCGATTGATTTCGAAAATTCAGAAGGGAATTTAGGAATTGCGAATGCATTGTTCGAGCACCTAGCCGCTAAATTGCCAATCTCTCGTTTGCAACGCGATTTAACTGATTCAACAGTATTGCGTAACGTAGGTGTTCCATTAGCACATAGTTTAATTGCTTACAAATCATTGTTAAAAGGATTGGATAAACTAATCCTGAATAAAGAATCATTTGATAAGGATTTGGAAAATAACTGGGCCGTAGTTGCTGAAGCGATACAAACCGTATTGCGCAGAGAAGGGTATCCAAAACCTTATGAAGCGCTTAAAGAATTAACACGTACCAATACACATGTTACAAAAGATAGTATTGCTGTTTTTATTGATGGATTAAATGTTAGTCATGAAATTAAAGCAGAGTTGAAAAAAATATCCCCAAGTAATTATACAGGTTTATAAAAAGTAAAATTGTTAAAATGAAAAAGGTTTTTAAGTTAAGTTGTATTGCTATCGTTTTAGGATTGTTTGGTGCTTGTTCTTCAGGGACAGAAAAATCAACGGATTCAACAACGGATTCGGTTGTAGTAAAAGAGGATTTTAAAAAAGCAGAGGTGCTTGATGAAATTATTATCAAAGCAAAACCAGCTGAAACATATGCAGTATACTTGCCTAGTAATTATGATGTTTCTAAAAAGTATCCTGTTGTTATCACTTTTGATCCTCACGCAGATGGCAAGTTGCCAGTTGCTAAATACAAAGATCTAGCGGAGAAATACGGTTATATTTTAGTAGGTTCAAATGTTTCAAAAAATGGAATTCCTTGGAACGAGTCGAGCTACATTGTAAATAATTTGTACACTGATGTGTTGGAGCGTTTTGCTATTGATTCGCAACGTATTTATCTAATGGGCTTTTCGGGTGGTGCACGTGTAGCGAATGGCGCCACTATTATTCATGGTGGTATAGCGGGTGTAATTTGTTGCGGTGCAGCTTATCCTGCAATTAATTCAAAAAGTCCTCGTAACAATTATACGTATTTAGGAATTGTAGGTTTGGATGATTTTAATTATTCTGAAATGCGTAAATACGATATGATTGATTTAGCTGGACATAATCTAAAGCATGGGCTGTTAACATTTGAAGGAAAGCATGAATGGCCTCCAGTTGATGTTATGAATGAGGGATTTCTATATTTTGAATTTCAGAATATGCGGAAGGATATAAAAACTAAAAATGATGCATTAATAATCAGTATTACCAGCCACAAGTTAGTTTATTGGATTCGTTGATGACTAGCAAAGAGTCATATCAAGCATATCAATTGTGTCGTAAAACAATTAATTTTTATGATGGCTTAGTTGATTTAAAGCCTTTTTACGATGCTTTTAAGTTATTGAAAACAGATGACGCTGTAGATAAAGCTTTGCAACAGGAAGAGCAACAATTGCAAGATGAGGAGCGATTAAAACAAGAATATACTGCTGATTTTCAAACAAAAGATATAGCTTGGTGGAAAAAGGAAACAATGCGAATTGCTCAAAAGTCTGCTAGTAAAGATGTTGCTGAGCGACAAAAAGCAAATCGTATGTTGGCTTATTTTAGTCTAGTTGCGTATATGCAAACAGGTGGAGCTTTATCACAAAATAACATACCCGTTGCTGAAAAGTTCTCTCAAATTTATTTAATTGTAGATCCAAGCAATTCTGAAGCACATTACTTAAATGCTGTTCTTAAAGCAAAACAAAATAAATCAACAGAAGCAATTGCAGCTCTGAATAAAGCAATTGAAAATGGCTTTATAGATAAAGCACGTTTAAAAAACGATCCAGCTTTCGACACACTAAAAACTGAAAAAGGATTTGATGAACTAGTAGCAAAACTTAATTAGAATATTCTACAAAAAATCCCCTTCCAAATTTTTTGGAAGGGGATTTTTGTTTTAACGTATTTCAATTTTAGATTGAACTTGCACCTAACATCAATACAGGGTTTTCTAAATTGTGTTTTAAGGTTTGTAAGAAAGCCGAACCCAATGCTCCATCAACCACTCTATGGTCGCATGATAAAGTAACTTTCATAATATTGCCCGGTACAATTTGTCCGTTTTTAACAACAGGCGTTTGTTTAATTCCACCAACAGCTAAAATACATGCATCAGGAGGATTAATGATGGCAGTGAATTCATCAATACCAAACATTCCTAAGTTTGAAATAGTAAATGTATTTCCTTCCCAATCGCTTGGTTGTAGTTTTTTATCTTTTGCTTTTACTGCATAGTTACGTACTTCTGTTCCAATTTGTGTTAATGTTTTACCATCAGCAAAACGAACAACAGGAACCAATAAGCCTTCTTCTACAGCAACTGCAACTCCAATATGAATGTGATTGTTGTAACGAATTCTATCGCCTAACCATGATGAATTAATTTTAGGATGTTTGCGTAAACTCATCGCAACAGCTTTTATTACCATGTCGTTGAATGAAATTTTAATTCCAGCAACAGTATTAATTGCTTCACGAGCTTTCATTGCTTCATCCATATCAATTTCCATTGTTAAATAGAAATGAGGAGCAGAGAATTTACTTTCACCCAATCTGCGTGCAATTGTTTTACGCATTTGTGAAACTGGTTCTTCTGTAAAGCTTTCTACACCAACAAATGCTGGCATCGATGAGCCTCCGTTTGATTTGAAATTATCAATATCGCGTTTTACAATTCGTTCATTATCGCCACTGCCTTTTAATGCAGCGATGCTAATTCCTTTGTCTTCTGCTAATTTTTTAGCAAGAGGAGAAATTTTTGCTCTTGAACCATCGTTTGTAGTTGAAGCTATAAGAGTAGCTTTTTCTCAGCACAACTTGTGTTTTTTCATCAGCTTTTCGCAACTTTCAACTTTCGAACTTTGAACAGAGTTGCATCCGCAGCAACAATAGCAGCAACATCTTCACCACCTTTACCTAAAATTGCAAGGATGGAATCAACTGGAGCTCCTTTGCCTTCTTGAACACCAATGTGTAATAAAACACCATCCTGGAACGATTCAAATTCCATGGTTGCTTTATCTGTTTGTATATCTGCTAATAATTCGCCTGACTTTACTTTATCTCCAACTTTTTTATGCCATTTAGCAACAGTACCTTCTGTCATTGTATCGCTTAGCTTTGGCATGCGAACAATTTGAACAGTATCAGGAATTTTTACTTCTACCGTTTCTTTCTTTGCTTCAACTTTTACGAACTTCTTCTTTGCTCTCCACTCCATTGTCTGCCTTAGACGCTAACAATGCAGAAATATCTTCACCTTCTTTACCTAAAATAGCAAGGATTGAATCAACTGGTGCACCTTTACCTTCTTGAACACCAATATACAATAAAACACCATTTTGAAATGATTCAAATTCCATGGTTGCTTTATCGGTTTCAATATCAGCTAATACTTCACCAGATTTTATTTTATCACCCACTTTTTTATGCCATTTAGCAACAACACCATCGGTCATTGTATCACTTAATTTGGGCATTCGTACTATTTCAGCCATAAATGAAATTAAAGATTAAATATTAAAAATTAAAGATTAGGTTTGTAATTTTATTGATTTTGCTTTGATGTTTTACAATGGCAGTTAATATATTAATAATGCTATCTATTTCTTTTAAATAATTTGTATAGTCAATGTTTACCAATTGACTCTTGTCTAACAACCTAAGCCAATATCTAGTTTCTCGTGCTTCTTTCAAAGAAATGCCCATTTTTGCGGTAAATTCTTTTTTAGATATAGCACCGATCGCTTCTTCTACATTTGCTCCAATACTTGTTCCGGAGCGCAGTATTTGTTTTGAAAGAACGAACTCTTTATTGTCAATTAATTCTTTATAAAGCTCAATAATTAAAAGTGCAAAATCAAAAGATTTGTTAGCAATTAAATTATCGTCCTTCATTTTTAATTCTTCATTTTATAATTCGCTTACAATACCAAAATGTATGGGTAATCATCTTGTACGTATACATCTTTGTACAATTCATCAGCAGTAGGGTATGGCGACTCTTCACCAAATTTTACTGATTCAGCAACAATATCATCTACATTTTGTTCGATTGCTTCAATCTCTTTATCGCTCGCCCATTTATTTTTTTTAATGGTTGCCAATACTTTTTCGATAGGATCTTGCGCTTGGTATTCTTTTACTTCGTCTTTTGTACGGTAGGTTTGTGCATCACTCATAGAGTGACCTTTGTAGCGGTAGGTTTTCATTTCCAACAAGGTTGGACCATCGCCTTTACGAGCTCTTGCAACAGCTTCTTCAATTGCTTCATGAACGGCTTCGCAAGTCATTCCATCAACTGGTTTTGCTGGCATATCGTATGCTAATCCCAGTTTCCATAAGTCGTGTACATTTGAAGTACGTTCAACCGATGTTCCCATGGCATAATTGTTATTTTCAATGATAAAAATTACAGGTAATTTCCACAACATGGCCATGTTAAAGGCTTCGTGCAATGCTCCCTGACGAACAGCTCCGTCACCCATGTAACAAAGTGTTACGTTATCATTTCCATTGTATTTATCTGCAAATGCAATTCCTGCTCCTAATGGAATTTGTCCTCCCACAATTCCATGTCCACCAAAAAAGTTAAACTCTTTCGAAAACATGTGCATGGATCCACCTTTACCTTTTGAACAGCCGGTTACTTTTGCCATCATCTCTGCCATCACATATTTTGGATGCATTCCACGTCCAATTGGATGAGCATGATCACGGTAAGCAGTAATTACACGGTCGTCTTTTCTTAATACTGATTCAGAACCTGCTACCAAAGCTTCTTGTCCAATGTATAAATGGCAAAAACCTCTGATTTTTTGTTGAATATAAAGATGTCCTGTTTTTTCTTCGAATTTGCGCATCAACAACATTGATTCATACCATTTCATGTATGTTTCTTTGCTGAACTTTGTAGCCGATTTTGCTTCAGTGGATGCTTTCTTATTTTTAGCTGCAACTTTTTCCATATCTAGTTATAGTTTAGAGAAAACAAATTTAACGATAAAATTGATATGAAATATGCAATTTTTCGATTGTTTTAGTGGTCAAAACCTTAAGATTTTTTCAATTCTTCGGCTTTAAACATAAATGGCAGTAAATCCGAAATGCTTTTTACAACACGTATTTTGCCGGTTTCGCCTGCTAAAATTATTTTAATGTTCGATTTATAGCGCATTTCATACTCCGCAATGGCTTGTCGGCAAGCCCCACAAGGCGATAAGGGCTCATTTACATGAAATGTTTTCGATTTGCAAGTAACAGCAATTGCCTCAATGGGCACTTCTGGGAAGTGAGCTCCTGCTGCATAAATTGCAACTCTTTCGGCACACAAACCACTAGGGTAGGCTACATTCTCTTGGTTATTTCCTGTAATAATTTCGCCATTTTTTAATAAAAGAGCCGCTCCCACATAAAATTGCGAGTAGGGTGCATAGGCCGAATCGGCTATATTTCGCGCTTGCACCAGTAATTCTTGTTCTTTAGCATTTAACTCGTTTTCGGAGTCGTATTCTAAAAATTCTATTTTAAGTTCTTTCTTATTCATTTTATTCAAATCGTATTAGTATTCAAAGGTAAGTTATTTAAGTAAATTAAGCTATTTATAGAAATGCTTGTCAAATGATGCTAGGGGACTACCTTTGATTTTTAAATGCTCAAATTGCAAATCAAGGGATTTGATAGAAAAGATCGTCTATTGTTATAGCTAGAGAATAAAATTTGTGTTGTAAAAGAAACCATCAATTCATAATTGTAGCATTGAATTTTTATAACAGTAAGCTTTAAATCCTTTTAAATGAGCAAATATTGGCTTAATATTGTATTGATATTAAATTTACATTTTATACTATGAAAAAATTAGTTTTAGCACTTGTTATTTTTACTTCAATCGTTATCACTTCCTGTAAAAAGCCTGCTGGCGAAGGCGGAAATTCATCCATCAAAGGAAATATTTGGGTGGAAGAATGGGATGCTACATATACTATTCATTTATCTGCCAACGACCGTGTGGGTATGAATGAAGATGTTTATATCATCTATGGTGATGATGTTTCTTATGGCGACAAAATTTCATGCAGCTACGATGGAACATTCGAATTCAAATATTTGAGAAAAGGAACGTATACCGTATATGTTTATTCAAAAGACCCAGGTCCTTCCGGAACAAAAGCAATTGTTAAAACGGTGGATATTACCGACAAAAAACAAACCGTTGATGCTGGCGAGTTTACTATAAAAGACTAAATCTATGAAATACGTAATAGCACTTGTACTATCTTTTCTTTCGCTTTTGGGCTTTGCGCAGAGCAAAAAAGAAATTAAAAAATTTAAAATTAAATCGACTACCGTTACTGTTGTTGACTCGAAAGAGGATACAAATGGTAAATTGAAAAAAGAATCGTATGAAAAGTATGATTCAAATGGAAATGTTGTTGAGGAAGAAGAGTACAACAAGGATGGTAGCTTTAAAAAGAAAGCGACACGCAAGTTCAATAAGAACAACGATGTTGTAGAAGAAATTACATTTGATGAAAAAGGAACTGTAAAAAAGAAAACAGTTACAGAATACAAAGATAAAAATCCTGCTACCGAAATTGTATACGATGCACAAGGCAAAGTACTTGAAAAAACCATTTTTACATTCAATGCATTGGGCGAAAAAATTCAAGAACTAACCTACGATGATAAAGGCAAAACAATTAAAAAGTCCTTGTTTACTTACGATAAAAATGGTTTAAAAACCGAAAAGAAAACCTACAATGGTGCAGGAGAGCTAATTCAGACTAAAAAATACACTTACGAATATTAAGTTGGATCAACTAAAAGAAATATTAAATACGTTTACACCCATTACACTAGCCGAAATGGATAGCGTAAAATTGATGGACAGAACGGATACAAAATTTTTGTTTCCTGTTAATAGTTTACATGCTATTTTAAATGAAATTAAAGACCAGTACCGAATTTTAGAAGTAAATGGTAATCGAATCAGTCAATACGAATCTTTGTATTTTGATACGCCTGATTTTGATTTGTTTCACCAGCACAGACGCGGAAAGCTGAATCGTTATAAAGTACGCTTTAGAAGATATGTGGAATCGGAGCTTAATTTTTTTGAAATCAAATTCAAAAACAATAAAGGTAGAACCATAAAAGACAGAGTGAAACAAAAGCAAATTGATGGAACAATTCAAGATAAAGCAGAAGTATTGTTGAAGGAGAAAACGACCATTGTGCCGAATAGCATTAGAAGCAAAATTTTGGGTAAACTATTCACGCATTACATTTGTAAATAAAAATTCGCCAGAACGAGTTACACTCGATTTAAATTTGCATTTCAAGAATGAATCACAATTAAAAAACATCGAAAATTTAGTAATTGCAGAAGTAAAACAAGACAAAGCAACACCATCGCCATTTATTAAAGTAATGCGCAAGCATTTTATTCGTGAAGGTTCAATTAGTAAATATTGTTTTGGTGTAATTAGTTTATTCGAAAAAATAAAACACAATAATTTTAAACCCAAATTAATTTCCATTAAAAAAGTAACACATGCTACTAGTACAAGCGCTTAGCGAAGAGACTGTTGGTACAGCCTTTAATTTATTTGAAAAATTATCAATGAAATTTTTCTCACGACTATTGATTGATTTTGTGTCGGTGTTTATTTTAATACGATTCATTTATTATCCTATTTATAAAAACAGGGAATTCTTTTTTACCTTCTTTATTTTTAACCTTATCATTTTCTTAATCACCTTCTTATTGAATAAAGTAGAGATGAGTATGGGCGCAGCATTTGGTTTGTTTGCTGTGTTCTCCATGTTGCGTTACCGTACCGAAGGCATCTCCATGAAAGATATGACTTATTTGTTTTTGGTAATTGCAATGGGTTTGATTACAGCTGTGAGTAACGGGAATTGGGATGAACTTTCATTGTTGAACTTAATTATCATTGTGTTTACGTATTTGTATTAAACCTGAATTTAAAGAACAATTAATTGCCGATTTAGAAAGCAGAACAGGAATTAAAATTAACCGTATTAGCATTAATAAAGTTGATTTTTTGAAAGATACAGCGGTGATTAGAATTTATTATTACGAATAGTTTTTATGAATATACTTGTGAAGTCACGTTTTATAGCCATTGTATTGTTTTTAGTTTGCTTCAATTCTGTTTCGGGGCAAGTTATTAATGATGCTGGATTGTGGACAACGTTCAATGTGGAGAAAAAGCTGAACAAAAAAGTTTCGTTTTTCTTGACTGAGGAATTTCGTATGCGTGAAAACATCACACGATTAAATTTATTTTATACCGATTTAGGTTTTTCGTACAAGCCAAAAGATTTTGTTAAATTATCCTTGTCGTACCGTAATATTGAAAAATATGGTTGGGACAATACCTTTAGTTATCGTCACCGTTTTACATTCGATATTGTATTAAAAACCAAATTGGACAAAATCGGATTATCCTATCGTCACCGATTGCAAACGGAGTATCGAGATATTAAAACAAGTGCAAATGGAATGCTGCCAGAATGGTTTTCTAGAAGTAAATTCGAAGCAAAATATGATATAGGAACAAAGGTAACACCGTACCTTTCTGTTGAATTAAGATATCAACTGCGTGCTCCACGTCAGGTTGAATCCGATGGAACTTGGCATCGTATAAGATATGCAGGAGGAATTAATTATGAGTTAAATAAACGAAACACCCTTGGTGCTTATTATTTAATTCAGAATGAATTCAATGTTTCCTCTCCACAAAACCAATACATCATTGGATTGGAGTATTCCATAGCTCTTTAATTTTTTTATTCAAAATTGTTGCATTTGCTCTTCTTGGCCGATTTTCTGAAAAATGGTAATTGTTTGTAATATACGATAATGATGCTGATTGTAATTGTATTAAAAACTTATAATGATTTTGTTGTAGTATTGCAATGCTTTTGGTGTGGTGGAGCGATCCGAGTTACGCCATAAAAATATGCTTCTCCGCATGGTACGAAGAGCGAACCAATGGTCCACTTTCAACAAAGCGAAATCCTTTTGCTAATCCTGCTTCTTTGTATTTTGCAAATGCCTCAGGGCGAATAAATGCTGCCACAGGCAAATGTTTTGGAGTTGGTTGTAGGTATTGTCCCATTGTTAGTACATCGCATCCCGAAGCTCTCAAATCATCCATCGTTTCATAGATTTCTTCTTCGGTTTCGCCCAAGCCTAGCATAATTCCCGATTTGGTTTTAACACCAGCATCGTGCAAGCGTTTAATTACTTCTAAGCTTCTATCATATTTAGCTTGAATACGCACTTGTTTGGTCAATCGTCTAACCGTTTCTAAATTATGCGAAACAATATCTGGATTTACATCAATGATGCGTTGTAGGTTTTCCCATTTTCCTTGAAAGTCGGGAATTAATGTTTCAAATTTTGTTTGTGGGCTCGCTTTACGAATGGCATTGATTGTTTCTACCCAAATAGTAGAACCACCATCTTTTAAATCATCTCTATCCACCGAAGTAATTACACAGTGTTTGATATTCATCAAACGTACCGATTCTGCAACACGTTCCGGTTCTTTTAAATCTGCAGGTAATGGTCTGCCAGTTGCTACAGCACAAAATCCGCAGGAACGGGTACAAATGTTTCCAAGAATCATAAAGGTTGCTGTTCCAGCTCCCCAGCATTCTCCCATGTTTGGGCAGTTTCCGCTTTCGCAGATGGTATGTAATTTATGAGTAGATACAATTTGGCGAACTTGAGCGTACTCTTTTCCTGTTGGTAATTTTACTCTTAACCAATCAGGTTTTCTTGCAAATTGTTTTTCTTCTTTGGTAGTTGTTATTTCGTTCATCACGTTTCTATCTGTTAATCGTTATTCTTAGAACCACTTTTTACCCCAAATGATTTTCAGGTAAAGTTGAATATAAACTTGTTGATTTTTAGTATGAGCCATCATTGGCAATTTCCAAGGATAGGCATCTACAACAGCTCCTGTTTCAATTGCTTTGATTTTATTGTATCGGTCGGCATACTCAAAACTAAATGCAATTTTTGCATACAGTCCAGGATGAATGGTTGTTTTATCCATTCCTCTGAAGAAGGATGCTTTGCCATAAATGTTCGAAATAGTATCGTTGTATGTTCCTGGAACATAACGTTCTGTTGCAATGGTTGGCGTTTCCAAAGTGCCACGTCTGTAAATAACTTCTAGATAGGTTGGTTTTGCAAATGTTAAATCAAGTCCTACAAAATAGGAGAAGCGTATTTCTACACTTTTTTTATCGCTTTTTTGGTACAATGCATTTTGAAAACCAACACCTGGTCGGATAATTAAAAATGAATTCAACTTTCCGTAAACAAATCCTTTGGCATTATCATAAACAGGATTTACACTTTTTACTTCTTTTGGATGCTTGAAATTTTGTATTTCAACTTCAAGCATTCTTTTTCGGTTAGCATTTACATGTTGCCCTCTGCGGTACGATAATCCAATTCCGCCTGCAGTATGAATGTACAAACCAATGGTAGATTCATTTTTGTACAATACATTTACATCTTCGCCATTGTCGAGGCGTGTTTGATCATCTTTCAACTGAGCAAATGCTCCAAATGAAGACATTAAAATAAGAAGAAAAGCAAGAATGTGTTTGTACATTATATTACCTTTGTTACAATTACAAATGTAATTATAAAAACGCAAAAATCCTTAAATTGTTTTGTCAAATGGCAACATCAAAAATAACGTATACTGGTAATTTAAGAACACAGGCCGTTCATTTGCAGTCGGGTAATACCATCATTACCGATGCTCCAACGGATAATAACGGAAAAGGCGAAGCTTTTTCGCCTACCGATTTATTAGCAACATCACTGGGCTGTTGTATGCTTACAATCATGGGAATTGTGGCCGATAGACATTCAATTAATATAGAAGGAACTACTGTAGAAATTACGAAGAACATGGAGTCAAATCCTAGACGAGTAGGGGAGATTGTGGTGGTGTTTACAATGCCAAAGAATAATTTTTCGGACAAGGATAAAGACTTATTGGAGCATGCTGCTCATACGTGTCCTGTAGCAAAAAGCTTAAGTGCAGAGTTAAAACAAACGATTGTTTTTAACTATTAAGTGCTTTTTCGATATCAGCAACATTGATATCGGAATGGGAAGCATGGTAAATGCATTTACCATCTTTTATAACTAATACTTGGGGCGACTCGTGTTCAACAGCAAATTTGTCGGCAATGAGACTGGAAATAGGGCGGTAATTTAACAAGTCCAGATAATAAGCAGGTGCTTTTTCTTGGTCAAGCGACCAACCTCTTTCGAAGCGAGAAAGAGCCATTGAACTGATAGAACAGCGTGTGCTGTGTTTAAATAGAACAACTCCTTTAATCGTTGGATTAAAGGAGTTGTTCTGTATTTCTTCTAATTGGCTTTCGTTAACAAGTTTCAACCAATTCATACTAGGAATATTAAATAGATTTCGCTGATTGAGAAGGCGTGTTTGCTTTTGAATAAGCTGCACATCCACCATGCGATTTACAAGATGAAACAAACAACGAAGTAAGTAAGATAATTGCTAAAAGAGAGGCTGTTTTTTTCATCGAGTAAAAGTATAAATTAAATTATTAGATTGCTTTTTCAGTTTTATCTGTAAAAGATTTTCCAGTGTCAATTTTGTTGATTTTACCATATGCAGCACAACGTTCGTGACTACGGCAGGAGGTTAAGAGTGAACCTACAAAAACAACTGATAATGTAAATAGTGCAATTTTTTTCATGTTTTTCTGTTAAAAAGGTTTAGAGAAAATCTTTTTTAGATTCACAAAATTACAATTATTCTTGATTTTTGCAAGTCCAACAAGAACTATTTTTTACACAATATTGAAAATAATTGATTTTTAGGTCTATTTTTGAAGGCATAAGCCTAAAAAAATGAGTGATATAATGATTGATGAGAGTTGGAAGGCTCTTCTATCCGAGCAGTTTAAAGCACCTTATTTTAATGAATTGAAACAATTTTTAGTTCAGGAAAAAAAGCAGTTTTTGATATACCCTCCCGGGCCTCAAATTTTTTCGGCATTCAACCGTACTCCATTTTCAAAGGTAAAAGTGGTCATTATTGGTCAGGATCCCTATCATGGACCAGGGCAAGCAAATGGTTTATGCTTTTCTGTTGCTGAAGGAATAAAAAGTCCGCCTTCCTTAAAAAACATATTTAAAGAGCTAAATACAGATTTAGGCATTCCAATTCCCTATTCGGGAAATTTGGAGCCTTGGGCCGATCAAGGTGTGTTGTTATTAAATGCGGTGCTCACTGTTCGTGCAAACACACCTGGATCCCATCAAAAAAAAGGGTGGGAAACATTTACAGATGCTGTTATTAAAGCCATTTCGGATAATAAAAAAGGCGTGGTGTTTTTGTTGTGGGGGAATTTTGCGCACACAAAAGAAGCATTGATTAACGATAAAAAACATTTTATTTTAAAAGCAGCACATCCATCGCCATTGGCTCGTGGAGCATTTTTTGGCTGTAAACATTTTTCTAAAACCAATCGCATTTTAGAAACCGAAAGCATTGCTCCCATCGACTGGAGAATTGAGAAATAGAAAAGCCCGTTGTTCATCGAACAAACGGGCAATTCATCCCCAACAAAAAATCGTTTACTTTTTAATAATCTTTTCGGTATAGCTTATGTTTTCGTTTTTTATTTCCAAGAAATAAATTCCAGAACGTAGCTCATTCAATTCAATTTTTTCTGCCTTTAAATTGTTTGCTGTAAAGGATATATTCTTTTCAATTACAATTTGTCCCATGATGTTGCGTAAACGAATCACATTGTTTTCATCTTGCTTAGGCGAATAATTGATAACAATAAAATCGTTTGCCGGATTAGGATAAATAGAAAGATTATTGCTAATTGTGTTTGCATATAAACCAGTAATCGAAATGTTGATTGTGTTTGATGGGTATGGGCAAGTATTGTAATACGTTACTTCCACATAATAATTACCCGATTGGGTAGCTGTGTATGTTTGTGATGTAGCACCCGATATGATGTTCCCATTCAAATACCATTGGTAAGTGGTACCAGGTGTTGATTGCAACACAACTCCACTTTGATTGATTACGGGATTGCTAATGGTGCAACCTTGTGTACTTGTAACTCTATTTGAACTTGCTAATGAATCATTGAAAACATTCCAAGCATTGCAATTGTCTTTTAAATAATATTCAAACCAAAGTTTTGTAAAATCCGAAACAACATCTTTTTGTTCAGCACCAGAAATTGCTGGTTGAGGTGAACAGGTTGTTTGACCGAAGGAGCAATTGAAATTATAATTTGCAAATTCACAATGTGCTGCACCTGTTATACTAAGGTATGTTTTACAAGCCGATGCAAGTGAGTCATACATTTTTACTTGATGGTCGGCAGGAGGTGCCACACAATCATTTGCAGCGGCAATTACTAAACTTGGAACTGTTACATTTTGTGCTGCTGTTATAGAAGAAGGATTTGTGTTTGCAGCTGCAAAGGTTACCATGGTAGTAATGGTTGTATTGTTTTTTGCTGCTAAAAAAGAACTTCCACCGCCCATTGAATGGCCCATAATGGCCGATTTAGTATTGATGAAGTTGAAAAATGGTGAAGAAGCATTCGTGCTTTCACTTTGTAGCTTTGTAACTAAAAATGCTAAGTCTTTTCCAAATGCATCATGGTCTGGTGCTGGAAGCAAACTTCCTTCTGTGCGTGGAAAAGCTATAATATATCCTTGTGGTACTAAATCTTCCCAAATGTTTTGATAAGCATCCCAAGCCATTGCAAATCCATGTCCGAAAACGATGATTGGGAAACTTCCTGTTTCTACTGCTACGTTGTTTCCTGCTGTGGCAGCTGGGTAATAAATCTCCGTTTGAATATTTCTGTTCCCACGTGCAGGGTCCTGATAGGTAATTTGTCGGTGACCGATTGGATAAGTTTGTGCAATTGCACTCGTTATTACAAGCATAAATGCTAAAAAAAACAGATTAGATAGTTTCATTTGCTTTGGGGTTTAAATTATTTACACAAATGTAAAAGGTCGTTTTAGCCAATCCAATTCCAATTATGCCCCTATTAATCAGACATTTTTTGTTTGTGTAAAAACGGCTGCAACCATTATCCAATAACATAATTGGAACTTTTTAGTATTGGATTAGGTTCGAATATCAGAACCTGCGTTTAATTTTTAAATCGAGATTGGAAGATGTTGGCTTCTCGATTTTGCAAAAAAAATGTTAATTGAGCGAATAATTAAATAAATGATGATTTTTTATTTATTTTAGGGCTGTATAAATAAATAACAGACTACTAAAACCACTATAATGTTAAGCATACAAAAAGTTATATTGCTTCTTGATGATTTTCATTTCAATGAGTTCAAAAATCATTTGAAAGAAAATAATGCAGAATTACCTTTTCGATTAATATCACAAATTCGTAATGATGAGTGGGAACAAAAAGAGTCGGATGAGTTGTGTAAAGCCGTTTATGGTTCCAAAGATGAAAAGAGCAAAAAGAAATTTTTTCAATTAGTACATTATACCTTTCGTTTAACTTCTTATTTAAGTAGAAATTATCCTTCTTATTTAACACACAATATTTCTGCAATTGAACGATTCATTAATAAAGGCGAGCTTGATAAAGCAAATCGTGTTGCCGAAATATTATTAGATATTGCACATAAAATAGAAGACTTTACAACCTTGAATGCTGTGTTGAAGTATTATGCACAGCAAGCACAAATTACTGAAAACAAAAACTCTTCTATTAAATATCATCAACAAATAAATGATGTTCTAAAAAGCGAACACATTATTAATCAGATTTACCTTTATATGAGGGAGAATTTGAACTTTAAAGGAAAGAGTGTTCTTTCGGATGCTCAAATGCAAGAGCATTTGAAGTTTTATGATTTATACCGCAACAGTAAAACCTTAAGCATTCAGTTTTTAAGTCGTTTTGCTTATTGTCAAACATTAAATTATTTGAACGATGCACACTTTTTTCACGATGATATTCTAGATGAATTAAACAAGCTTACCGATGATTTAGAGAAAAATGGTTTTGTGGTATTTTCTTTCTCAGACGATATTCAATTGAATGTAGATTATTTGAAATTAAAACATTTAATCTATAAACTCAATAAAGATGAGCTTCAAAAAGAGGCATCTGCTCTAATCAAAAAAAGAGAGCCATTGCGTTTTTGGAAAAATTATGTGAATACTCCCGAAATTATTTATTTGAGTATTCAGGCAAGTTATTATTTAACACACTACAATCAAGGATACAAACACGACTATTACGAAAATTTGCCGAAAGAGATAAAACAGCAAATTGAGTTCAATAAAAATAAATGTGAAGAGATTCTTGCAAAACCAATTTGGGATGAAGGATTGTATGTTCGTTACATTAACCTGAACAGCATTTATTGTGGTTTCCTAATTTTAGGAACCAAAGCCGATGTAAAAAAAGGAGTTGAAAAATTGGAATTGTTGCTTGTAAATTTCCAACAAATTGCTTTCCAGCGTTTGTACGATGCACTTTTTGCTATTTTAATTACAGGCTATTTTTTCTTGGAAGATCACGAAAGTATTCAAGAATGCTACAAGCGTTATGAAAAACTTACATCAACTACCAGTAAAAATCTTGAGAACGATTTTACCATTAAATCGGTTTATTATGCTTCTCAATGGATAAATACGAGTAGAAAACAATATGTTGAGAAGTTTCAAGGAGTGTTGGACAAAGTTCGTGAAAACGATAAATTGCAGCATTTACGTGCTTCTATCGAAGATATTGGCTCCTATTTTCAAATCCCAGTTAAATAATTTCTATTTAAGTTTTTAGAGGCTGATAGCGTTAATTTTTATTATCTTTGCGCCCTAAATTTTAGCGTAAAATGGATAAAAATTCGATACTGGGTCTATTATTAATTGGAGGAATTCTAATTGGTTGGTTGGTAATGTCACAGCCAAGTAAAGAGGAATTAGCATTGCAACAACGTGCTGCTGATTCATTAGTAAACTACGAACAGGCTCAAAAAACACTTGCCGAAGCTGCTGCAAAAACAGCACTTACCAAAACAGTTCAAGCTACTGCTGCTATTCCTGATAGCTTAATGAATTCCGATTCTGTTAAAGCAATTATTAAAAAACAAGCATTCGGTGCTTTTGCTCAAGCTGCCGCAGGAACAAACAAATTAATCACACTCGAAAACGATGTGTTGAAAATGAATCTTTCTTCAAAAGGAGGACGCGTTGCTTCAGTAGAATTAAAAAATTATAAAACATTTGATGGCAAACCTCTGACTTTATTTTATGCCGATTCATCTGCTCAAAATTTATCCTTTACTGCAAATTCATTAAAAATTAATACCGATTCATTGTACTTTACAAATGATGTAGAAGGATTTACTGTTGCTGGTGATCAATCAAAATCAATTTCATTTAAAGCGTATGCAGGCGATCAATCAAAATACATTGAGTATGTATACACCTTAAAAGGAAATGATTATTTAGTAGGTTTTACATTAAATACGGTTGGCTTACAAGATGTAATTGCTGCGAGTACAAAAAAGTTGGAATTGAATTGGGAAATGAAATTGCCTAAACAAGAACTTCATACCGAAACACAACAAAATGCTTCCACTATTTATTATATGAATGGAGAAGAAGAGGTTGATAAGTTGAGTGAAGCAAGTGATGAAAAAGTTGTAATGCCAACTAAAACAAAATGGATTGGTTTTAAGCAACAATTTTTTACTTCGGTATTAATTGCTGATAAAGGATTTGAATCTTTAGTAGAATTAGAAAGCAAAAGAATTCAAGGCGGACAGTTTACAAAGGAATATGCTGCAAACATGGCTATCCCATACACACATGCTGCATCCGAAAGTTTTCCAATGAAGTTTTATTTTGGTCCAAACCATTACCAAACATTAAAAGGCTATGATTTAGGATTGGAAAAACAAATCAATCTTGGATGGAAAATATTTGGATGGATGAACCGCTTTTTAGTGATTCCAATATTCAATGTGCTTGATAATATGAATTTGAATTATGGTATTATCATTTTGATTCTTACCATTATCATTAAATTATTGTTATTGCCAATTGCTTACAAAACGGTTCTTTCTTCGGCTAAAATGAAGGTGTTGAAACCAGAGATTGATGCTTTGAATGAAAAATACAAAGATGGTGATGCAATGCAAAAACAACAAGCAACCATGGCATTGTACAAACAAGCAGGTGTAAACCCAATGGCGGGTTGTATTCCAGTGTTGTTGCAAATGCCAATTTTGATTGCCTTGTTTAACTTTTTCCCAGCATCCATCGAAATGCGTCAACAAGGGTTCTTGTGGGCAAACGATTTATCAACTTATGATTCGGTTTACGACTTTGGATTCAGTATTCCTTGGTATGGTGATCACGTGAGTTTATTTGCCTTATTAATGACTGCATCTACATTGTTGTATACATGGAGCAACAGTCAATTGATGGGTAACACCAATCAAATGCCTGGAATGAAATGGATGATGTATTTAATGCCAATATTATTCTTAGGATTCTTGAATAACTATTCAGCTGGATTGAGCTGGTATTATTTCTTAGCAAATATGTTCACATTTGGACAAACATGGGTGATGCAAAAATTTGTAATTGACCACGATGCATTGCACCGCAAAATCCAAGAGAATAAATTAAAACCGAAAAAGGTATCTAAGTTTCAGCAACGCCTCGAGGAAATGGCGAAGCAACAACAACAAGGAAAGAAAAAATAAAAGATTATAAAATAAAAAAGGGCTGATGAAATCAGCCCTTTTTTATTTTATAATACGAGATCTCATCTATATACTAATGTTTATTTGTTCTCTTGTTTTGCTCGTTCTTCAATAGCTTTTATAAATGCTGTCTTCGCTCCAGCATATTCATTTCCGTCTATCCAGTCTTTCTGAGCAAGTTGTCTTTTTAATGAAGCATATTCATCTTTAATACGTTCATTTTTTCTTAAAAAATCACGAAACAATAGATGCCGTTCCCAAAATTTTCCACCGCTCTGTACCATGTGAATGTGAAAACCAGCTTTTTTAAAATACCGCCTTTCTGGAATTAGTGTAGTATACTGTTCTACGTATTCGTAGTTAAGAGCAACAATTTTATGTACTAATTCATCTGCAAGTTTAAAGTTGTCGAGCCCACAAAGTATATCAATAATGGGCTTAGCACACAGGTTTTTAATTGAAGTACTTCCAATATGCTCAATTTGGGCAGTAAGAGGTAAGACCGATTCTAGAAGCGACTTCTCTTTTAGAAAAATGTTGTGCCAGTTGGGATTGTATTCAGATAACTCTATTTTCATTTAATACGAAATTTTATAGTTTATTCCCCAAGAGGAAGCATACGTCTCAATGCTTTCTAGTCCAATTTTTTTTCTTCTAATATTTATATTGCGTTCATCTATTATGGGTGAAATAAAGTATTCTCCAGTGTTTTGATTTGTTTCAACTTGGGTTCCATATAGTTGTTTGCCTGTATTTGCTAAGGAAACTCGGTCTTCTAAAAACACCCATGATTTGCCTGATAATTTGCCATCAATTACTGCTTTTCTAACCATTGGTAAGTATTTTCGTTGTATAGAAATATGTGAATGTTGGAGTACTAATAAAATTGTTTCAGAACCAGATTCTCCAATCGAATCTGGGTGAGGCCAACCGTAATTGTGTAATAATTTTTCAATCTTCCATAAATTTAATGCATCATTTTGTGCTTGATTTAGCATCCCTATCGTTGTAGTGTCGGTTCGATGCTCTTGGTCTTTTATAACGAATATTATTTAATTCCTTTACTATAGAATCATTTAGACTGTTTTTATTAATGCGATAGTTTTTTGTTTAGTATTTATTACAGGATAGAAAATTAATTGTTAAAATTATAAACATCAACAACCATTTTTTTCAGCTAATCAAAAGTATACTTTTCATTTATTTTTTGTAAATGGTTTATTAATCACTTAAAAAAAGCAGTCCGTTTTCTCGCTTTTTTTGTTAAATATGTTTGTGTATTAATTTCCTAAACCAATTGGGCTACCCACACGTGTCATAGCACAACGGAATCCAATCCATGCAGTTGACTGACGTTGATCCAAGAATCTTCTTGTACCTGGCACCATCCAATATGCACGATCTTTCCAGCTACCACCTTTATAAACACGCGCTTTATCGTTAATCATAGAGGTTACACTGTATTCGTACATACCATTACTTTCTGCTTTTCCTACTGCTGCAGCATCCCAAGGCGCATCCCAAGCTCCACCATTTAATCCTACTGCTTGTGATTGAACATCACCATCTAAATAGTTAATGTTATCAGCATATTTGTAGTTTCTACGCTCATCCAAGTTGTCATCTGGAACTGCAATGCTAACATCTCTCCAACGCACCATACCTGGTATGCTTACGATATTACTATCAGCATCGTATTTAATTGTATCGTTAATCATGATACCATCAACATCGCGCTCTTGTGTTTTAAATACGTTACCGCGGAACGGACGGAAATCAGCTTTGTCTTCAGGTGATAAAGGACGGTAAACATCCATTACCCATTCTGAAACGTTACCAGCCATGTTATACAAGCCGTAATCGTTTGGCCAATAAGAGAATACTGGAGTTGTAATATCACCGGCATCATTTAACTGACCAGCAACACCCATCATATCACCATTACTTCTTTGGTAGTTAGCCATAATTTGACCTAAATATTTTGAATCTGGGTTACGAACACCAGCACCATTCCAAGGATATAATCTTCTGTCGGTAATACGTTCACCAATAGTGTTTCCAATTAAACCATAAGCAGCATATTCCCACTCAGCTTCTGTTGGTAGACGGTAACGTGGTAAGAAGATACCATCTTCCATACGCACTAAACGGTCGCCACCATTTGGACTCATAGAAGGAATTGGTGTTAAAACCGTTCCTTGCCATTTACCAGCTAAATATTGATCTGTATTAAAATATACGTTTTCGTCAGGAGTAGGATTGTGTTCTAAGATACCTTCACGAATCAAGATAAACTCATTTACACGGTCAGTTCTCCAAGCACAAAAATCGGATGCTTGTAACCAGTTGATACCAACAACAGGATAATCTCTGTAAGATGGATGTCTTAAATAATATTCAACGTATGGTTCGTTGTATGCTAAACGATCGCGCCAAACCAATGTATCTGGCATTGCTTTTTTAACAACATCATAATAGTTAGGACCAAATACATTATTTGTCCAATACAAGTACTCTAAGTAATCTAAGTTTCTAACCTCTGTTTGATCCATATAAAATGAAGAAACAGTTACACGTCTTGGAATTGTATTCCAATCGTAAGTAACATCTTGTTCAGCTCTTCCCATTGTAAATGTACCACCTTGTACAAGTACTAAACCTGGACCTGTTTCTTGCTCTTCGTAAGGAACAACTTCAAATCCACCATTTTTTGGGTTGTTATACTCCCAAGCAGTAACAGGTGAGCGTTCTTTTTGACAAGAAACTAACGTTGCAACGGTTGCGCCAATTACAAGTATTTTGCTTGATACTTTTTTCATTGTGTTATTTTTGGTTGATGTAATTTAAAACTTAAAATCTTTATTATTATTGTTTAGAACGAAGGACAACTTACAGTTCTAAATTTTTTCTTTTTCGGTTTACACTCAAATTGAAGTGAAAAAGATACCTCATGAGATCCTGCTGTAGCATTTGTTAATTTAGAAACAGTTACATCGTAGCTGTATCCAATTTTAAAGAAATGTTGAGTGAATCCAATCAAAGCAATAAATGAATCTTGGTTTCTGTACCAAAGACCACCTACAATAGAACCTCTGTTTACATAAACACCTAAGTTTAATTGTTGAAAATCTTGTTGTTTTTGGTACAATACGTTTGGAGAAATGTATGTTTCGTTTCCTTTGTCACCAACTGGTAAAACAGCACCAGCATGACCTGTAATTTTCATTGGTAATTTACTTGGTCCAATTAATCCTTCATCTGGTTGTGTTAAATGATGAGCAGCAAAACCAAAGAAATAACGTTTGCTATATCCTAATAAACCAACTGATAAATCGACATTTGATTTTTTAGATAAACCTGGTACTTCATTCGTGTTGTAAACAAAACCTCTTCTTTCATCAATCATATCACCAAACGTTAGTTTACTCCAGTCGATACTTTTTTGGAAATAAGCGGCTTGAAATCCGAATTTCATTGAAAACTCTCTATTAATATTCAATTGGTAAGAATACATTGCAGCAACATTTGTTGTTGTTAATGTCCCTTGTCCAGCTTTATCGTTGGTAACCAATAAACCTAATCCACCTGCCAATGCATCAAAATGTTGATCATACGAAGCTGAATAAGTAACATAGGTTCCAGAAATTGCTGGCCATTGATTTCTGTAATTTAAATTCACACGCGGACATCTTGCAGTTCCTGCAAATGCCGGATTAAGATAAAGTGGATTTGCGTAGAACTGAGTAAACTCAGGGTCTTGAGCAAATAAGTTTTCACTTATTCCTAGAGAAAATAACACAGTTAAAATTAAAACAATACGCTTTAACATAATAAACCAGTTTTATATGGGACACAATTATACATCTTTTTTTCAATAAAGTTTCACTTTTACGAAAATATTACACAATATTACTTGCAACAATTCGTTTTATTTTTGTTGAAATAGATACAAACGAAACACAAATTTAACTAAAAAAAAATATAATCCAAGTTTTAAACCCCAATTTTAGTTAAATTTGACATCCAATTTTAGTGAAAATATGAGAATAAAATTGCTTTTTTTGAGTGCATTCTTTGCCCTAAATTTTGCTTTTGCGCAAGTAAAAGTCAAAAAATATTGGCTATTCAATAGCTTGGGATGGGGTAAGTACAGAGAAATTGTGGCTACCGATTTCTTAAATTTATTAAGTTTTAGGTGCTCAATACACATTGAGGATTCCTTTTTACCTCGATTTTTTCAAAAAACGGCCTTATCAGCCGATGTATAGGCTCTTTCTCCGTAAAATTGACAAGTGAGTCTTATACTCCCCTTATTGCTAGCGAGTTACCATCAAAGACTATTCTAAAAAAAATGCAATATTACAATCACGACTCCATTTTAAATTCCAAAGGAACTAAAAAGGGTGTTTTTCCTTTATTCCACTTCGAAAAATCCTTTAACCGGTCAAATTGAAAAAATTAGTCTCCTCTAAATTTGTTGTCGAATACGACTATGATACTAAATCCGTGATTCGTGCAGCTGTTTACTCAGCTAATTCGGTTTTAAAAACAGGTGATTGGTATAAAATTTCCATTTATAAAGATGGTATTTATAAAATTGATCATGCTTTTTTAGAAAGTTTGGGAATTGATATGTCGACACTTGATCCTCGAAATATTCGTGTTTATGGCAATGGCGGAACAATGTTACCTGAATTAAATTCCGATCCGCATTTGGATGATTTGGTTGAAAATGCAATTGTTGTGAATGGAGAGTCGGATGGTGTTTTTGATCCAAGTGATTATGTTTTGTTTTATGGGAAATCATCTTCTAAATGGGAATACAGTTTGTCTGGAAGATGTCCTGATTTTTTTGCATGATGAGCATTTGTTTTCCGATTCAGCGTATTATTTTATCTAATTTCGATTTAGGATTAGGTAAACGAATTCAGAATGTTAGTTCTTTGCAACCCTGCAACACTACAGCTGTTTACATTTGATGATTATGCAATTCATGAAACGGAATCTGTAAATTTTATAAAATCGGGCAGACAATGGTTTGGTGAATTGTTTGACAATATTTCTTCGTATAATTTTTCTTTTTCATTTCCGAATATTGTAACGAGCTCACCAGTAAAAGTAAAAGTAGCATTAGCTTCTCGGTTAGTACAGTCAGGTTCGTCAAGTAATGCGAGCTATTCAATTACAAGTGGCTCAGGAAGTTCATCATTATCTATTCCAAGTGTGGATGGTAGTGTTTATTCTGATTACGCTCGTATTGCATCAACATGTTATACTTACAATCCAGCAAGTTCTGTAGTTACAGTAAATGTGACTAAACAAACTGCCAATGCACAAGCCTGGTTGGATTACATTGTAGTAAATGCGCGAAGAAATTTGATAATGAGTGGTTCTCAAATGCATTTTAGAGATGCACATTCCATTGGTGCAGGGAATGTAGCGCAGTACAATTTAGCGAGCAATAGTTTTATTCAGGTTTGGGATTTTGAGATGTTACAAATGTATCCAATCAAGTTCTTTCAGTTTCTGGAACCAACTATCAGTTTTCAATGCCTTCCGATACAATTAAAAGAATATTTTGGATTTTCGGGTGCAAGTTATTTGAGTCCTTCAAAATTGGGGAAGAATAGAAATCAAGATTTGCATGGAATTGCTCAAAAAGATTACATCATTGTTACCCATCCTGATTTTTATGACGAAGCCGTTCGTTTAGCACTTTATCACGAAAATGCAGACACACTATCAACTGTTGTTGTAACTCCTCAACAAATTTATAATGAATTTTCTTCTGGTTCTAGAGACATTTCTGCGATAAGAAATTTTGTAAAAATGTTTTACGATAGAGCAGCAACAGCATCCGAACGTCCAAAATATTTATTATTGATGGGAGATGGTTCTTTTGAAAATAAAAAAAACTATTTAGGAAACACGAATTTTATTCCTACTTACCAATCGTATAACTCAACCATATTAACTCAGTCGTATGTATCGGATGATTATTTTGGTTTGCTAGATGATGACGAAGGTTTGTTTGGATCAGATGCTGTAGATATTGGTGTTGGTCGTTTTCCTGTTAAGTCCAAATCGGAGGCTGTTGCATGCGTAAATAAAGTTTTAGATTATACACGAACTGGGTTCGATTATACTGCTATATCAAATGCTTGTACTTCGGGTTTGGCATCCTCTTCACCTTTTGGCGATTGGCGCAATGTAATCACATTTGTAGGCGATGATGAGGATGGTGGATTACATCAAAAGGATGCAGACAAGTTGGCTACATTGGTAGACACAAGCTATAACAATTACAATATTGACAAAATTTACCTGGATGCATTTGTTCAGGAATCAACACCCGGTGGACAGCGTTTTCCTGCAGCGAAAGAGGCAATCAATAAGCGAATGGAAAAAGGATGTTTGATTTGGAATTATACAGGACATGGAGGAGAGTTAGGCTTAGCGCATGAACGCGTTGTGGAAGTGGCGGATGTTAACAATTGGACAAATATTAATAATTTACTACTTGTGTTTACTGCTACTTGCGAATTTACACATTACGATGATCCTGAAAGAACTTCCGCTAGGAGAGATGGTGTTTTTAAATCCTTAAGGTGGTGGAATTGCAATGTTTAGTACGGTTCGTGTTGTTTTTGCGGGCCTAATTTTTTATTGAATCAGGAGTTTTACAGAGCCTTAGAAACGCAAGTTGATGGGGCAATGCCTCGCTTAGGAGACTTGTATTATGAAATGAAAAACACTTCTGTTGGAACTTCACTGAACAGTAGAAACTTTACATTGATTGGTGATCCTGCTTTGCGTTTAGCATATCCAAAGCATAAAATTTCAACAGATTCAATAAATGCTGTAGCTGTTACTGCTTTTCGCTGGATACGATTCGAGCGTTATCTACCATTACGATTAGCGGTTTGTAAGAGATAAAAAAACAATGCCATGTTAAGAAATTATAATGGAATTTTATATCCTACTGTTTTTGATAAATCTCAAAATGTAAATACCTTATCAAACGATGGATCAGCAACACCACCTTTTACATTTAAATTGCAAAAAAATATTTTGTACAAAGGGAAAGTAAGTGTTGTTAATAGTTATTTCAGTTACACATTTATTGTTCCTAAAGATATTTTATACAATTATGGTATTGGCCGAATTAGTTATTATGCTCAAAATGGAACTGAGGATGGAGCAGGTTATTATGAAAAAATTATAATTGGTGGAACCGATAATTCAGCGCCATTGGATACAAAAGGACCAGATGTAAGTTTGTATTTAAATGATGATAAGTTTGTATTTGGTGGAATTACTGATGAAACACCTGATTTGTTTGCAAAAATAAAAGATGATAATGGTGTTAATACTGTTGGAAATGGTATTGGACATGATATTACTGCTGTGCTGGATGCAAATACCGAAAATTCAATTGTATTAAATGATTATTACCAAGCGGATTTGAATAGTTATAAATCAGGAACAATTCGCTATCCCTATTCTGCAATTTCAGAAGGACAACATTCATTAACATTAAAAGTATGGGATGTGTACAATAACTCCTCACAAACCTATACAGAGTTTGTTGTTGCAAAATCAGCTGATATGGCCCTAAGTTAATCCATTTACTACAAAAACGCAATTTTATTTTGAGCACAATCAATGTTGTCAGACATTAGAGGTAGAATTACAAGATTTTTACGATATCAGGTAAACTGGTAAAAACGATAACTGATTTTGTTACAGCAGAAGGCAATCGTTCGAATCCAATTAATTGGGATGGCAGAGATGATTTTGGTGATAAAATAGGGAAGGGCGTTTATATTTATCGTTTGAAAGTAAAAAATAGTCAAGGTAGTTCAGCAGAGCAAATAGAAAAGCTTGTAATTTTAAATTAATTAGTACTTTAGCAATCCTAAAAAAATAGTCGGATGAATTATTTTAATAAATATAGTATTTGTGCAGTAGCAACATTGTTTACAATTTCAGTTGGTAATACTATTGTTGCGCAGTCAAATCAAAATCAGCGAGCAAACGTAGTTCAATTAAATACCATTACTCCAGCCGTTCCATTTTTGCTAATTACACCTGACTCACGTGCTGGTGGTATGGGTGATGTAGGAGTTGCATCCTCTCCTGATGTAAATTCGATACATTGGAATGCATCTAAGTTGGCATTTGTAGATAAAAAAATAGGTATTGGTGTTTCGTATACACCTTGGTTAAGAGCCTTGGTGCCGGATATTAACTTGGCATACTTGTCGGGTTATTACAAAACCAAAAAGCGTGGTACAATTGCAGCGTCCTTGCGTTATTTTTCATTGGGTGATATCACCTTTACAGATAATAACGGAAATACAACTGGTCAATTTAGACCCAATGAATTTGCAGTAGATATTGCTTATGGAGTAAAATTATCAAAAACATTTTCTGCAGGTGGAGCTGTACGTTTTGTGAATTCAAATCTTACAGGTGGTGCTTTGGTGGAAGGTTCGCAAACAAAAGCAGGAAGATCTATTGCTGTGGATGTTTCAGCAACCTACAGAAATGAAAAAATAAAATTACAGGATAAAAAAGCAATTGCTACTGTTGGTTTAAATATTTCAAATATTGGAAATAAAATGTCGTATTCCGACAGAGGTGGAAAAAATAGTGCAAATTTTATTCCCATCAACATGCGTTTGGGAGCAGGATTAGCAGTGCAGTTGGATGACTATAACAGTATTGCGATTATGGCCGATATCAATAAATTATTGGTTCCTACTCCTCCGGTTTATCAGTTAGATACAAATGGTGCAGTTGTTTATAAAGGTGGTGAGCCTGTTATTTTATCGGGTAAAGATCCAAACAGAGGTGTAGCAGAAGGAATGTTTGGCTCATTCAACGATGCACCAGGTGGAAGCAAAGAAGAGTTGAGAGAAATTAATTATTCGGTAGGATTAGAATATTGGTACAATCATTTGTTTGCTGTTCGTATGGGTTACTTTTACGAGCATCCAACAAAAGGAAATCGTCAGTACTTTACATTAGGAGCTGGTGTAAAATACAATGTATTCGGATTGGATTTTGCATATCTGATTCCAACACAACAACGTAATCCTTTAGAAAACACTTTACGCTTTACACTCACATTCGACTTTGATGCATTCAAAGCACAGAATGATGAGAAAGCAGCAGAATAATAAAAAATCATCCCGCAATTAGCGGGATTTTTTTTGAATAACAAAAGAGAATAATTCATTATGAAAATAAAAGTAGGATTTGGTTTTGATGTCCATCAATTACAAGAGGGAAGAGATTTGTGGTTGGGCGGTGTAAAGTTAGATGCAGTAAAAGGAGCACTTGGGCATTCTGATGCCGATGTTTTAATTCATGCTATTTGTGATGCTTTACTTGGCGCTGCAGGCATGCGCGATATCGGTTTTCATTTTCCAGATACATCGGGTGAGTTTAAAGGAATTGATAGTAAAATTTTATTAAAACGTGTAGTTGAATTATTGAAACAAGAAAATTATTCGATAGGAAATATTGATTGTTCGTTGGTTTTAGAAAAACCAAAAATTAATCCACACATAGAAGTGATGAAAGAAACACTTGCTATGGTAATGGGAATTGATAAAACGGATATTGGAATAAAAGCAACGACTAATGAAAAGTTGGGCTATGTGGGTAGGGAAGAAGGCGTTTGCGCTTATGCAGTGGCATTGATACAAAAAGGCTAATGAAATTTCATTAGCCTTTTCCTTTTTTAAACAGCAACCGCTGCTTTGATATGTGGATGAGGATCGTATCCTTCCAATGTGAAATCTTCGAATTTAAATCCAAAAATATCTTTTACTTCAGGGTTGATTTTTAGTGTTGGTAATTTTCTAAAATCACGACTTAGCTGAAGTTTTGCTTGGTCGATATGATTGGAGTAGAGGTGAGCATCGCCAAGTGTATGAATAAATTCACCTGGTTTTAAATTACAAACTTGAGCCATCATCAACGTTAAAATTGCGTATGATGCAATGTTGAAGGGTACTCCCAAAAAGATATCAGCACTGCGTTGATACAACTGACAACTTAGTTTTCCATCCGCAACATAAAACTGAAAAAAAGCATGGCAAGGAGGTAATTTCATTTTGTCGATTTCACCAACATTCCAAGCACTTACAATCATTCGTCTGCTATCTGGATTTGTTTTTATTTGATTCACAACTTGTGTTATTTGGTCAATGGTTCTACCATCTGCAGCTTGCCAACTGCGCCATTGAGAGCCATAAACAGGTCCAAGATTTCCATTTTCATCTGCCCATTCATCCCAAATGCTTACACCATTATCTTTTAAATATTTGATATTGGTCTCGCCTTTAAGAAACCAAAGTAATTCATGTAAAATTGATTTTAAGTGCAATTTTTTAGTTGTAAGCATTGGGAACCCCTCTTGTAAATCAAATCGCATTTGGTAGCCAAATACGCTGATGGTGCCTGTTCCTGTTCTGTCGGTTTTGGTTGCTCCAATGTCCAACACATGTTGCATTAAATCGTGATATTGTTTCATTAGTTGAATTTAAACGATTAAAAAAATGAATGAGGAAAAAAATATTCCGAATACAGTTTCGAATAGCAAAAGTAGAAAATGGACAAATTGTAGCAGAAAATTAGACGCTCAAGTTTTACAATTTATATCAACAAAAGTTATTAATGGCTAACAGACTCTAATTCTTTTGGATTGTGTTTGTGCTTGAAGAGAATAGCAAACGCTATTGAAATAACGAGTGCATAAATTGCAAATGAAAGCCAGATGGTGTGCCAATCTTTTATTCCATCGGATACAAAATATTTGTTGATGATCCAGCCACTTGCATAGCTTCCGAAAATAGCACCAAAACCATTTGTCATCATCATGAACAAGCCTTGTGCACTGGAGCGAATTTTAGAATCGGTAGAGGTCTCAATAAATAAGGATCCGGATATATTAAAAAAGTCGAATGCCATTCCGTATACCACACACGACATGATAATCATCCATAATCCTCCTGATGGATCGCCATAGGCAAAAAAGCCAAAACGTAATACCCAAGCAAGCATTGAAAACAACATTACTTGTTTGATGCCAAATCGTTTTAAAAAGAAAGGAATGGCCAAAATGAATAGTGTTTCTGATATTTGAGAAATAGACATGATGATTGTTGAATATTTTACAACAAATGAATCAGCATATTCCGGAATTGTTTTAAAGTCAGAAAGGAATGTGTCACCATACATATTTGTGAGCTGTAAAGCAGCACCCAAGAACATGGAGAAGATAAAAAACAATGCAATTTTGTATGTTCCAAAAAGTTTAAATGCATCCAAACCTAACTTTTGAGACAAAGTAGCATCTTTAGAAATTAGTTTTTGAGGAGGGCATTTGGGTAAAAAGAACGAGTATATGCCAAGTGTTATTGCTGCAATTGCAGAAATATAAAACATGCCCGCAGATGCTTTGCTGCCAGAAAGATTGGTTGTCCACATGGCTGCTATAAAACCAATTGTTCCCCACACACGAATAGGAGGAAAAACTTTAATCACATCAAAACTATGTGTTTTAAGAATGGTATAAGCAATTGAATTTGATAAGGAAATAGTAGGCATGTAACAAATCATTGCTGCAAAAATTACCCAAAAGAATGAAGTAGGAGTAGTAACAAATGGAATACAACAAAGCATTAAGCCTCCAAGAATATGCAAAATTCCATATAGTCTTTCAGCGTTAATCCATTTGTCGGCAATAATTCCCGTAAGGGCGGGCATAAAAATAGACGAAATTCCTAATGTTGAGAAGATAGCACCAAATTCATCAAAGCTCCAATGTTTTGTTTCAAAACAGTAATTACCTACGGTAATAAGCCAAGCGCCCCACACAAAAAACTGAAGAAAACTCATTAATGTAAGGCGAATCTTAATATTCATGTGCTTCTTTTTTGTTTAATAAAAGTAATTGTTGGAGTAGTTTATACTTTTAGAAACGATGAAACGAATTCGTTAAATCAGTCTAAGATTTTTTGCGATTGTTTAATTCATCACGAATGTGAGATGCTTTTTCATAATCTTCATCATTCAGCGCAGCATCCAATAATTGTTTCAATTCTTCGGTTGATTTTCTTACATAATCATTTGCATCGGCTTCTATTAATTCATCCACATCTGCACCTTCATTTGCAGGAGCAATTGTTTCATCATCCAATAAAATTCCAGCTTGAGATAAAATAAATTCGTAAGTATTGATTGGGCAATTGAATCGAACAGCAAGTGCAATTGCATCGGATGTGCGTGCATCAATTTCAACATCTTTACCATCACCATTGCAAACTATTTTTGCAAAGAAAATCCCTTCCACTAAATTGTAAATGATAACTTCATTTACTTCAATGCTGAATCCTTCTGCAAAACTTTTAAATAAATCATGAGTAAGCGGACGACTTGGTGTCATCTTTTCCAGCTCAATGGCAATTGCTTGTGCTTCAAAGCCACCAATAATGATTGGAAGTCTGCGTTTGCCTTTTGCTTCACCCAAAACAAGTGCGTATGCACCTGTTTGAGTTTGGCTATATGATAATCCTACAATTTCTAATTTAACTTTTTTCACTACAGAAAAATTTCAAGTAAATCTCACTCATCTTATCCTATGTCTAAAATACGAATAAATCGTAAACTGACAATTTTAGTTATGGTTTGCTTTAAAGTTTTTTACTGCAGCCACTAATTTTGGAACAATATCAAATGCATCACCAACAATACCATAATCAGCCGATTTAAAGAAAGGAGCTTCTTTATCAGAGTTGATTACAACAATTGTTTTACTTCCATTAACACCCGCTAAATGCTGGATAGCTCCAGAAATACCAATTGCAATGTATAGGTTTGGACGGATAGCAACACCTGTTTGACCAACGTGTTCGTGGTGTGGACGCCAGTGCATATCAGCAACTGGACGAGAGCATGCTGTAGCAGCACCTAATTCTTTTGCTAATTCTTCAACCATTCCCCAGTTTTCAGGTCCTTTTAAACCACGACCAGCAGAAACAACTAATTCCGCATCTGGCAAGTTTAATTCGGTTGTTACTTTTTTAACTTCTTTAACTTTAATTGGTGAATTGACAGCATCAAGGTTTACTGCAAAGTCAGCAACTTCAGCAGTTCCTTCCGTTAGTTCAACAGGAAATGAATTAGGTAATAATGAAATAATTTTTTTAGCAGAATTGATTGCATATACTGCAGTTGCTTTACCAGAAAATACATTTTTCTTTACAGTTAATGCATCACCTGAAATAGTAGGATTGTCAACAGCTCCTGCAACAATGCCTGCTTTTAGTTTAGCAGCCAAGCGAGGTGCAATTTCTTTTCCTGTAAAGTCGTGTGAGAAGATAATTACTGTTGCATTTTCAGCAGTAGCAGCTTGTTCAATAGCCGCTGTTAAATACATGCCATCTAAGCTTGTTAATTTATCATTTTTAAGTTTTAATACTTTTTTTGCACCTGCTTTTCCAAGCTCTGCAACATCTGCATCACCAACAATAACTGCGGTAACAGATGTGTTTAATTGTGTTGCAATACGGCTTCCGTAATTAACGGCTTCTAACGAAGATTTTTTGATTTTGCCTTTTGCTGTTTCTGTATATACTAGAACTGACATGTGTTTCGAGTTTAATAGTTAAAATAAAATTAGATTGCTTTTGCTTCGTTGTGTAACAACTCAATTAATTTTTCAGGAGTTGAAGCATCGATAAATTTACATTCTGTACGACCTTTTGCTAATTCGTAAGAGGTAATGGTTGTTAATTTATCAGTAGCAACTGCTGGAACAACTTGTAATGGTTTTGTACGAGCACTCATGATTCCTTTCATGTTTGGGATACGTTGTTCTGCCATTCCTTTGTTAGCCGAAAGTACTAATGGTAAAGCACATTCAACAACTTCTGTTCCACCGTCAATATCATGTTCGATGGTTGCAACACCAGCAGCAACTTCTAATTTAGTAGCTAATGAAACGTATGGTAAATTCATTAATTCAGCTAACATAGCACCAACCATTGAACCATTGTAGTTGATGGTTTCTTTACCAGCCATGATTAAATCAAATCCTTTATCTTTTGCAAAAGCAGCAATTTGTTCAGCTACAGCAAATGCATCATTTGGTTCAGCATCGATACGAACCGCATCATCAGCACCAATTGCTAATCCTTTACGGATAGTAGCTTCGCTATCAGCAGTACCAACATGAAGAATGGTTACATTTCCACCTTGTGCTTCTTTTAACTCTAATGCACGTACCAATGCATACCACTCATCGTATGGGTTAATTACAAATTGAACGCCTGCTGCATTAAAAGTGCTGTTATCTGCCGAAAAAGCAATTTTAGTGGTTGTATCAGGCACATTGCTTATACAAACTAATATTTTCATCTTTTATCTAGTTTTAAGTGATTTTTAAACGAAGCGCAAATTTAACAATATCTGCGGTAAAAAAAAATGAATTTTTGAGGAGTTTAGAGCCTGCAAAATTGCATGGAAAAGCTAAAAAAGAAAGGTTTGGTAGTTTTCAATAAAATCCGTACTTTTGGTTCTCTATACAAGGCTTAAGCTTCGATAGATTACTACCTCAAAAATAATTTAGATGGAATACAATACAAGTCTGCCAAAGATGATTATCCCCGAATATGGCAGAAACATTCAAAAAATGATTGATTTTGCAATTACGGTTGCAGACAAAGAAGAAAGAAACAAAGTAGCTAGAGCTATTATTGATGTAATGGGACAGTTAAATCCACATTTACGTGATGTAACCGATTTTAAGCATAAACTTTGGGATCATTTATTTATAATCTCTGAATTTAAGCTGGATGTTGATTCGCCTTATCCAAGACCAACACCTGAAACATTTCAAACTAAACCTGAATTGTTGAAATACCCGAGTAATGATATTCGTTACAAACATTATGGTAAAACGGTAGAGCGTATTATCGAAAAAGCAAAAGAATATCCTGAAGGAGATGAACGCAATGCTTTGGTAGAGCAAATTGCTAACTTAATGAAACGTTCGTATTTGAACTGGAATAGAGACAGTGTGAATGATGAGGTGATTTTAAAACAATTGGGTGAATTGTCGAAAGGGCAACTTAAATTGGCGGACAATAGTAGCTTAAGAAGTACGCAAGCATTTGTTCCTCGTAATACTAATCAACAACAAAGAGCTGGAGGAGATAAGAAGCGTGTGCACAATAACAATGGTGGTAAACAAAATAATAACAATAATCCACACCGTCATAAAAACAACAATAATCAAAACTTTAAGCGTAAACCGTTTTAGTTTAATTGAGTTGTAAGCATAAAAAAACCTTCCAAATTTGGAAGGTTTTTTTTTATGTACCGATTGAAGATTATTTTTTCACTTCAGCAGTTGTAGTTCCTTTTTTGCAGCAAGATTTTGCTTCGCCACCTTTAGCTTCACCAGAACAAGCTTTTGCTTCAGCTCCTTTTGCTTCGCCAGAACAAGCTTTAGCGCTACCTTCTTTTTTGCAACAAGCTTTTTCTTCTTTTTTCTTTTTGTCATCACCTTTTTTCTCTTCACCACCTAATGTGATTACAGATGTGTTGTTGATAGATGCAATTGAAGTTGCAGAAGCAGCACCAACAATTCCTGTGAATGCTAACAATAAAAATAATTTTTTCATGGATATGGGTTTTAAATTTGTTTTCGGTTTAATTACACAATAAAAGTACCAAAAAAATGATTCCGAAGAAAGATTTTTGTCTTAATAATTGTTAAAATTTAGCTAAATGTGGCAATTACGGTTTCATTTCCTCTCACTTTTTGCTCCAAACCTACTTTTACTTTCACTGATGTAGGCAAAAGTAAATCTACTCGAGATCCAAATTTGATGAATCCAAACTCGCTTCCTTGTGTTGCAACATCACCATCTTTACAGTAATATACAATTCTACGAGCTAAAGCACCAGCTATCTGACGAAACAATACTTCTTGTCCGTTTTTATGTTGAACCACCACTGTAGTGCGTTCGTTATCGGTAGATGATTTTGGATGCCAAGCAACTAAAAATAATCCAGGATGATATTTTGCATATTTTACAATTCCCCAATTGGGAAGCGGTTAACATGTACATTGATTGGCGACATAAAAATGGAGATCTGTAAGCGTTTTTCATTAAAGTATTCCGTTTCCATTACTTCTTCAATAACTACTACTTTTCCATCAGCAGGAGCAGTAATTGTGTTTTCATCAATTATGATTTTACGAGCTGGATTTCTGAAAAACTGCAAAATGGTTACTAACAAAAATGCCGACAAAGCATAACCAAGCCAAAGAACAACTGCATAATCGCTAGCAAAATAATGTGTTAAAAAATTGATGATAGCAACTACTATAATCGTTAAAATTATGGATGGGTAACCTTCTTTGTGAATCATTTTGTTTTTTTATTTGTTGGTACAAAAATAACAATCCTTTCTAATAATTAGGCATTTGCTTTTAGAATGTTCTGCTTTTTCAGTTGTTCAATTAGTTTTGTGAGCTCTTCTTCTTTTTGAGTGCCGATTAATAATTGCTTATTGTTTTTCAAAATTAGTTGCAGGCCTTTGTTTCCCATTGTGTTGTATGCTTTTCCATTTTTGAAGCTGTAGCGAATTCCCCAGCCACCATATTCCATTATTGGTTTGTATTCGCGTACGTAACAATCTTGGATTTCACTCCATTCAATTGTTTTCATTTTAAAATGAAATGGCATAAAGCGGTAACTTATTCCTGTTTGATTGATTTCTGTTTTTAGGGTGAATGAAAAAAGCAATAACGCTGTAACTGAAACAGCAATAAGTCCACCGATTGTACTAAAGAGTGTTTCTGAGTTTGAAAAATCGGGAGGGGAGTTGTAGAGTGCTATTATGGAACTTGCAAAGGGGATAAGTAAGATTAACCAAATCCACCATTGTTTGAATTTTTGTGTTTCGATGAAGTAAATCATGTTGTGAAAATTTTTGACAAAATTACCTAAAAAACAAATGCATGTGTTTTTAATCGTGTATTGATTTTCACTCTATCTTTGTAGTAAATACAATCGCTAATGCAAAAAATAAAAGTAGCCATCAATGGTTTTGGTAGAATAGGTAGAGTTACATTTCGTATTCTTCTGGAACGTTCCAATATAGAAGTAGTTGCAATAAATGATTTGACCGATAGCAAAACGCTTGCTCATTTACTAAAATACGATTCTGTTCATCGTGGAATAAATGCAGAAGTGAGTTCAGAAGAAAAAGCAATTATTGTAAATGGTAAACGAATTGTAATTTATGCTGAAAAGGATCCTGCAAATTTGCCTTGGAAAGAATTAGGGATTGATGTTGTGATTGAGTCGACTGGTTTTTTCTTAGATAAAGAAACAGCAGGAAAACATATAGCAGCAGGTGCAAAAAAAGTAATCATTTCAGCTCCACCAAAAACAGATGACATTAAAACAGTTGTACTTGGTATCAACGATGAAATATTATTAGCAGATGATTTAATTATATCGAATGCTTCTTGTACAACAAATTGTGCAGCACCTATGATAAAAGTGTTGGATGAAAATTGGGGTGTTGAGGATGGATACATTACTACTGTTCACTCTTACACTGGTGATCAACGTTTGCATGATGCACCGCATAAGGATTTGCGCAGAGCACGTGCAGCAGCTATGTCGATTGTGCCAACATCAACAGGTGCCGCAAAAGCAATTACAAAAATATTCCCTCATCTTAAAGGAAAGTTAGGTGGCTGTGGAATGCGTGTTCCTGTGCCTGATGGTTCGTTAACAGACATTACATGTGTACTTACAAAACCTGTAACGGTTGAAGAAATAAATGCAGCCTTTAAAAAGGCGGCAGCAACAAATTTGAAAGGTATTTTACAATACACCGAAGATCCAATTGTTTCAGTTGATATTATAGGTAATCCGAACTCCTGTATTTATGATGCAGAGTTTACTTCTGTTGTTGGAAATTTAATTAAAGTAATTGGTTGGTACGATAATGAGTATGGATACTCCAGTAGGTTAGCCGATTTGATTGTAAAAATTCATAATTAAAAAAATCCCCGAAACTGTTTCGGGGATTTTTATTTTAAATTTTTGCTAATGCTTGTTCAATGTCAGCGATAATGTCTTCGTAATGTTCAACACCAACCGATAAACGAATCATTTTTTCGGTTAAGTTCATTTTCTTTTTCAAATCATCATTCACCGGAGTGTGTGTCATTGAATAAGGATGCTCAGCTAATGACTCTGTGCTTCCTAAGCTCACAGCTAGTTTAATTAACTTCATTGCATTCAATACTTTAAATGCTTGTTTCTCTCCACCTTTTACATCAAAACTAATCATGGCACCAGGTGATAAACATTGGGTTTTGTAAGTGTTGTATTGTTTGTCGCCTTTTTTCAAAAGACCTAAATAATATACTTTTTCAACTTTCGGATGTTTGTCTAACCACGCAGCCACTTTTTTTGCATTCTCGGCTTGCACAGTCATTCGCATTTTTAAGGTTTCTAAACTTCTCATCAATAACCAGCCTGTATTAGGTGAAGCCATTGTTCCCATAATGCTACGGAATGATTTTACGCGTTTCATTAATTCTTTCGAGCCTACACATGCCCCTGCAATTACATCGCTATGCCCGCCAATGTATTTTGTTGCAGAATACAAAACCAAATCAAAACCATGTTTTAAAGGATGTGAAAAAACGGGTCCAAGAAATGTATTGTCGATAGCAGTAATTACTTTTTTATCTTTTGTAGAATATTTTTTTGCAATCTCAACACACATTTTCATGTCTATTAAATCATTGGTAGGATTCGCTGGACTTTCAATGAAAATCATTGCTAAGTTTTTTGCTTTGCCCGTAGCTTCTATCATTTCGATGATTTCAGCTTTCGATTGGTTAGGCATAAATCCTATGCTGTAGATTCCAAATTTTAATAAAATATGTTTAAAGAAATGATCAGAACCACCATAGATAGGTTCACTATGAACTAATAAATCTCCCGGTTTTAATAACTCTAATACGGTTGTACTGATAGCAGCCATTCCACTTTCAAATACAGCACCATCTTCCGCTTCGTCCCACAAACACAAACGGTCTTCAAGAATTTCTAAATCTGGATTGTTGATTCGACTATATATCAAACCAACTTCTTCCTTTGGTTTAAGATTTCTTTTTCCGTAAGCAACTTCAAAAAAAGATTTGCCTTCTTCTGCAGTTTTGAAAACAAAAGTTGATGTTTGAAAGATAGGACATTTTACTGCACCTTCTGATAGTTCTGGCTTGTATCCATGACTCATCATTAAACTTTCGGGGCGCATTTTTACACTGGTAGATTTCTTTTTTGACATAAGATCGAGGTTTTTAGTGACTCAAATTTACCTATCATTTTGTAGTTATCTAAAATTGTATGTATATTTAGATAATTAATCTATATATTCTATTAATATTAGATGAATAAACCTAATATGAGTATTTATTAAATCATTTTTAGAAAAATAAACTACCATGGAAAAATTAGACAAATTGGATAAACAAATATTAAAACTACTTCAAAAGGATTGTTCTTTGAATACAAAACAGATTGCCGATAAAGTTGGATTGACCATTACACCAACTTATGAACGAATCAAACGAATGGAGAAAACGGGTGTGATTCAGAATTATGTTGCTTTATTGAACAAGGAAAAAGTAGGGAAGTCCTTAATGATTTTTTGCAATGTCTCTTTGCAATTGCATTCCAAACCATTATTAAAACGTTTTGAGCAAACGGTTGTGAAGTTTGATGAAGTGATGGAGTGTTATCATACCGCTGGAACGTTCGATTATTTGTTGAAAGTTGTTGCTACCGATATGAATAACTACCAAGACTTTATTACAAATAAATTGGCTGCATTAGAGAATATATCTCATGTGCAAAGTTCCTTTGTAATGACCGAAGTAAAGTATAAAACGGAAATTCGATTGGATTATTAATCAGCTATTTTTCAAATTCCATAACGAATCGAAAACCTCTTTGTGCCGATGTAGAGTTTAATGTATCATAGTTTTCGAACACATCGTTTAATAAGTAAAACCCTGTGTCACGCCAACTACCACCATGTGTTTTTCCTTTTTCTCTCATAAATTCTTCTACATTTCCTGCCATGTTGTATAGACCATAACCATTCGGTTGAAACGACATTACAGGCATGGTAACATCACCTGTATTACCTTTTATTTTTGAAAACCCGCTTGAATAATAGTAGCCTTGCGATCCTCCTACGCGATAAATCTGTGCTTTTTCAAATTGGCTTGAAAAGTTTTTTTGATAAACAGAATCTCTCCAAATAGAAGCTTGGTCAACGTATAAAAAATTAGCCAAAAGTTCTCCTTTTGAATTTTGCATATCAATACCTTTCCATGGGAAAGGACTCAAATCTAATTTCCCTTTTGCGGCAAAAACCCATTGTTCACTTTTTGGAAGTTTAAATTTCACTTTTTTGAATTTTCTTTTGGGTTCATTCATGTATTTTTTTGTAAGCCAAACACAAAATGATTGTGCTTGTTCATAGTTAACTCCAACTACAGGATAGTTTCCATAAGCAGGGTGACGGAGGTAATACTCTACATAAGGTTCGTTGTAGGAATATTTTTCTCTCCATACCAATGTGTCGGGCAACATGGATTTGTAAAGATTGGTATCTACTTTAAGTAATTCATTCAAAAACTCAAGGTATTGCCCATTGCAGACTTCGAATTTGCTCATGCAAAATGAATCGACAGAGACCGTCCGTGAAGGGAACTCATAGGTAACTTTATAAGGAATGTCCTCATCAGATGGGCCAAAATGAAAAGACCCTTTCGGAATATATGCAAGTGAATTTTCAAATGCCTTTAATGAAAACCCTTTGTAGGATTCATATTTATCCTTAAATGAAGTGATTCCGAAGTACATCAATGTACTTGCCGAAAGAATGAGTATTGCCTTTTTCATGTTAGTATAACGGGATGATACTCAAAAGATACATTTTTGGAGAAAAAAGAATCAGAAATTCAGTAATAGATTAATCTTCCTCTTCAAATTCTAATTCAGCATCCTTTTCCCAAATTTCCATTTCGCAAGGCTTGCAGTTGAATTTAAGCTTGTACTCATTTTCTCCATGCTTTAATACCAATGGTTCCACTACTTTTTCGCCCATAGTAGCACGTTGGTATTTTGCACATTTTCCAAGTTCGTATTTAACGCAGTATTTGGTTGTCATTACACGCGACTTGCCTGGATCCCATTGCAATTCAAAAGCTTTTTCAATCTCCGTTACACCATGGCGCTTGTAAAATGTACGTGCCAATTGATTGGCTACATTGTAGGTGAAATCTAATTTTGAAACAGGGTAGGGGTGATCTGTTTTAGTGATTTGAAATTCATCGCGATGATATTCTTTTATTCTTGTATCGATTAATTGCTCTAATACATCTCTTCTTAATTCGTTTATTTTTGAAGTGGGTAAAAACCAGTTTTTGGAAAATACAACTTCTATGTCATCCACAATAAATGGAGTATTGCCTGTTTTAGAAAGATTTTTTTTGAAGGTATTTTCAATAGCATCTTCATTTTTTGCTAGTTCTTTTTCTGCTTTTAAAGAGGAAACACTTTCATGACCATCTTCATCAATTGCTTTTAATTGAAAACCATCATTTGTTTCAGATAAAATAAGTTTCACGCTAATTTTACGAATAGCACTGTCTTCTCGTTCAACTAGTCTATTAAATGTGGCATCGGAGTTCCTGAAAATGAGTGTTCCAAGTTTTACAGGTTTGAAGCTGTTGGGCACCACCAAATTATTTACAATGGTATTTATTTGTAATCCGTCTGAAACACCTTCTTCGTTTATAAAATAAAGGCCATCGCCATTGTTGAGTTTTTCGTAATTCTCAATCACATAACCATTGGATTTTATTTCTAATAGCTTTCCAATTAATTGTCCTTGTGATTTCGGACTTTCCCAAGAACCAATTTTTTCGGTACGTTTATTTACAAAGTAATCGGTATAACCTCTATTAAAACTTCGATCCATTTCTGCTTCAAAGTTGTAGAATGTTTTACCCGAAGAAGCTTTTTGGTACTTATCGTTATTTTCTAAAAATGCATCTAGTTTTTTTCGTAAAAAAGAGGTGTTGTTTTTTACATATACGATGTCTTTTAATCGGCCTTCAATTTTAAATGAAGTAATTCCAGCTTCAATCAAATTTGGTAATTGATCACTTAAATCTAAATCTTTTATGGAAAGTAAATGGCTATTCGCGATTAAGGTTTTTCCTGTACCATCTACCAAGTTGTAGGGCAGTCGACAGTTTTGGGCACACGAACCTCTGTTTGCACTTCGTTCGCCATTAGCAATACTCATATAGCAATTTCCACTAAAGAAACACAAAGAGCACCAGAAACAAAAAATTCCAATTCAACATCGGTGGCGCTACTAATATCTTTTATTTGATCAAGATTTAACTCTCTAGCTAAAACAACACGTTTCATTCCAGCATCTTTCAAAAATTTCACGTGTTGAGGATCTCTGTTGTTTGCTTGTGTGCTTGCATGAATTACGATTGGCGGTAAATCCATTTCCATGATAGCCATGTCTTGAACAATGAGAGCATCCACACCAATGTCATACAATTCATGAATTAAATTTTTACAATCGGTTAATTCATTGTCGTACAAAATGGTGTTGATTACAACAAAAACTTGTGCTTTAAATAAATGAGCATACTTTACAAGTTCAGCAATATCTTCTACCGAGTTTGTTGCATTGGATCGTGCGCCAAATTGTGGTGCTCCTATATATACAGCATCAGCGCCAGCATTAATGGCTGCCATGCCTTGCACTAAATTTTTTGCTGGTGAAAGAATTTCAATTTTCTTTTTCATGTGAAGTACTCTATATGTTCTAGCTTTATTTTTTTATTGTTATAAGTATAGAAGTGGTGGCTCCGGCAGGAATCGAACCTGCATCAAAAGTTTAGGAAACTTCTATTCTATCCATTGAACTACGGTGCCTAGTTTAATTGTATTTTTTTAATTCAAGTGTGTTGCCATCAAATACAGCATAGGTATTGTAGTTTACCCACTCTCCTAGGTTTATGTATCGACTATTTTCTTTTAGTTTTATGTCTAATGGCAAGTGACGGTGACCGAAAATAAAATAGTCGAAATGCTTCTTCTCTAAAACTTCTTTCGCGTATACAACTAACCATTCATTTTCTTCTCCCGTAAATTTTTCATCTTCAGGTCCATTGCTTAATCGGCTTTTGCGCGACCAATAATTTGCCATTCCAATTCCAAAGTTAGGATGGATGCGTGCGAATAGCCATTGACAAAATTTATTGGCAAATACTTTTTTGATAAACTTATAACCATTGTCGCCTGGTCCCAAGCCATCGCCATGACCTAAATAGAATTTTTTTCCATTGTATTCTTTTTCAATGGGCTCTCGGTAAATTTTAACTCCTATTTCTTTAGGCAAGTAATCAAACATCCACATGTCGTGATTACCTGTAAAGATTGTAACCGGTATTCCAGAGTCGGTTAACTCGGCAATTTTTCCAAGAATGCGAATAAATCCTTTTGGAGCAGCATGTTTGTATTCAAACCAAAAGTCGAATAAGTCGCCCATTAAATAAATTTCTTGAGCATCCTTCTTTATTTCATCCAACCATTTAACAATCAGTTTTTCGCGAGCTAAACTTTTTTCGTAGCTCGGAACGCCTAAGTGAAAATCAGATGCAAAATATATTTTCTTACCTGTTTGCAATTATATTTCTAGTTTTCTTATTAAATCAAATGGGTTAATCAAATTCAAATTTAAGGTGAAGCGAATCGTTTCTTCGTATTTAATTCCATTCGCTTTTTTATAATCTTGAAAATCTTTTGAAATCAATACTGGGAAATAAATTTCAAATACATTTTTTCTTAATGACAAACAAACACCTGCATTGTATAATATACTTTCATTTATAATGCCATCCGTTCCTGTAGTTCCAATGTCTGCATACAGGTTAATTGGAATTTTCATATTGCCTAAGGATGATTTTAAATTCAAGGAAGCAATCCATTCTGACGATTGTCCGATTGGTGAATAAAATTTAAATGCACCTTCCTTTTCAGAAAACTGATTTGCTAAAATTCCATCAGTTTCGGTTCGTCCAAGATAGATGTTGTCGTACAAATAATCTTGATAGCCTCTGAAACCACTTAAACGGAAACGGTAGGCTCCAGCGTTTGCTTTGCTTGTACCAATAAATGTTCCTGCAAAAAAGCGAACATCAAAACTCTTGTTTTTGTTTTTGAATTTGTATGAGTAATTAGCCGTTAGCGACAATTTTGAAAATTCTCCATTGTTAAATCCTGAAGGAGTGTTTAATTGTTTTCCATATTGATAATTTAAGCTAATGCTGTAAGGTGTAATCGTATTGTTGTTACTTAATGTGTATGTTAGTTCGTTGAAGTTGTATGACAATGTATCGTATGAATAAATAGCTGGACTAACATCGTAGTTTCCTTTGTAGGTATCTTTAATGATAGAAATGTTACGATAGCGAATGTTGTTTTTTATTTTACTCCTTGCGTTTGATTTTTTTAAATCAATATTTATTTCTGGCGCAATTTTATTGAAATTCATATCCAATGGATTGTTTGAATAGGCATAACGAGCGCCAGTAAGTCCAATTGAAATTTTTTGAAACAAATTATTTTTTGGAAGGATGTTGTAAGCAATGTGTCCGTATCCAGCAAAATCGTTTGTGGTATAGCTGTACATTGGCATTAACTCAAATTCAAACTTTTTTTGAGGAAGTAAATTATTGTACAATGCCAATCCAAACATCCATTTGTTGTAGTTGTTCCAGCCAGCAACAGGCGACCAAAATAATTGTGTTTTATCAGGATTGTCTAAACTACCTAAAAATTGAATTTTAAGAGGTTCTGTTTTTTTGAAAAGTCCTTTTGTTTTAATTCGATTATTGTTTCTGTTTATTTCAGGACTTACTTGATTGTAATCGATTTTGAAATAATCTATTTCAGAAGCCGGAAAACTTAACGACTGCTTTCCTTTGAAGCCATCGTAAGTTACTTCACCTACAATTTTATTGTCTCTTATTCCTTGTATTATAACAGGTGCTTTTGTTTCTCCTGTATTTTTAACTAAAATATTGTAAGACCCATCGAGGTTGTGTTTTATTTTACTTGCCTTGTAATCTAATTTTTTTGTAGAATTAACTAAGTCGTTAAAGAACCAATCTAGATTTTTTCCACTAACAGTTTCTAAAACAGTTTTAAAATCGTTTGGTTGCGGGTGTTTGAAATGCCATTGATTAAAATATTCTTGCATGGCTTTGTTCATTGTTTCTTCACCCAGATATGCCATTAAGTAATCCATCACAACAGCTGTTTTGGAATAAACAATTCCAGCATAGTTTATTTCTGTATAATCATAAGAAGGAGTCTCTATTGGTTGGTCTTCATTTTTTGCGCCAGAAATAAGGTAAGTCAAATAGTATTGAATGTGTTGTTTGTAGCTGCTTAAGTCAAATGCTTTTCCAATACCGCCATCTGCCATATTGCCAATTAATTTTCTGTCTGGATACTTTGTACGTATGTAACGTAATTCGTTGAAGGAGTTTAAACCTTCATCCATCCAAGGGTGAACGCGTTCGTTGGAACCAAGCATTCCATAAAACCAGTTGTGACCAACTTCATGCGTAATTACAACATCTAATTGAAATGCATTTCCAGACGCTCCAATTACAGTTATGTTTGGGTACTCCATTCCTCCACCAGCACTAATGGTTCCATCTACTGCTGTACAATGTTTATAAGGATAATCGCCATTCCACAATGAATAATAATAAATTGCATCGTTCATGTATTTGATGGAATTTTTCCAAAGGTTTCCTTCCGAATTAGTAAACATTACCCAAGTAGTAACCTTGTTTTTTGTATGCGGAGTAACTACTTCGCCTTTTAAAACGTGGTAACGCTTATCGCAAAACCAGGCAAAGTCATGCACATTTGATTGTTTGAAGTGCAATGTTTTTGTCGTGCTATCTGATTTTGGAAAAGTTAAATCCTTCGCATCAAATTTTTCAATTGCTTCGGTTGCTCTTACATTTTCCTCTAACCATTTTAATTCCTCTTCACCATCTACTAAATCACCCGTTGCACCTAGCACATAATTTTTAGGAACAATGATTTGTACGTCAAAACTTCCAAACTCAGAATAAAATTCTCCTTGATTTAGGTATGGCATGTAGTTCCATCCATTTTTATCATATACTGCTGGCTTTGGATACCATTGTGTTATTTGATACGATTGTCCGATGTGTCCAAGTCGAGAAAATGATCCTGAAGGTATTTTTACATGGAAAGGAGTGCTGATGTTTAATTTTTCTCCACTTTTCAAGGGTTCATTCAAGGTAATTTTGCAAATGTCAATGCTGTCTTTAGTAATTCCCATTTAACGGGTTTGGTATTACTTTAAAATCAAGCAAATCAATGTACCCTCTTTCTTCGTCTTTTGCATAATACAATTTAGTATCACCATTTTCAACTTGTTGCTTTACAAGAGCAGTGGTGTTGTCTTTGTATGCATTTGGCCAAAGGTGCATATAAATTACATCCAACGTTTGAGGAGAATTATTTTTGTATTCAATAATTATGTCTGCAAATAATTCATGCTTAATATCATCCAAGCGGACTTGCATGTTGTAATTTACTTCTTGTTGAAAGTAGGGTTGTGCAGTTAATACAATTGTATTAACAAAGCTAAAAACAGAAAGAAGTAATTTTAATTTAGTCATGATTTTGCACGTTTCTATTTTAATAGCTCTTCCAGTTTTTTCTCAAGATCTTCTCCACGTAAACTTTTTGCAAGAATATTTCCGTCTTTGTCAATCAATACATTGTAAGGTATTCCATCAAAGTTATAAAGCGCAACAACTGGTGATTGCCAAAATTTAAAATCACAAACATGGTTATTCCATGTTAGATTGTCTTTTTTGATTGCCTCTTTCCATTTATCCAAATCTTTGTCTAGTGATACGCTGTAGATGTCAAAGCCTTTGGATTTGTATTTGTTGTATGCTTTTACAACGGTTGGATTTTCTGCTCTGCAGGGGCCGCACCAGCTTGCCCAAAAGTCAACTAATACAATTTTTCCTTTCAAGGAAGAAAGAGCAAGGGGTTTTCCATCAGGAGTATTCATTACAATTTCTGGAGCAGGAGTTCCAAGTGCAAGTTTTCGTTGACTGGCAACACCATCGTGAAATGCTTTTATATAAGTTGAGTTTGGATATTTTCCGAAAAGACCTTTATCTAATTTCAAATATGTTTCTAAAAACTCTTCTGGAGGTAATTGTTGAATTGCAGCTAATGCAGCAAATGAGGTTGTGTTTTTTTTAACAAAGTTTTGTAAAAATTTATTGTGTTCTTCAACTAATGCCATATATGGTTTTTCAAGTTCATTGCTCATCGAGTCGATTTTAATTGAATCCATCTGACTCATGTTTACGAAATTTTGAAACGCCTTTTGAAGGGAATCTCTTTTTCTGTAATTTTTCATGGATGCCTGGTTGATTTCCCAAAAAAGTTTTGAATCTGGTGAGCCTTCCACGGTATAGGTGTTTCCTAAATCAGCTGCATCTCCACCAACAATAACTTTTTCGTTGGTATCAATAATGAATGTTGCAAAATTTTTATCTGAAATCTTTAGTCGATAAAATCCTTTTTCTGGAATAACTGCAGTGATTTTTATTTCACCATTTTCATCAATTACTGCAGTGTCTAATGATTTTAAACCATCTGGAGCCATTTGTTCGAAAATAACTGTTTCTCCTTTTGAGTTTGAAAACTTTCCAGTTAATTCAAATCCATTTTCTGAATTGCTGTTTGAGCATGCAGCAAATGCTGCTATTGTTATTGCACCTACTATTGTTTTGAAATTCATAGTTTTTAATTATTGTTTTAAGCTTTGTCAAGCATTTCTTTTACTAATTCATTTGCAATTTTTGGATCCGCTTTCCCTTTCGATAATTTCATTACCTCACCCATAAACATTGCGGCTAAGGTTGTTTTTCCATTTTTGTACTCAATTACTTTTTCAGGATACTTTGCAATGGCTTGTTTTACAAACTCTGCTAGTGCATTGCTATCACTTTCTTGTATCCATCCATTTTCCTCTGCAATTTGAGTAGGTGTTTTGTTTGGATTTTCCAGCATTACTGGGAATATTTTTTGAGTAGCAATGGTATGACTAACTTTTCCTGAATCAATAAAATCAACTAATTGAGCAATGCGTTCGGGTGTAATTTTGAAATCAGAAATGTGTAAAGCATTGTCATTTAAAAATGATTTCACTTGAACAGTCAGCCAATTTGAAACCGACTTCGTGTTTTTTGTTTTAGAAATAATTTCTTCAAAATACAATGCAATCTCTTTGCTATCTGTTAATACACCAGCATCGTATTCCGATAATCCAAGTGATGTATATTTTTTAAATAAATCATTTGGTAATGGAGGCAATGTGCTTTTAATTTTTGCAATGTACTCTTGCGAAACAATTACGGGTTGTAAGTCGGGTTCTGGAAAATAGCGGTAATCGTTTGCCATCTCTTTGCTACGCATCACAAAGGTTGTGCCCGCAACAGCATCAAAGCTTCTGGTATCTTGTGTGATTTCTTCTCCATTTTCAATCGCTTCAATTTGACGTTTTATTTCGAACTCAATTGCACGTTGAACATTACGAATGGAGTTCATGTTTTTTACTTCAGTTCTTTTACCAAATTCTTTCGCACCTTTTAATCGAACGGATACATTGGCATCGCAACGTAAGCTACCTTCTTCCATATTTCCATCGCAAATTTCTAGATATCGAACAAGTTTACGTACTTCGGTCAAATATTTATAGGCTTCGTCACCAGAACGAATGTCCGGTGCACTTACAATTTCCACCAATGCTACACCAGCACGATTTAAGTCGATAAGTGTATCAAAAGGGTCAATGTCATGGATGCTTTTTCCTGCATCCTCTTCCATGTGGATGCGTGTTAAATTAATTTGTTTTTCAGAACCGTCTTCTTGTTTTATGCTTATATAACCACCTTCGCAGATAGGTGTTTTGTCTTGCGTTATTTGGTAGCCTTTAGGTAAATCGGCATAAAAATAATTTTTACGTGCATATTCGTTTACTTCTCTGATATTGCTTTTACATGCTAATCCTAACCGGACAGCATATTCAATCACTTTTTTATTTGCTTTTGGTAAGGTGCCTGGGTGTCCCAATGTAATGGGACTAACATTTGTATTTGGTAATACACCATATTCAGTAGAATCTGATGAATAGGCTTTGCTTTTTGTTACTAATTGCGCGTGAACTTCTAGACCAATTACGGCTTCGTACTTATCGTAAATACTCATTTTGTAATGTGCTTAAATTAAGCGCGAAAGATACGAAAAAAATACGACTAATTTCTAGAGATTTTTTGATGCAAGCATGCTGTTTTGGCGGCTGGAAATGAGCTGATAAACATAGCCTGAATCGCTGCTAATAGCGATTCAGGATGATATACCTTATTTCTTTATTATTTTCTGAGTAAACTGAACTTCTTTACCTTTAATGTTTAAAAGGTAGATGCCTGCAGAAATATCACTAATGTTTAATGTTTTGCTGCTATTTCCTTGCGGTAATTTCTCACGGCTACTTATGATTTTTCGTCCCGATAAATCCATCAATTCCATCATAACTTCATCGTTAGCGTTTAGCATAAATGAAACGGAAATGTTTTCTGAACTAGGGTTAGGATAAATGAAAACAATGTTATTATTGTTTGTATTGTTTTCATGGACACTTAATGCAATATTCGCATCAAGAACGTACAAGCCATTTTGCATGTCGTTTGCAATGATGTTGCCACTTGGTAAATCAACATAAGCGCCCCAATTCCCGTGGTATGCAGGATTTGAATAATTATCGTTTTGCCCTTTTAATGTGTCGGTATCAAAGTAGCCTGTTCTAACAGGTGAGGAAGGATTGCTGATGTCGAAAATTTGTATTCCGTCTTGGTAATAAGACATTATTAATCGGTTGTTGCCCAATATATATGGGTTGTGAGGTGTGGCTCCTTCATTTGATTTAAATGTAGATTCAATTGACATGTTTTGCAAATCGGTTACATTCATAATTTTTACTGCCATATTCACTGGAACTTCATCACAGAAAACCAATGTTTTGCCATCGGCAGTTAAATAGCTGCTATGATTGTAGCCTTGATCGGGATATGAGGTAACGGAATTGATTGGAGAAAAGTTATTTGCTCCAACATTGTATTTGTAGATGAACATGCCTTGGTATCCACAAGATGCATAAACGGTATCGTTACGAACAAACATATCGTGAACATGATTGATGTTTGCATCATCGTCATTCAGTTTTCTTAATAATGTTGGGCTTGCTGGGTTTGTTAAGCTATATACTATCATTGAATAATGACCGCCTGTTCCAGGATAGGTAACACTCCCACAGTATAATTTGTCGCCATCAACAAACAAGGTATGAGAGCGCTCAAAGATTGTAACATCGTCATGTACCACATGGACCGAATCGGGTAAATAACTTAAGTCGATGATTTGAAAACTATTTGGAGACGCATCATCACTGATTGCATACAAGTAATTACCATAGGTTTTGTATTCACGCCAGATGCATTGGTTTCTTCTGCCAGCAACATAATCTTTTTCGACTGGATTTGAAGGATTTGAAACATCAATAATATGTGTACCGCTGCTTGAGCCTACTATTGCATATTCTCGGTTGTTGTCACTTGTGTCTACCCATGCCCAGCAACCATTGTATTTGATGCCATAACTTGGTTCAGCTACTTGCGTTGGATTATACCAATGTCCGAGCATTGAAATGTTTTGAGCATCGTACTGAGCATTGATTGTTAGCGTAATAAAGGCTGTTAAAATGGTAATTAAAAATAGCTTTGCTTTCATTTTCTGAATAGATTAGAAATATAAAGGTACTCAGATTTTCATGTAAATAAAAGTAAATGGGAAGAATACTTTTGATGGAAACACTGTTTATTGCTTCAAAAATTAAGTACATTTATGAAGCAAAACGATTCTTATGAAAACATCTTTTAAAGAACTTTTAAATAACCTAAAAAAGGTTTGTAATAAATACGATTTGGAAAATGAACAGTTGAAAAAGCAACTGCTAAACGAATTAAAAATAGCCAAATTGCCGACTACAAATTTGCTAATAGATTATCAGAATGTGCTGTTGTTTATTGTTGCACATCCTTCGAATCAATTATTATTAGAGGCAGCTGAGGAGGAATTAACGCGCCTTTCATTAAACTTGAAACGAATGAGTAAAACTGATTTGTTGAAGTTAGATAATACAGGGTTGCCTTATACAAAGTCGCTTTCTACATTTACACATGATTTATTAAATTGGTACAAAGCAGATGAAGATGTATTGTTAAAAATTGACTCCTTTTATAATGCAACTGTTTCCTTGAATGATGCGCTGGCACTTACAGTTCCTTCCTAGAAAAAGAAGTGATTTCTATTGGTTACAAAAACAATAAATTAATGGAGGTTTTAAAAGTTGACAAACAACATCAGTTGACTTTTTTGCTTTCAGAGTTTGATAAACTTGCAGAACAACCCTTTGTAAAAGATTATTTTTTCAATGGATTACATCTTTACATGCAAGCAGTGCCTAAAAGCAAATTTTTTTCAAAAGCGTATAATAGAATTCCAATAAAAGCTCCTTTTTATCATTCAGATATTATTAAGCAATTTGATCAAGTAGATTTGCTTAACCGAAAACTACCTAAACCAAAATCATTTAGTACAACTGAATTTAATCACTTTTTAAAGGTTGTTAAAAATTCACTTACGCTCTTGCAACGTGAAACAGATCCTGTTACGTATTTGGATCAAAAATCATTTCGATTGTATGAATTGGAGAGGGGAGTTTCAATTGCCATTTATGGAATGAAAGCAGATAGACAATTACCGTTGGAATCATACGTTGGTTATACCTTGTTTAAAAATGGATTGCCAGCAGCTTATGGTGGAGGATGGGTGTTTGGAAAACGTTCTTTATTTGGAATTAATATTTTCGAGCCATACCGTGGTGGTGAATCAGGATACATGATGTGTCAACTGTTACGTGTATACCGACAAGCATTTGGTGTTGATTATTTTGAAGTAGAGCCTTATCAATATGGTTTAGGAAATCCAGAAGGAATTAGCTCTGGTGCTTATTGGTTTTATTTTCGTTTTGGTTTTCGATCATTAGAGAAAGAGTTGAACCAGCTTTCATTACAAGAGTTTGAAAAAATCAAGACACAAAAAGGTTATCGTAGTTCAGAAGAAACATTGTTACGATTTACAGAGAGTAACATTGCGTTGAATATGGGAAAAGGTATTCCATTGACAGTTGCTGAAATTCGAGAAAAAGTGACGGCATTGATTTCAGAAAACTATGCAAGTAATAGAGTGGAAGCGGAGAAAGATGTAGTTAAAAATTTTATGAAGAAAGCAGGTAAATTAAAAGCCTTGACAAAAGAGCAAAAAAGGGTATTGGTGGAAGTTGCATTTTTAGCAGAAGTTATAGATGTAAAAGCTGCTTCAAAAATAAAAGCAATGGTAGAAATGATTCTTCTGAAACCAATTGATTTGTATGAATATCAGAAAAAATTAAAAGAGTTGTTGGCATAAAGCCTACAACTCTTTCATTAATTCTTTCATAATTAAGGTCATTTTTTTCTCTGCTTGTGCAGCAACATGTTGCACATCTTCGTGTGTTACTTCTACAATTTTACCTTCAACGCCTAAGTCGGTAATGATACTCATTGCAAAGCAGGGAATGTTCATGTGACGAGCTACAATTACTTCAGGAACAGTACTCATTCCAACAGCATCCGCACCTAATATTTTAACCATTCTATATTCTGCAGGTGTTTCAAACGTAGGTCCAGATAGACCTAAATACACACCTTCTTGAACTTTTATGTTGTTTGCGGCAGCAACTTTTTTTGCTTTTACAATAATTTCTTTGTTATATGCTTCACTCATATCAGGAAAACGAGGCCCTAATTCAGCTAGGTTTTTTCCAATTAATGGATTTGATGGAAAAAAATTAATGTGGTCGTTAATAATCATTAAATCACCAATCTCGAAATTAGGATTTACACCGCCTGATGCGTTTGAAACAAACAATTTTTGAATTCCTAAAAATTTCATCACACGAACAGGAAATGTAACTTGTTGCATGTTGTATCCTTCATAATAATGAAAACGACCTTGCATAGCAACAACATTTTTGCCTCCTAATTCACCAAAAATTAGTTTTCCAGAATGTCCTTCTACTGTTGATACAGGAAAGTTGGGTATCTCTTCGTAAGGGATGGTGTGTTTAATGTTGATCTCCTTCACTAATCCGCCTAAGCCAGTACCTAAAATAATTCCAATCTCGGGTTGTGTTGTTATTTTACTTTGAATGTAGGTTGCTGTGCTTTTGATTTGATCTAACATAATTTATTACTTGTTCGTTAAATAGTTCTTTGTCTTTGTCGTGAAACTCAACTTCTATTGGAATGTAAAAGATGGCTAGTGATTTTAAAAGTTCCGAAAATTTCGGAGATTTTAAACGCATAGCATCTTTTTCAGTAGTCAATATAATTTTATTTGCGGTTGCAATATTATTAAATATTTTCTGAACATTGCCTATATCTTCTTTTGTAAAATGGTGATGGTCGGAATATTTGATTGGTGTTAAGTTTTTGACTTTGTCTTTAAGGTAATATTCCAATGCTTTGGTGTTGGCTATTCCTGTTAGGAGTACAATTGAAAAGTTACGATCGAAATAATATTCTTTAGAAAGCGGATTTGTTCCTTCAGAGTTTAGAGAAACAAAATTTCCGTACTTGATGTATGAAAAATAAACTTTCTGATGTGGTAATGGTTTTATTTCTGAAAGGAGGCGTTTGCGTTCAATCGGTAGCAGAATTGTAGGGCATTTGGTAACAATAATAATATCTGCTCTTTTTGCCCCACTTTGAAATTCTCTTAAGCCTCCGCTAGGCAACATGCAATCGTTACAGTAAAGTTTGCTAAAGTCACTTAATAGTATTGAAAGTCCAGACTTTACAGCTCTGTGCTGAAAAGCATCATCCAGTAAAATTCCTTGAAGGGAAGGATATTCTATCAGTAATTTATGGATTCCTCTTACGCGTTCTTCATCAACAGCAACACGAAGGTTGCTGAATTTCTTTTTGAATTGTAGTGGTTCATCGCCAATGTCAGAGGCAGTTGATTGTGTATCGGCCAAAATAAAACCACTTGTTTTTCGACCGTATCCTCTGCTGAGTGTAGCAAGGTAAAATTCAGGTTTTAGTAATCGAATAAGGTATTCGATGTGGGGTGTTTTACCAGTTCCTCCTGCAGATAAATTCCCTACCGATATAGTAGGGATATCAAATACTTTTGAAGGAATAACTTTCCAGTCGTAGAGTTTATTACGCAAAAACACAATCCATCCATAAAGGATAGAAATTGGGAATAATAGTATGCGTAAAAACTTCATTGCTTAAAAATACTGATTTTTGTTTAATAGTTAAACAGTTTGTTGTACTCCCGAAGGTTGTTTTTAATTTCGTAAATTCGCCCAAAACAAGATTTAATTCTATGAAATTAAAGGAAATTACAGATTACTTAGAATCAATAGCGCCATTGGCTTATCAGGAAAGTTATGATAATGCAGGATTGATATGTGGGAATGCAGATATGGATATTACTGGAGCAGTTATTTGTTTGGATAGTACAGAAGCTGTTATTGATGAGGCAATTGCTATGGGATGTAATCTTGTAATAGCGCACCATCCCATTGTTTTTTCGGGATTAAAAAAGTTCAATGGTAAAAATTATGTGGAACGTGTAATAATTAAAGCTATTAAGAACGACATTGCTGTTTATGCGGCTCATACCAATTTGGATAGTGTAAGCAATGGTGTAAATGCAAAAATTGCTGAAAAATTAGGCCTTATCAACTGTAAAATTCTTGCTCCCTCAAAAGGTAATTTAAAAAAGCTGATTACATTTTGTCCTGTTGACAAAGCAGAGCAGCTTCGTAAGGCGCTGTTTGAGGCAGGTAGTGGTACTATTGGTAATTACAGTGAGTGCAGTTTTACTACTTCGGGAATTGGTACGTTCAAGGCGGAGAGCGGAGCTCAACCATATGTTGGTGAGGTGGGAGCGCAGCATCAGGAAAAGGAAGAGCGAATAGAAGTGATTTATCCTTCTCATATTGAATCTAAGCTTTTAAAAGCATTGTTTTTGGCGCATCCATACGAAGAGGTAGCGTTTGATTTGATTCAATTGTCGAATGCCAACAAAGAAGTTGGTTCAGGAATGGTAGGAGATTTGCCTGTTTCCATTTCTGAAATAGACTTTTTGAAGGATGTAAAGCAAAAAATGAAGGCAGGTTCGCTTAGATATACCCATTTAAAGAATAAAAATGTCAAAAAAGTAGCCATTTGTGGTGGTTCGGGTAGTTTTTTGTTAAAAGAAGCAATCGCTAGTGGGGCCGATGTTTTTGTGACTGCTGATTTTAAATACCATCAATATTTTGATGCTGAAAACAGTATTGTTATTGCAGATATAGGCCATTTTGAGAGTGAACAATACACATCTGAATTATTTTATGAGATTTTAAAGAAAAAATTTAATACATTTGCACTCCATTTGTCAAAAATTAATACTAATCCAATAAACTATTTATAAAAATGGCAAAATCTAAAGCTGACGAAATTTCGGTAGAAGAAAAATTAAGAGCATTGTTTGAATTACAACAAACTGACTCTAAGATTGATAAAATCAGAACTGTAAGAGGAGAATTGCCTTTAGAGGTTAGAGATCTTGAAGATTTGGTTGCAGGTTTAGAAACTCGTATCGGTAATTTTAACGAAGAAGTAAAATCGTTAGAAGATGGTATCGTTGAGAAGAAAAATGTAATGAAAGATGCTGCTGCTGCTATCAAAAAATACGAATCACAACAAGGAAAAGTTCGTAACAACCGTGAGTACGATTCAATTACAAAAGAAATCGAATTCCAGAATTTAGAAATTCAATTAGCTGAAAAACGTATCAAAGAATTCAAAGCAAACATCGCTGCTAAAAAAGAAGTGTTGGAAAATGCTGAAGCTGAATTGTCTGATCGTCAAAAAGATTTGAAAATCAAAAGAAAAGAATTAGAAGAAATTGTTGCTGAAACAGAAAAAGAAGAACAATCGTTATTGAAAAAATCAGCTGCTTCTGAAGCAATGATTGAAGATCGTTTGTTGAACGCTTACAAGCGTATTAGAGCAAACGTAATGAATGGTTTAGGTGTTGTTACTGTTGAGCGTGATTCTTGTGGTGGATGTTTTAATAAAATCCCACCTCAACGTCAATTAGATATTCAAACACATAAAAAAGTTATCGTTTGTGAGCATTGCGGACGTATCTTGGTAGATGCTGAAATCTTAACAGGAAAACCTGCAAAAGCTTAACAATATAGTATAATAAAAAGAAAAGCCGAAACAATTTGTTTCGGCTTTTTTATTGAATAAAGTTTTATTGAAAGTAATTATGGGAACAAAACCCATTGCATTCTGTGCAGTTAATAGTTGGAATCACTGCATTGTATTTGTTGTTAATTGCTTTTATAAATTCATTGGCAATCAATGAATATCCTTTTTGATTTGGATGGTAACCATCTAAACTAAAGAAACCACCACTTACAAATACGGCATTCATGTCAACGCCATCCCATTTTATTCCAGAAACAACTGAATTAAAATAAGAGTACATATCCACTAAGGCTAAATTGTACTGCGCTGCCTTTTGGGTAATTACTGCATTGTATGCATTAATTGTTTGGTCTAATAGATAAACTTCAGAACTGTCTAATGCATATCTATCGTTTACGGTATTTATCATTAAGCCGTATCTAAAACATTTCATGGAGTCTAAAGGAACGGAAAGTGTAATGTATTCTCCTTCATGCATTTGACGAATTCCTCCTGGTGAAGCGGCATCGTTAATAACAAATCCATTTCGGCCAACATTAAAAAATACATGCCCCAATCCAAAAGGTGTATAGAGGTCGTTTAGTGAATCGGCTTGTGATTGTCTATCTAAAACTGCATTGTCCCATTTAACTAATGTGTAATAAGGGAAAGTTCTAAAGTTTGGTATGGTTGCAATTACGCCTTTTGCTCCATTTGTAGTTAATGATCCTAAAATAGTATCGAGTGTGTTGCTAAATGTTGTTGCATTTGGAAGTGATGGAATACCTCCTAAACTTGCATAATTATAAATATCTTCCATACCTAACCATGCAGAAAAAAATGTTGCATTTTGAGCTTTGATATCGTTGAAAAGTGTTGATGTTCCAGGGTTGCTTGCAATACGGTTGTAATAAGGATTAGTGTTTCCAGAAGCCACTGTATTTCCAAGTGCAGGATTAAAATAGTCAGCTAAATTCGCATTAGGAACTGCTAAATTATGAATGCTATTTCCTGCAATTCCTGAAAAATAAGGAGCAGTATTACTTGCAGAAATGATTGTTTTTACTGGAGATAAACTGGTTATTCCTTTACAATCTGTTTTGTAGCCAAGGCGACTTGGACTTACAAATTGGCCTTCCCAAGGTTTTGAATTAACACCAATACCATTGTTATCGGGCATTAATGCTTGGTTAAAAGTGGAACCTCCTACTAATTTGAATTGTTCGGCAAGTAAAGCCGGAATAGATAATTTTTGTCCTTGTTGAAACAGCGCTCCATCTTGAGTGCCTGCCATGTAATTGCCACCAATAGCAATTATTTTTGAAAAATTTGCATCGCCAGCACTTGGCTCTGGAATTTCCAATTCAGGAGTGCAAGAATAGATTGATAAAAATGAAAATGCAAGAATTGCAAGTTGAGTTTTAGTAGTGATAGCTTTCATTTTATCCTTTTTATTTTTTTAAACCATTTCTGTTAAGTTGATTGCTTCAACCGACTTTATTTCAGGAACAGAACGTTTTATCGATTCTTCGATTCCAGCTTTTAATGTCATCATACTCATTGAACACGATTTGCATGCACCTTGCAATTCAACTTTTACAATGTTGTCATCGGTAATTTCTACCAAGGAAACATTTCCTCCATCGGCTTGTAAATACGGACGAATTTGTTCCAATGCCTCTTCTACTCTTTTTATCATTTCACTCATATCTATCGCAATATCTATGTTAGTTAAGTACTTCTTGTTTTTTGTTGGCATTCACAATCGATACTTGCTGTGCAACATTACTCGCTAATTGCATAAAAGCTAAGGCTTGTGGTGTATTGTCTTGCATCACTGCTGGTCTTCCTGCATCACCTGCTTCGCATATGCTTTGCACCAATGGAATTTCACCAAGCAATGGAACGTCAAGTTTTTCTGCCAACGCTTTTGCTCCTCCTTTACCAAAGATATAATATTTATTGTTCGGTAGTTCAGCAGGTGTAAAATAGGCCATATTTTCAACTATACCAAGAATTGGAACGTTGATTTGTGGTAATTGGAACATTCCGATTCCTTTTTGTGCATCTGCTAAAGCAATGTTTTGTGGGGTGCTAACAATAACAACTCCATTTAATGGGATAGAACCAACCAATGATAAGTGAATGTCGCCAGTGCCTGGAGGCAAATCAATAATCATATAATCCAATTCTCCCCAATCAGCATCAGAGAAAAGTTGAGTTAATGCTTTTACAGCCATTGGTCCGCGCCATACAATTGCTTGTGAGGTATCCGCAAAAAAACCAATGGATAATAATTTTACGCCATAACTTTCTACAGGTACAATTTTATTTACACCATTCACATCTTTAATCATTGGCTTTTCATGAACAACATCAAACATAATTGTTTGGGATGGTCCATAAATATCGGCATCCACTAAGCCAACACTTGCTCCTTGTTTTGCCAATGCCAATGCTAGGTTAGAGGCAATGGTCGATTTTCCAACGCCACCTTTTCCAGATGCAACAGCAATAATATTTTTAACTTTTGGTAAAAGTGGTCCGGATTTTTGTGAGGCCGAAACAGTTGCACTCATTTTTACATTTACGGTTGCTTCTTTATCAACAAAATGTAAAATGGCATTCACACATGCTTTGTGAATCATTTCTTTCATTGGGCAGGCAGGAGTTGTAAGCATAACTGTAAAGCTTACATTTTTGCCTTCAACATTCAAATCGTGAATCATGCCTAGTGTTACTAAATCCTTTTTTAAATCAGGATCGTCAACATTTTTAAGCGCTTCTAAAACTTGTTCTTTGGTAATACTCATCTTCTTTCTCCTTCTTGTTTTATAGAAGAACAAATTTACTAAAAAAGAGTTTAAATTGTGGAAATAAAAAAGCTTATTGATGCTCTTCTTCTTGTGGCACGCCTAAGGCTTTTCTGCCTTCGTTTGCCCAGTTGATCAATAACTGTTTTTCTGATTCTGTTAGTTTAGCATCACCATGAGTAATTGTGTATGAACTCAAAGGCATTTCTCCTTCTTGTATCATTTCAACTACTTCTTCCAATTTATGGTCTTGACGCTTTAATTTGTAAGTTTTAAACTCCGAAAAGTTCAATTCTTCTTTCCCTTCATCCACATGATTTGCAAGCCAAAAAGCAACAGGTTGGATATTGTTATACCAGGGGTAGCGGGTATTGTTGGAGTGGCAATCCATACACGCTTTATCCAAAATTGTTTTCACTTCATCAGAAGTTGCAATCGCCTGAGTAATGTCATTTGCTCCATAGCTATTTCCAATGTTTTTATCTGGACGAATGAATTGAATTGCTACTAAAATAACTAGTAATACCAATAATACTTTTTTTAATTTGCTCATGATCTATTTATTAATTTGTTGGTTCTTTTTTCTCTAAATCAAATCGAATGCGGTAAGCGAATCCAAAATTAAATACCATATAGTTGCCCATTGGTCCGTAAAGCGGGTTGTTTTTGTAAGCAACGTCCTTGGTGTTGTATTTGTATTGCCAAGGGTTTTTCCCGAATGAATAACCCGCCTCAGCAAAAACAAGTACTTTGGGTGCTACAAAACAATCTAAAAATAATTTTACTTGTGCTTCATCGTATCGAACATAATCGTAGTTATAATCTTTTGATAAGCGGAATGAGCGTGTGAAGTATTTTAAGTTTAAACCAGTATAAAGTTTATTTTTTAAGATATTGAACTCTACTTTATAACTCGTAGGTAAAATACCATACATGTATATTCTGTCGTTTATTTTCCAATCAACTCCCACTAAAGGTACATAGAAATTACCGAATGCTTCTCTATTATAATATAAACCAGCTTTTACTTTGAGTTTATTGTTAGGAACCCAATGTTGAAGAAATATTCCACCCATTTGAAAATCATATCCATCAATTGCATCTCTGAAATCGGATGCTATTTTTGGCACAGCAATTACAATGGTTTCCCATTTTTTGTTTTTTGTTACGAATTTCATTCCTATTGGTAACGAAATAGACGATAAGCGATTAGAGTAGGAGGTGTCCGGTGAAATAGTGGAATTGATTGATTCGGTATTGAGGCGAATCAATAATGTATTCCCATTTTTAAACTCTTTAGGTAAAAAAAAGTTTAGTGCATAGTTGTCGGTTTTATTTTTGAGTGTGTTTAAGCTATCTCTTGGGATTTTATATTTGTCGGAAAAGGTTTGGTAGTTGAAGCCGACTATATCAACAAAAGGTTGTGCTACAATCTTAGTTGTGAAAATTGCAAGTATAAGACAAGCTTTGATAAAAATGCTTTTCATAAAACAAAAGAAAGCAAAAAAAATGATATAAAAAAAAGCCTCGCAATTTGCGAGGCTTTTTTTATAAGAGATAAATCAATTTGTTATTTGTTAACTACAATTCTTTGTTTAGTAGTTTTGTTTTTGCTAACACCTGAAATCATGTAAACACCATTACTTAGGTCGTTAATAGACATTGTGAAGTTGTTTTTTGCACTCAATTCGAAGTTTTTAACTTCTTGTCCTAATTCATTGAAAATAATATATTTTCCTGCTTCTGTTGCATTGATAACAAATGAACCAGTATTTGGATTAGGATACACAGAAAGTTGATTAGCAGCAGATGCTTCAGTTATACCAGTTACGGTAATGTTAACACAAGAAGATGTGTCTGAGCAAGAACCTACAGTTACAACAACAGCATAGTCGCCAGATGTTGAAGCCGTATATGTTTGGTTTGTTTCACCTGAAATAATTGCATTTCCATTGTTACAATCAATCCATTGGAATGTTCCAGTAGATGAGCTAGCTGTTATAACATTTCCTAAAGTAGTTGTTGCAATATTTATAGCTGGTGCAACAGTTAAATTCGTTGTAACCACACTGTCACAACCATTTATTGCAGTCAATACATCTGTATAAACACCAGTTGTAGTATATGTGTTTGATCCAACAGAAACGGAGTTGCCTGCACATATAGAAAGTGTTTGACTAGAAGTAATTGTAACGCAACCAAAATTAGGGCGAATAACATAAGATTTTAAGAAGCTGGCACCAAAATCTTCATTATTTCCCCATCCACCTAATGGACTTGTTGGCCAATTAACCCAAGTTCGGTTTGTTGTAAAAAGTTGATCCGTTAGTCCAACTTGTACCGTACTATCAGCAGTGAACTCAATTGCAGTTACAGCGTAACGACCAGGGTTTAATGTTAATGCTCCATTATGCATTGGAATCGTAGCAGATAAGGCATTGTTGTCTGGGTATAATAAAGTATCTGTAGTTCCAATAATTGTGCTAGGAACTCCAGCACTCATATTCCAAATTGCTAAAGCATATTTTCTGTTTGTATAACCTCTAGAATAATATACACTCACAGTAGTAAGATCATCTGTTGCAAGGACTTCAAAATCCTGACCTAAATATCCTCCGTTTCCAGCTCCGATACCCAATGCTCCAGTTACTACTCCATTATCACGTCCATAAGTTGAATCGGTAACAGTAAAAGTTCTTGTAATGGTATCATTAGAATTTAGTTGATCTGTTTCTGTTGCGGTTGCATATAGTTTAACAGTGTAGTTATCTACTGCAGTTGGAGTAAAACCTGCTACAGTGTGTGTTGCGGTTGCACCCGAAGCTAATCCTGCAGCTGTACTAGCTGCTGAATAAACAGTTGCATTAGCACTGTTTTTTACAGTTACATTTAATCTAACATTTGTTAACGCGCTAGATCCATTGTTTTTGATGTCTCCAGTAAAAACTAAAGGTGCTGTTTGAGTTTGAGGAATTAAGGTGTATTCTGTTAATGTGTCTGCAGAAACTAATTGTGCATCAAAGTTTACAGACACCTCAACTTTAACATCATCAATTACTAGTATAAATTTATCAGTTGAAGTGTTTCTGAAACCAATGTATACTGTTTGGCCAGCATATGCATTTAAATTTTGCGTTCTAGCCGTCCAAGTTGAATTTTCAGCTGCAATTGATTGTAACACTGTAGAAGACAAAAGGTTACCAGCATTTGGTGCAGTGGTCATAATACGAACTTCATAGCCATCTAGGTAAGCTGGGTCGTAGGCAAGTGCATTCCAACTCAACACTGCATTAGCTGGTAATAATATAGCAGGTGTAAACATCCAATCGTTTGATGTGCCAGCAGGAGTATACCAAGAGGTACTAAATGCTACAGAATCAGAAGTATTGTTAAGGTCTTCTCTTCTTTCCCATGCCTCATTTACATATGCTACACTGGCATTTGGAGCTAATGCATCAACATTAAATAAAGACCATCCTGCAGGAAAACTATAGGTTCCAGCACCACCTGCTGTAGAACCAGAAATTCCATCAAAGTCTTCTTGGAAAATAATTTGAGCTTTAGCTCCCATAATACTAGCTAAAGCAACTACTGTAAGTAATAATTTTTTCATATAATTTTGTTTAATTTTTTTGCGAAAATAAGCTATTTTTTCTTAGTCAAGTATAGTTTTAGTAAGGAAATATTATTTTTTGTTAAGGCTGGAATATAGTTCTCAAATGCAGGTATTTGGGCTACAAGCGAATTAATATTAGAGAGTTCTTGATGAGGGACGATGTTCGTGTCGGATTTGAATTCTATTAGTTGTTGTGTACCAATGTTTTCAAATGTAAGTATTTGTGCTAAGCTATAGGAAGGTTTTTGAGAGTTGTTTTGCTGCCCACATTTTTCTGTAATAACAATTTTGGAACTTTTTATTTTGAATTGAGCATCTGCTTGTTTGCTTACAGTTTTAATTTTCTGTTGCTTCGATTGCTCATTAATATTTTGTACTTGAATTGACTTTAATTTTGAATTATTTGAAAAGTTGGAAATGGAGCCGTTTCTGCAACTCGAAACTGTTTCTACGTATACATCCTCCGTTAAAATATAAACAGATTTGGTAGCACTGCAGGAAAATAAAATGATGCAAATAAAAAGCAAAAAGGTAGTCGAATAGTTCATGATAATTTATGTTGAAAAAAAAAGCCTCGCAAATTGCGAGGCTTTCGTGGGAACTACTGGGTTCGAACCAGTGACCCTCTGCTTGTAAGGCAGATGCTCTGAACCAGCTGAGCTAAGCTCCCAAATCACATTTATTGCTAAACGGGCTGCAAATATAACTACTTTTTGGAAAGTGCAAAAATATTTTTATTTTTTTTTGTAAAAACACCACTAAATGACCATAAATGCTTGACTATAAGGGCTATTTAATATGGCGAGAATTGAAAACGATTAAACAACCTCGGCAACAATAAATGTGCTTCCTCCAACAAATACCAAATCTTTTTGTTTTGCACTATTTTGAGCTGTAGTTAGTGCTTCTTTTACACTATTAAATGTTTTTCCGTTTAATCCAATGGAATTTGCTTGCTCTGCAAGCTCTTTTGCTGGTAATGCTCTTGGAATTGCTGCTTTGCAAAAATAATAAATTGCATTTTTAGGCAACATTTTCAAAATGGTTGTAATGTCTTTGTCGTTTACCATTCCAATTACAAAATGTAGTTGCTGATGAGGTGTTAGTTGAATTTGGTCCAGTACTTCTTTTATTCCGGCTTCATTATGTCCGGTGTCTGCAATTGTAAGAGGTGTTGTTGATAGTATTTGCCATCTACCCAATAGTCCAGTTTGACGAATCACAGTTTTAATTCCTTCTCGGATATGTTGTTCGGTAATTGAAAAACCTTTTGTTGCTAATTGTTCAATTGCTGCAAGAACTGTTGGGATATTTTTTTGTTGGTATTTACCCAACAATTCGCTCTGTAATTTTTCTAAATACATTGCTTCATTTTTAAAAACATCCATTTCTAAAAAAAAGTTTTCCTTGTTATCTAGATGAATTTTTTTAGTTTCAAATAGCTGATCTGCAAAAACAATAGAAGCGTATTTGGATTTAGTTTCGAAAATTGATTTTGTTTCTGGATGCGTTTCGCCTATTACAACAGGGATGCCTTTTTTGATGATACCCGCTTTTTCAATTGCAATTTTTTCGAGTGTATTACCTAATAAAGCTGTGTGGTCAAAGCTAATATTTGTAATGATCGATAGTTCTGGTGTGATAACATTCGTTGAATCCAATCTCCCACCCAAACCAACTTCAACAACAGCAATGTCAATATTTGAATTTGCAAAATAATCGAATGCTAACCCAACGGTCATTTCAAAAAAAGAAGGTTGAATTTTTTCAAAATCATTTTTATAAGTTGATACAAAATCGATTACATAATTTTCAGGAATTAGTTCTCCGTTAATTTTGATTCGCTCTCTGAAATCTTTTAGATGAGGTGACGTGTATAAGCCAACACGGTATCCTGCGCTTTGTAAAATAGAGGCAAGCATATGGGAGGTGGAGCCTTTTCCGTTTGTGCCAGCTACATGAATTGATTTAAATTTGGTTTCTGGATTGTTCAGCAATTTGCAGATTGCAATTGTATTGTCAAGATTGTCTTTATAAGCAGCACTTCCAATTCGCTGAAACATTGGGAGCTGACTATACATATAGTCCAGTGTTTGTTGGTAATTCATTACTCTTGTGCTTCCTGTTTTTTACTTCCTCTTAGCTCGAAGTTTTTACCTAAATAAACTCTTCGTACTTGTTCATCACTTGCTAATTCCTCTGCACTTCCAGCTTTTAGAATTTTACCTTCAAAAAGTAAATATGCTCTATCTGTAATTTGAAGTGTTTCCTGAACATTATGGTCAGTAATTAGGATTCCAATATTTTTTTGTTTCAATTTTGCAATAATGCCTTGAATGTCTTCTACTGCAATAGGATCAACACCTGCAAATGGTTCATCAAGTAAAATGAATTTAGGGTCAGCAGCCAAGCAACGTGCAATTTCTGTTCTTCTTCTTTCTCCACCCGATAAGCGATCTCCTAAATTTTTTCTAACATGTTGCAAATGAAATTCATTAAGCAACTCTTCTAATTTATCATTTTGTTCTTGCTTTGTAAGTTTTGTCATTTCTAAAATTGCACGAACATTATCTTCCACACTCAATTTTCTGAAAACGGACGCTTCTTGTGCCAAATAGCCAATACCAAGTTGGGCACGCTTGAACATTGGCTCATTGGTGATTTCTTTATCGTCTAGAAATATTTTACCCGCATTGGGTTGAATCATTCCAACAATCATATAAAAAGATGTTGTTTTTCCAGCACCATTTGGACCTAGTAATCCAACAATTTCTCCTTGTCGAACTTCTACACTTACTTGGTTTGAAACCGTTCTGTTTTTATACTTCTTTACTAAATTCTCGGTTCTTAAAATCATGTTTAGAAACTAAATTGAAATGAAAATCTTATACTAAATGGTGTTACACGCGGATTGTCTAAATAAGACAGTCTGTAAACTCCATCTAATCTAAATATTTTAAAAATATTTTCGATGCCGATGTTGGCTTCAAAAAATGGACCACGATTCAATTCATACAAGTGATTTGGAAATAATAGTAACGTTTTGTTGTTAGGACTAACTCTTCCAATTAATGCTTTTGCCCCAACAACTTCTCTCCATTTTAATTTACGCATCAAGGGTATTTTATTTAAGAAAAATCCGTCAAAGTGATGTTGAATAGATGCTGATGCATATTCATCGCTTACAAACTCATAATAATTCATGCTGTTAAAGGCATAAGGATCGTAGGTGTATGTTTCATTCCCTCCATGCAATTCTAGCAATGGATAAGGTAGTTGGTTCCATATTTTTCCATATTCTAACATGTAATCAAAATAGCCAATAGGATTAATCCGAATTCGGTCATCAATATTTACAACAAGCTTGTGGTAATTGTAGTCGCTGTTAAATAGATTTTTTATTCCCATTGTATATTGTGCTTGCAGAATAGGGTAGTGAGTGCCTAAACTTGTTCGAGTAAATACTCCATCTATGAATTTTTCATCGTAGGCTAATCGAGCCAATACTCTAATTTCGGAGGTCGTAATTTTATCTTTGTAAGCAATTGTATTTCCTTTTCCTAGGTATTCGTAGTGAAAATCCGCTAAGGGGAACATTTGGCGATTGTAAAAACTAAGTTTGGTTGAGAAGCCCGAAAACCATTGTCGCTCAATATAGGAGTTTACTTCTTTTACTCTTGTCAGGTTTCTTAGTGGTGTTATTCGTAAAACAGATGCAAGTATGTTATCTGTTGTAAATCCATTTTGACTTTGTCCTAAAATTTCATTATCGTTTTTATAATAAAAGCCCACCATAGTCCTCGGCTTTTTGTCGATAAATGCACGTATGCCAAGTTTGTATTTAAACTCTTCATCTCTTGTTCCATATGCTAGGTAGCCACTCAATTCGTACCATTTGCTAAACTGGTTGCTAGTTCGAACTCCAAATCTAAAACGATTTCCTTCAATGGTATTGAAACTAAACATGTTGTAGTAAGGTCCGTATTCAAAATTGCCTTTTACTTTATAGCCCGTAACAAAAATTTGTAATACATCAATCCACGTTTTATATACAGGCAATGATTGCAAGGTGTCTACCATGTGATAGATTTCTTTCTCGTTTTTTGATAATGTATCATGCCTGCTTTGCAACCAAAAATTTTCGTCTTTTTTGAATGCGTCATCAGCTACCGTTAAGTTTTCGGTTATCGAATAAAATTTATCGTCTTTCGGTTTATTAATTTTAAAGTTATTGTAGGAGGCTGTTTTTCGTCCGTAAATACCCATTAAATTCTTTTTTTTCTGGTCGATTGGGAAAGGATTAAAGTCGATTACCAATCGTTCCTTTTCCATCATCCAGAGGCTATCTATTTGAATATATGTTTGAACTACATTTGTTGCATTAATAAAATTAATGTTAGCATCATCTGCAATACTCATTTCAATTTGTTTTATTGCAAATGATGTATCTGCCGCCCACAGGTTACCTGTAAAAGTTAACTCTTGTTTTCGTTTGGGCTTAAATTGCAATTGATAGCATTTGTGCCCATCAATTACTATACTGTCAATTAAATAAAACTTATAAAAAAGCAATGCGTTGTCTGAAATTGGGCTGATAAAGTTTTTTCCAAAAACTAAAATAGTGTTGTCATAAATATTTACGTTTTGATACATATCGCCCATGAATTGAGAAACACTCGAGTTTTCAATACCTGCAACTTTACTAGCTTTTATTTTTTCGTTCCTTGTTTTTGGGTTTTTTCGATAATAAAAATCTGAAAGCGATTCAGTCATAAAGACTGGCAGGTAGGGTTTCTCTTTTGTGTTAGAACTGTCGATATTGTCGAAGATAAAAGAGAATGGTTTTAATAACTTATTATTTTGAAAATCTTCGCTTAAGTTATTTAAATCAAATTCAACTTTATTGTATACTTCATACTCATAAGCCTCATATTCCTCTCTATCGTTTTTGTCTTTGTTGGCAATAATTTTTCTTAAAATTCGATGTGCTGGATTTTCTCCAGGTTTTACTTCAATCGCAGCCAATTCAATCCCTTGTGTTAATCCAATGTTCATTTCTTGGGTAGTACCTGCTTTCACAGCCCTCGTTACTTTTGTATACCCAATGTAGGAAACAACTAGTGAATCCACTTTTAATGTGGTTGACATGGTGTATTTGCCCTCAATATCAGTGGCGACTCCAACTGTTGTGCCTTTGAAAATGATGTTTACAAACGGAAGGGGTTCACGCGAAATAGCATCTACAATTTTACCGGAAACTTTAGTGGTTTGTGCATAGGAAAATACAGCACTAAACAAAAATGTATAGGCAAGTATAATTTTAAAGATAATATGTTTTAATCTAGCTGCTAGCATTTACGATTTTTGCAATTCTTCCCAAAATTCAACAGCTCTTCTTGTGTGAGGAATAACAATTGTACCTCCAACAATGTTTGCAACAGCAAATACTTCAAATACTTCTGCTGTATCAACTCCATTTTCTTTGCATTTTTCCAAATGATATTTTATGCAATCATCACATCTAAGAACCATTGAAGCCACTAAGCCAAGCATTTCTTTCGTTTTTACGGGAAGTGCTCCTTCGGCATAGGTGTTTGTATCAAGATTAAACAAACGCTTAAGCACAACATTATCAGCCGCTAATATTTTTTCATTCATTTTAGCGCGATAGTCATTAAACTCTTTTACAGAATTGCTCATTTTTTGAAAGTTATTGGTTGCGAAGAATAAGTTAGTTCGACTTATTGTTTAGCTTTTCTTTTCACAACATAGTGAGAAACAAATATACTTGCTTCATACAAGAAATACAAGGGGAATGCAACTAACATTTGTGAGGTAATATCTGGAGAAGGTGTTATTACAGCTGCCGCTATAAGTATTACCACTACTGCATGTTTGCGGTATTTTCGCATGAATTGTGGGGTAACTAGTCCGAATTTTGTTAAAAAGAAAATGAGAACGGGTAGTTCAAATACAAGTCCTGTTGCAAACGAAAGCGTAGTTACAGTTGAAATGTAGCTATCCATTGTAAATTGATTTTCAACCAGCTCACTTACTTTATAGTTTCCTAAAAAGTTGATAGTAAGTGGGACAATGATGAAATAACTGAATAATACACCAAATATAAATAGGAATGTTGCAGAAATAATGAAGCCCGTAGCCCCCTTTTTTTCTTTGTCTTTTAGGGCTGGTTTAATAAATTTCCAAACTTCGAATAGGATATATGGAGCAGCTAAAATTACGCCTCCAATAAATGCAATCCACATTTGCGATGTAAATTGGTCAGCGAGTCCGAGTGCTTGAAGCTTAAAGGTGTAATGCCCAAAACATAATTGATCACCTAGTTCAAGCATGTGCGATAATTTACAAAATGCACGGTAGGTTAAAAAATCATCATGGATAGGTCCGAAAATTACAGTATCGAATAAAAATTCAGGATAACAAAATAGAATAATTGCAATTAATACCACTGCAATTGCCGAACGAAAAAGATGTCCACGCAAAGCATCAATATGCCCCCAAAAAGATAATTCGTTTGGGTTTTGTGCTTTTTTTATAAATCCTAGTAGCGCCATAATTGCCCGACAAAGTTAATAGAATTTAGCTCATGATTATTATATATTATATTCCCCAAAAAATAATTATTTTTGGTAACGATGAAAAATACATTTATAAAAATTGGTCCATTTTTAATTGGTTCTATTGTTCTCTTTATGTTGCTCTCCCTGCATTTTGGGTGGTTGGATGTTTTTTTCTTTGGTGCTGAGCATGCAAAGGTGCAAGGAATTGACTATTTCGCTGTTCCAAAATCGTTTTTAAATCTGTTGGAAGGTCGTAGTGCATTTGATACATGGGGCGGACAGCAATATGGACCTTATTCAACGTGGTACTTGGCTCATCCAGCGTTTAGTGTTTTTGTCGCAAGTTGGTTTTCCTTTTTTACACCTTGGTTAAGTTATTGGCTTTTTATTCTTTTTTCCTTATTAATCATGGTGTATACGGCACATTTTATTAGTAAACATACGAATAGTCAATTTCAAAAGACTGCGATCTATTTTGTTATGTTATGTGCATTTCCTACCTATTGGATGTTGTATGTTGGAAATATGCATGCTCCCTTGGTGTTAGCATTGGCAATGATATTGATTGGGATCCTGAACCTTACTTATGGGCCTAATTCAAAAGGAAGCCAACCGTATTTTGTTAGCAGGTTTATTAATTTCTTTTTTTACAAAACCTATTGTATTGTTAATGCTTCCTGTTTTATTGATGGTAAAAGAAACAAGAAGAACAACCATAAAAAGTTTGTTGATATATTCATTTGTATCCATGTTGTTTTTAATTGTTCCTATTTTAAATCCACAAAGCATTGGCTGGAATAAGATGTTGGATGTAATGTTTGATTTTGACTTTATCAAAGCAAACATGAATATCTTCAAAAATAATTTTGTGCTTAATGAATACATGAAAGATAACAGTATTCATTGGTTGAATTTAATTGCACAAAGTGAATATAAACTAATGCATATTGATGTGTTTTCATTGCCTGTTTTTGTAGATACTATTATGGGAGCAGAAGTAAGTGCTAGGTTGTTTAAATTGCCAATTTATATGAGTTTATTGCTTTCTTTTTGTATTCCATTTATTAAAGACGTTAAGTTGAAATTGGAGAGTTTATTGTTGCTGATTATTGCAATTTCATTGACATTTTTCTTGAGTTATAACACTGTTTGGGAATATCAGTTTGCTTCTGTATTGCCTGTAATTTGTGTTTTGATTGTATTGAAAAGCAGAAATGTGTTTTATGCCAAGATGTTGAATGGGATGATTTTTATAAGCTTAATTATTTGCTTGCCTAGTTTATATTTTGTTGTAAGAGCGGGTGATTTTCAAACGGCAAGTTCTCTTACGTTGATTCGAATTACGCGTGTAGTACCAGTCGTATTGTTTTTCTTGTTAGTTGTAATAAATTTATTGCATGCAATTCGATTGCATGCAAAGTTCCAGCGCCCAAAAATTCCAACGCTGAATCAGCTATTTTTTGATTAAAGGAGTGCAACTTATTGTTCCTTTTTTGTCAATAACAACTATCTGATAGATTCCTTGATTGTATGTTGTGAGGTCTAAAGTCACTGTATTGACTGACGAATAGTTTTGATGAACAAGTTTTTGACCTATCGAATTGAATAGTTGTATTGTTATTTCATCTTGCAAGCTGGAGAATTGAAGCGTCACAACGCCATTTGTTGGATTTGGGTAAATATTAAAATTGGTGGTATCTAGATTGGTAATTGTTGTTGGTATAATTGTAATTGTGTCGGTTGTTGTAAATTCATTGCAGATTGTTGATGCCGTTAATGAAATAATGTACGTTCCAGGGTTAGCAAATGTATGTTGTGGGTTTGTAGATGTGGAGCTATTTCCATCACCAAAATTCCAAATGAAATTTGTAGAATTTAAGGATGTATTTATAAAGTTTACTGTATTGTTATTAATAGAGTAGGTGTATGTTGCACTTGAAATATCGCCCATGTCTTGCCAAGTTGAAAGGCTGTCTAAAACGGTATTGCTAGCAATTGTTTGGATGATTTGGGCATCGGTATTAGAAATTCCAGAGGGAACATAACTAGCCCCAAGGCTTTGTTTATGAAAAATTGTAGAGTAAAAAACACATGCAGCTAAATAGGTTCCATAAATACTTGGATGACTCTGATCAGCTTGGTATAAATTAATTGTAGGATAATTATCTCGAAGATTTTTCCATGCGACACCAACAGGCGAAACGGTTGCGTGATTGTTTAGCCCCATTTGCATATAACTATCACGAAGTCGTTGTTGCATTCCATCATACGTGCAGATTGGAGGATACGATGCACAATTTGCTGCATCTCCATTTTGACGCCCCCACGTCATATAAAAGATTGTTTCGGTACAGCTATCATTCGTTAAAATTAGACTGTCGAGTGCTCGTGCAAACGGATAAACATCAGTAGCAACTTGAACGGGAGAAAATGAAGGTAATTGACTTTGTTCTTGTAAAATAACATAATCCCATGCTTGCTGATTTATTTTTGCAAGGGATGTTACATTTGTTGAATGACCTTGCAGGGTATACCCTCCAGGTGTATTTGAATCAAATGTTATTGAGTCACCTAATGAAAGGGATAGATCTTTTAGTGTTTGCGGTAAATTATTGACTGCAGTGTAACTATTTCCTAGAAATAAAACATTTTTGGTTTGAGCGAATATGCAATAAGTAGGAATGATAAATAGTATTGCAAGGGTTGCTATTCTTTTCATATAAATTTTGAAATAATGACTTAATTGTACTTATTATATAGTCGATTATTTTTGAAAGGAAGTTGCATTCAAAATGCAAAAAAGCAAAGAATGACAGGTGTATTCAGTAGATTTTATGAAATAGGTAATGCTAACTAATCGTTTGTTTGGAAATCAAACTGTAGTTTCGTTATTTTTTGGTAGTCTTCACCTGTTTTTTTGATGTCATCATCATCATCATCATATTTCCATAACACATTCACCTTTGCACCATTATTGCTAAGGTCAATAAGTTTCATTAATAATTGTTTAACGGATATAATAGAAGAGGAGCTTAAATAAAACAGATTAAATGTTAATGTTAGTTCAGAAACGGATTTTGCTGCAATTAATCCATCAAACCATTCAATGAGTGGTCTATAGAATTCTTTACTGTCCTCAGGAAACGATTTGCCTTCAATAACAAATACGCCCGAAGTCACATCAAATAGTATGTGTGGAGTATTGTTAGTTTCTTTTATTTCTAAACGTTTCATTGTATTATCCTTGTACTTTTGATTGTAATGAAAATAATGAATACTCTTTATTTAATCCTTGAAATTCACAATCCATATTATTGCCCGACTTTAAAGCAATTGTCAAAAAGCCTAATCCTGCACCGCCTTTAGCAGAAAGTTCTCCATTAGAAAGAACGTCCATGTACTGTTTTTTTAAATCGGTATCGCTAAGTGATTTTACAGCATTTAGTCGAAGGTTTAACTTTTCGGCTACCAAACCTGTGACAATATTTCCAGAATAGATAGTGAACTCGTTTTCTTTTTTTCCAATTATAAAATAAGTCATTTGGTATCCATTATTATCTTTTTCGCCATGAAGGCAAATGTTTTGAAGTGTTTCGATAACAATGTTAAATATTTTTTTTACGGCACTTTTGCTAACGCCAAGATTTTCCATTTGATTTTCAACCAAAGTGGAAATTGAGTTTACTTTATCTTGGTCGAGTTCACCAACATGAGAAACGAGTACCTTTTTTTCATTGCCAGCATAAGCAGCTTTTATGCTCGCTACTTTGGCGAAAAAATAGATTCCTCAACAGAACCCTTCTTGTTTAAATCCATAAAATCTAAAATTCAAATAAAGATAATAGTTTTTTTACTCAAAAAATCTTTCAATTATACGAAAAATTATTGAGTTTTTAGCAAAATATCTCATTTTGAATGAATTAGTGATTTAGGCGGATTTGTGTCTTTCAGCTAGAATATTCGTAATGTCTGGCAATTTATAGCCTTTATAGGATAGAAGAATTAAATAGTGAAATAGCAAGTCGGCAGCTTCATTCTTAAACAAATCTGCATTATCGTCTTTTGCTTCTATCACTAATTCAACTGCTTCTTCCCCTACTTTTTGAGCAATTTTGTTGACTCCTTTTTTGAAAAGAGAGGAGGTATACGAATTGTCGGTTGGATTAATTTTTCGACTATGAATAATTTCTTCTAATTTATTTAAGAAATTTTGAGATGCGTTTTTTTCATTAAAACAAGTATCTGAACCTGTGTGACAAGTTGGGCCAGCTGGTTTTACTTTAATAAGAAGCGTGTCTTGGTCACAATCAATTTTAATTTCTTCAACATCTAAAAAATGACCGCTTTCTTCCCCTTTTGTCCAGAGTCTATTTTTTGAACGCGAAAAAAAGGTTACTCGTTTTTCATTTTTTGTTTTTTCAAATGCTTCGTTATTCATATAGCCAAGCATTAAAACTACATTTGTTGACGCATCTTGGATAACAGCAGGAATTAGTCCATCTGCTGATTTTGTGAAATTAGGGTTCATATTCTTATTGCAATTTTTTTGTTTGATAAATACTTTTTTAAGTCTTGAATATTAATTTCTTTATAATGAAATACGCTTGCCGCAAGCGCAGCATCCGCCTTACCTTCTAAAAAAGCATCAGCAAAGTGCTCCATTTTACCCGCTCCGCCACTTGCTATTATTGGAACATTAACTTGTTCTGAAATACGTTTCGTAATATCGTTTGCAAAACCATTTTTAGTTCCATCATTATTCATAGAAGTGAGCAAGATCTCTCCAGCTCCTAATTCAACTGCTTTTTTAGCCCAGCTGACTGTTGTTGTTTCTGTTTTTACTTTACCACCGTTTAGATATACAAACCAGTCATTATTCTCGAATTTTGTATCAATTGCCAAAACGATGCATTGACTTCCAAATTGGTTAGCGAGTTCTTTTATTAATTGTGGATTTTTATATGCGGATGTGTTTATGGATACTTTATCCGCTCCAGCTTTTAATAACACAGAAACATCCTCAATAGAACTTATTCCACCGCCAACAGTAAACGGGATATTGATGTGTTTCGCAATTCGAGTAACTAATTCCGAAAGGGTTTTTCTTTTCTCATTGGTTGCTGTGATATCTAAAAAAACAAGTTCATCAGCTCCTTGTTTTGCATATTCGATAGCAAGCTCAACAGGATCTCCTGCATCACGGATGTTCTCAAAGTTAATTCCTTTAACAGTTCTACCGTCTTTAATATCTAAGCAAGGAATGATTCGTTTTGTAAGCATTATAAAAATGATTTTAATTCTTTAATTGTAATTCGTCCTTCATAAATCGCTTTCCCAATTATAACACCAGAACATCCTGTAGCCTTTAATTCATTTAAGTCATAGATGTTAGAAACACCGCCACTTGCAATTAGTTGAATCGAAGGGAAATGGCTTATTATTTTTTTGTATAATTCAATTCCTGGTCCTTGCAATAATCCATCTTTCGAAATATCAGTACAAAAAATATTTTCAATTCCATTTGATAGATTTTCTTTTATAAAATCGATGATTGAAATGTTAGTACTTTCGAGCCACCCTCCAACTGCAATTCTTTCGTCTTTCACATCAGCGCCTAACATTATTTTGTTTGCACCATATTTTTTAATCCATGAGTAAAAAAGTGATTTGTTTTTTACAGCAATACTTCCAAGTGTTGCCATGTGTGCACCTGCATCAAATACAGATTGGATGCTTTCATCCGTTTTTATTCCTCCACCAAAATCAATTATAAGGTTTGTTTTTGAAGCAATTGTTTCGAGCACTTTCTGATTCACTACTTCGCCTTTTTTCGCGCCATCCAAGTCAACTAAATGCAATCGTTTAATCCCAATTTCTTCAAACATTTTTGCCACCTCTAATGGTTGTTCGTTGTAAATTATTTTTTGTGCATAATCTCCTTGCGACAGACGAACGCATTTGCCATCTATTAAGTCAATCGCTGGAATGATTTCAAATGATAAGTTGTTCGTCATGATTAAAGAGCTATAAAGTTTTGCATAATCTGTTGTCCTGCATCACTCGATTTTTCAGGATGAAATTGGACGGCATAAAAATTATTTTTTTGTAAAGCAGAGCTGTACTCAATTCCGTAATTAGTAGTAGCAATCATGTCATTAGATTTTTCCACATAATAGCTGTGTACAAAATACATGTATTCATTTTCCTTGATTTTGTTGAATAGTTTAGAATTTAGATTGTAAATTGTATTCCAGCCTATTTGTGGAACTTTGAGTGTATTCTCTTGTTGCTTTTCATAATCAAATTTTTTTACACTTGAATCAAAAATACCCAAGCAGTTCGTGTCACCTTCTTCCGAATGGTTACACATAAGTTGCATTCCCAAGCAAATTCCTAATGTTGGTTGTTTTAAAGATACAATTAACTTATCCAGATTGTTGTTTCTCAAGTATGTCATTGCAGAGCTTGCTTCTCCAACACCTGGAAAAATAATCTTATCAGCAGATAGTATTTCATCCGCATTGTCGGTAATAATTGGATTGACTCCAATTCGCTCTAATGCAAATGTTACAGATTGTATATTTCCTGCATTGTATTTTATGATGGCAACTTTCATTACAATATTCCTTTTGTGCTTGGTAAATTCATGTTATTCGAATCTCTTTTAACAGCAATTTTAATTGCTTTTGCAAATCCTTTGAAAATTGCTTCTATTTTATGATGTTCATTTTGCCCTTCTGCTTTGATGTTTAAGTTGCATTTTGCAGCATCACTAAATGATTTAAAAAAGTGAAAAAACATTTCTGTAGGCATTTCTCCTATTTTTTCTCTTTTGAATTCAGCATCCCATACAATCCAACTTCTTCCTCCAAAATCAATTGCAACTTGTGCTAAACAATCATCCATTGGAAGTAAAAAGCCATATCGCTCAATTCCCTTTTTATTTGACAATGCTTTTAAAAAAGCTTCTCCCAAAGCAATGCCTATGTCTTCAATCGTATGATGTTCATCAATATGCAAATCGCCTTTAGCGTTGATGTTTAAATCAATTGAACCGTGTTTAGCTATTTGTTCCAACATGTGGTCAAAAAAAGCGATACCCGTTGATATTGATGCTTGTCCTTTACCATCTAAATTTAGTTCTATTGAAATTTGTGTTTCATTTGTATTTCTAGTATGACTAACTTTTCGTTCTGGTAGTTTTATGAAGTTGTAAATTTCTTCCCAGTTTTCAACTACTACATCAATTTCATTTTCCCATCCTTCGGTCTTGTCATAATTTTTCATTAAAATTGATTTTGCACCTAAATTTTTGGCCAATTTAACATCTGTTAATCGGTCGCCAATTACAAAAGAATTTTCTAAATCGTAAGAGCCCGACAAGTATTTTGTTAGCATGCCTGTATTAGGCTTGCGTGTTGGTTTGTTTTCGTACTCAAATGTTTTATCGATGCAAACTTCGGCAAATTGAATGCCTTCTGATGCTAATGTTTGCATCATTAAATTGTGCACAGGCCAAAACGTATGCTCAGGATAGCTTTCTGTTCCTAAGCCATCTTGATTAGTAACCATTACTAGTTCATAATCAAGTTCGCGAGCAATTTTTCCTAACCATGTTATTACACCTGGTAAGAATTTTAGCTTGTCGAAACTATCTATTTGAAATGTATCTGGTGGCTCCCAAATAATGGTTCCATCTCTGTCGATGAATAATACTTTTTTCATATTAGTTATATTGTTTAAGTGCGTTAATTAATGATTTGTTCTCCTCTTTAGTTCCAATTGTAATTCGGATACAACCTTCGCACAGTGTTACTGAATTTCTATTTCGAACGATGATTTCTTTTGATTCTAAGTAATGATAGATTTTATTCGCATCAATTGTTTTTACTAAAAGAAAATTAGCTTCACTGGGATACACCTTTAAAACAAAAGAAAGCTTTTCGATTTCTACTTTTAAGTCTTGTCGTTCCGTTACAATTTCTTTTATCCAATTATTTACTTTGTCAATATTATTTAATGCATCCAATGCAATTTGTTGGGATACCACATTTATATTGTATGGTGGTTTTATTTTATTGAATAGGTCAATAATGGGTTCTGATGCAAATGCCATTCCGACTCTTAATCCAGCCAATCCCCATGCTTTGGACAAAGTTTGAAGGATAACAAGATTTGGATAATTCAATAATTCTGGAATTAAACTTCTATAGCTTGCAAAGTTGATGTACGCTTCATCCAATACAACAATACCATCGAATTTTTCTAAGATAGTTTTAATGGAACTCCATGCAACTGCATTTCCTGTTGGGTTATTCGGGCAGCAGATAAAAATCAATTTTGTTTGCGAATCGATTGCATTTAAAATTGAATCCAAGTCTAATTGAAATTCATCTTTTGTAAGAGGAGTTTTTTTTACTGCAACATCGTTAATGTTTGCCGATACTTCATACATTCCATAGGTAGGCGGACAAACAATTATATTGTCTTTCCCCGGATTACAGAATGCACGAAATAAAATATCAATTGCTTCATCGCTTCCATTTCCAAGGAAAATATTTTGCATCGGTAGTCCTTTTATTTTGCTTAGTTTTTCTTTCACTTGCAATTGCATCGGGTCAGGGTATCGATTTAAATTTGCATCGTATTTATTGCCAGTTACTATTGGTGCACCAAATGAATTTTCATTGGCATCTAAAAATATCCCTTCTTTTCCTTTGTATTCATCTCTTGCTGAGGAATAGGGAACAAGTTTTTTAATATTTTCTCTTGTAATTTTATCTAAATCAAAAGCCATAATTAAATAGTATTAATTGAATTTAATCTTAAAGTTACTGCATTTTTGTGTGCATCCAAACCTTCTGCTGCTGCCATTAATTCAATAGCATTGCCAATGTTTTTGAGGCCTTCTTTTGTTAGTTTTTGAAAAGTTACTTTTTTTACAAAACTATCTAAAGAAACACCGCTATATGCTGTTGCATAGCCATTTGTTGGTAATGTATGGTTGGTGCCCGAAGCATAATCACCAGCACTTTCACATGAATAGTTTCCAAGGAATACAGAGCCTGCATTTAGAACAAGTTCTCCTATTTCTTCCTCATTTTCACACGCTATAATTAAATGTTCTGGTGCATATGCATTTAACAAATCAATTCCCTCATCAACAGTTTTTACTAAAATAGCTTTGCTGTTTTCTAGCGCTTTTTGTGCTAGTTCTTTTCTTGACAAAAGTGCTAATTGTTTGATTAGTTCGATGTTTACACTTTCAATCGTTTCTTCCGAAGTTGAAACTAGAATCACTTGTGAGTCGGCACCATGCTCCGCTTGAGATAATAAGTCGGAAGCAACAAATGCTGGAATGCATGTTTCATCTGCAATAATTGCAACTTCCGATGGTCCGGCTGGCATATCAATCGCAGTTCCTGATTTATTAACGAGTTGTTTGGCACACGTTACATATTGATTGCCTGGTCCAAATATTTTGTTAGTTTTTGGAATCGTTTCTGTACCGTATGCCATAGCACCAATTGCTTGTACACCACCAACTTTGAATACTTTGGTAATGCCAACTAATTTAGCAGTGTATAAAATGGCGTCATTGATTTTTCCATTTTTATCTGGTGGAGTGCATAAAATTATTTCAGAACATCCTGCTATTTTTGCTGGAATACCTAACATTAAAATAGTTGAAAAGAGTGGTGCAGAGCCACCGGGAATGTATAATCCAACTTTTTGAATGGCAATCGATTTTCTCCAACAATTCACACCACTGGTCGTTTCGATTACTTTTTTCTCTTCTTTTTGTGCGAAGTGGAATTTTTCAATATTAGCTTTTGCTAATTGTATTGCATTTTTTAACTCTTCTGAAATATTTTTTTCAGCTTGAATAAATTCACTAGTATCCACTTCCGTTTTTTCAATATCTACCTTATCAAATTGTTTTGTGTAAACTGGTATGGCTTTGTCGCCATTTTTGCGAACTTCAAACAAGACACTATTGACGGTTTCTTCCAATGAAGCGCTATCCAAGCTTGGGCGTTTCAAAAGTTCAAGCCATGTACTTCTTTCTGGATATTTGATCGTTTTAATCATATTGATTGCTAATATGTTTGTTTTTTAATGGCTGTTTTTTATAAAATCATTTTTTCAATTGGAACCACTAAAATACCTTGTGCTCCTTTTGCTTTTAATTTTTCGATGATGTCCCAGAACTCATTTTCATTTACTACGCTGTGAACAGAGCTCCATCCTTTGTCGGCCAAAGGTAATATGGTTGGACTTTTCATGCCTGGCAATATTTTACAGATAGCATCTAAATTTTTGTTTGGAGCATTCAATAAAATGTATTTGTTGTTTTTTGCTTTTTTTACTGCATTTATTCTGAATATTAATTTTTCTAAAATATCCTTTTTGCTTTTTGAAAGGGTATTGTTTGAAACCAGTACCGCTTCTGATTTTAAAATAACTTCTGTTTCTTTTAATCCATTTGTAAAAAGCGTGCTGCCAGAGCTAACCAAGTCGCATATAGCATCTGCCAAACCGATACTTGGCGCAATCTCTACCGAGCCACTTATTTCGTGTATTTCGGCATTTATTTTATTTTTCTTTAAAAACTTAGAAAGAATAACAGAATAGCTAGTTGCAATACGCTTGCCTTCCAAATCTTGAATACTTTTATATTTTTCGTTTTTTGGTATTGCAATAGATAATCTGCATTTACCAAAGCCTAATTTGTCAACGATAGATACTTTTTTGTTTTTTTCGATTAATACATTCTCACCTACAATGCCAATATCTGCAATTCCGTCTTCAACATATTGAGGAATATCGTCATCACGCAAAAAGAATACTTCTAAAGGAAAGTTATAGGCTTCTGCCTTAAGTTTGTTCAAGCCATTATTGAATTCGATACCCGCTTCCTTTAAGAGTCGGATAGAATCCTCGTTTAGTCGTCCTGATTTTTGAATTGCAATTTTTAGTTTTGTTTCCATGATTGATTTTGATAAATAAAAAAGGGCCTACCTGTTTGGTAAGCCCTTTTGATATATTGTTAGTTGTTAGTTCGTTGTTACGTTTACACAATACAGCATCTGCCTACCCTTTTGGATAAGTATGGTGATGATGGATATGTAACATTGTATTCATTGCGTAGCAAATGTATAAAATAAATTGTATAGCAAGCAAATTTATTTTTAAAACAGATGTAAAAACCGTATTTTTGAGTAAACACTACTAGCCATGAAGTCATCTATTTTAAATATATTTCTAATTGCCATTTTGGTTTTTTCGTTTAAAGGGGATAAAAAAGCCTACCAGCTGTTCGATTCCAAAGGGAAAGAAACAACTTACGAAAAGATGTTGAATGACGCCAAACAAGCAGATGTTGTATTGTTCGGAGAAATGCACGACAATCCTATTTGCCATTGGTTGCAGTTGGAGCTTACAAAAGATCTCTATCAAATAAAGAAAGAAAAGCTGGTTCTAGGTGCTGAGATGTTTGAAGCGGACGATCAGATAGCTATTAATGAATATTTAGCAGGTAAAATTTCGGAGAAAACCTTTAAAGATGAAGTGAAACTTTGGCCCAATTATAAAACAGATTATAAGCCCTTAATAGATTTTGCTAAAAATAACAAGTTGAACTTTATTGCAGCCAATATTCCTAGACGCTATGCAAATTTGGTATATAATAAAGGAATTGAAAAGTTAGATAGTTTGGATTCAGAAGCAAAAAAGTGGATTTGTCCATTGCCAATGAAGTACGATGGAACAATTAAATGTTATAAAGATATATTTGAATCGGCAGGTGGACATGGTGGGGAAAATTTGCCTAAATCACAAGCGGTAAAAGATGCAACGATGGCCTATTTTATTTCTAAAAATTTAGGGAATGGAAAGTTGTTCGTTCATTACAACGGTACTTATCATAGCAATAACCACCAAGGAATTGAGTGGTATTTAAAAGATATAAATAAAAACTTGAAGGTGTTCACCATTGCATCAGCTGAGCAGGCTGCATTAGATACACTTGCGAAAGAATCAATCGACTTAGCAGATTACATTATAATAACGCCAGAAAGTCTTACCAAAACCCATTAATTAAGTTGTGCTAAAGAACGAATCATTAAAAGTTTGGGCAAGTCTTTTTGTATGTACCCTTTTGCTTTTGTGGGTTGCTATTTATAATGGATTTCCAATCGTTTATTCCGATACATCTACTTATTTGGCATCTGGATTCGAATTCGAAACGCCAGCCGATCGACCAATTACATATGGTTTGTTTATTTTTATTAGTAGTTTAGGCGGACAAACTTTATGGCTAACGGCATTTTTGCAATCGCTCATTATTACCTATGTAATTTATTTAGTAGTTAAATATTTTACCAATGTTAAGTCGCCATCAACGTTCACTATTTTATTTATTTTTCTTCTTTCTTTTATTTCAAGTTTGCCTTGGATAAGCGGCATGTTGCTAGCTGATATTTTCACACCTACTACAATTTTATCATTGTTGCTCTTGATTTTTGTTCCAAAGCTTACAAAAGCAGAGCGCATTTTTTTATATTTTATTTTCTTTTTGTCAAATGCAATGCACATGTCGCATTTACTAATAAATGCATTTTTAATTTCTACTGTTTTGCTTACAACCTATATCCGCTATTTTAAATCGTTCCTGATTTCAGTCTCAAAAAAACAACTTTATTTGTTGTTGTTTTTAACACTTTCTGCAATTGCAATTATGTCTTCTGCCATGTCAAAGTCCAAGCATATCTTTTATATGGGTAGAATGGTTGAAAATGGAATATTAAAAAAATATTTAGATGAGACTTGCGCTACAAAAAACTATCAATTGTGCGCTTATAAAGATTCTTTGCCTGCAACTGCTGATCGTTTTTTGTGGGATTTTGAAAATAGTCCAGTGTATAAATTAGGTGGTTGGAAAACAACTAAAAAAGAATTCAATGAAATTATTTCAGCTACTTTAACTGAATCTAAGTATTTAAAATTACATGTTTTTGGAGCAATTGATAATAGTATTAGGCAGTTGTCGGAGTTTAATTTAGGCGAGGGAAACATTGCTTTTGGAAAAGGAACCGTGCTGGAGGATCGAGTAGGTTTATTTATTCCCAGTGATGCAGTTTGTTATAATGAATCAAAACAAACAAATGGGGAGTTGTCACTTTTTAATGATTTTAATCCCATTCAAAAAGCTGTTGTATATAGTTCTTTAGTGCTGTTACTTCTGATAATGATTGTTGGTCCAATGCGCAAGAAATTATCACCGGTGCTGTTCTTGTTAATTGTTTTTGTGTTAATTGGCGTTTTATACAATGATGTAGTTTGTGCTTCTTTATCAACAGTGGCTAACCGTTTTGCAGTTAGGGTAATTTGGCTGTTACCTTTTTTAGTATTCTTAGTAACCTTGAATTATTGGAAAGTGTTTTCAGATAAGAAAAAATCTACTCAACATAAATAGGTGTGTTACAACTTTCTTTTTTTCCAAATTCGTATTTTAAACCCACTCGTAATTCAATTGCTTTATTCATGATGTGTAATGGCGAGGTTATGTATGCTGGCATAACATCGGGATTGTAAAAGCCTTCAATAAAAAATTTAAAGTTAGTGTAACTCACCAATTCAAGTCCTCCGCCAGCAGCAATGCTAAGGTGAATAGGTAGAAATTTACCTGTTACAACAGGTGAGGAAGTGTTTTGCGTTAAATTATAATCCAAGCGAGGACCAACCATGATGTAAGGAATAATTGCATACATCTCGTAACGCAATTTTAAGTAATTATTCCAACTTAAATATTGCAGTTTAGTAGCATAGTTTCCTTCCGGCTGTTTGTCGGTAGAACCTTTTTGGTTGTATTGAATTTCAGTTACCCAACGAGCATAATCATGGCTAAAAAATTCGCCAAATACACTTGCATTGAATCCAAACGTATATTTTTTTTTATCAATGGAGGTTGGCTCACGAAATAAATATTTTTGATTGGCAGCCGTTCCACCAACAGTAATTCCAATACTATTTAGCGTTTGTGCATTGCTAAACAGTATTGAAAAGATAAAAAGTATAAATGGAATTGTTTTTTTCACTTTAGGTAAACGGATTAATTGAAAATATATTTTAGGCACTCATGGCTTCCATAGTAGGATTCTTTTTTACCAATCCTTGTAATACTTTTCCTGGTCCAACTTCGGTAAAGGATGTAGCGCCATCTGCAATCATTTGTTGAACCGTTTGTGTCCATTTTACAGGCCCCGTTAATTGTGCAATCAGGTTCTTTTTTATTTCTTCTGGGTTAGAAACTCCTTTTGCAGTTACGTTTTGGTAAACTGGACAAATTGGTTCATTGAAGTTTGTTGCATTGATTGCTGCAGCCAATTCAATACGTGCTGGTTCCATTAAAGGAGAGTGAAATGCACCGCCAACTGGTAATACTAAGGCGCGTTTAGCTCCAGCAGCTTTTAATTTTTCGCAAGCAATGTTTACACCATTGATTGTTCCTGAAATCACCAATTGTCCTGGACAATTATAATTTGCTGCAACCACCACTTCTCCTGATTTACTTACTTCTGCACAAATCTCTTCAATAATTTTATCATCTAAATTTAGTACAGCAGCCATGGTACTTGGATTGATGTCACATGCTTTTTGCATCGCTAATGCTCTTGTGTAAACCAGCTTTAGTCCATCCTCAAACGAAAGGGCTTTGTTTGCAACTAATGCAGAGAATTCACCCAAGCTATGTCCTGCTACCATTTCAGGTTTCATGGTATCACCCAATGTTTTTGCTAAAATAACGGAATGTAAAAAGATTGCTGGTTGCGTAATTTTGTTTGTTTTAACTCTTCATCAGTACCAGTAAACATAGTATTGGTGATGTTAAATCCTAAAATGTTGTTTGCTTTTTCAAACCACTCTTTTGCAATTGGAGAGTTTTCGTATAAATCTTTGCCCATTCCTGAGAATTGAGCTCCTTGTCCTGGAAATACGTATGCTTTCATTTTTATGAGTTTGTTTTTTGTTTAATCAAAAATAGCCTAAATAAAAAAGGGAAATCAACTGATTCCCCTTTTTTATTCACAATTGATTGTGAGATTATTTTCTGTCGCCAAATAAGCGCAATAGCATTAAAAACAAGTTAATAAAGTCTAAGTAAAGGTTTAAAGCACCCATAATTACCAATTTACTGGTTGTAGCTGTGCCAAATTCGACTCCAGCACCAATGCGCTTTAATTTTTGAACATCGTATGCTGTTAAGCCTGTGAATACCAATACACCAATAAAGCTAATGATGTAATCCATTCCTTCGCTACCAATAAACATATTGATTAAGGATGCAATGATGATTCCGAATAATCCCATCATCATAATAGAACCAAATTTAGTTAAATCTGTTTTAGTAGTGTATCCTACAACAGCCATCAAGCCAAACATTCCAGCAGCAGCAGCAAATGTTCCGTAAATAGAGCCAGATGTATAAGCTAAAAAGATAAAGCTTAAGCTCGCTCCCATTACAGCTGAATACAATAAGAATAAAAATAGAATTACGGGGTAGGAAAATTTGTTGAATCCTAATGACATTGCTAAAACAAATCCAATTGGAGCAAACATTACAACATACCCTAAAATTGATAACCCGCCTTTTTCAGTATTTACTAATAATGATAATAATTCCAAATTGTGAGAGAATGCATACGCAACAATTGATGTAATTGTTAATGCTGCAAACATCCAAGAGAAAACACTTGCCAAAAATGTTTTTGACATCGTTGCTGTTTCTTCCTGTGATTGTACAAAGTTTAAGTTGTTCGTTTCCATAGTATTTTATATTGTTTGTGGTAAATACAGTGCAAAGATAATACCTATTGTGTTTTCCTGCAATTCTGTCAGTGTTATAATTTGTTAATGTAGCTTTGAACCAATCAAGCTAATGAACTCCTTGCGGGTGGTGTCTTTTAAAAATTCACCTGTAAAAGCAGAAGTGGTTGTTACTGAATTTTGTTTTTGAATACCTCTCATTTGCATGCACAAATGGCTGCACTCAATAACTACCGCCACTCCTATAGGGTTTAAGGTGTCTTGAATACAATCACGAATCTCATTTGTTAATCGCTCTTGGACTTGCAATCTACGGGCAAAAGCATCTACAACGCGAGGTATTTTACTCAAGCCTACAATATGTCCATTCGGGATGTAGGCAACATGTGCTTTGCCAAAAAAAGGCAATAAGTGATGCTCACACATGCTATACACTTCAATGTCTTTTACAATTACCATTTGCTTGTAATCCTCTTTGAACATGGCAGAACGTAATATTTCTTTCGGATCCAAATCATAACCATGCGTTAAATATTGCATTGCTTTTGCAACTCGTTCGGGTGTTTTAACTAAGCCTTCACGGGCAGGGTTTTCGCCAATATCGCCCAAAATAGTTTTGTATTTAGAGGCAATGTTGTCAATCAACTTCAGATTGTATCTGTCAATTTTTTGATAACCATCTATTTCATCAAATTCATCATGTCCCATAGCTAATGCAAAAGTTTAAATTTAAAATTCAAAAGAACGTTTTATTCTCCAAAGTATTCTACGTAATTATTTTCTGTTTCGTACAGTTTGATACTATGCAATTGGCTTCCCAATGCGTCAATGTGCGGTTTTAATTGGTTCCAAATAGCAATTGCCACATTTTCAGTAGATGGCATAATTCCTTTCATGAAGTCAACATCCATATTAAGATTTTTGTGATCTATCTTATCTGTAACATGTTTGCGGATAAGCGCACTGATATCTTTTAAATTAGCAGAATAGCCTGTGTCAGGGTTGATATTCCCCTTTACCGTTACAAATAAATTGTAATTGTGACCATGCCAATTCGGATTTGCACATTTGCCAAATACATCTAAATTTTTTTCATCGCTCCAATTTGGATTGTGAAGTTTGTGTGCAGCATTAAAATGCTCTTTTCGTGTAATGTAAATCATTTCAATTATTTGTTATGCAAATATAACAGGTTTTAATGAGCAATGTTTAAAATTCAATAACTTTGCAGCTCATGAAATTATTAATTGTATCCGCAACAAAATTTGAAGTTGAACCATTTTTAAATAAAATGGACTCCGTTAATGCGATTAATTCAACTTTTATTTCGGCAAGCTATAAAAATCATCAAATCGATTTTTTGATTACGGGTGTTGGTATGGTTGCTACAGCCTACCATATAACCAAAGCCCTTTTTGCGAAATATGATTTAGCCATTAATGCAGGAATTTGTGGGAGTTTCAATAAAAATATGGAATTAGGAACTGTTGTAAATATTTACGAAGATACTTTTTCGGAATTAGGGGCAGAGGGTGGCGATGCTTTTTTAAGTTTAGAAGACTTAAAATTAAATGGTGTACAAAAAGTAGTTGTAACACCTCTTGCAATTAGCAATAAATCAATCGACTCAATTCCTAAGGTTTCTGGAATAACGGTAAATACGACTCATGGAAATGAACAAACAATTGAAAAAGTAGTTGAGCGTTTTCACCCTTATGTTGAAAGTATGGAAGGTGCCGCTTTCTTATTTGCGTGTGAACAGGAATATATACCTTGTATTCAACTACGTGCTGTTTCTAATTACGTAGAAAAAAGAAATAAAGATGCTTGGAACATTCCACTAGCCATCGAAAATTTGAACAAACAACTAATTGCTATTATTAATGACTTCAACTAATTCATCAGTTTTATCAATTGGCTTTAGTCCTTGCCCAAATGATTGTTTCATTTTTGATGCAATGATTCATCATAAAATTGATACCGAAGGCTTGCAATTTAAAGCAGTAATGGAGGATGTTGCAACCCTTAATCAAATGGCATTTAGAGGAGATTTAGATATTACCAAATTAAGCTATCATGCTTTTGCATATTTGAGAGATAGCTATCGGTTGCTCGATGCAGGAAGTGCCTTGGGGAATAATTGTGGACCACTTTTGATTTCGAAAAATAATCCTGAGGAAATTAGATTAAAATTAAATGATCCAAATTGTTCACTTACGATTGCTATACCGGGGAAATATACAACGGCTAATTTTTTATTGTCACTGGCATTTCCCAATGCACAAGCTAAAATTGAATTTGTTTTCTCCGGTATTGAGGAAGCAGTTTTATCTGGTAAAGTAGATTTAGGGTTGATTATTCATGAAAATCGTTTTACCTATGAGCAAAAAGGTTTGAAAAAAGTAATTGATTTGGGTGAATGGTGGGAAACCGAAACGCATTTGCCGATTCCGTTGGGAGGCATTGTGATAAAAAAAACACTCTCAGAGGAGTTAATTGAAAAGGTAAATCGAGTACTCCGTAAAAGTGTAGAGTATGCATTTGCAAATCCTAAAGCGTCTCTTCCATTTGTAAAAAAGCATGCTCAAGAAATGAGTGAAGAGGTTATGTATAAACACATCGATTTGTATGTAAATAATTATTCAGTTGATTTAGGAATGCAAGGTAGAGCTGCTGTAACAAAAATGTTTGAGAAAGCAGATCAGTTGGGATTGATAAAAAAATAAATATGTAAATTCGTTTAAAATTAAATGAAGGTATGATAATAGTAACAGGAGCGGCAGGTTTTATTGGAAGTTGCTTGGTAAGCAAACTAAACCAAGAAGGGTATAAAGACATTGTAATTGTGGATGATTTTTCATATCCTGAAAAAATGAAGAATTTGGAGGGAAAAATATTTTCTCAAAAAGTTCATCGCGATGATTTTATTCAGTGGTTAAAAGATAACCAGCGATTGGTGCAATTCATTTTTCATATTGGAGCGCGTACAGATACAACAGAGTTTAATAAAGACATTTTTGATAAGTTGAATCTTAATTATACCAAAGATCTTTGGAATGTTTGTGTTGAGTTTGGCTTACCATTGGTGTATGCATCTTCTGCAGCAACATACGGTTTAGGTGAACACGGATATGATGATAACGAAACAGTTATTGATCAATTAAAACCATTAAATCCATACGGAGATTCAAAAAATGATTTTGATAAATGGGCAATCAAACAAGATAAAAAGCCTTATTTCTGGGCAGGATTAAAATTCTTTAATGTATATGGTCCTAATGAATTTCACAAAGGTCGTATGGCATCTGTTATTTTTCATGCATTTAATCAAATACAAGAAAAGGGTCAAGTAAAATTGTTTCGTTCACACAATCCGAATTACAAGGATGGAGAACAATTGCGAGATTTTGTGTACGTGAAAGATGTGGTGGAAGTTTGTCTATTCTTATTAAATCATCGCAAAAATTCAGGAATCTATAATTTGGGCTCGGGAAAAGCACGCACATTCTTAGATTTGGTAAAAAACACATTTATTGGTGTAAATAAGGAACCAAACATCGATTTTGTGGATACACCAATTGATATTCGCGATAAATACCAATATTTTACAGAAGCCAATATGAGTAAATTGAAGTCGATTGGCTATTCAAAGCCATTTCATACGCTCGAAGAGGGTGTTCAAGATTATGTCAAAAATCATTTAGTAGGAAAGCGCTATTACTAAATAAAAAATCCCTTCCATTTTGGAAGGGATTTTTGTTGCTTCATCAATTAAAATTTAAAGAAAAAGAAGACAACTGCTGCCCATTCTTTTGGAACACCATTCGCATGACCGATGGTGCTATGGCTGCTGTTTTCAACTGTTCCGTTGCTTTTTACATATCCGATGGTGCTGTGGCTACTGTTTTCGACCGTTCCATCGCTTTTTACATAACCAACCGTTGAATGGCTCGAATTTTCAATGGTTCCATTCGATTTAATGTATCCAATTGTACTATGAGAGGAATTTTCGATTGTTCCATCTTTTTTGATGTATCCTTTTGTGCTGTGACTAGAATTTTCGATTGTTCCGTCAGCTTTAATATAGCCAGTTGTAGAATGACTGCTCGATTCAATTGTCTGTGATTTTGCAATGCTAAAACATGCTATTGCAGCAAAAGTTAAAAGTAATTTTTTCATGTTTTTGAGGTTTAAATTTTACTAAATGTAGTAAAACGGGACAATATAAAAAAGGCTTAATTTTAGGGTGTTTAAACTTTTGCAGTTTGTAGGAGTTTCCTATCTTTGCGCCCATGCAAGAAACCATTTTAATTTTAGATTTTGGCTCACAATACACGCAACTTATTGCGCGTAGAGTACGTGAGCTTAATGTGTATTGCGAAATACACCCTTACAACAAAATTCCAGCAATAACAAAAGATATAAAAGGTGTTATTTTATCGGGCTCTCCTTTCTCGGTTAGAGCAACCGATGCACCAAATCCTGATTTATCAGCTTTTAAAGCTAAACTACCATTGTTAGGTGTTTGTTATGGTGCGCAATTGATGGCACATAAATTTGGTGGCGAAGTTCAAGCTTCTGAACACCGTGAGTATGGTCGTGCAAATCTATCGTTTGTAAAAGCGGATAATGAATTATTTAAAGGTGTTAGTGATAATTCTCAGGTATGGATGAGTCATGCCGATACTATCACTAAAATTCCAGCAAACTATGAGATAATATCTAGCACAAAAGATGTAAAATATGCTGGATACCAAGTGCAAGGCGAACAAACATATGGTATTCAATTTCATCCTGAAGTGTATCATTCAACGGAAGGTTCTATTTTGTTGAAGAACTTTGTTGTTGGTATTTGTGGTTGTAAACAAGATTGGACACCTGATTCATTCGTTGAAACAACAGTAGCAGAATTGAAAAATAAAATCGGAAACGATAAAGTAGTGTTAGGCTTAAGTGGTGGTGTTGATTCAAGTGTAGCAGCAGTTTTGCTTCACAAAGCAATTGGAAAAAACTTGTATTGTATTTTTGTGGATAACGGTTTACTCCGTAAAAATGAGTTTGAAGGTGTTTTAGAATCCTACAAACACATGGGTTTGAATGTAAAAGGTGTAAATGCAAAAGATCGTTTTTATGCTGAATTGAATGGTGTTTCTGATCCAGAGAAAAAACGTAAAGCCATTGGAAAAGTTTTTATTGATGTGTTTGATGATGAATCAAAACAGATTGAAGATGTAAAATGGTTGGCGCAAGGAACAATTTATCCTGATGTTATTGAGTCTGTTTCGGTTAAAGGACCCTCAGCTACAATTAAATCACATCACAATGTAGGTGGTTTGCCCGATTTTATGAAATTGAAAATAGTGGAGCCTTTGAATACACTTTTTAAGGATGAAGTAAGAAGAGTTGGAAAAACATTAAAAATTGATGATGCTATATTAAATCGCCATCCTTTTCCAGGTCCAGGACTTGCAATCCGTATTTTAGGAGACATTACTCCAGAAAAGGTACGAATCTTGCAAGAGGTAGATGCCATCTTTATCAATAACTTAAAATCAAGCGGATTGTATAAAGATGTTTGGCAAGCAGGAGCTATATTTTTGCCAGTTCAGTCGGTAGGAGTTATGGGCGATGAACGAACATATGAAAATGCAGTAGCATTGCGTGCTGTAACAAGTACAGATGGAATGACTGCTGATTGGTGTCATTTGCCGTATGAATTTTTAGGTGCTGTTTCGAATGAAATTATAAATAAAGTAAAAGGAATCAATAGAGTTGTTTACGATATTAGTTCAAAACCTCCTGCTACAATTGAGTGGGAATAAAAAAAAGAAATTGATAGCTAGCTATAAAAAATATAGAATCCTCTTTTCTACATTGTACTTTGTACTTTGTGCTGGTAGTTCTTTTGCCCAAGAAAAAGAATCTACAGAAATTCACAAAACAAAAAGTTCAGCGACTATTGGTGGAATAAACTACTATTTGCATACAGTTGAAAAAGGACAAACCCTTTTTGCAATTGCGAAGTTTTATAAAATTGAAGTAAATGATTTGGTAATTGAAAATCCTGAAGCAATTGATGGTTTAAAACCTGGCCAAGTTTTGAAAATTCCAATTCAAAAGAAAAAAATAGTTAAATCAGAAGTTGTAGATACCAGCAACTGCATTGTTCATGTTGTCGAAAAAGGACAGACCTTGTATTCAATCACCAAACAATACAATGTAACGGATGATGTATTGAAAAAATTAAATCCTGAATTGTTGAATGGATTAAAAACAGGACAAAAAATTTTAATTCCTTCTAATAAACCTAAGATTGAATCAACACCAGTTGTTGCAACTACGAGCACAACAACTACTACTACTAATTTAAAAGAGGGTACAATCGTTACTCAAAACATTCAAAAAATAGAAGCAGCAGATCGTATATCAGCTTCATCTATTTATAAAGGAGAAATAAAAGAAGAGTACAATGTTGCTTTCTTTTTGCCTTTTCATGCTGATGAAGCCAATGCTATTGAGATGGAGTCGCTTCTTAAAGGCGAATCACAACTCCCAAATAAAACAAATGTAGCGCTACAGTTTTACGAAGGTGCATTGCTTGCTATCGATTCTCTTAAAAAGCTAAAGCTGAATGCAAAAATATTTGTGTTTGATGTTGATGATAGCGATTCGTTAAGCATTGTAACCTTGCTTAAGAAACCAGAATTATTGGCGATGGATTTGATTGTTGGTCCATTGTATGGCTCTAGTTTTATGCCGGTAGCAAAATTTGCAAAGGAAAATGGAATTGCTATTGTTTCTCCGTTTACGCAAGTGAATAAAATTTTATTTGAAAATTCATATGTATGTAAAGTGTCTCCATCCATTACGTTACAGATTGAAAAAATGGCTGCTTATGTTGTGGATTCGTTTCAAACACAAAATATTGTTTTGGTTAATGGTGGTGGATTAGCAAAGGATATTTCTTTTTATAATTCATTCAAAAAAACAGCTAATGACTTGCTTGTTCAGCGCGGTGCATTAAAAGCGGATAGCATTCACGAGGCAAAAGGGTTAGGAGGATTGCAGGCTATGTTGAGTACAACAAAAGTAAACGTGGTCGTTTTGCCTTCGAGTAATCAATCGTTTGTAACGGATTTTATAAGTAAGTTATATTCGATGCGTGATAAGTATAAAATAGTACTGTTTGGCCTTCAGTCATGGATGAATTATGATAACCTAGACTTTGAATATTTAAATGGCACCTCGTTACACATACCTTCTAATCATTTTATTGATTATGATAATATTGTAACACAAAATTTTGTAAAGTCGTATCGTGATCGATTTAAAACGGAACCAGAATTGTATTCATTTCAAGGGTTTGACGTTACTTATTTCTTTTTAAATGCATTAAAACAAAATGGTTCAGGATTATTGAATAATCTGACTCAATTAAAATATACGGGTATAGAATCAAATTATGAATTTTCACAATTTCCCGTAGATAGTGGATTCGAAAATAAACATGTTTTTATTGTGAAGTACCAAGATTACAAATTAGTTAAAGCAAACTAATTATGCCTACCAAAGAAGAAATTACTGAATGGTTTAAATCCTTACAAGATTCAATTTGCACTGCTTTAGAAGTCGAAGATGGAAAGGGTGTTTTTGTTGAAGATAATTGGGTTAGAGAAGAGGGTGGAGGCGGCCGAACGCGAATTATTCAAAATGGGAAAGTGATTGAAAAAGGGGGCGTTAATTTCTCTGCCGTTTATGGCGATGTTCCTTCGTTTTTGCAAAATGACCATGGTTCTGAGGAATTAAAGAAACATACCTTTTATGCTACAGGCGTATCTATTGTAATACATCCTATTAGCCCCATGGTTCCTATTATTCACATGAATGTTCGCTATTTTGAAATGAGCAATGGCGTTTGGTGGTTTGGTGGCGGAATTGATTTAACTCCACATTATGTGAACGATATAGATGCTCATTTTTTTCACGCGCAACTTAAAAAGATATGTGATCTATATGATATTGCATATTACCCCGAATATAAAAAATGGGCAGACGATTATTTTTTTATTCCACACAGAAATGAAACAAGAGGTATTGGAGGCATCTTTTTTGACCGTTTAAATAAAAAAAGTAAAGAAGAATTATTTTCTTTTGTACAAGGAGTTGGAAGTGCGTTTGCTCCCACCTATGTAGAACTATTGAACCGCAATAAAAATAAAACATATACCGAAGAAAATAAGCAATGGCAATTGATTCGAAGAGGTAGATACGTTGAATTTAACCTTGTATACGATAAAGGAACAAAGTTCGGCTTAGAAACCAATGGCAGAATAGAGTCCATTCTAATGAGCCTACCACTTAATGCCAGTTGGCAATACAATCATATCCCTTCCTCAAACTCAGAGGAATTTCGCACTTTGTCTCTCTTAAAAAAAGGACTAAACTGGTAGTGCTTATTTTTTCATTATTTAATGCAACTATACTTCCCCTTTTAGCATCTTACTATTAATAATCAGTTCTTTACAATATTTTTTTGCTGTTTTTTATCTAACATCTGGTGTTGTATGGAGATAAAAAGTACGATAAAAAGCGTTTAAATTCGTTGAGAAGGAATGTGATAAAGGTATCTGATTTGTTATAATGGGAAGTAATTATTGTTTTTATACTCCTTATTATACTGAATAAGTTAAAAAAAATACTTAAACAGACTTCCAAGAATGATTGTTGTTTTGAGAATAATTAACTTGATCTTACTATATTTTTGATATGCTTCTTTTAATAATTTAATAGAAATGATGAAAACTACTACTACAAAAATTCTTTTGAGCATATTGACAATCGCATTGTCGATAGTAACTTTTAAAGGTTCACTAGCTCAAGAAAAACCCTTGTGGGCTATGCCTGGTATGGCTGAAATAAATAACCCGTATGGCATTTCTTCAAAAGTGTGGACGGAATACACGAACAAAACAAATTTGCTGTTAGAACAAGTAGATGAAAAAAGTTTTGTCAACTATGTTATTTTTTCTGCGGATGGAAGTCTTGCCGATAGAAAATATTTTACTACGTATGTGAAAAATAAAATTGCAAAAGATAAATCGGAACTAATTTATAAAGTAGGAAAAGGAACAGTCATTTCTGTTGAACAAGTAAATGCTTTTTATGCAGCATTACAGCCTAAATATGGTGTTTACTTTAATGAGTTTAAGAAGTATAGAGATATTATTGTTGCCGAAGAGCAACAAAAAATGAGTAACCGTAGTCCTAATCCAATGCCATTTAACTGTGGTTCTCCTTGTACTAATCCGGGATTTGAATCAGGTACAGGTTTTTGGGATTATTGGGGTGGTACAGCTTGTGCTAACTCAGCTGGTGATTTATGTAATTTAACTCCAGGTTTTGCTGCATCTGCACACGATTTAACAGCTGTAGCAGATGGTTTTGATGCAACTGTAGGTGGAACAATTCTGCCAATGGTTCCTCCAGGTGGAGGGAATAACGCAATGATGTTAGGCGATGGTCCTGTAACTGGTGGTAATGCATCTCGTGCGGCTATTTCCTTTACTGTATCTGCAGCAAATGCAAATTTTACCTATAGATATGCCGTTGTATTACAAGATCCTCAAACAGGTCATACTGATGATGAACGTCCATTTTTTCGTGTAAAAATTCGTGATGCAGGTGGTAACGTTGTACAGTGTGGTGATTATGAAGTATTGGCAAAGCCACCAATGACAGGGTTTACAGAGACCTCTTCTGGTAGCGGTATTTATTATCGAAATTGGACAACTGTTTTTATTCCATTGAGTTCATACATTGGTCAATGTGTTACTGTTGAGTTTACTGTTGCGGATTGTTCACAAGGCGGTCACTATGGTTATGCCTATATTGATGGTGATTGCGATCCATTACAAATTGTATCTTCTTCACCAGCTATTTGTGGAGGAAGTACAATTACATTAACGGCTCCTGCAGGTGGGGTCGGTTATGCATGGACAAATACTGCAGGTGGAACAACTGGAATCGTAGGTTCAACAACTGGGCAAACTGCTAATGTAAATCAAGCAGGTACTTACCAAGTACAAATTACAATGGTTTCAGGACCGGCATGTATTGTAACGTTAAATATTACCGTTGCATCTAATCCCGCCAATCCTGTAGCATCTTTTACAAACACTACTGTATGTGCAGGCACAGCGACTGCATTTACCGATACTTCAACCCCAACAGGTAGTATAACTGGTTGGTCTTGGGATTTTAATAATGATGGCACCTCAGATAGTAATGTCCAAAATCCATCTTTTACGTTTGCTGCTGCTGGTTCTTATCCTGTAACGCTTACAATTACTATGGGACCTTGTACTGCAACTATAACTCAAAACGTGTCTGTTAACCCAACAACTCCTCCTGTAATAAATCCAGCTGGTCCATTTTGTATAAATGCAGCTGCAGTAACTTTAACTGCAAATGTTGCTGGAGGTACTTGGTCAGGAAATGGAATAACAAATGGTGCGACTGGCGCATTTGATCCTTCATTGGCAACTGTTGGAAATAATACGATTACTTATACTATAACTGGTGCTTGTGGTAGTTCTGATACAGAAGTTATTGTGGTAAATGCATTGCCTACTTCTGCTGCTGGTGCAGATATTACTATTTGTACAGGCAGTTCTGGAAATCTTGGTACACCTACTACTGCTGGTTATACCTATTCATGGAGCCCAACCACAGGTTTAAGTTCTTCAACTATTTCTAATCCTACAGTTACTCTTACAAATGTAACTGCAGCTCCTGTAACAACTACATATACAGTTACAACAACATCCAATGGATGTACGAGTACAGATGTTGTAGACGTAATTGTAAATCCTTTGGCAATAGCAAATGCTGGTCCAGCACAAACAATTTGTGCTGGAACTGCAGCAACTTTAGCCGGTGCTGTTGGAGGAGCTGCAACAAGTGGTACTTGGGGTGGTGGTGCAGGAACGTTTACTCCTAATAACAATACGTTAAATGCTGTTTATACACCTAGTGCTGCTGAAGAAGCAGCAGGTTCAGTTACGTTAACATTAGTATCGAATGATCCCGCAGGACCTTGTCCTGTTGCTACATCAACCGTAACAATTACAATTAATCCAATTGCAACTATTGATGCAGGTGCAGATCAAACAACGTGTATTGGTGGTTCAATTACACTTGCCGGTATTATTGGTGGTGGAGCTACTAGTGGAACATGGAGTGGTGGAGCTGGAACTTTTGCTCCAAATGCTACTACTGCTAATGCAACCTATACTCCTTCTGCTGCAGAAGAGGCTGCGGGTACCGTTACTTTAACATTTACCTCTGATGATCCAGCAGGACCATGTGCTTCTGTTAATGATCAAATGGTTATTACAATTACTCAATTACCTACTGTAGGCGCAGGTTTGGATCAGACAATTTGTAATGGTTCAACAGCTACACTTTCTGGTACTATTGGTGGTGCTGCAACATCTGCAACATGGACAGGTGGAACGGGTACATTTGCACCTAATAATGCTGCGTTGAACGCTGTTTATACACCAAGTGCTGCAGAGTTAGCTGCTGGAACAGTAACATTAACGTTGACAACTAATGATCCTAATGGTCCTTGTGTTGCAGTTACAGATCAAATGACAATTACAATTAATCCGGTTGCAACAATTGATGCTGGTATTGATCAAACAATTTGTATTGGAAGTACAGTTACATTAGCAGGAATCCCAGGTGGTTCAGCAACTAGTGGAACATGGAGTGGTGGAGCAGGAACATTTGCTCCCAACAATACTGCTGCCAATGCAGTTTATACTCCTTCTGCTGCAGAAGCTGCTGCAGGAACTGTAACATTAACTTTTACTTCTGACGATCCAATAGGCCCTTGTCCTTCGGTTACAGACCAAATGTTGATTACGATTAATGCATTACCAACTGTAAATGCAGGAACAACTCAAGCAGTGTGTTCTGGTGCTTCAATTACATTAGGTGGTTCAGTTGGAGGTTCTGCTACATCAGGAACTTGGACAGGTGGTACTGGAACATTTGTGCCAAACAATACAACTTTAAATGCAGTGTACACTCCTAGTGCAGCTGAGTATGCCGCAGGTACAGTTACATTAACGTTAACTACGAATGATCCTGCAGGACCATGTACTGCTGTGAGTGCAACTGTTACTCATAATTTCTTCCAAAATCCAGTTGTTAACTTTACAGTAGATGTTCCTCGTGGATGTCCTGTTCATTGTGTTCAATTTACAGATTTATCGGTAGTAGGTGGAGGTGATAATATTGCTTCTTGGTCATGGAACTTTGGAGATAATTCGCCAGTAGATGTTACTCAAAATCCAGCACATTGTTATTCGAATACTGGTTTTTATGATGTATCTCTTACAGCTACTTCAAACAATGGTTGTGCAACAACATTTACTATTGCTCAAATGATTCAGGTATTTGCAATGCCTGTTGCTGAATTTACTTCTACACCTAATCCTGCTTCAGTTTTAGATCCTACAGTAACATTGATTAATCAATCTTCATCGGATGTAAATTATTGGGATTGGACATTTGGAGATGGTGATACATTGAATAATACTGTTACACCAAATCCAATTCATATATATCCTAATGTAGTATCTGGAAGTTATGATGCTATTTTAATTGTACATAATTCAGATGGTTGTTGGGATACAATCTCTCATCCAATTGTAATTGGACCAGAGTTTACATTCTATATTCCAAATGCCTTTACACCGAATGGCGATAATGTAAATGACACATTCTTTGGTCAGGGAATTGGAATTGTAGAATACGACATTTGGATCTTTGACCGTTGGGGTAATATGATTTTCCATGGAGATGATTTAAATGATACATGGGATGGAAAAGCAAACCAAGGAAGCGAAGTTGCCCAACAAGATGTTTATGTTTGGAAAGTGAAGTTGAAAGATGTGTTTGGTAAAAAACACAGTTATCTTGGAACTGTTACTCTTGTAAAATAAGAAACAAAATAAAACGATATAAAAAACACCATTCATTCGAATGGTGTTTTTTTGTTGCTAGAATTTAAATCGTATTTGCGCTTTTATTTCGGAGCGTGTATTTCCTTGGATTTCGGTGAGCGACCCTTCGCTTATTATTTTCTTATTGTCGTATACTGTTTGTGAGTAACGAACCCATACTTCAATGTTACGCGTGACGTTATAATCTAATAACACATAAAAACGAGATCCTTTGTAATAATAGGCAGGAATTGAATAAGCCCCTGGCATATCGTTTTCATAAGCATACACTCTGCTGTTGTAATCATCTGTTTGGAACAAGGCGTAACGTAGCGTTACCGAAAAAGGAACACCCAGTTTGCTATAGCTAATATCTTGATAAACAACATAGCCTTTTTGTGTTTTGTTGTTGTCAAGTTTATAATCAATTAACTCCACTCTGTTTTTTAATTTCAACGAAGGCAAAATGCTGTAGGATAAGTTTAAGCGATAATTGGTTTGTTTTAAAGGCACAATAAAATCGATATCATCTTCAATCGATGTGCTTTTAAATTTGTTTCGTGAGCGAACTCTAAAATAAACATCAAATTTTTTAGAAGGTGTATAATTGATTTGAGCTAAATAGTCGTTGCCTGTTGATGGAGCATTTACTTGGTATTTCAACCATGGAAATTCAAAGCGATCATAATATGCACTCAAACTTATTTTTTTGAACGGTTTTGCATTAATTCCTACAAAAAAGCCTTTTTCATTGGCTGCCATTGTATTTTCCGCAAAACCATTGCTCAACATGTTCTGAAAGTTTTTCTGGTAATTGCGATAAAGCATTGTTAATGATAAGCGAGGATCTAAACTCACAAATGCACCATTTAAAAAAGCCAATCCACCATTCTGACTCATGGATTGTTCACCAAAAAAGTTAAAATTTTTGTAAACAAAATTATAGTCGATTCCAATGTTCGCATTTTGACGTGATGAAAATTCGAACTTATTGTAAGTTGATAAAGCTCTTGTGTAATCGGTGCTTAATTCATAGTTAACTCCTGTTACGCCTACCGTTAATCGTTTTCCCTTGTAGGAAATGTTTCCTCCATAAATGGTTTGTGTAATGGTGTGTTTGTCGGCAATTTCTCCTAATGTTGAATGATAACCAGTTTCTTGTAAAGATGAGATAGTTGATATTTCACCAGTCTCCAATGTATCTGATACATTTGCATCCACTTGTTTACGAGATACGAATGCTGTTGCTTCAAATCGTTTAATAGCAACTGTTGTTGCTGCACCTCTTAAAAATCGATTTTCATCAACCGAAGTGTATGGTCTTAATCCAATAGCCGATTTTTTTACATTCATCACATCTGCACTTTTGCCAAAAGCCAATCCACTCCACATGGTTAAGCCTTGTCCGAATGTAGCCTGATAGTCGCCAATAGCAATTGCTTTTACAAAACGAATGTTTTTTACAAATAAGTGTGCTGAATAAAAATCAAAACCTGATTGCTGTTGCGATTTATTTGCATTTAAACCTTGGTTATACCAATCATAGTTGAAGCGTTGATTTTTTTTGAATAATAATTCTCCTTGGTCTTTTTCAGCAGTTATTCCCCAGCTTACATTTGTTCCATAGTTGAATCGGTAGCGCAAATAGAGTTTATCGGGACTGCCGATGTATCTTGAGTTTTGACTGTTGAATAATGAAGCACTATCAATATCAGTAAAGCCAGTTTGTTGTTCGAGTATTCTTCCATAACGAAACAGGATTGTGTTTTGGCCGTTTTTGAACATTTCTTTTAATGTGAAATGAGAAGAATTAAAATTGTCGTTTACACGAACGTAGGGTAAAATCTTTTGAATCGTTTGGAGGTCAAATCCAGCAATACCTTGTAATTCATAAATGGTAATTAATTTGCCATTTTTATCGATGTGTCGCAGTAAGTTGTTTATTTCAATATCACTTAATAATTGAAGTTCTTGTAGGTCGTCTCTGCTGGCTTTATTTAAGTTGATGGGATGTTCTTTGTAATAGTTAAGAGCATCTAAAAGGTTGGTATAATCGGCTTCTTCGTTTTCTGAATTTTCAGCAATGTTTTCGAGTTGTTGTTGGATTTGACTATCGTCTGTTTTTGGGATAATGGTATCTTGTGAAAAAGCAAGTTCACTTGCTACTAGCAATAATACAAGCAAACTTGTAATACGAAGTGAAAAAAAATTATTGAGCGGAAGCATTTGATTTTTCTGCTTTAGCAAAGTTGTAGCTTAATCCAATTTGAGGACTAAAGCCAAGTGTTTGATGATACGTTCCTGCAAAATCAACTTTGAAATTTTTTAGGTTCAAGCCAAAACCAAAGCTGCTTAATGTTGGATTGGTAGACAATCCAATTCGGAGGTAAAATTCTTTAACGGCTTTGTACTCTAATCCTGCTTTAAATTCGGCTTTTTGTTTAATGTCTTTTTGTGTTTCGATGGCTAGTGTTACTTTATCAGAAAAGTTGTAATCAGCACCCAAACGAATGATGGTTGGTAGTCGCTCGTTGTCATACTCCGAAATTTTTGCTCTGGTAGGATTAAACACATGTGCTCCAATGGTAAGTCCTTTTATTGGCCTTGCTTGAATCCCAGCTTCGGCAGCTAAAACTCCTCTGTTTCCGTACCCTTCGGCAATTCGTGTTGTTAAATAATCCATCGCAATTCCTGCCGAAAATTTATCGCCAAATGCTTTTGCAAAGGATAAGCTATATTTATTTTCGCTGTATAATTGATAGCCAAAGTTGGTAATGCAAAGTCCAAAAGTTCCAGCTTTTACAGGTATTGCAAGTGCTCCACCGCGTGTGCTGATTTCTTTTACCATGAATCGGTTTTCGTAATTTACACCAGCCGAAATGGTTCGTACAAATCCAAGTCCCGCTTGATTATGATGCGCACTCCATACATCGTATAAAGAAACAGATGCGTTACCCATGGCCGCAGATCGAGCTCCAATAGGGTAATCTTCATTCCCAGCATAAGTGAATATGCTGGTAAATAAAGACAATATGAATAAGCAGTGTTTATACATCAATTAATTGTTTCAAATGTAAGGCGCCCAGATTATGTAATCGTTAAGCACTTATTAATTTGTTTTATAATCAAATTTGATAGCAGACAATTCTTGGTTTGCTTTCAAAATTTTATTTTTCAAATTTTCTTTAAAATCGATCACTTGTTTCAATAGTTCATCATTGCCAGCAGCCAATATCTGAACTGCTAAAATTCCAGCATTTTGTCCGCCATCCAATGCAACAGTAGCAACTGGAATACCAGGAGGCATTTGTAAAATTGATAATACGGAGTCCCAACCATCAATAGAAATGGAAGAGCGACAAGGAACACCTATTACAGGAATAGGGGTAAATGCAGCAACAACACCAGGTAAATGAGCAGCTCCACCAGCTCCAGCGATAATAACACGTATACCTTTTGTATGCGCATTTTTTGCAAATTCAGCAACTTGTTCGGGTACACGATGTGCGCTTAATGCATTGATTTCAAAGGGTATTTTGAATTCGTTAAGAATTTTAGCCGCTTCTTGCATGATAGGCATATCGGATGTGCTGCCCATGATAATACTAACTTTTGGTGTCATATTTTAAATTAATAGGGTTATGTGTTAAGCTTGTAAAATTAGCTTTTTTGGCCAAAAGAATAAAATAAAAACACTCGTTTTTTATAGCCTAATTTTGCGTAAATTCGCAGTTCAAAATAATAGTATGAATAAAGTAACATTAAAAGATAAAACCTTTAGAGTTAATATTCCGGCTAATGAAATTAATAAAGCCGTTGGAGAAGTTGCGCATCGCATCAATGTTGAATTGAAAGATAAAAAACCACTTTTTTTAGCAGTGCTAAATGGTTCTTTTATGTTTGCTTCGGATTTGTTAAAGAAAATTACGATTGATTGCGAAATTTCATTTGTGAAAGTTTCATCCTATCATGGAACAACAACATCAGGTTCTGTAAAAGAACTAATTGGTTTGAATGAAGATATAAAAGGTAGAACAGTTGTTATAATTGAAGATATTGTTGATACTGGCTTAACCATGGAGAGTGTGATTACACAATTGGAAGCGATGGAGCCTGCTGCAATTAAGATTTGTACATTGTTATACAAGCCAGAAGCATTTCGTAAAAAATTTGATTTAGATTATGTTGCCATCGTTATTCCAAATGATTTTATTGTTGGTTACGGATTAGATTACGATGGCTTAGGAAGAAATCTTCCAGATATTTATGTACTTGATAAATAATTTTTTTAATAATAAATAATTCTACTCATGTTAAACATCGTTTTATTCGGTCCTCCAGGTGCAGGAAAAGGTACTCAATCAGAAAAGTTAATTGCTAAATATCAATTGGTTCATTTATCGACTGGTGATATTTTTAGAGCAAACATTAAAGGTGAAACCGCTTTAGGCACATTGGCTAAAAGCTATATGGATAAAGGTCAATTGGTTCCAGATGCTGTTACAATTAGCATGTTGGAGGCTGAAGTAAATAAAAATCCGAATGCAAAAGGTTTTATTTTTGATGGTTTCCCTCGTACAAAAGCACAAGCAGAAGCATTGGATACTTTGTTGAAAGCTAAAAAAACTAGCATTACATTGATGCTTGCATTAGAGGTTCAAGAAGATGAATTGAGAAAACGTTTATTATTAAGAGGCCAAAATAGCGGTCGTCCGGATGATCAAAATCCAGAAGTGATTCAGAAGCGTATTGATGTGTATAACAACGAAACATTTCCTGTTAAAGATTTTTATACTGCTCAAGGTAAATACAAAGGAGTTCATGGAATAGGTGAGATTGATGAAATTTTTAATGCACTTTGTGCTGTAATAGATACAAAAGTTAATGCTGAACCAAAAGTTGCGAAAGTTGCACCTAAAAAAGTAGCACCTAAGCCTGCCCGTCCGACAGGCGGGAAAGTAGTAGCAAAGAAAAAAGCGACAAAGAAAGTTGCAGCTAAAAAAGTTGTAAAGAAAGCAAAATCGAAACCTGCAAAGAAAACGGCTGCTAAAAAAGCAACAAAGAAAGTCGCAAAAAAGATTGCTCCAAAAAAAGTTGTAAAGAAGCTTGCTCCTAAAAAAGGAACTAAAAAGGTTGCAACTAAAAAAGCGACTGCTAAAAAAGTTGTAAAAAAGGCTGCTCCTAAACCTGCCCGTCCGGCAGGCGGGAAGGTTGTAAAATCTACAAAAAAAGGCAGTTCAAAAAAGGTTGTTAAACGTGTCCGTCCGACTGGCGGAAAAGCAGCAAAGAAAATAGTGAAAAAAGTAATAGCTAAGAAATCTGCTAAGCCTACAAAAAAAGTTGCAGCTAAACGTGCCCGTCCGTCAGGCGGGAAAGTTGCTAAAAAGAAAATTGTAGCTAAACCTGCCCGTCCGGCAGGCGGGAAATCAGCTAAGAAAGTAATTAAGAAGAAAAAGAAATAAATCATTTTTCAGGTGTTCTGAAACTTGATTGATGAGTTGATTTTCTATTACAGAAAATCGTATTAAACTAATTGAAACTATGGATTCGAATTTTGTTGATTATGTGAAGATATGTTGTCGCTCTGGAAAAGGTGGGGCTGGATCTATACATTTACATCGTAGTAAACTGACATCAAAAGGTGGACCCGATGGTGGTGATGGTGGTAGAGGTGGCCATGTGATTGTTCGTGGGAACAAACAATTTTGGACACTCATCCATTTAAAATACCGTAAACATGTTATTGCTACTCCTGGTGGTAGTGGCGGTAGTGCGCGCATGACTGGTGCTGAAGGAAAAGATGAAATATTGGATGTGCCTTTGGGAACCATTATTAGAGATGCAGAAACAGGTGAGATTGAAGGTGAAATAACGGAGGAAGGACAAGAAATTATTGTTGTTCCAGGTGGAAGAGGTGGATTAGGAAACGATCATTTTAAATCTTCTACCAATCAAACACCTCGTTACGCTCAGCCAGGAGAAGATGGACGTGATGAATGGAAAATTCTTGAATTAAAAGTATTAGCCGATGTTGGTTTGGTTGGATTTCCGAATGCTGGTAAATCAACCTTACTTTCAGTTGTTTCGGCTGCAAAACCCGAAATTGCAAACTATCCTTTTACGACTCTTGTTCCTAATTTAGGGATTGTAAAATACCGCGATTATAAATCATTCGTAATGGCCGATATTCCAGGTATTATCGAAGGTGCTCACGAAGGAAAAGGTATTGGTTTACGTTTCTTACGTCATATCGAACGTAACTCTTCTTTGTTGTTCTTGATCCCTGCCGACTCAGACGATATCATCAAAGAATATAAAATTCTAATAAATGAATTGGAACAATTCAATCCTGAATTGCTTCACAAAAGACGAATTTTAGCCATATCCAAATGCGATATGATGGATGAAGAGTTATTGGCGGAAATGAAAAAAGATATCAATAAACGATTCAAAGAAAAGAAAACGGTTCCAGTTAATTACATCTCTTCACAGTCTGGTCAAGGGCTTGTGGAATTAAAAGATGAAATCTGGAAACAGTTAAATACAAATGACGATAAAGCATTTGAATATTAATCTCTCTTGAGTTGATTTTGAGAGGAATCTATTTTTAATGGACATCATTCATACAATCAAACAACTCGATACCGAACTCTTTCTGTTTTTAAACAGTAAGCACAATTCATTTTTTGATGTTGTAATGTATTGGGCAAGCCACAAGTTTGTTTGGATTCCATTGTATGCATTTTTTCTTTACTTGGCTTATAAATTTGTTGGCAAACGCGTTTGGCTTGTTCTTGTATGTGCTGCATTAGCAGTGTTGTTAGCCGATCAAATTTCTACGCAAGCATTCAAACATGTTTTTTTACGTTACCGTCCTTGCCATAATTTAACACTTCAATCTCAATTGCATTTGAATGGAAATTGTGGAGGAATGTATGGATTCATTTCATCGCATGCAGCCAATACATTTGCCATTGCCATGTTTTTGTTTTTAGTATTTAAAGGCCGAATGAAGTACTTTGGGATATCCGTTTTTGCTTGGGCAAGTTTTGTTTCCTACAGTCGTATTTACAATGGCGTTCATTATCCTGCCGATATTGCTGTTGGTGCAATCGTTGGAATGGCGATTGGAATCGTATGTTTTAAATTGTATCAATTTGCTAATACTAAACTTACACATGAATAATATACTACTTGTATTTTTGGGAGGTGGACTGGGAAGTGTGGTTCGTTATGGAATTTCTGAATTTGTTAAAACAAATTTCAAAACCATTTTTCCTATTGCAACATTGGTGTCAAATATCGTGAGTTGCATTATTCTTGCATTGGCAATTGGTTTTTTTAGCGAAAAAATTGGAGCAAATCCAACCTTGCGAACACTTATTGTTATTGGCTTTTGTGGTGGATTTAGTACCTTTTCCACATTTAGTTACGAAACAATTGAATTGATGAAATCGGGTAATTATAGCATTGCCATTGCAAATGTGTTGATTAGCGTATCGGTTTGTTTAGCACTCATTTTTGTTTTAACAAAACAATCTTAATTATGAAATAGCCATGTGCCAAATCGCACAAACCCGAATGAAGATACATGGCGTATACCATATGACAATAAAAAAAACATAAATATCTACATATGAAAAAATATTCTGTCTTATTTCTTTTATTGTCCTCATTAGTTGTGAATGCACAAACAAAACCTGCAGCGCCTCCAGCAAAAGGGACCACAAAACCAAAATTAATTGTTGGAATTGTAATCGATCAAATGCGTTACGATTACATTTATCGTTTTTGGGATAAGTTTGGAAACGATGGATTTAAAAAGTTAGTCAATCAAGGCTATTTCTGTAAAAACACAAATTTTAATTATGTACCTACGTATACAGGTCCTGGGCATGCTAGCATCTATACTGGTACAACACCTGCTGTGCATGGCATCATTGCAAACGATTGGTTTGATAAAACAACAGGAAAAAATATGTATTGTTCCGAAGATGCTGCAGTAACAGGTGTCGGTACTACCGCAAAAGAAGGAAAACGTTCTCCTGTTAATATGCTTACAACTACCATTACCGATGAGTTGCGAATTTCTTCGAATATGAAATCAAAAGTGATTGGTATTGCCTTGAAAGATAGAAGCGCTATTTTACCAGCTGGTCATACAGCCAATGCAGCCTATTGGTTTGATGGAAGTGTTGGTGGTTTTATTTCAAGCACGTATTACATGAATGAATTGCCTGCTTATGTTCAAGCATTCAACAAAAAAGAATTACCAAAAAAATACTTGTCGCAAGCATGGAATACCCTATTGCCAATAGAACAATATACCGAAAGTGTTGCCGATGATAACAAATATGAGTTTGTAGCAAAAGGAGAAACAAAACCAGTATTTCCTCATAATCTACAAGCTTTGTACGAAAAAAATGGTGGCTTGGGAATGATTCGCAGCACACCTTTTGGAAATACACTCACCAAAGATTTTGCAATGGAGATCATCAAAAATGAAAATATGGGTAAAGGAACTGCAACTGATTTTTTAGCAGTGTCTTTTTCTTCACCCGATTATATTGGACATTTGTATGGACCAAATTCTGTTGAGCAAGAGGATGATTATTTGCGATTGGATTTGGAATTAGCCGAATTGCTAACATTCATTGAAATACAAGTAGGAAAAGGAAATGCATTGGTGTTTTTAACAGCCGATCATGCTGCACCTGAAGTGCCAGCTTATTTAATGGACTTGAAAGTGCCAGCAGGTTATTTGAATGAAGATAAATTGTTTAGCGATTTAAAAAAGTACATGGCCAAAACGTATGGTGATTCACTTGTTTTATCGTATTCAAATCAACAAGTATTTTTGAACCAACAAGTGATGGAAAACAAAAAGTTGATGCCACAACAAGTACAAGAAGAAGTAGCCAATTTTGTAATAAAGCAAGAGCATGTATCGGAAGTATTAACTGCAACAACTTTAAACAATGCTCAATTTACAGAAGGAGCGCGTTATTTAATGCAAAAAGGATTTAATGTAAAACGTTCGGGCGATGTGCTTGTAAATTACGAACCAGCTTATGTCGATTTCCCACATTATGGAACAACACATGGTTCGCCTTACAGTTATGATACACATGTGCCATTGTTGTTTTATGGTTGGCATGTAAAACGTGGCAGTACAACTGAACAAATTTACATTACCGATATTGCTGCAACATTAGCAATGATGCTAAATATCCAATTCCCGAATGGTAGTTGTGGTAAACCGATTAATATATCTGCTCCACTTCATCCCATCTCCAAAGGAGAAGAGAGCGGAGTGAAAAAATAAGACCTCTCCTCTTCATCTCCTCTCCAAAGGAGAGGAGGTAGGAGTGAAAAAATAATAGTTCAATGAACGCACACTTGAATAGAAAGAAAATACTTTGCTCGCCTTTGCGTAAAACCTTTGCTCGCTTTGCGGTAAAAAAAACAATTATTATCAATTTTGCTTTTCTTTTTCTTGTTAAAATTTCAATTGCTCAATTGCCTAATACGGATATTTGGTTGTTGGATGTAAAATCAATTGGCGATAGTATTGTGCTTTCAAACCCTAGCAACATTACCAATAGAGTAGGGTACGACAATCAACCTACTTTTTCTCCTAAAGGAGATTATATTTTATACACATCCATTCGCGATGAAAAACAATCGGATATTTTTAAGTACGATTTAAAAACAAAACAAATTTCGCAATTCACTAATACCGTAACGAGTGAATATTCTCCAACTTTTATGCCCGATGGAAAAAATATTTCGGTAGTAATGGTGGAGCCCGATAGCACTCAACGCATTTGGAAATATTCCATTAAAGGTGGAGCAGCAAAGGTACAATTAGCGCATGTGGATTCAATAGGATACCATTGTTGGTTTATTGGAAAAAGAGCTGCTGTGTATCTTTTAACCGAACCACACTCCTTGTGCTTAGCATCCGATGATTATAAAACACCACGCTACATCGATAATTCTATTGGTCGCTGTATCAAGTTTAAAAATAGCATGATCTATTATACCAAAACAATTGCAGAAGGCAAGCACCAATTTAGGGTGTTTAACTTGCCTGGTTGGCATGTGAAAGAAAATCAATCATACATTGAAAGTGAAGATTTTGAATTTGTTGGTAAGCGTGTAATTTATGGACTTAATTCTGAAATTATTTCCACTTCGGCTTATGTAGATGATAAAAAGAAAGTAATTGACTTAAGTGCTTTTGGTATCAAGAATATTACACGCATGGCGATTAGTGCAGATGGAACCAAATTAGCCATTGTAGCTGAATCCAAGTAACATGCAAATAGAAGAATACACACTAGGTAATTGTAAAGTTTCAACCGATCCATCGAAATTGGATTTGAAAGTCATTCATGGGTATTTATCTCGTTCCTATTGGGCCGAAGAAATTCCATTTGAAACCGTAAAACGTTCAGTTGAACATTCCCTTTGTTTTGGTGTGTATGCTGCAGGCAAACAAATTGGTTTTGCTCGGGTTATTTCTGATTATACCACCTTTGCCTACCTAGCCGATGTGTTTATTTTAGAAGAAGAGCGAGGAAAAGGACTTTCTAAATTTTTAATGGAATGTATTCTAAAACACAAGGAGCTGCAAGGCTTGCGTAATTTTTCATTAATGACACAAGATGCTCATTCCTTGTATGTACGCTACGGATTCAAAAACATTCCCAAACCCGAAAATTTTATGGCAAAAAAGATTGATGGGATTTAAAAAAAGAAAATAAGTTTTATAACCTATCAAAATAAGATCGTGTTCAATTTGCTTGATAAGATGACTCAACTGATGAGAATCAGATATTCAAAAAGTACCGATTGAAAACATTCTTACCTATTTTTCAGACGAAGATACTTATATTCGAAAATCGGCTTACATCGCTCTTGGTAGAATATACAAAGCCAATATACCCTTGCAAAAATCAATTCTTAACTTGTTGGATGAGCTGTTAGCATCAACAAACGAAAAAGTTAGGCAAACGGTGGTTAATGCAGCAGGCGAAATTGGAATGCAGGATTTTGATTCCATTGAAAAGTTTATGGAAATAGGTTTGTTCGATTCACATCATTCGGTTAGGAATGCGGTAATTGGTTCCATCAAAGCGGAATGGGCAGAGAAAAAAAATCCAATAGTGGACCTTGGCGGATATATGCTAAACGTTATTTTCATCACGAGGAAAAAGTCCATTTAAAGAAATTTGCGGCATGGATGGGCATTGAAATTTCGTTGTATGAAAAAACCTAAAGACATTCTTCCAATTTAAAAGGAATTTGAGTTTGATAAAGCTGTTATTGGATAAAACATATTCATGAGTGCAATAAGGTCAAATGGCTAGAAATATTGATTGTTTGGAAATAGTAATAGCTGATTTCAGACGATGGCGAAGAACAATGACCAGTTTTTGCCGCAGCAATAGATGGGAAATTATTGATGTGCATACGAACGGTATAAAAATTTTGCTGTAAAAACACAAGAAGAAGCAATTAAGTATATTGAAAATGAGTTGGTGTTATAATTATTTCAATAGAGTTACATTCCCTTTTAATTCAACCTCTTTGCCAGATTTCGTAACTGCATTTAGTATGTAGAAAAACACTCCATTGTTCAGCTCATTTCCTTTATAAGTTCCATTCCAACCTACAGAGATGTCGTTTGTGTAAAAAACTTCTTCTCCCCACCTGTTAAATATTCTCAAATCAACCTTGTTAGCATCACCCAATATGCGAAATACATCATTATGCCCATCGCCATTAGGGCTAAATGCATTTGGTAATGAAATTTCTTCTTGAACACAATCACAACATATTAAACTCAAATCATCTATATAATAATACGCATCAGGAATATATCCTGAAAGAGTTTGTGAATTAGTAGCTGCATTACTTTGAAAATTTCCAATTGTTAAAAATTGCTCATTGCCTAATGCGGTATAGAACAATTCAATTTTTGTCCAATTTGTTTTGTCTATAATTATATTGCTAATATTATTACTAGTTTGAGGTGTTTCTGAAATAGGAGCGCCAACTAGGCTGGAGTATAATATGCTATCCTCCGAAAATAAAAAATCTATATTAGAGATAGCAGTGGAAGATGTGTCTGCCAAACTCAAATATGCTGTTATACAGTATTTCTTTCCCTGTGTTAATTTTTCGTTTAATTTCGTTTCAATATATTCTCTATTTATTTCAGCTGTAGAATTATACAATGCAACTCCTATGTATGAATTCCCATTTTTAGCCACCTGATGACCTGAATATGTATTGGACGGAACACTGGTATTCCCAATGGATGAACAGGAGTTGTAATAATCAGAACTACTGCCTAACATTATGCTTCCAGAAATTTTATTAGGTTGGAACCAGTTATCACAATAATAAATTTGTCCAGGACTAGTTGGACAAACAGAATAATTTTCAAAACTAGAATTAGGAATTAAATTAATTTGTGAAAAAATTATTTTAATTGAGCTTAGTAATAGAATAAATATCAGCGATATTTTTTTCATTTATTAGCAATTGGGTTTATAGTCTAAAAGTTAATTTAAATTATAATTGAAAGCTTTTTATATGGTTTTATTTAAATCACCTAATAAATTTAGCTATTATTAATGATTATGATAAAAAAAATCCCCTTCAGTTTTGAAGGGGATTTTTATTTATGCTTTTTTTCTTCGTCCTAGTCTGCTAAAAATATTTTCAAGCAAAGTGATGAATCGTTTTAATACATCGAAGTATAAGGTTATTGCTAGTAATAAGGACATTCCCCAAACTACTGAAATGTTGAACCAATAAGTATCGTAGAATTTACCAAACAATTTTTTACGTGGAGCATAAAAATGCGCTTTTCCATTGTTGTTCATTGGATCTAAATAAATAGGGTCTATTTTTTGAATAAATTCTCCATTCAAATCCAAAATGCGATTGGTAGTTGTTCTGTTGGTTACCAAATCGTGTAAGCTTTCATTTTCGTATGCATCTTTATCTTTTAAATATTGAGCACGTGCTACACTGTCTTTGTTTTGTTTAGATATTTCTTTGTCTTTTAGATCAGTAGCACGTTTAAAGTTGTTTAAATAAACGGTTCTTAAATTATCCAAGCAATCTCTTGTTTGGTTGGCTACTGTTGGTCCAAATTGAGCAATGTCTAATTTTTCAAGACTTGCACATTTTATTTTTTCATTACCAGTTACTTTTAATTCCTTGATAATTTCATTTTTAATCATGGTCAAGGCATCAATCACTTCTTGTTTGCTTTCTGGTTTTTTCAGATTGCTTTCACAAAAATCAATTTTCGATTGCATTGCTGGCAACCAATAATCTTTTTTGTAAGTAGAAATACTTAATGCTTTGTCGTATTTGTATGTTGCTTTGTTGAATTTGTTATCCTTAAATTGTTTTACCGCCAATGCTTCAAATGCCCAACGCGATGCCATTGCATCACCAATTGTAGGTACAACACTTTGTGAAGTAATGATTGGATTTAATTTATCGAATTTTACCATTACACCACTAAACAATAATTGTGGGATAATTAAAATTGGAATTAAAATGTAAATGGTTACTGCTGAGTTGAAACTTGCAGAGATATTTAATCCAAGCATGTTTGCAAAACAGAAGGTGGTAAACAATAGGAACCAATACGCACCATTCATGCCTTGTATCTCTAATACATAATTACCTACCAATACAAACAATATTGCTTGTATAGCGGATAAGGAGAACATGATTACAATCTTCGACCATAAATAACTTCCTTTACTTAAGTTAAGGAACGATTCACGTTTCTGAATTTTTTTATCACGTATAATCTCTTCGGCACTCACCGTTAATCCAATAAACAAAGCAACTACCACAGCCATGAACATGTAAATGATAATGTTTTCGTTTTCACGGAAGGTGTATCCAATTTTATTTGAAAGATCCAAATTCACAAACTTAATAAAGTAAGCAAGGATAAATGCCAATGCCGGAGCCTCTAATAAGTTAATAGATAAGTATTGTTTGTTGGTAAGCTTCGATAAAACATCACGTGTAATAAATACATTAAACTGTTTTAACTTATTTGGAATTTTGAACGTACTCTCAGGAATCTCGGTATAGTTACCTACATCTTCTACTTTCTTTTCAATTTTTTCGCGGTAATGAACATTCCATTCACTTGGTGAAATTTTTCTGTTGAGTGTTAAATTACCATACTCATCCAATACTTTCGATTCGATGATGTTAAATACCTGTTCTGGATTTACGTTACCACATTCAATACATTCACTTTCATTGCTGTTAACATGGTTAACAACTGTTTTGAAATAAATAACCGAATCAACAGGGTTTCCGTAATAAATTGGATAACCACCCACATCCAAAATCATCAATTTGTCGAACATTTTGAAAATGTCGGACGATGGTTGATGGATTACTACAAATACCAACTTGCCTTTTAATGCAAGCTCTTTTAGTAAGTCCATAATGTTTTCCGAATCGCGTGATGATAAACCAGAAGTAGGCTCATCTACAAACAATACAGAAGGTTCACGAATTAATTCTAAGGCAATGTTCAAACGTTTACGCTGACCACCGGAAATTGTTTTTTCCAATGGGCTACCCACTTTTAAATCACGCGTTTCAATTAATCCAATGTCAGTCAATACATCCACCACCATTTCGGAAATTTCCTTATCAGGTTTGTTTCCGAAACAAAGTTTTGCATTGTAAAAAAGATTTTGAAATACAGAAAGCTCTTCAATCAATAAATCATCTTGCGATACGTGACCAATTACACCTTCAATTTTATTTTTTTCGGTATGGATGTTTATTCCGTTTATTTTAACCGAACCACCACTAGGAATTTCATTGCTGTTTAATACATTCAATAGAGTAGACTTACCAGCTCCCGATCCTCCCATGATACCAATAAGTTTTCCTGATTCTTCAGAGAAATTGATATCGCGTAAACCTAATTTTCCACCTTTGAATTTGTATTCTAAGTTTTGAACTACAAAAGATACTTTCGCTTTTGTAGTATCACTCATGAACGAACTTAAAATATCACTGTAGTAAACAGGTTTTACTTTTGAGCTACGTAATGATGAGCCAGGAGTTAAGATGTAAACTTTACCTTGGAATAATAACTGACCATTTAATAATAAATCACTTTTTCCAAAATAAACCAGCACATACATGTTTACGCTTGGTATCCATAATACGCGTGCTTGCCCTGTTACACCTTCGGCATAAATATGTTTTGTTTCGTTAAAGCTGTGTGTTTGTTTGTTATCGATTACCAATACTTTTGATGAGTCAGGAATTTGATCACCTTTAGCTTGGATAAACGACATGCAACTTTTGAACTCGGCATCTTCAATGTTAAACGTTTCCGCAACCGTTGTAACGAATTCCATTTCTTGTTCTGCAATCTCTTCGTTCGAATTTATAAATTCAATCAAACGTAATAACACAACCACTTTTTGAACTTGTGTAAGCTCAGCATTGATTTGCGTACAAATTTTTAAAACTTTAACCGAGTTCAATGAAGTACGTTTAGCAGTACCATCTTTCTTTTTAGTTACTTGATGATGTGCTTCTAAAAACTCATCAAATATTTTTAAATATTGGTCAACTAATTCTTGATTTAATTGCTGCTTTAAGAACGATTGTACAATTAATCGTCCGTTGTCATTAATTCCATCCACCCTTGCAATAATTGCAAACATTTGCATCAGGGCTTTCAGTATTCGTTCACTCATTGTTGTTGTACGTTATGGGTTATTGAAAAAAAAAGACATTAATACCGCAGTAATTAATGCCTTTTTAAAATTTAGGTCTTGAGTATTATTTTGCTTGTTTGAATCCAATTAAAACTACTGCTCTTCCCGAACCAGCTTGTGCACCATCTAGTCGTGCTTCAATTGTGCAATCCAATGTATTGTTGATTTTGAAATCCCAATATGGAGCATTTTTAAATTCGCTGTTTGTGAAAAGTAAATTGTGTTCACTATCATAAACAGAAAACACTAAGTTTCCATCACTTAAACCACTACAAGCGGCAACTCTGTAAATTGTTCCGCCATATAAAGTTGTGTGAAATTCAGCTGTTTCATCTGCATTCATCAATAATGCACGGTATTGTTGACCATCAGAAATAAATTGGTTGCCCAAGTGTCTAGCACAAGCGTTTGCAACAGTATCTGCTATTTGAGCTGATGCTGAATTTACTGCTATAAATCCTAATAGTACAAAAGCTAATTTTAATAATCCTTTTTTCATAGTTTGTATAATTTCAATATTTTAAATTCAATGAGTCTATCCTAGTTTAAAAAATTAACCAACAATTTGGCTTCTGATTGATTTCACTTTTTGTGAAATAGATTCAATTTGCTCAGGAGTAATGTTTACTTCTGATTTGCTATTGATTGTTGTTAGTTTTTTCTCAGCATCTGTTGTCGGTTTTTCATAGGTGTATTTGAATTCTACACCATCAAAAACGGTTGCTAAGTCATTCAGGTTGTCAATAAACTCAGTGTATTCTGGTTGACTGTAATATTGAGTTAATAATTTTATTAAGCTTTGTAACGATGATTTTTGTTCAGCAATTCTGCGTTTAACATCTTCGTTTGGTTTAGTTTTGTAAACGTTTGTAGCAAAGTATAAACTTTCTAACCATCCACCAGCTAATACCAATCCACTAACATCGTTTCTGTCGTTGTTTTTTAAGTATGAATCGCTTGAACGGTAGGCAACACCAACCAATACCAACATTGAATCTTTGTTTCCTAAATTCTTTTGGAAACGCTCGATTGTTTTTGTATCAAATGCTCCTGAAACACCTAATTCATCTGCTAATTTTTTAGCAGAGTTTAAGTATCCAATTGCATCTTGTGTTTGGTCATAAATGGTAACATAACCTAAGTCAGCTCCATAAATACCAAGGTTTAAAGCTTTAGAAAAGTTGGTCGAGTAGTCAGATGACTTGCTAGCTGGGTTCAAAATCTCTTTGCTATATGCTGCACCGCTATTTTTAATTAAAAATGCAGTTTGAATAGGAGAAGGGATACTAAAAATCTCTCCATTAATGTTCAATATAGTTGTTTGTGTACTATCTACTGGAGGTAATTCATCCGTGTTAGCAGTGTCATCACCACCACATCCTGTAGTTAATAATGCAGTAACTGATAATAATACTAATGATCCTTTAAGTGTAATAAATTTTAATCTCATTTCAGATTATGGTTTTAGGGTTTTAAATGAATGCTCAAAAATAACACTTTATCTAATAAAACAAACAATTCATCTGTATTTTTTTGCATTTTTATCTGAATTCTGAAATTTTGATTTGTTTGATTTGTAATTGTCTGAAAATCAGTAGTTATTGTAATTAATTAATGTTTTAATAAATACTTACCTTTGCAAAAAAAAAATTAGCGTGAATAAAGAGCAAGATATTAAAATGATGGCCAAGACCATTTTTGGCCTGGAAGAGACTTTGGCTGGAGAGCTTTTACGATTGGGTGCCAAAGATGTGGAAATTCACAACAGAGCTGTTAGTTTTGTTGGCGATAAAGGGTTTATGTACAAGGCAAATTTAAATGCCCGAACAGCCTTGCGTATTTTGGTGCCTGTTGAAACAATTACCGTTACAAACGAAAAATCACTTTACGAAGGCATTCAATCCATCGATTGGGAAAAATACATGGATGTAACCGATACATTAGCAATTGATTCGGTTGTTAATTCCGATTTGTTTACGCATTCACAATACGTTTCTCAAAAAGCAAAAGATGCAATTGTAGATCAGTTTAGAGCAAAGCATGGTGAGCGTCCGAGTGTTGATTTAGACAAACCAACCATTCGTATCAACCTGCACATATTTAAAGATGTTTGTACCGTTTCATTGGACAGTTCGGGTGAATCGCTGCACAAGCGCGGCTACCGCGATAAAACAAATTTAGCACCCATCAACGAGGTGCTTGCTGCAGGCTTGGTGATGTTGAGTGGTTGGGATAAACGCACCAATTTCATTGATCCAATGTGCGGTTCAGGTACCATTGTAATTGAAGCTGCATTGTATGCCAACAATATTCCTGCTGGCTATTTTAGAGAAGATTTTGGATTTATGCGTTGGCATAAATTTATGCCGTTTGACGAAGAATTATGGGATACCATTTTTGATGCTGCCGTGAATAAAATAACCAACCACGAACAGGTTATTATTGGTGGTGAGTTATCACCAAACGTTGCTAAAAAAGCAAAAGAAAATGTGAAGCTTGCAAAAGTGGACGACATTGTGACGATTCGTAATTGTGATATGAAAGATTTTGAAGTTCCTCCTGGACGTGGTGTTGTGATTATTAATCCACCCTATGGAGAACGAATGGTAAAAGATAACATTGAAGAATTATACAAAATGATGGGTGATACCTTCAAACAAAAATTTGCTGGTTACAATTGTTGGATTTTAAGTTCAAACATGGATGCATTCAAACATGTTGGTTTGCGACCAACTCGTAAAATAGCCTTGTTTAATGGTCAATTGGAATGTCGTTTTATGAAATTCGAAATTTATGAAGGCACTAAAAAGATTCATAAATTGGAGGGGCGAGTTGATAATAAAGAGCAGAATCAATAGAGAATAAAAAGTAGAGAGTAAAGAATGGTGGTCAGTTAAGCCCTTGCTGGTGTTATCACCTGCAAGATTAGTGAAATTGTCGATTTGTTGAATTGTTGAATGAGATGTGCGTGTAGCATGTCATGCTGAGGGTAACGAAGCATCTGCGGGAGGGAGTTATTGAATTGGAGAATTGTTGATTGATGGAGTTGTAGAATTTTAAGCCCTTGCTGGTGTTATCACCTGCAAGATTTTACTTGTCGATTTGTAATTTGTATTTTAAATAGATGGTTGATATAAAAAAAATTGCTGTTTTTACATCTGGAGGTGATTCACCTGGAATGAATGCTTGTATTCGTGCGGTGGTGCGAACAGCCATTTTAAGCCCTTGCTGGTGTTATCACCTGCAAGATTTTTAGCTTGTCGATTTGTAATTTGTATTTTAAATAGATGGTTGATATGAAAAAAATTGCTGTTTTTACATCTGGAGGTGATTCACCTGGAATGAATGCTTGTATTCGTGCGGTGGTGCGAACAGCCATTTATCATAACATAGAAGTTGTTGGTATCATGCATGGTTATGATGGAATGATTAACGATGAATTTATTTCTTTAGATGCAAAATCTGTTGCTAACATTATAAACAGAGGTGGTACTATTTTAAAAACAGCACGTAGCAAAGAGTTTTTTACTGTTGAAGGAAGAAAAAAGGCCGCAGCAAATTTGCAAAAGCATAAAATTGATGGTGTTGTGGTAATTGGTGGTGATGGTTCGTTTAAAGGTGCTTTGCAATTTAGTGCCGAATGTCCGATTCCATTCGTTGGTTGTCCGGGCACCATTGATAATGATTTAATCGGAACCGATTTTACAATTGGTTATGACACAGCCATTAATACGGTGGTTGAAGCGGTAGATAAAATACGCGATACAGCAGAAAGTCACGATCGTTTATTTTTTGTAGAAGTAATGGGGCGTGATGCCGGATTGATTGCATTGCGCGCAGGTATTGGCGTTGGAGCAGAAGCGATTTTGATGCCCGAAACAAAAACCGATCTTGAAGATTTAATTAAACGCTTAGAGAGTGGACGAAAAAATAAATCATCAAAAATTATTTTAGTAGCCGAAGGAGATGATGCAGGTGGTGCTTTTGTAATTGCAGAGCAAGTAAAAAAACGATTGCCTTTTTACGATACACGTGTAACTATTTTAGGACACATACAACGTGGTGGTAACCCAACTGCTATGGAGCGTGTGAATGCAAGTAGAATGGGATTTGCTGCTGTTGAAGCATTAATGAAAGGCGAAAAGAATGTAATGATTGGAATTGTAGACAAACAAATCAGCTACACCCCATTCGAAAATGCAGTAAAACATATTCAGGAATTAAATCCAGATTTAATGCGAATGGTAAATATTTTATCACTTTAAAACATTTTGAATTATTTTCTGTTTTCTAGAAAATACAATCATGAATTCTAAAATCTTAATATCGTTTTCCTTAATAATCATCCTGTCAGGATGCAGTTTGTTTCGACCTTCGCCTAACAAGCTTTTTAAGCGCGCGGTAAAAAATCAGCCTTACGATGTAATTATTGTTCCTGGTGTTCCATTTGAAGGAACAGAATGGACAATGGCTATGCGTGGGCGCGTTATTTGGGCCTCTTATTTAATAAAAAAGGGTATTGCTAAGAATGTGATTTTTTCGGGTGGAGCTGTTTATACTCCTTATGTGGAAGCACGCATTATGGCCTTGTATGCCGAGCAATTAGGTGTGCCGAAAGAAAAAATAATTCTGGAAGAAAAAGCAGAACACAGTACCGAAAATATTTACAATTCCTATTGGCTTGCTAAAGAAATGGGATTTACTAAAATTGCAGTAGCAACCGATATGTTTCAATCGAAACTATTGATGGGCTTCACCAATCGCAGATTTAAGTTGCCAATTGCACACATTCCGTTTGTGGTAGATACCCTTAAAACAATACATGATGTTAATCCTGTAATTGATCCATCATCCGCTAAAGTTGACAATTTTAAGTCAATTGTTGAAACACAAACTAAACGTTACCGTTGGAGAGGTACTCGCGGAAAAAATATCAAATTCCGAAAAGAATAAATCAGTTAATTGTTTGTAATTCTTCCTCCTAAATTCGCTCGTATTGGTATATTTGTATCATGAGCAGGATTACCCTTTTTGTTGATGTCATTTTGCCTTTGTCGGTTCCTAATTTGTACACCTACCGTGTGCCATTCGATTGGAATGAGTCAATTGCTATTGGCCAACGGGTAGTGGTTCAGTTTGGTCGTGGTAAATTATATTCCGCTCTTGTTCGTAGAATTCACGAAACACCTCCTCAGCAATATGCAGCTAAATACATTGAATCCATTTTGGATGATACTCCTATTGTAAACGAAAAGCAATTTGCTTTATGGGATTGGATGTCCAGCTATTACATGTGTACCATTGGTGAAGTAATGGTTGCAGCGCTTCCTGGTGGTTTGCGTTTATCAAGTGAAACAAAATTAATTTTAAATCAAGGTTATAAAGAGCAGTTAGCATCAATTGAATTATCGGATAAAGAATTTTTAATTCTCGATGCCTTAGAAATTCGAGAAGTACTTACACTCAATGAAGTATCGGATATCATCGAACAAAAAACAGTGTATCCAATTATTAAACTGTTGATTGAAAAAGGCATCGTCATTATTCAAGAAGAATTAAAAGAAAAATTCAAACCTAAAATAGAAACGTTCATTCGCCTTGCCGAACAATTGGATAATGAAGAACAATTGAAACTGATTTTTGAAAGTTTAGAAAAAAAAGCAAGTAAGCAATTGGATGTATTAATGGCCTATTTGAAACTATCGGATCGTTATTCAAAACAACCAAAAGATGTAAAGAAAAAAGATGTATTGAAATTGGTGGAGGGGGCAGAAGCATCAATCAAAGGATTAGTAAAGAAAAATATTTTTGAATTATATGAATGCGAAGTTGGACGATTAACAGCTTACGAAACCGAAAATAAAGTTTCACAGCTCAATGAAAATCAACAACAAGTATTAGATTCGATTAATAATCAGTTTGGAAATAACACTTCTGATGCAGCAACAAAATCAGAAACAAAAGATGTTGTGTTATTGCATGGTGTTACCTCCAGTGGAAAAACAGAAATATATGTAAAGCTTATTGAACAAGCTTTAGCAGAAGGAAAACAGGTGTTGTATTTATTGCCGGAAATCGCTTTGACAACACAAATCATTAATCGATTAAAAAAATATTTTGGCGAAGCAGTTGGTGTTTATCATAGTAAGTTTAATGAGAACGAACGTGTTGAAGTTTGGAACAATGTTTTAAGTTCAAAGTCGAAAGTTCAAAGTTTAAACAATGAGGACGTATCAGACAAAACAACTTTTAACACTAAACTTTCTAACTTTAAACTAATAATAGGTGCTCGCTCTGCTTTGTTTTTACCTTTCAGTAATTTAGGATTAGTGATTGTAGACGAAGAACACGATACCTCCTTTAAACAATACGATCCCGCACCTCGCTACAATGCACGCGATGCAGCTATTTATTTAGCACACATTCACAAAACAAAAACCTTATTGGGCTCTGCCACACCAAGTGTCGAGAGTTATTTTAATGCACAAGAGGGCAAGTATGGTTTTGCCGAAATGACAAAACGATTTGGTGGAATCCAAATGCCCGAAATTTTAATTTCGGATGTAAAAGAAGCTGCTAAGAAAAAAATGATGAAGTCGCATTTTTCACCCATGTTGCTAGATCATATTTCTTTAGCATTGCAGAATAAAGAACAAGTAATTTTATTTCAAAATAGAAGAGGTTTTGCTCCTCAACTCGAATGTGATACCTGTGCTTGGGTGCCTCAATGCAATAATTGTGATGTGAGTTTAACCTATCATAAAAACACCAACCAATTGCGTTGTCATTATTGTGGTTATTCAATAAAACCACCTAATAAATGTGGTGCTTGTGGCGATACAACAATCAAAATGAAAGGTTTTGGTACCGAAAAAATTGAAGAGGAATTAGCTATATTTTATCCTGCAGCAAAAATTGCGCGTATGGATTTAGATACTACTCGTAGCAAGTTTGCACATCAACACATTATTCAAGATTTTGAAGATGGCAAAATTGATATTTTGGTTGGAACGCAAATGGTAACAAAAGGATTGGATTTTGATAATGTAAGCATGGTTGGTATTCTAAATGCTGATAGTATGCTTAATTTTCCTGACTTTAGAGCGTTTGAACGTAGTTATCAATTAATGGCACAAGTATCGGGTAGGGCTGGACGAAAAAATAAACGGGGAAAAGTAATTATTCAAACACAAAATCCAGATCATAGCATTATTCAAAATGTATGGAACAATGATTATTTGAGTATGTATACAAATCAGTTATTGGATCGAAAAAACTTTAATTATCCTCCTTATTACAGATTGATTGAAATTACCATCATTCATAAAGATTTAGATTTGGTAAATGGAGCTTCAAAAAGTTTAGCAGACGATTTAAAACAACATTTTGCTAGCCGAATTTTGGGTCCTGAATTTCCTTTGGTTTCTAGAATTCGTAATCTGTACCACAAAAATATTTTATTGAAAATTGAGCGCGATGCTTCTGTTGTTCAAGCTAAAAAAATTGTAAGTGATTTAATCGTTAATTTTAAAAACCAACCAGCATTTAAGTCCATTCGTGTTCAAATTGATGTAGACCCAATGTAATCTCGGGTTATTGACCTTGGTTTAAATACGCTTTTATACCTGAGTAATAAGCTTCAGCAACTTCTTTGATTCGTTCATTTTTTGTTTTGTCGCTTTCTTTATTTAAGGCTTTGCATTCATTGATATTGTCCTGATAAAGTGTTTCGCCATAAACGAGTGGGCCATGGATATATCGTGTAAGTTGTAAGTTACGGCAGTATACTCCTTTTTTCTCTGTTGTTAAGCAGCCTTCACGTAAGTATTTAGCATCTGTCGGTCCCGCAGTTTTTACTTTTAATATTGATTCAAATTTTTCGGTAGAAGCACCACTTAGTAGAATCGATTCTTCAATGTCCTTAGTTGCAATCATTCTTAAAAATTCGAAACGTTTTTCCTGAGAGGATAAATCACCCGGCATAAATGCCCCTCCAATAAATGTCATGTTGTAATTTTTGTTGCCAGGTGCTTTCCAGCCTGTATTTGTTTCATCTACATTAAAGTGAATGATAACGGTAAAGTCGGGGTTGAATGCATTGATGATATCTGCACGTTTAGCAAGTTCAATGTCTTTGAAAAATAAAAATTTATTTCGTTTTGTGAATTTTGAACTTAGCATCAGGTTTTTTTTATCAGTTGAAAGCTTCCCAGATTTATGCAGTTCTTCCACTTTGTTTTTATAATCATCTTTTAACCAATCATCAAATGTTTTTCCGAAGGCAGTATATCCATTTTTTTGTCGCGTTAAAAAAACAGTAGCACCATCTGCTTCAAGTTTTTCTTTTAGTAAAATGGCTGTAGCGTAAGTTAGCATCCCTTCTGCAATTTGAATAGAATCGGGTAGCCCATTAATACTGTCTTTTTTAAAGTTGAGGGATTTCATCTCTAATTTTCCAGTCTCAAAATCACCTGCCATATGACCTGGGTCTATCGCTATTTTTAATCCGCTGAGTGGTTTAAGGTGATTGTAGTTTGCAGTTTTATCTCCTTTAATTGCAGAGGATTGAATGCTTCCATGTTTTCTTGAACTAAAGTAAGCCGCATTTTTACCTTCACGAATACATGCATTAAATTCATTTAATTGCTCCCATTTAATTTTAAATTCAACCGAATCGTTTAGTTTGTGTGCTGGTGTTGCGTATATTTTTATACCTTCTTTGTCTATTTTATAATAATTGGAAAGCATTTTTTCTCTGTCCAAGTATTTTACTACTTTTTGATTGTAATAATTGATTTTGTACTGATTGGTAGTGTCTTGCGAGTAGCAGTGGATGAACGTTAAAAATAAAAGTATAACCAGCAGTTGTTTTTTCATTTGTTGTAATCTTCTTTTTCTTGTTTCAAAAATAAGAAATAATGTGTCACAACTATTTTGATTAATTTTGTTTTATGAACATCAAAGGAATAGTATTCGATTCGGAATTTACATTTAAGACATCTCGCAGCGGTGGTGCTGGTGGACAAAATGTAAATAAGGTTTCTACAAAAGTAGAACTCGACTTTGATGTGGTGAATTCTGCTTTGTTAAGTGAAGAGCAAAAAGCGATTGTTTTAACCAAGCTTGCAAATAAAATTTCGAAAGAAGGAATTCTGCAAGTAATATCGCAAACGGAACGAAATCAATTGGGCAATAAAGAAATTGTAATAAAGAAATTTTACGAATTATTACACAACTGTTTTGTAGTTCAAAAAAAACGAAGAGCTACAAAGCCCAGCCGCTCTGCAAAAGAAAAACGGTTAACATCAAAAAAGCGTGATTCTGATATCAAGAAGTTGAGGAAGAAAGATTGGTGATTTTTAATTATACCACTTTATCCATTTATTATGCCTACCTTTGTTTCACTTACATGAATTAAACTACTCATTGTCATTTTATCGATACTCGATACTTTTTGTCTCTCAATGCTTTCGGAGTTAACAATCCCCAAAAATTAGAAGTTTAACCAGTAAAAAAGAATTCCATTTCATCAGACCGGTGAATGAGGACCTTTTTAATAATATCCGGTCTATAAACTAATTTCATATAGAATGTCATTTGAAAATTTAAATTTAATTGAGCCAATCCTTAAGGCTTTAAAAACAGAGGGCTACACAACTCCAACACCAATTCAAGCACAAGCTATTCCTTTGGTGTTGCACAAACATGATTTACTTGCATGCGCACAAACAGGTACAGGTAAAACAGCAGCATTTGCAATTCCTATTATTCAACTGTTAACAGAAGATAAAACACCTTCACAAGGTAAGAAAGCAATTAAATGTTTGGTGCTTACACCAACACGTGAACTTGCAATCCAAATAGGAGAAAGCTTTGCAAACTATGGTAGAAATACAAATTTAAAATACAAAGTTATTTTTGGTGGTGTTAATCAATATTCACAGGTTGAATCCTTACGCGCTGGTGTTGATGTATTAATCGCAACTCCAGGTCGTCTATTGGATTTAATGAATCAGCGCCATGTTGATATTTCAAACATTAAATTTTTTGTGTTGGATGAAGCTGATCGTATGTTGGATATGGGCTTTATTCATGATGTAAAAAAGGTGATTGCAAAATTGCCAGCAAAACGTCAATCATTATTTTTCTCTGCTACAATGCCTCCGGTAATTGTTAAGTTAGCGGATACGATTTTGGTAAATCCTTCTAAAGTAGAAGTAACACCTGTTTCCTCAACAGCTGAAAAAATTAATCAAGTTGTTTATTTTGTAGATAAAGAAAATAAAAAACCATTATTGATTGATATTTTAAAAAATAACAAAATAGAACGTGTTCTTGTTTTTACACGTACTAAGCATGGTGCCGATAAAGTGGTAAAAGACTTAGTGAAGGTGGGAATTCAAGCACAAGCCATTCATGGAAATAAATCACAAAATGCACGTCAGAATGCATTGAATAATTTTAAATCCAAATTAACACGCGTATTGGTTGCAACGGATATTGCAGCTCGTGGAATCGATATAGATGAATTATCGCATGTTATTAATTATGAATTACCAAACATTCCAGAATCATATGTTCATCGTATTGGAAGAACGGGTAGAGCAGGGGCAAGCGGAATTGCCATTGCATTTTGTGATGCTGAAGAAAAAGAATACTTAAGAGATATTCAGAAATTAATTGGTAAAACAATTCCAGTGATTGATGATCATGCTTATGAATTAAAAAATCATACCGTTGTTAAAACACCACAAAAACAACAACAACGTAGAAGTGGTTCTTCGCAACGAAACGCTTCTCGTGGACACAGCACAAGCAATAGTTCTGCTTCTCGAGGACAAGGGAAACCGCGTAGTTCTAGCAGAACAGAGTCTAGTGCATCACAAAAACCAAGTAATGGAAATCGTGAACAAACACGATCAACAGAAGGTTCTAAACCAAAGAAAAAATGGTTTGGTGCAGAAAGAAGACCATCATAGGTTTTAACCTAATCGTTTAATGATTTCATTCCAAATGGAATCGTTTGGAGGAGGAGCAATTATTGTGATAAGCTCTTTTTTTACTGGATGAATAAATTCAATTTTGCGAGCATGCAAGTGTATGCTCGCATCTTTATTTGTTCTATCAAAGCCATATTTAATATCGCCCTTAATTGGACATTTAATAGTTGATAGCTGCACTCTAATTTGGTGATGACGGCCTGTGTGTGGCGTTATTTCTAACAGATGATAATTGTCTAGACTTAAAATTAACTCATAATCTAACTCTGAACGCAAAGCCCCTTGTTGCTCCTTTTCGTAGGCACGCGACATATTCTTTGCTTCATTCTTTTTTAAGTAATGAATGAGTTTTCCTTTTATAGTTTGTGGTTTGTTTTTTACAACTGCCCAGTAAGTTTTTTGAATCTCTTTGCTTTGGAACATTTGATTCAATCGTGCTAAGGCTTTACTTGTTTTTGCAAATAAAACAATACCACTAACTGGTCGGTCAATACGATGCACCGTTCCAACAAATACTTCACCTGGCTTATTGTATTTTTCCTTAATGTACTGTTTTACAAACTCACTCAAAGGTGTATCACCTGTTTTGTCTCCTTGAACAATGTCCGATGGACGTTTATTAATGGCAATGATATGATTGTCTTCGTAAAGTACTTCGATGCTAGAACTCATTTGTATCCGCTAATTCGTAATTAGTACTGTTCATTCGAATTTGGAAAATCTTTCGATTTCACATCCTGAATATAATTGCCTACAGCTTTATTGATTTCTTCATAAAGATTTAGATAGCGTCTTAAGAAACGAGGATTAAATTCATGAGTCAATCCAACCATATCGTGAAATACTAAAACCTGACCATCAACACCGCCACCTGCACCTATTCCAATAACAGGTATTTGTAATTCTTTTGCTACTTGTTCTGCTAATTTTGCAGGTATTTTTTCAAGCACCAATGCAAAACATCCCGCTTTTTCCAATGCATGCGCATCTTCTAATAGTTTTTGTGCTTCAGCTTCCTCTTTCGCTCTCACATTATAGGTTCCAAACTTATAAATACTTTGTGGAGTTAGTCCTAAGTGTCCCATCACAGGAATTCCAGCCGTTAAAATACGTTGTATCGATTCCGTTACTTCTAATCCTCCTTCTAACTTTACAGCATGAGCACCACTTTCTTTCATTATTTTGATGGAAGAATTTAAGGCTTCTTTTGAATTGCCTTGGTACGATCCAAAAGGCAAATCCACTATTATCAATGCTCTGTCAACTGCGCGAACTACAGATGAAGCGTGATAAATCATTTGATCGAGGGTAATTGGCAATGTTGTTTCGTGCCCAGCCATTACATTGGAAGCACTATCTCCAACCAAAATTACGTCTATTCCAGCATGGTCAACAATTTTAGCCATTGTGTAGTCATATGCTGTAAGCATTGCTATTTTTTCACCACCACGTTTCATTTCCAATAAAACATTCGTAGTTACTTTTTTTATCTCTTTGTGTACCGACATGGTTAAGCGGGTTTGGTTGTTAATTTACTTCCTCTATTAAAAAGCCATTTTTATTTCTGCAAAACTACAAATACTTTCCAATACAACCGTTTATTTGTAAAAACTGCCGTTTAGAGAATTTTGTGCTGAAAAATAAAATTTATCGTTACATTTGTTACTCTAAAAATAAAATGAAAGTGAAAAAGAATTTATTATACTTAGTTGCAGCCACAGTTGTGCTTTTCTCTGCATGTAGCACCGACTTAGAAGTTAATGGTGACTGGAAAGAAACAATGGTTGTTTATGGTTTGTTAGACCAAGGTCAGCCGAAGCAATACATTAAAATAAATAAAGCGTTTTTAGGAGAAGGAAGTGCTTTGGAATACGCACAAGTAAAAGATTCTGTGCAGTATGTCAATAATTTGGTTGTCAAAATTAAACGTGTTTCTGATGGAACAGAATATTTGCTTAGTCCAGACGCTACAGTGCCAAAAGATGCTGGAACTTTTTACTCAGCTGATCAAGCAAATGCAATCTACTCTGCTGCATTTCCAATTGTTACTACTAGTCAGTACCAGTTAATTATCAGAAATTCAGAAACAGGAGAAGAAGTAACATCTCAAACACCTATTGTGAACGATTTTGCTTATACAAAACCTACAGCAGTAACTCCTGCATTTTATTTTGTTTATCCAAGTAGTGATAATTATCGTTTTTACGTAGAATGGCCAACGGCAAAAAATGCTCGCTTATATCAAATGATTATTCGTTTTAATTATGTTGATTCTACAGATACTGGTAATGATACGACTTATCTTGACTGGGTATTTCCAACAAAGAAAACGAATGGCTTGAATGGTGGTGAATTGATGAGTTATGATTTTAGGGGGCAGGATTTTCTTCAGTACATTGGGAATAAGATGTGTAATTCTTGCACACAGCCATCGGATTTGAGAGCTCGTAGAGCTTTAAAAACAGAAATATTAATGTATTCTGCAGCTGATGATTTAAGTACATTTATTGATGTAAATAAGCCATCAACTGGAATTATTCAAACAAAGCCTGAATTTACGAATATCACTAATGGTTTGGGGATATTCTCCGCACGTTACAGCAAGGCTCCTTTTACACGTTCTTTAGAAAAAAATACATTGGATTCATTAGCATGTGGACGTTATACAAAAAGGTTGAAGTTTTTAAACTTTGCCAATGTTTTACCTGCTTGCCCATAGGGTTCTGTCGGTTTGTCATAAAAAATGAGCGTCATATTTAATTATGACGCTTTTTTTATGCCATAATTTCCCTAAAAAGCTCTGGCATAATCATTGAAAACAGCTAAACCGTAATCTAAAATTGTAACAACTTAAACCCAATATAATCATGAGTAAAATAATCGGTATCGACTTAGGAACTACAAACTCTTGCGTTTCAGTAATGGAAGGAAATGAGCCAGTAGTAATTCCAAATAGCGAAGGAAAACGCACCACACCTTCAATTGTGGCATTTGTTGAAAATGGAGAACGTAAAGTAGGTGATCCTGCAAAACGCCAGGCAATTACCAATCCTACTAAAACCATTTCATCTATCAAGCGTTTTATGGGAATTAGTTTTGACGAAGCTCAAAAAGAAATTTCTCGTATGCCTTATCAGGTAGTAAAAGGTGATAATAACACACCTCGTGTTCAAATTGATGATAGAAAATATTCTGCACAAGAAATTTCTGCAATCATTTTGCAAAAAATGAAAAAAACAGCGGAAGACTATTTAGGTCATGAAGTATCAGAAGCTGTAATTACTGTTCCTGCATATTTTAACGATGCACAACGTCAGGCGACTAAAGAAGCGGGCGAAATTGCTGGTTTAACCGTAAAACGTATCATTAACGAACCTACAGCAGCAGCTTTAGCCTATGGTATGGATAAAAAAGGGAAGGACATGAAAATTGTGGTGTTCGATTGTGGTGGTGGTACACATGACGTTTCTGTTCTTGAATCAGGAGATGGCGTATTCGAAGTTAAATCTACCGATGGTGATACACACTTAGGTGGTGATGATTTTGATCATAAAATTATTGATTGGTTAGTAGCTGAATTTAAAGCTGAAAATGGTGGATTGGATTTATCAAAAGATCCAATGGCTTTACAACGTTTGAAAGAAGCAGCTGAAAAAGCAAAAATTGAATTGTCAAGCACAACTTCAAGTGAAATTAACTTGCCTTACATTATGCCTGTTGATGGTATTCCAAAACATTTGGTTCGTACTTTAACGCGTGCAAAATTCGAACAATTAGTAGACGATTTGATTAAACGTACAATCGCACCTTGTCAATCAGCATTAAAAAATGCAGGATTAACAACAAGTGATATTAATGAAATTATCTTAGTAGGAGGTTCTACACGTATTCCTGCAATTGTTGACGCAGTTCAAAAATTCTTTGGAAAAGCACCTTCAAAAGGTGTGAATCCAGATGAAGTTGTTGCAATTGGTGCTGCAATTCAAGGTGGTGTATTAACCGGAGAAGTAAAAGATGTATTGTTGTTAGATGTTACTCCACTTTCATTAGGAATTGAAACTATGGGTGGTGTTTTCACTAAATTGATTGAGTCAAACACAACAATACCTACTAAAAAATCGGAAACATTCTCTACCGCTAGCGATAACCAACCAAGCGTGCAATTACATGTGTTGCAAGGTGAGCGTCCAATGGCAAAAGACAACCGTACAATTGGTCAGTTTAATTTAGATGGCATTATGCCTGCGCCACGTGGTGTTCCTCAAATTGAAGTTACATTTGATATTGATGCAAATGGTATCGTTCAAGTATCTGCTAAAGATAAAGCAACTGGTAAATCTCAACAAATTAGAATTGAAGCGGGTAGCGGATTATCGAAAGAAGAGATTGAAAAAATGAAACGTGAAGCAGAAGCAAATGCTGAATCAGATAAAAAAGCAAAAGAAGAAGTTGAAAAAATCAATGCAGCCGATTCAATGGTTTTCCAAACAGAAAAACAATTGAAAGAGTATGGTGATAAATTACCAGCAGAGAAAAAATCAGCTATTGAAGAAGCTTTAACTGGTCTTAAAACTGCTCATGCTTCTAAAGATTTAGCTGGAATTGATGCATCAATGGAAAAATTAAATGCTGCATGGCAAGCTGCTTCTCAAGATATGTACAATGCACAACAACAAGCAGGAAACCCACAAGGTGATGCAGGTGCAAATGCAAACGCAAATGGAGCATCTGATGCGGAAGTAACAGATGTTGACTTTGAGGAAGTAAAAGACGACAAAAAATAATCTTTTGTTTGATGAATGTGCGCGCGCCCGACAATTGTCGGGCGCGCGTTTTTTTGTATCTTTGATTTTCAATTGCATGAAATGAAAAAATACTTCTTTTCCCTTTTCTTTAGCTTTTTACTAAGTGTTGTTGTTGCTCAAATTCCAGCTGGCTATTATAGTTCAGCTCAAGGATTAACAGGCGCTCCTTTGAAATTAGCTTTGCATAATATTATTAAAAATCATAATTCGGTAAGTTATGCAAGTCTTTGGACACATTTTCAGAATACAGATAAAAAGACAAATGGGAAAGTTTGGGACATATACAGTGATAATCCCTCTGGAACACCTCCCTATACATTTACATTTGTTACTGACCAGTGCGGCTCCTATAATTCAGAAGCGGATTGTTATAATCGAGAACACTCCTGGCCACAAAGTTGGTTTAATTCCGAAACAGTTCCTTCTTCTGATTTGTTTCATGTGTATCCAACAGATGGCTATGTGAATAATATTCGTAGCAATTATCCGTATGGCGATGTAGGTGTTGCAAATACAACAACGTTAAATGGAAGTGTGCTTGGTTGGTCGTCAAATGCAGGGTACAGTTCTGCCGCATTTGAGCCAATTGATGAATACAAAGGAGATGTTGCACGTAGCTATTTTTACATGTCTACACGCTACATGAACGAAGATGCTGGTTGGGCAACGTCCGCTGCCACCAATAAATCTACTATTTTGCCTTGGCAGGTAAATGTATTGTTGCAATGGAGTCATCAAGATACGGTAAGTGCAAAAGAAATTGCTAGAAACAATGCAATTTATCAAATCCAAAACAATCGTAATCCATACATCGATAATCCTAAATGGATTGATAGTATTTGGGCAGCAACCTTAACATCATTGATGGAGCAGGAATTACAAGAACTAACAATAGATGTTTACCCGAATCCCACTACCGAAAACATTACAGTTGCATACCATGGATTGGGGCAGTTGACCGTTAGTTATACTATTGTAAATGTATTAGGACAAACAATATGCTCTGCAAACGACATTCGATTAAATGCAAGCGATTCATCACAGCTTTCTATAGATTGTTCTGCTTGGAAAAATGGAATTTATTATTTGTTGGTTCGAGCAGAGAACAAGCAAAAAATGATCAAACTGGTTGTAGGCGATTTTTAAATAAATACAATTTCTTTTAAGTCAAACTCTTTTATTGAATGATCATTTAGTTCTACTTGCAGTTTTCCAATTTCAGACACTCCGATAATCTTTCCTTCAACAATTTCGTTCGCAATTTGATAGTTTTTCTTCTCATTCAACTGATAAAGTTGATTTAAGTATTTTGTATTTATTGGTTCTAACGAAGCCGATTTTAATTTCAAATAATACGCTTCTATTTTTTGAGACAGGAGTTCAATGATAATATTGAAATCGAATTCTTTGTTGCAAATACTTTTTAAAGAGCAAGCATTTATGCTTGCTGGAAAATCAGTTTGATTGATGTTGATGCCTATTCCAATGATAGAGGTTTGAAGTGTATGCTCTTTTAGCGTGTTTTCAATCAAAATTCCAGCAATTTTTTGGGTGTTAATATAAATGTCATTTGGCCACTTAATTCGAATTTCGGCTGGAATAGCTTCTTTTTTCAGGATTTCTGTCATTACGTCAGCCACTGCAAGTGATACTATTTTTGTGAGTAAAAATTGCTTGTTTATTGATAAAAAACCAGTGTGTAAAACATAGCTCAATGCCACATTTTTATTGGCTTCGCTTTCCCATTTGTTACCTCTTTGTCCGCGACCATTTTCTTGCTCAAAAGAGTAAAATAGTGTGCCATCGGGTAGGCTAATTTGTCGCAACATTTCGCTGGCATAACTGTTGGTAGAATTAACCGACTTCAAATGGATACTGTTTTGCCCTACAAATAATGTTTTCATTGAGAGTTTATGCAAAAGATTTCACTATTTTTGTGCTTATCAGGATTTTGAAAGATTTTACAAAGAACGAAATTAAATAGATATAAAATAGCTAATGGCTAAAAAGAAAGAAGCACCTAAAAAAGCAGCTGCAAAAACAGCAGTAAAAACAGCAAGTACTACGAAAGCTAAAGTGGCTGTAAAAAAATCAATTGCAAAACCAAAAAGTTCTGCAACAGCTAAAGTTGCTGTGAAAAAAGTTGCAGCTAAAAAAAGTGCACCAAAGAAAATTGCAAGTAAAAAAGCTCCTGTAAAAGCGAGTTCAAAAACGGCTGTTATTAAAGATAAGAATCAATTATTAGCTGACGCAGTTGTTGAAGGAATCTTGGAGAAAAAAGGGAAGAACATTTCTATTCTAAACTTAACAGGCATTCATAATCGTGTTTGCGATTATTTTATCATCTGTCAAGCCGATTCAACTACACAAGTAAATGCATTAGCAGGTTCTGTTCAAGAAATAGTAAAAAAACTTACAGGTGAAAATGCATACCGTGCGGAAGGATTTGAGAATTCAGAATGGATTTTGATTGATTACGTTTCAGTTGTTGTGCATATTTTCCAATCACAAGTTCGTGATTTTTACAACTTAGAGTCGCTTTGGGCTGATGCCGAAGTTACCCATGTTGCATTTGATTAAAAAATAATACTAGAAAGAATTTTATATGAGCGATCAAAACCAAGAAAACAAAAGTTTAAAAGATAAACTTCCGAATAAACCTAAATTACCAAAAACCTCATTCAATTTTTATTGGATATACGGAATCATTGCAGTAGCTCTTATTGGCTTGCAAATGATGAGTAGCATGGGTGGCGGATTGAAAGAAGTAAAGTCGAGCGAGTTTTATGAAACAATGTTGAAACAGCATCATGTTGTTCGCATTGTAGTTGTACCAACCGATAATGTTGCTGAGATATACATTGGCAGAGACTATTTGAAATTGCCTCAATATGCAAAAGATCTGTTGGACAAACATCCAAACGGTCCGCATTACAAATTAAAAATTCTTTCAGTTGAATCCTTTAGTAAAGATTTAGAAAAAGCACAAGCAGCATTTACACCTGCTGAAGTTATATATCCTGAAAAAGATGAACGTACCGATTGGAGTAGCCAATTAAGTTGGATTTTACCATTGGTATTAATGATTGTTATTTGGATAATCATTATGCGCAGAATGGGTGGAGGCGGAGGCGGAGGCCAAATTTTTAACATCGGAAAATCAAAAGCAACCTTGTTTGATAAAGATACAAATGTGAATATTACGTTCAATGATGTAGCAGGATTAGAAGGTGCAAAAATTGAAATCAAAGAAATTGTAGATTTTCTTAAAAATCCTAAAAAGTATACAACCCTTGGAGCTAAAATTCCCAAAGGAGCATTGTTAGTCGGCCCTCCAGGTACAGGTAAAACCTTGTTGGCAAAAGCGGTTGCTGGTGAAGCAAAGGTTCCTTTCTTCTCTTTATCTGGTTCCGATTTCGTTGAAATGTTTGTAGGTGTTGGAGCTTCACGTGTTCGTGATTTATTCCGTCAAGCAAAAGAAAAAGCACCATGTATCATCTTTATTGATGAGATTGATGCTATTGGTAGAGCACGTGGTAGAAGTGTATCTCAAGGTTCGAATGATGAACGTGAAAATACATTAAATCAATTGTTGACAGAGATGGATGGTTTTGGTACAAACAGCGGTGTGATTATTTTAGCTGCTACAAATCGTGCTGATATCTTGGATAGAGCATTGATGCGTGCAGGACGTTTTGATCGTCAGATTTATGTTGATATGCCTGATTTGAATGAACGTAAAGATATTTTCAAAGTGCATTTAAAGCCATTGAAATTAGATACAACGGTGGATGTTGATTTCTTAGCAAAACAAACCCCAGGATTCTCTGGTGCTGACATTGCAAATATTTGTAATGAAGCAGCTTTAATTGCTGCTCGTCATGGAAAAGAGGCAATTGGCAAACAAGATTTTTTAGATGCAGTTGATCGTATTATTGGTGGTTTAGAAAAGAAAAATAAAATCATCACGAAGCAAGAGAAAAAAGTAATTGCTTATCATGAAGCTGGTCATGCTGCTACAAGTTGGTTGTTGGAACATGCACATCCATTGATTAAAGTTACGATTGTTCCTCGTGGACGTTCGTTGGGTGCTGCTTGGTATTTGCCTGAAGAAAGGCAAATCACTACAACAGAGCAATTGTTGGATGAAATGTGTGCTACTTTAGGAGGACGTGCTGCTGAAGAAATAATATTTGGAAAAATTTCAACGGGTGCATTAAGTGATTTGGAAAAAGTAACCAAACAAGCCTATGCAATGATTACTGTTTATGGATTGAATGACAAAATTGGTAACTTGAGTTATTACGATTCATCTGGAGCCAATGAGTACGGATTTACAAAGCCATATAGTGAAAAAACTGCTGAGGTGATTGATGCCGAAGTAAGTAAAATGGTTGAGTTGGCTTATACAAGAGCGAAAAAAATATTAGGCGACAACAAACATTTGTTGACTCAGTTGGCGGAAAAATTGTTGGAAAAAGAAGTTATTTTCAAAGAAGATTTAGAAAATATTTTTGGAAAACGTAAGTTTGAACGCGATATTGAAGCAGAAGCAGAGGAAAAATTAGAAGCAGAAACCAATGCTGCTAAAACTACTCGCTAAAGAAAATAAATCGACTGAAACTATAACCGAAGTAGCTACAGAAACAGGTTCGGATATTAAGCCCGAAGACGATAAGAAAGATCCAGAGCCACCTAAAACTACTTTGTTTTAAGCATGCAAGATAGTACTACTTCAAAAGAAAAAATATTAAAGAAAATTCGAAAGGCTTTAATTCATAAATCGACTCAAGAAATTGGCGATGTGGATAAGTCGTCCGAAATATTTGCTTCTTCCGAAGAGCCATTAGAAATTCAATTTGCAACTAATTTCTCTGCTTTAAATGGCAAGTTCGTTTTTTGTGAAAATGAAACTGAGTTTATTGAAAATTTCGATTTTATTGCAAAAGACAATGAATGGGAAAACATATTTTGTTTAGAGCCCAAAATCAAAGACTTGTTAAAAAAAGGCAATGTTAAGTTTTCGGATAAAGAAGAAGATTTATTAAAAACAGATATTGGTTTAACCCTTTGTGAATGTTTGGTTGCTCGTACCGGAAGTGTTGTTGTTTCTTCCAAACAATTATCGGGTAGACGTGTTCCTTTTTATAGTAATTTTCATATTGTGGTTGCATATACATCACAATTAGTAGCAAATACAAATGATTCGTTGAAATTGATTAAAGATAAATACAACAATTTATTGCCTTCAATGATTTCAACAATTACTGGTCCAAGCAGAACTGCCGATATTGAAAAAACATTGGTTCAAGGGGCACATGGTCCACGCGAAATTTTTGTGTTTTTAATTGATGATATTCATGTAATTCAATAGTAGAGGTGAACAATTTTTTCAAAAGAGCATTAACCGCTGGCGGATTTGTTGCAGTTTTATTAACCTGTACATTTTACAATCAACTAACCTTTTCTCTTCTATTTCTTCTCATTACAATTCTTGGCGTTTGGGAGTTTTACACACTTGCTGAAAAAGGACAAAACAAGCCTCAAAAAATGTGGGGAACAATGCTTGGTGCAGTCCTATTTACAAGTAATGCTATCGTTTGTTTTGGTTATGCAGATTATAAATTACTGCTAATCAATATCCCATTATTGTTTTCTGTTTTTATTGTTGAACTTTATACCAAAGCAACAAACCCATTTCGCAACATTGCATTTACTATTCTAGGAATTGTGTACGTTGCTGTCCCTTTTTCATTATTAAACTATTTAGTAACATTTACAGGTACGTTTAGCTATGAAATACTATTTGGTTTTTTCTTTATTCTTTGGAGTAGTGATACTGGTGCTTATTTGGCGGGTTCTGCTTTTGGTAAAAACAAGCTGTTCCCTCGTGTTTCTCCAGGTAAATCTTGGGAAGGAACAATTGGTGGTGCAATAGCAAGTTATGGTGTAGCATTTATAATCTCCGGATGGTACACATCCGTTTCTGTGATAGATTGGATGGTTATTGCTTCCATTCTAATTGTTATTGGAACACTAGGTGATTTAGTGGAATCATTGTTTAAGAGAAGTAAAAATGTGAAAGATTCAGGTACATTATTACCTGGTCACGGTGGTATATTGGATCGATTTGATAGTTTAATAATAGCTGCTCCCTTTGTATTTACATATTTATACCTAGAAAAGCTGTTTTAACGATTGAATTCGTACATTTAACGATAAGTTTTTATATCGTTATTATTTTTTTTAAATTCGCACACTTTAATCGTGTTCCCTAAAACAAAAAAGGGAACCTAACATTAAAATTATGACAACAAAAACAAACACCGCTCCAGCTGAACAACACGAAAGTATGTTCGATGCAGTACTTGCTCGACTAGATGTTGCAGCTAAGATTTATGGATTATCAGATGATGTTGCAAATATTTTAAGAAATCCGCAAAAACAAGTAAAGGTTAGTATTCCAGTAATGATGGATAACGGCAAAATGCAAGTTTTTGAAGGTTTCAGAACCGTTCATTCAACTATTTTAGGACCATCGAAAGGTGGAATTCGTTATGCGATGGATGTATGTGATGATGAAGTAAAAGCATTATCTGCTTGGATGACATTCAAATGTGCTGTTGCTAACTTACCGTATGGTGGTGGTAAAGGTGGTATTAAATGTAATCCACGTGAAATGAGTGTAGGTGAATTAGAGCGTTTAACAAAAGCATATACAGTTGCTATGGCTGATGTATTTGGTGTGGATAGAGATATTCCAGCTCCAGATATGGGAACAAGCGGACGTGAAATGGCTTGGTTAGTGGATGCATATAACAAAACTCACCGTGGCGATTTTCCTGGTGTAACTACTGGTAAACCTGTTGGTTTGGGTGGTTCATTGGGTCGTGATGCAGCTACTGGTCGTGGGGTTATGATTTCAACATTAGCTGCTTTAGCAAAAATGAAATTGGATCCTAAAAATGTTACAGCAGCAGTTCAAGGTTTTGGGAACGTAGGTTCACATGCAGCTCGTTTATTAAATGAGCAAGGAATTAAAATTTGTGCTATTGGTGATCATACTGCAACACTTTGGAACGAAAAAGGAATCGATATCAAAGCTGCTTTGGATTATGTAAAGGCTAATGGAAATATATTAAAAGGATTCACTGGTGGAGTTGAAATTAAGCCATCTGAGTTATTAACTGCAAATGTTGATGTGTTGGTGCCTGCTGCATTACAAAATGTAATTACAGAAGACGTAGCAAACAATATTAAAGCTAAATTAATCATTGAAGGTGCAAATGGTCCTACAACACCTGAAGCAGATCCAATTTTGCAACAAAAAGGTGTAATTGTAGTTCCAGATATTTTGGCAAATGGTGGTGGTGTTACTGTTTCTTATTTCGAGTGGGTTCAAAATAAATACGGTCACTATTGGACAGAAGCTGAAGTAAATACAAAACACGATGCATCTATGAATGCTGCATTCGAAAATGTATGGAACAATGCAGAACAATATAAAACAACAATGCGTATTGGTGCATACATAGCAGCGCTTAAGAAAGTTGAATTAGGAATAAAAGCAAAAGGTTGGTATTAATCCTCCTTTTTATAAATAAAAAAGAAGCGCAAAGAAATTTTTCTTTGCGCTTCTTTTTTTATGGAGTATTAATGTTGTCTAATTCTTCAAAGGATTCAATTTTCAGTTTTTTCACTTTTCCTTTAACGGTATAAAAGATGATTACATCAGAGGAAAAATCCTCGGTATCTACTTGTATGTTGGGTGGAGAATTCGGTCTACCACTGCCTCTCTTTTTTAATGTTCCGAAAGTGATTTGATAAGCTCCTTTATCTTTTTTGCAATAGCTAGCTTTTGTGTAGTTCGGTGAGCTAGCATCAATGTTATCGACTTTTACGACATTGAATTTTAAGGATTTGCCTAGAGGTGTATGGACGGAATCAATGCTCCATTTGAAGTTTTTGTCTTTTTTTAATAAAACGGTATAATTAATCGAAGAGCTTGGCGAAGCACCATGATTCACCATTTGTTTGGTTGCTTTCAAAAGTTTTAGCTCCTGTGCAAAGCTATGTCTGAAATAAGTATAAGAATTAATAAATGTTTCATTTTTTTTATTTTAACACTCTAAGATAGGCAAATAGTATTCCAATTTGCTGATGGAAAATAAATAGTGCCGTAAATGCAAAAAGCCTCTCCATAAGGAAAGGCTTTTGTTTTTTGTGATCCCGCTGGGATTCGAACCCAGGACCCCTACATTAAAAGTGTAATGCTCTACCAGCTGAGCTACGGAATCTAATCTACACTTTAAGATGCAGTTCCCTTTTTTGAATTTGGGAGTGCAAATATAGAAGCAATATTTTATTTTGCAAAGCCTTTTTCAAAAAAAACTCAAAATATTTCTTACTGCCTGATTTTCAGCGCTCTTTGTTTTTACTTTTCACTTTTCAAGGCTTCAAAACTTTACAATTTTAATCACTAGCTATGTCATAAAATTGTTTTATAATTGTGTAACAATCAGGCATAGCTGTGGATAGTATATTAGAAATAAAACCCGGTGTAGGACTTTCCCGTCTTATTTTTGGAGCTTCTATGAAAGAAGCTGAAAGTCTTTTTGGTGCCGCAGAGGAGATTGAAGTTTTAGACGACATTGAGGATGCAATTTCAACAGTATGGCATTACTGGGAGCATGGATTTTCATTGTTTTTTGATGATGTAGGAACACAGCAGTTTTGTTGTGTCGAAATTGATAATGAAGAGACTATTTTATTCGGAAAAAAAATATTTGAATTGGATGAAAAAGAGATAATTGCTCTTTTTAAAATAAATAAATACACGGAATACGAAACCGAAGTTCATGAATGGGGCGAAAAACGCTTGAGCTTTGATGATGCAAATATTGATTTTTATTTTGAAAAAAATAAACTTACTTCAATAAATTACGGAAAACCATTTTTATCGTCACAAATTTTAATCTTACCAAACTAATGACAAAAATATTTTTAGTAGGTTACATGGGCAGTGGTAAGTCCACTGCTGGTAAAAAGTTAGCTTCAAAGTTAAATTTTGATTTTGTAGATATGGATAAATTCATTGAGGCAGAATACGGCATGAGCATTGAAGAAATTTTTTCCAAAAAAGGACAAAGCGAATTTAGGGCAATGGAACACAATGCACTTAAAAAATTGTTAACAGTTTCTAAGAATACCGTTATATCATGTGGTGGCGGAACTCCTTGTTATTACAACAATATGGAGTTAATGAATAACAATGGTATTACCATTTATTTAAAAATGAGTGCCGATTCATTGGCTAATCGTTTAATTAATGCAAAAGATCACCGTCCTTTAATTGATGGTAAAACGCACGATGAATTAAAGAAATACATTACTGAGCATCTTGAAAAGCGTGAAGATTTTTATCACAAGGCTCAATTTACGGTAAAAGGAAAAGATTTGAATTTGGATGAACTGGCAAGTTATGTGGCGAAGGAAGTAAATCCTTAACTCAAATAAGCCGCTTCTTTTCCTTTTTTTAGTTCAACACTGATATGTTCTTGAAGTGTAGTCGATAAAGACAAACCCACAAAATCAGCTTTGATTGGATAGCGATTGTGTCCTCTGTCTACAAGAACAGCTGTTGTTAGTCGTTTTACTGGAGTAATTAAAAAAGGCTTTGCTCCAAAAATTAATGTTTTTCCAGAATTTAAAACATCATCAACTAAAATAATGACTTTGTTTTTTAAGTCTTTATCCGTTAAGGCAATTTTAATTTCCTTTTCAGCAGGATTTTCTTTGTTTATTTTAATCTCAATCAATTTCGTTTTGATTGGCGATATTTTTTTGATTACCGTATTAATCTTTTCAGCCAATGTAAAGCCATTGCCAACAATGCCAGCAATGATGATTTCTTTTTCACCGTAGTTGTTTTCATAAATTTCGTATGCAATACGGTTTATTTTTTGCTCAATTTGCTTGTTGTTTAAGATTAATGTTTTTGCCATGTTCTAAAATTTGAATAGGTTAAAATCGTCCGCCTTTGAAAAAATATTTTTTGTAATACGCCTCGTCTAAATCGCTAATAATTACTCCTGAATGTACAGATGCATGCGCAAATTTATTGTTTCCTAAATAAATTCCTACATGAGAAATTTGTCCTTTTCTGATTTTGAAAAATAAAATATCGCCTTCTTTTAATTCTGACTTTTCAATTTCTTTTTCTTTAACCTGAGTATAGATATCTTTTGAACCACCCGTTAGGTTTATGCAGTATACTTTTTGGTACATTTCAGATACAAATCCAGAACAATCGATGCCTTTTTTGCTTTCGCCCGAATATTTATAACGAGTACCTACCCAGTCGTATACCTGGTAGTAGAGATATGGAGAGCAGGCCGAATCAATTTTTAATTGGTAGTTGCAGTAGTAGTTTTCAATGTTTTTCCATTGTTTACTCTTGCCTTTGTTTTTTTCCTTTGATTGGGAAAATAACGAAAGCGTGATAAGCAACGATATGAATAAAAATTTAAATTTCATTTACATCTGCAAAGATAGTCAATTTAAATTTTTCGGCTTATTCGAAGTAAAATTTCAACTCATCATTAATAATGGCATTGATTTCCTTATCGGCTCTATTGATAATCATAAAGTGGGAACCTTTATCGATAGTGTAATCTGCATTTATTTTATGATGTGGTAATACCTGATCGGCATTGCCATGAATGTGAACAATTGTTGAAGGATAGTCTTTGTTTTTCCAACTTACAATACAGTGCACTGCTCCTTTAAAGTAATTGGTTGGTGCTGTTTGTAGCATTTCTAAAAAACGAGCCGACTGTTCTTTGCTGTTTACTCCGAATTGTTTCTTCAATAACAATGCTCCATTGATATAATGTTTATCGTTTAGTAGCTTGTATAAAGGAATTTTATTCCAAAGTTTAATTTTAGCAGGGACTTCTGCTCTAGTTTTGCTACTCGATACCAAAAATGTTTTAATTGGATTTAGTTTCTTGCTTATTTCGGTTGCACACATACCACCAAAGGACACTCCAATTAAACAAAAAGGTTTGCTAGTGTCTATTTGAGCTGATAGTCGCAATGCATAATGCTGCAACGATTCATTTTTATTAGGCTCCAGCCATTTGATGTGCTTGATGCTACAGTTGTTTAATTTTAAATTTTTAAACAATCGTTCATTTACACCCATACCTGGAATGCAATAAATTGTTAGTGGTTCCATTTGGCTACAAAGGTACAAATTGAATTTGCTAACCTTACTTTGTTATTAGCCGAAAAATTCCTATTTTTGGTTGTAACCTTCTGGTTTACAAAATCGAAACACTTTGTTACTGAAAATGCATAGATTAATTAAATATAGTTTAACACTTTCTCTGTTTTTAATAGGGACATTGGTTTATGCTCAAAAAATAGTTCATCCCGAAGTTCAAAATACCATAAAATTTACTGAGAATAAAAACCAATGGGAAAGTAATATCCTCTATCGTGCTTTTTTAGATGGTGGAAGTATGTTTTTGGAAAAAGATGGTTTTACTTATAATTTCTACAACCAAGATGCCTTACATCACAATCATGTTTTAAAAGCTGGTAAAGAGCCTTTACCAATTAACTCTCATGCTTTTAAAGTATGGTTTAAAAATGCTGTGCCTACGGTAAAAGCATATTCTAAACAAGCGACTCCAGATTATTGCAATTTTTTTATTGGAAAGGATAAATCAAAATGGGCAGGGAATGTAAAAAATTACAAAGAAGTTGTTTATGATGATTTATATGAAGGAATCGATTTGCAACTAATTGGAATGCAAAATAGTTTGAAATATAATTTCTACGTTGCTCCAATGGCGAATGCACAGAATATTCAGCTTGAGTATGAAGGTGTTGAACTGATATATCTGGAGAAAGGTGCTTTGAAAATAAAACAAGCATTAATGAAATTAAGAGCAAAATCCTTACGCATATCAGTGGATTGAGGGGAGAAAGGTGGAGGTGCCCTTTGTGATTTCAAATTAGAAACAATACGGTATCATTTGATTTTCCTCGAGGTTATGATAAAAAATACGAATCAGTTATTGATCCAATTCTTGTTTTTGCATGCTCTTCTGGTTCTACTGCCGATAATTTTGGAATGACTGCAACGTATGATGCACAAGGCAATTTGTATTCAGGCGGGACTTGTTTTGCACAGGGTTTTCCTACCACATTTGGAGCTATTGATCCAACCTATAATGGAATTGTTGTATACGGCAGAACAGATATTGTAATAACTAAATATGATTCATCTGGAACGTTTTTACAATATTCAACGTATTTCGGTGGTGCAACAAGTACAGAAGTAGTTAGTAGCATTATAGTGAATGGGCAGGATGAATTAATGTTATACGGTGTAACTGGATCCAATGATTTTCCAATGGGACCTAATGCCTATGATTCAACTTTTGCTGGAGGAACAGCTTTAAGCTATGCTCCGAATGGAACGGAATATACAAATGGAATCGATTTGTTTGTTTCGAAATTTAATCCAACAGGAACAGCTCTTTTAGGGTCTACTTATATTGGTGGAACACAAAATGACGGTGTAAATTCAAGTGCCACTCTTGTTTATAATTATGGCGATTATTACAGAGGAGAAATTCAAGTCGATCCATTTGGAAATTTTTATGTTGCTAGCTGTACTTATTCTGCTAATTTTCCAACTACAGCAGGAGTTGCCTCAGCCATTAAAAGTGGCGGTTTAGATGGAGTTGTGTTTAAATTTGATTCAATTCTGTCTAATTTATTGTGGAGTACTTTATTGTGGAACGAGTGATGATGCTTGTTATGCGGTAACAATTGACGATTCGTTAGCTGTATATGTAACAGGCGGAACGGCTAGTGTCAATTTCCCTGTAACAACAGGATCTATAAGTACAACTTATAATGGTGGTATTACAGATGGTTTTGTTTCCAAATTAAAAAATGATGGAACAAGTATTTTAAATTCAACATTTGTTGGAACTGCAGCCTATGATCAAACATTCTTTATTCAATTAGACAAAGATTTTGATGTTTACATTATTGGTCAAACTTTAGGTGTAATGCCCGTTTCTGCTGGTGTCTACTCAAATGCAAATAGTGGGCAATACATTTGGAAAATGACGAATGATTTAAGTGCTCAAATTTTCACAACCATTTTTGGTAATGGAAACGGGAGTATTAACATTTCTCCTTCAGCGTTTTTGGTTGATTATTGTGAAAATATTTATGTATCGGGTTGGGGTGGACATATTTTACAGGGCGTACCAACTAATAACATGCCGCTTACTGCAAATGCAATTCAATCGACTACCGATGGATTTAATTTTTATTTGTTTGTTCTTTCCACCAATGCAAGTTCATTATTATATGCAACTTATTTTGGAGGAGCACAAAGTCAGGAACACGTTGATGGCGGAACAAGTCGCTTTGATAAAAAAGGAATAATTTATCAGTCGGTTTGTGCTGGTTGCCCGGGCAATGATGATTTTCCTGTAACTCCAGGTTCTTGGCCATATCCAGCAGCTAACTATACGCCATTAGTACCAGGTGTTGCATCTACAGGGATTAATATGAGTACTAATTGTAATAATGGAACCTTCAAATTCGATTTTCAAGTTGCTATTGCCGATGCAAATTTTACAGTAGATTATTTAGAAGGTTGTGCGCCATTAACTGTTGAATTCGAAAATCAAAGTACAGGTGGTAGCTATTTATGGAACTTTGGAAACAATGATACAACCTCAACAGTATTTAATCCTATCAGAACATATCCTACTCCAGGTACCTATTTAGTTGAACTTTATATTTTCAATCCAGCAAGTTGCAATATTTGGGATACCGCTTTTCAATATGTAACTGTTCATCCTCCAATTACTGCCGATTTTGATTTTGTTTCTGTGCCTTGTTCTAACCAAGTAGCTTTTAATGATTCATCTGCTGTAGCTCCAGTTTCTTGGTTGTGGTATTTCGATGATGGCGATTCTTCTCTTGTTCAAAATCCTATTCATGTGTATGATACATCGGGTGTTTACGATGTTCAATTGATTTCAACAAACACCTTCGGTTGTAAAGACACTACACTTGTTCAGGTAGAAATAAATTTAGCAAACACAACAATAAGTCCAAGTGATACCATTTGTTTTCAATCGAATGGAACACAACTTTTAGCTACAGGAGGCTTTGCTTATAGTTGGCTTCCTTCAGCGGGTTTAAGCAATGTAAGCATTCAGAACCCTATTGCGAACCCATCGGCTACAACAACCTATACGGTGAGCATTTCAACCACAAATACAGCTGGTGATACTTGTATTCAAACACAAACCACTACAGTTTACGTTATTAATCCAACATCTTTTACTATCGTAGCATCAGCTGATAATGATACTATTGCAGAAGGTGAATCAACAATCATTCACGCTATTTCTACTCCTGCTGTTCCTGTGATATGGCAAAATGGAGGTTTTGCAAATCCGAATTTAAATAATCAAACGGTAAGTCCTACCGAGACTACAACGTATTATGTTTCAATTTTAGATTCAACAGGTTGTCCAAAAATAACAAGCATTACAGTTTATGTTTTGAATATGAAATGTAGAACAGAAGATGTATTTGTTCCAAATACATTCACACCTAATGGTGATGGACAAAATGATGTTTTATTTGTGAGAGGAAATGTTATTCAAGAATTATACTTTGCTGTATACAATCGCTGGGGTGAAATGGTTTTTGAAACCACAGATTTTACAAAAGGATGGGATGGTATATACAAAGGTATGAAAGCCGATCCTGCAGTTTTTGCGTGGTATTTAAGAGTAAAGTGCTACAATGGTGATGAGCTTAAAAAGAAAGGGAATACAACTTTAATTAGATAATGAATAAACTGAAATACAGCATCTGTTTTATGTTTTTAACTGTAACGATTGTTTACGGTCAGGATATTCATTTGTCGCAATACAACGCATCACCACAAAATTTAAATCCAGCCCAAACGGGTTTGTTTGATGGCGATTGGCGTTTTGTTGGAAATTATAGAAGTCAGTGGGCTGCAATCCCTGTTCCTTATAAAACATTTAGCATTTCAGCTGACAATCGCTTAAAAACGAAATTGCAAAACGATGCGCCTGCTGCTGGATTGATTGTTAATACTGACAGAGCAGGTGATTCAAGGTTCACAACCATGCAAGTGTTCGTTTCTGGATCATACATCAAAAAGCTAAATAACGATTCAACTCATTTTGTTTCTATAGGAATTCAGCCTGGTATTACTACCAAAAGTTTTGATGTGAATGCATTAACATTCGATAATCAATATGATGGAGATACCTACAATGCCAGTTTGCCTTCTGGTGCAAATTTTCCCAAAACAAGAATTACTTATTTTGATATTGGAGGAGGATTGGCTTATTTGTGGAGAAAAAATAAGCGAACAAAAATTAATTTTAGTGTATCCATGTTGCATTTAAATAAACCGAAACAGTCATTTTTTAACGATAATTCAATTAAGTTGGATATGAAATTTAATGCAAGTGCCATTGCTCAATTTCCTGTTTCTGCAAAGTTGGATGTGTTGCCATCGTTTCTTTATCAAAAGCAAGGAAAGTTTATTGAAACATTACTAGGTGTATTTGGTAAGTATCATTTAGCTCCTATAAATGGATTAGAAACAGCTATTTCCTTAGGTGCATTTTACCGATTAAAAGATGCCTTTATCCTTGCTGTAAATATGGATTATAAAAATTTTAATGTAGGTGTCAGTTATGATGTGAATACTTCAAAATTAATAGAGGCAACGAATAGAAGAGGTGGTTTTGAAGTTTCCATTATTTATATTTTCAAAAAAATGGTTCCCTTTGTTGCAAAAAAACGTGTTTGTCCAACCGATATGTAATGTATGAACTTATTCAGAAGCGTTTTTAATTCACTTGCTTTTTTCAAAAACAGTAAAATCTTTTTACAGTTTTGACTATTTTCTTTCTGTTTTTTTCTAATGGTGTTTCTGCTCAAAAATTGAAGCAGTTGCTCGAAGATGGCGATAAAGCATTTGCTGAAAACGACTTTTTTAGTGCTGCTATCTATTATAATAAAGCCATTTTACAAGATTCATCCGACATTTCCATTCAATACAAATATGCTGAAGCAAGTCGTTTGAATTTTGATTATGATATTGCTGATAGGTGGTACAATAAAGTTTATAAAAAGGATCCTTCTGGTAAACTTTATCCTGAATGTGTTTTTTGGTTAGCTACGATTAAAAAAAGCAAAGGCAAGTATAAAGACGCAAAAAAAATGTTCGAGAAGTATGCGAAGAAGAACAAGAAGAAAAAAGATAGTTATTATGTAAAAAAAGCAAATCAAGAAGTTCTTTCGTGTGATTATGCGCAGTTGCTGGTTGCTCGTACTGATAAAACGGTAACAATAATTCATCTCGATAGTGCTGTAAATAGTAAGGTTTCGGAGTATGCTCCTGTGCAAGTAGATAGTGTTTTGTATTTTTCATCATTACGAGATGCAAAGGATAGAGATAAAAAAAATCATGTTAATTACAATAAAATTTATACATCTAAACGCGACTCTATTAAGTGGTACAAGGCAAATGAATTAGATACATTGTTTAATAAATCTGGTGTTCATAATGCGAATACTGCTTTTAATGAAGATTTTACTCGTGTTTACATTACTCGTTGTGATCAAAAAAATGCACAAGACTTTAGTTGTGAAATTTATTTAACTGAATTTAAAAATGGACATTGGCAGACATTGAAAAAATTGCCTTCTGAAATCAATTTGCCTGGAAGTAATAATACGCAGCCAGCAGTAGGTTTTTTAGGTGATGAAGAAGTATTGTTTTTTTCCTCTAATAGAGCAGGTGGAGAAGGCAAGATGGATATTTGGTACAGTAGAATAAATAAAGACGGAACGTATGGGAAAGCTATAAATGCTGGAAAAAAGGTGAATTCAATTGAGGATGAAAAAACTCCTTACTATTGCAAACCTTGTCAGGAATTATTTTTTAGTAGTACATGGCACAAAGGATTGGGCGGCTTGGATATTTTTAAAAGTGCTTATAAGGATGGCGAATTGGGAGAACCTGCTAATTTGGGCGTGCCAATCAATACAAGTTATAATGATTTATATTTTAGTATCAATTCCACCAAAACGGAAGCTTATTTATCATCAAACCGTCCCGGTTCTTATTTCGAAGAAAAAGAAAGTTGTTGCAACGATATTTACATGTTTAAAATTCCACAAATTACAGAACCACCTAAAAAAGTGGATAGTACACAGATCTTTGTTACTCAAATGAAATTACTCGTGCCCTTAACGTTGTATTTTCATAACGATGAGCCCGATAAAAAAACATTGGCTGTAACAACAAAAAAATCATACAAAAAAGCATGGGAAGAATACACCGCTATGCGAGAACAATATAAAAAAGAGTACAGTAAAGGTGCGAGCGAAAAAGATTATGAAAGAGCAACAAATGATATCGAAGCCTTGTTTGACGACAGTGTTGATGCAGGAATGCAAGATTTGGAACGTTTTGCTCAGTTGCTCATAAAAGTTCTTAAAAACAATGAAAAAGTGACAATTACAATGAAAGGTTTTTGTAGTCCATTGGCTTCTACTGATTACAACGTGAATTTAGCAAAACGAAGAATATCGAGTTTGAAAAATTACTTTATGGAGTATGAAAATGGTATTCTTATGAAATACGTGAATAATCTGAATCCATCTGAAGGGAGTATTACTTTTTATGAAGAGGAAATTGGGGAGTTAAAAGCTCGTCCGAATGTAAGTGATGACTACTATGACACTAAAAATTCAATCTATAATCCAGCTGCAGCTTTAGAGCGAAAAATTCAAATCATTGCCATATCCACCTTTTCTGCTCCTCAGTAGGTTTGTAGCCAATATTTTTCGTAAAAACAAATTGTTCCGGGATTTCATTTTACCCTTAAAAATGCTTAATTTTGTTATAAGTACAAAATAAGTCTATGCGCCATTTTTTCAAAGTTTTTTTCATCCTATTCCCAGTTGTGTTATTTGCACAACCCAATCAAGCAGTTAATCCGAATGGTTATAACAAATTTTATCATGAAAATGGTAAGGTTTCGAGTGAAGGAACCATGCGTGATGGTAAGCCGGATGGCTATTGGAAAACATATTCCTTATCTGGGGTTTTAAAGTCGGAAGGAAATCGTAAAAATTTCCAATTAGATAGCACTTGGAAATTTTATAGTGAAAACGGAAAATTAGCTTTTGAGTTTAATTATAAAGAAGGTAAAAAAAGTGGGCTTAAAAAAAATTATGATACGAAAGACGGTTTTTTAATTACAGCAGAAAATTACGACAGTGATGTGAAACAAGGGAATACCATTCTTTTTTATCCTGATGGAAAAGTTAAGCAAACAATTCCTTTTGTTGCTGGTAAAGAAGAAGGCTTTGGTTATGAATATGCACCAGATAGCACTATTATTACCATCACAGAATACAAAATGGGTTTCATTAAGTATGAAGAACGTATCAATAGACGTGATGCAAAAGGATTAAAACAAGGGATGTGGAAAGTCTTTTATCCTACTGGCATCGTTCAAACAGAAGTTCCATATTCGGATGATAAGATGAATGGGTATCTAAAAGAATATTCTCCTAAAGGAGGTTTGTTGAATACAACTAAATACGTTAATGGAGTTCTACAAACCAATGTTCCTGAGCTAGCTAAAGTAGATGTTAAAACCTATTATTATCCAGATGGCAAGATAAAGTATGTTGGAACCTATAAAGAAGATGTTCCAGAAGGTATTCATCGCGAGTTTACACCAGAAGGCGAAGTTAAAAGTGCTAAAATATATGCCGAAGGAATTTTAATTGGTGAAGGGATAATAGATACTTTGGGTAGACAGCAAGGACCATGGAAAGAGTTTCATACAAATGGTGAAATTAAATCGCAAGGAGAATATTTAAATGGAAAACGAATTGGTGAGTGGGTGTTTTATCATCCGAATAAAAAAATAGAACAAAAAGGGAAATATGATAAAAAAGGCAAAGCACAGGGGCCTTGGAAGTGGTATTATGAGAGTGGAAATATACTACGAGAAGAAAACTACCTGAATGATCGTCAGGATGGTTTCATGACGGAATACGATGATGCAGGAAAAGTAATTACAAAAGGTGAATACATTGATGGTTATAAAGAAGGCGAATGGTTTTTAGAATTGCAAGATTATCGAGAGGAAGGAACTTATAAAGGTGATAAAAGAGATGGAGCTTGGAAGCACTATTTTCTGAATACAAATAAAGTTCGTTACGAAGGAAAATACATTGATGGCACGCCAGATGGAATGCAGGTATATTATTATGAAAACGGGAAAGAGCGACAAACGGGAAAATATATTGGAGGATTAAAAGAAGGAGTTTGGAAATTTTATGATGAGCAAGGTTTCTTGATATTAATTATCACTTTTAAAAATGACATTGAAATTAAATTCGATGGTGTTAAAATAAATCCAGAGGTGCCAACTTCTGCTCCTAGTATTAAATAGTAGAATTAGATGTTTAAGAATAAAACCAAAATAGAATTGATTGCAGAGCTAAAAAAGCTTCAGCGTAAATTGGTTTTGTTAGAAACAAAAAAAAGCACAAAAAACGACTCGAAAGAACTCGTGTTAAGTACTTCTCATTGGAATTCATTCTTCAAAAATTCCGCTAACATAATTGTTGTTGTTGACAAAAAAGGAATCATTTTAGACGTCAATAGAGTTGTTAAGGGGTTAAAAAAACAAAATGTCATAGGTACTTCAGCATATGACTTTGTTTCGAAAGAACACAAGGCTACGATAAAAAAAGCTATTACAACTGTATTGAAAACAGGTAAACCACAAGAATACAAAATATCTGGAATGGGACACAATAGTTCACTTTCTTATTATTCTAGTAAGTTAACGCCTGTTCTTGAGAATGAAAAAATTGTTGCTGTAATTATTGATACAATTGATGTTACTAGTGAGGTTGGGACTCAAGAAAAGTTAACACAGAGTGAATTAAAATACAAGAAGCTCTCGGAAGCAGCTTTTGAATCGATTGTGATTCATCAAAATGGAAATGTTGTAGAAGTAAACGAAGCCACTGTTAAATTGTTTGGATATTCCGAAAAACAATTAATCAATCAACCGATTCATAAATTTATAGATCCTTCATTTCATAAAACTGCAGTTCTTAAGTTTCAAAATAAAGACGATAGTGTTTTTGAATTATTAATGATTAAAAAAGGAGGAAAGGCTTTTTGGGCAGAAGTTGTTGGACGTGCAATTGAATACAATAATCAATTGGCACATGTTGTCGCTATTCGTGACATTAGTTTGCAAAAAGAGTACGAGAAAAATTTAAAAGAAAGTGAAGCTCGGTTTCGAATGCTCGCAGATAATGCAGTAGATATTATTTCTCGTTATCAGGTTTACCCAGAACATAAATTGGTATATACGAGTCCTTCTGTTGAAACGTATAACTGGCTATTCTCAGGAAGAAGTTTTATTCAGACCTTTTAGGACACAAAATAACATCCGAGGATATTTTTGCAAAATATGAATAATACTCCCAATGGTAGTTTCAAAAAAAACACCCCCCTTCCTTTTGAGGCAAGATGGATTAGAAAAGATGGTAGGATTATTTGGATTGAAACGATTAATCGACCTATGTTTGATAATGAGGGACGTTTAGTGGCAGTGGTCTGTTGGTAGAGATGTGACTGATCAAAATTGTTAGAGCAAGGAAAAAAATTGGAGAACAAGCTTTAACACAAGTTTTAAATAATATAAATGAACTTGTTTATTACATTCAAATATTACCTGATGGGACTAAAAAGGTAAAATATTTGGGTGATCAAATTGAACGAATTTTAGGTATTACAAAAACGGAATACGAGCAAGAAGCAGGAGCCCTTTTGAAATTTGTGCATCCCGATGATGTTGCAAAAATTATACAAAAAGCTGGAACACTTAAAAATAAAAAGGCTCCTCAACAATTTGTGTATCGTTTCCAACATCAAAAAACAAAGGAGTATCTATGGCTTGAAGAGCGGGTTACTCCGCAATTTGATAACAAAGGAAAACATGTGGGGAATTTTGGAATCACGACAGATGTTACAGATCGAATATTAGCAGAACAAGCGATTAAAAAGAGTGAAGAGCGATTTAGAATGATGGCAGAAAATGCAATGGATGTCATTTATCGTTATACGATTATCCCTCATGCTCGTTATGAATATATAAGTCCTTCTATTTTTAAAATGTCGGGCTATACTCCTGAAGAGTTCTATGAAGATCCATACATTGCTTTTAAAATAATTCATCCCGATGATATTCATATAATTGGTGATGCAGAAGTTTCTTTAAAGGAAAAAAATAAAATTAATTCCGTAGATGATCCAAGCGTTGTTTTAAGATGGATTAAAAAGGATGGAAGTGTTATTTGGACGGAGACAAAGACTCAGAATGTATTTAATGAAGTTGGAGAAAAAATAGCAATTGAAGGCATTACTCGCGATGTTACAGAGCAAAAGCAAAGCGTAGAAAATTATAAAAGTTTAGTGGATTTTACACCTGATGGCGTAATGATTCATGTTGATGGATTTATAAAATTCGCCAATCCCAGTGCATTAAAAATGATTGGTGCAAAAAGTTTTGATGAGATAGAGAATAAATCGTCTTTTGAATTGATTTTACCAGAATATCATAATCAGTTAGTACAGCGAATTAAAAGTATAAAGCAAGGAGAGGAGCTAGATTTTGCTGAAATAAAAATCAAAACGCTCGACAATAAAGTGCTTTCAATTGAAACTAAACCTATTGCAATTAAATTCAATGGTATTGATGCTATTCAGGTTGTATTCCATGATGTAACCGCTCAAAAGCAATTAATGCGAGAGCAATTACGTGCTCAAATTGCAGAAGAAACAAATCAAAACCTTCAAAAACAAATTTCGGAACGTCTTAAAGCCGAATCGGAATTAAAAGAGGCTCAGAAATTTACACGATTAATCATTGAGAGTTCTATTGATATGATTTGTGCTTCCGATAAAGATGGTTATATCACTGAATTTAATCAAGCAGCATTAGATACTTTGGCTATACATTAGATGAAATAATAGGTAAACATGGAACGATTCTCTATGCGGTTCCTAATGATCGTCTTGAAATTACAAATAACGATCTCTTAAAAAGAGGGACGTTCTCTGGTGAAGTGTTGAATCGAAAAAAGAATGGTGAAGTATTTATTTCTTATTTGTCGGCATCCGTATTAAAGAATGAAAAAGGAGAAATTATTGGTTCAATGGGGGTTTCTCGAGATATTTCGAACGAAAAAGAGGCGGAACAACGATTAAGAGAGCAATCGGCCAAATTGAATGCCGTTTTTGAAAGTAGTTCCCACGTTATCTGGACTATTAACAGAGAATAAAATAACTTCCTTTAATACCAATTTTTCAAAACATATGGAAACTCGGTATGGTGTAAAAGCCGAAATTGGCTTGGATATGGTGTCGGGAGAGACTGTTAGTAATGAAAAATACAATAAATTTTGGATAGAAAAGTACAATGCTGTATTTAAAGGCAAAGCCGATTATTTTGAGACACAATTAATTGATAAATTTGGAGAGTTGGTTTGGAGAGAAATTTACCTCAATCCTATTCTCGATAATAACGGGAAAGTAATAGAGGTATCCGGGATTGGTCACGATATTACTGAGAAAAAGTTGGCAGAGGAGAAGATTAAACAGTCGCTGGACGAAAAAGAGGTGCTTCTTAAGGAGGTTCACCACCGTGTAAAAAACAATCTTCAGGTAATTTCAAGTATTTTAAACCTTCAATCCTCTTATGTAAAAGATCAGGGTACCCTTAACATATTGAAAGAGAGTCAAAATCGTATCAAATCGATGGCATTTATCCATGAAAGTTTGTACCAAACAAAGGACTTTTCAAGCATTAATTTCTCTGAATATGTGGTCAATTTGGCCAATAATTTAATGCATTCGTACTCAAATTTTGAAAACGAAATAAAATTAAATCTTGACATTCAAAATGTTTTTCTTAATTTAGACCTGGCAATTCCATGTGGATTAATCATAAATGAGATTGTATCCAACGCATTAAAGTATGCTTTTGTCGAAAAAAGTCAAGGTGGAGAAATATCCATTACGATGAAAAGTGACGGTGAAAATTTATGCTTACTAATTGGAGACAACGGAATAGGATTACCAAAAGAAATTGATTACAGAAATACTGAGTCCTTAGGTTTGCAATTAGTTGTAACACTCTCCGATCAGTTAAATGGTGAAATTACACTCGATACAACAAAAGGAACAAAATACACGATTATATTTAATCAAAACCAAGCTAAAAACCGAATTTAATAACATGTCGAAAACAAATATTTTAGTAGTAGAAGATGAAAGCATCGTTGCAAAAGACATTCAACACAGTTTGAAAAAATTGGGTTATACTGTTGTTGGAATTTGCTCTAATGGTGAGGATGCAATAAAAACTGCTGAGGAGCTAAAACCAGATTTAGTATTAATGGATATTATGCTAAAAGGAGATATGAGCGGTATTGAAGCAGCATCTTATATTCGTGAAAAATTTAATATTCCAATCATTTACTTAACTGCTTATGCTGATGAAAGTACTTTGAGCAAAGCAAAAGTATCTGAACCTTATGGTTATATCATAAAACCTTTCAAAGAAATTGATTTGCATACATCAATTGAAATGGCTGTTTACAAACACGAAAAGGAATCTGATGTAAAAAAAGAACGTGATTTCTTGTATTCTATCGTTGAAAACAAAGAATCAAAAGATATTATTTTTGTTAAGTCAAATTCTCGTTTAGTAAAAGTGAAAACAAGTGATATTTATTTTGTTGAAGCATTAAAAGATTACGTTGTTATCAATACTGCAAACGCAAGATATACAATTCACTC
>JADJHE010000008.1 GCA_016707685.1 Bacteroidota bacterium
GCTATACGCAGGCAGGGATTTTTACCACTGAACTACCTACGAAGAACTGAACTTTCAATTTACCACTTTCCTGTCCTACGAAGCACGAAACCCCTGCTTGCGTATAGGTGATGTTGGCGGTTCGTTGTTCTATTTTTGTCGTGTTGTGTCCATATTTTCAGGTTGTTACAAAATACATTTTAAGTTCCTTCAAGTCGTTTAGTTGCTGAATGTCATTTGGTGTAAAACTGTCTTTAAGCACGACAATTTTTGTTTTCTTGTCCTTAACTTCTGTAATTTCAATTACTTCAAATTTGTCTGTGCCGTTTGCTTTAATGTCTTTCGGTAAACTTTCAATTTCGGCTGTCAATTTTAGTTTCAAAGATTTTGTTGAATTGTCTTTGAGTTCAGGCTTTTGATTGAAAAACGAAATCAAGTCTGATACCTTGATTATTCTTCGTTTTTCTTCTTTGCTGTCGTCAAGCAATATTTTCTTGGTTAGTTTACCATCTTTAACACTTCAAGTTCTTTTAAGTCTTTTATGTTAGCGAATTTTATAGCTCTTGATTGAAAGTCTTTCTTCCAATTTGTCTGTATTTTGTTAAGGTCTGCCGTTTGTTGTTCGTTAAGTTTTACACCAACTTCTAAACCTTTTTCAAGTCCGTTATCTGTCAAGTTTGCAGTAAAAACAAACCCGATATTTTCGTCAATTAGCAAAAATTTGGCGTGAATTAAAGAATGAAAATATATCTGAACTCCCGCTTCTAATAAGTCTTTAAACTGCTCGTTAAATTGTTTTTCAGTCGGGCGACAAAAAAGTGTTACTTCAATTCCTTGTTTAGCCTTTTCTAAAATTGCCTTGATAAGTTCAGTGTTTTTGTCGAGTTGAAACGTGGAAAGTGAAATGGATTTTTCCCCATTTTCTACTGCATTTTTCAATGCTTCATTTAGCGTATTCAATTCTGAATTCGGTGAAGTCAAAAGTATGTTATTGAGCCTTGATAAACTGAATCTGTTTGCTCGCTTTACTTTTTCAAACTCTGTTGTTGCAGTTTGCTCGTCTGTTGAATGTTCCCAAAAGTGATAAACGAAAACTTTGAAAAGTTCTTCGCATTGTTCTTTGTTTAACTCAACCGCTAATTCTGGATTTTTCGCAAATCCATTTTCCGTAAAATTGTTTGTGCAAATAAATCCTTTGGGGTTTGTTTTAGGGTCAATTAAAATGTATTTAGCGTGAAAGTTTTCTGCTGTTCTGTGAACAAAGTGATTTTTGAATTTTTTATCAATTAACTGAATGTAGTTTGCTTTGATAAAGTCCGTTTCTTCTTCAATTCTGTCTTTTAGTCGTGCTTCTGCCGAGCTCAACACAAATACTTTTACTTTTCTTTCAACCGCTTTAAGCAACGAATCAATTAAAGCTGAATCCTGAATCAAAAACGATTGTAAACAAACAAATTCTTGTGCTTTTTCAATCGCATTAATTATTTTAGAAAACATAGTTTTCTGCTCGCCACTTTCAAAGACTGAAAGATTACTATGTTCCGTAGATTTCCAACCCGAACCATTTGGCAAAACAGGAAACTGAATAGTTCCTTCGTTTACAATGTGTATGTCTTTTACAAGTGCTTTCATCTTAATAGTTCAAATAGTCAATAGTTTCAAGTTTTGCCGTTTGATAAAATGCGTTTTCTCTTTCGGCAATGGTTTGTTTTAGTTGCTTTCGTGTTGGAAGTTCAACCCTGTAATGTTCAAGAATTGGTTTTGCTTTGTTCGCTGCATATTCATTGAACGATTTATCATCAAGAAAATACTTGTCAATCCCTTTGAACAATATTTCGTTTAGCCACAATTCAGCATTTCGTTTATCTGAAGGAATAAACGAAATGTTTTCAATTTCTACTGAATTAAACTGGTTGTTTTGAAAGTATGAATTTCTAAGTTTTACTTTTCTGTTGAAAGAAATATTGTCCTGATTGAACTCAGATAAAACAAGTTTTTTGCTTTCGTCATAATCAAATTCGTTTGTGTTTGAAAGTAGTTCTTCTTTAAGCTCGTTTTCGTTTATTTCATAAGATGTTTGAAACAATGATTGGTTTTCCTTAATCCTGATAAGTGCTTCATCTTCTTTTGTTTCAATTTCCAATGAACATTCTAAGGGTTTTAATTGAAAGCATTTGTCTTCAATTTCTTCAATTCTGATTTCCTTTCTATTAAGGTTCAGAATTTGATTATGGTATTGCGAGATGAAATGTGGCGTTCTGGTAATTCTATTTCCATTTCTATCATCTTCGCTTCGGTCAACTTTTTCTGTTTTGATTATTTGTTGGCTTAACAAGTTTGAATGGGAAACATACACATTGTATATTCCCTTTTCGCCAACCCAAAAAGATTTGTCAATGGCACTTTGCTCACCAAGTTCGGTTAATGTAAAAACTGAACCATTGTAGTCATTTTCATCTTCTTCATTATAGAAACTATGACCCCCAATGTTATTTCTGAAATTTTGCTGACGTTTCTTTTCTAAATATCCTTGTTGTGTTAATCGTATTAAAAGATTGTTACAAGCTCGGATAGGCAATGTAGGTAACAAATAATCTTTTAAAGTTTCTGCGGTGATTTCTCCTTGCTCTTGTGCAAGAATTAAAACGGCAATAAAAGGACTTTGCTTTGTTTTCTCTTTCAAAGCAAGTTCCACTTGATATATTTCTACTTGTTCTGTTTTTCTTAGTGTTATCATTTTTCGTAACGGATAATTGATTCAAAATTTGTTGCTAAATCTCGCAATGCTTTCAGCTTTGCACTCCTTTTAAACCATTCTTTATTACCAAACAAAACAAGTTTAAATCTTGCCCTTGTCAATGCTACGTTTAAACGGTTTGGACTATTGAAATGTGCATCTCTTGTATATTTCGTAAAACTCAATAAAACCAAATCAGCTTCCTGACCTTGAAATTTATCAACGGTGTATAGAAAAATGTCTGTATTGTCTTTATGAAACTTTGAGAAGTTACTTTGTTTCGTGATCTTTCTAATTCGTCTCCTTAATTCTGATTCTTGATTTAAGTAGAAAGTCAAAACAGCTACTTCATAATGTTCTCCGTCTGGTTTGGGATTATTCTTTGCCCAAGCTAAAAATTTCAAAAGTTCTTTTTCAATGTCGTTTACTTCTGTCGGATTTATGATTTTGTTCCCTTTGATGCTTCCTGTTTTATCGTTGTTATGAATCCACTTTACAACTGGCTCGTTTAAAGCATAATTCCATCCCCTGTTTTCTTTAACTGTATTTGCTGATTGCAAATTATTTTCATAGAAATTCTCCCTTGACGTTTTCGCAATGTCGGGGTGCATTCGATGCTGATAACTCAAAGAAGTAAAACGGCTTTGTTTGTGAGTTCTATTAAATCCATCACTTAAAACTCTGTCGTTCCTTTGTCCTTCGCCTTTACCAACGCCATTTTGTAACAATTCAAGAATTGAAGGAAACACAAGTCGTCTGATTTGATATACTTCGTCTTTAATCTTGTTTGGAATCAAGTATTTCAATTCTTTGTCAATGTTGCTAAATTCTTCTCCTGCGTTTCGGAAACTGAAACTCTGATTCAAACGACTTGACACCATTTCAGCCCATTCTTCATCTTTACTTGTAAATTCAGGTAATTCCCTATTGTGCATATAGTGTTGTCTGAAAGTAAAGTCAAAATCTCTTTTAAAACTTCCATTGACAACTATGGATTTTACGAATAGATTTTTAGAAAGAAACTCTTTGACTTTGCCTGAATTCATACAAACCAAAATGTCAGCCGTGTTTATTACAAGAATTTGTTTTTCATCTGTGGCGTTGTCAATCTTCAAAATATGAAGATTCGGGTATTCCGATTTGATTGAATTAAAATCACTGTTGATGTCGGTTTCTGTGAAAAAGATTTTCAAACAGTCGTCAAATCTTTTGTCCGCTAATTTTATCTTCAATTCAAATTGCTTAACGATTGCTTGTTGTTGGGCTTCGCCCAACATACTTGCAATGTTTTCAGAAACATAATCGTTTTCAACATAAGGCGACAACTGTTTTACATCACCTACTAATATCCATTTCTTGGCGTGTAATGCTGGAACAATAAAATCTGAAAAGGTAACTTTTGAAGCTTCATCAACAATCAAAACGTCAAAACTTGCACCTTGTTTGTTGGCTCTGATGTCGGGGTGCTGCAAAATTCCAATCATTGTTCCTGCCACGAGGTTTGCTGAATCAAGAATAATTTTTTCAATTGGGTCTTGTTCTGATTTTGAATTTATGTTTTCAAGTAAGAATTTCTGACTGTCAAGAGTGTTGTTCTTTTTTAAGTGTTTTTCAATTTCGCTTTTGTAAGTGTTTACAAGATTGCGAAGCAAATAAGGTCTAACACTTTCTTTTACTGGCTGTTCAAAACGGCTAATGCGAACAGGAATTATTTCTGTGTCGCAAATTTCTTTGTATCTGCCTTTAATTCGTTCAATTACATTGTCAACTGCTGCGTGTGTAGCTGAACACAATAAAATTCGTTTGCCTTGTGAGGCAAACTGCATAATCAATTCAATAATTGTTGTTGTTTTGCCCGAACCGGGCGGACCTTCCATTAACGCAAAGTCTTTTGATAGAAACGCTTTTGAAACAAATTCACGTTGTTCATAAACACCGTCTTTTTGATTCATCATTTAAAATTGTCCAATCAAAATCTTGTCCATAAAAACGCTGTGACCAAACTTGACTGTCGGGAAAGCCGAAAAGATTTAAAAGTGGATAATGTTCTTTTAAAGGTCTGTGTCTAAGATTGTCAAGTGCTTGTTTTTGCTGTCTAAGTTGATATGTGTCGGGATTTAGGAAAATGGTATCGCCTTCAATGTCATCAGCCAACACAATATAGTTTTCATCTTCGTTTTGGTCAATTACACGAATAGAGCCACTTTTAAAATCCTTGTTTTGGTCAAAAATGTTTCGTGTGTTTTCGTTAAACAATATTTCAATGGCTTTTTCTTCCCTTTTATTTTTTGCAGTTTCTGGAATGTATCTTGTTTCTTTTGTTATCTTTTTTTCTCCATTTATTGTCGTTTCAATCTCGGCAATGTGTTTTTTGACTTTGATGAACAAAGTTTATTTTTCAAGAAATTTTATTGCGTTAGAGATGAAGTCGGTATATCGCCTAATGTCATAGTCGGCATTTAGCAAAACTCTGCTGTCAACTCCTGTATTTAGATGATATAAGTTCATTTCTTGTTTGTCTTGTTGTCAATTTTTTGATTGTCGCTGTGTCCGTTTGGGTGTCGCTTTACAATGACCGCCAACGGTTTGCAGCTACAAGAAGTTGGCGATTTCGAAGCACAAAACGGTCTATCACCACTGAACTTGATACGAAGCACAAAGCTACATTTAACCATTGAACCGCCAATTTCTTGTAGGTGATGTTATGGGCTGCCCTTCTTTTGTCATTCATATTGGTCTATTGTTTTATAAATTTTACTGTCTGCTGTGGATGGTTTTTTAGTTGAATAAAATAAATTCCAATTGATAATTCTGAAACATTAATTACTGTCGAAAATTGTTTTAAGTCAACTGTTTTAACTAAGGTTCCAATTGAATTATAAATTTGGACAGTCTCTGTATTTACTTGCTGTGATGAGAATGCTATAGTCAAACTTTCGGAAGTTGGGTTTGGATAAACGAGAAAATTGTTTTTATTAAAATTATTTTCAGTAATACTATTTATTCCGGGAATATTAATTTTAAATAAACAAACTGCATTGGGCTGTAGTGAAAATGAATATTGACCTGCATTTACTGAAATAGTCGAGAAATTAATATTTTGATTAGGAAGTATTGCGGAAATAGCAGATGGTTGGGTATAGCCAGCAGTTAGCAAGGAGTCATACTTAAATTGCATATTGTTTTGTGTTGAGTCAACTATGAATAATTGTCCGGAATAATTTCCTGTATATCCACCAATATTCAAATAAAATTGTCTTGGTGAAGTTGCAATAGAGTCATAGTGCTGGTAAATTCCAATTGAATTATTAATTGCAATTTGCATGGCGTTGGAATTTGGGATAATAATTAGTCCTTTGTAAATCGAGTCAAGGTGCAAAGCACTATTTCCGACAATATCAATGTACCCTGCACTGTCTAATTGATTTGCGTTAAATTGTCCTTGATACAATGTATAATTAAAAGCTTCAATAAAAGGAGGAGGGCAATAATTAGAGACAAGAACGAATAGGGTGTCGTTAATAACTGATGAAACTCCGTCATAAGGAGCAGAGCCAGTCATTTTACAAGTCGTTCCATTTAGTTTTTCTGAAAGCAAAATACTATTGTAAGCAGGTTTATGAATAGTACCATAAGTTAGCAAACCATAGTCGTTATGAAACTCCGTAGTGCTGGGATTAAAATCTTGCCAAGCCGCAATTGAATTATTAGATATTGCAGTTTTGGACAATTCGATTTGAGCTTTAAGCATATATGATGTTGCAAGTCTGGTATCTCTTATTTGAGATGGGGCATTCCATTCGCTTACAATTAATGGAATGTTAGGTAGAGAAAGAGCAACTAATTTTTGCTGAATATAATTTGTACCATTAGCAAATTCCTGATACGAGATATTAAAGTTGTGCCATGTAATAAAGTCAGGTACTTTATTCCAAATTACTGTGGAGTCCAATAGCTGTCCAATAAGCGAAGAGTCAGCTTTCGTATTAGAGATATGTCCATAAGGGGGTTGCCAATAAATATTATTTGCCCAAAAATTTACTGCGGGTCCGCCAGCTTTTGTAGTAGGATTTGCTGATTTTATTCCATCATATGTTCTTTTGTAAAGTGTAAAATATTCATTCATTGTTCCAGTCCACGATCCCAAATCGGGTTCATTCCAAATTTCAAAATAGGCGTTTGAAATTCCAAACTGATTTACAATCTTTGAGGTTATGCTATCTACAACGGTTTGCCAAGTGTTCCAATTAGCTGGGGGTTTTGTATTTAAAACAGACCAACCTGGAGTTGATGAAGGAGAACCGTTTGACGAACTACTAAGCCAGGCAGGCATTTTCTCAAAAATGAAAATGAGTTTATTGCATTTTAATGATAAATTCTGCAAGTCTGTCTGTACTGTAGAAAGCAAAGAAAGACAACTCGATAAATTCGATGTATTGTTCAATACGCTTTCTATCACATTTGTTCGTATAGAATTTTGCTGAATACCATTACCCATAAAATCACTAGCAGCATTAGACGTCTTTGGAACGTAAAAAACTCCGGGTGTTAAGTTTATGTTCACAGGAACAACCAAAGAGTCGGGGAAAATATTTAAAACAGATTGCCCGTTGGCTAAATTTTGTCCAAGTATTCCTGTTGTAATGATAATTTTCAATAGTTTATTCATATGTCATTTTTTTTAGGATGTCGTCCTTAGGGTTGCCCATAACTGTTTATAGGATTGGTAAAATATCCCCCTCTTTCCAATTTTGGGTGGGTGGGGGGGTTTTTTTGTTTTTTTTTTATTTAGTTTTTTTTTTTAACATTTTTTTTTATTTTATATTTGAATATATTTAAGTTGTTTTGCAATCGTTTTTGCTAAAAAATTCTTGAATATATTTCAACCTATTTTTTAAACGTAAGCCCTTTTTCTTTTAATGCTTTTTGAAGAATTGGTAAACTTGATATTCCCATTCCATGCAAGGCTAACACTTCGGCTTCGGAAAGTTTTGCTAATTGAGAAAGTGTTTTAATGCCTGCGTTTTCAAGTGCTCTACGTGCAGGTGCTGCCAATAAAGAAATAAATCCGGTTAATGGTTTTTTCTCTTTTTCGCATTGTGGACAAACAGGACAATCGCTGCTTTTTAAAAAAGAATGACCGTTTTCACACACTCGGTAGTTCTTTTTAAGTTTGGCTTTTTCAAGGCTTTCTTTCACTCTAAACTTGGTAATTTTTGTTACCAAGGCAAGCGGTAATTTTTTATCAATCGGAAATTGGATGGCCCCTTTTGAAGTAACATATGTTTTTAATTCATCTTTAAATGCAACAATTCCAGAAGGTGCAGGATAAAAACCAATATGGTGTTTGTAAGCTGCAAAATGAACCAAGTTGCCCATTAACTCAAAAGTAGGCATACCGTATTTCATGCTTTCGGTTGCATTAGGAGCAGCTTTTTGTATGGTCATGCGCATTTGCTCCAAGAGCATTTGTGTTTCCTTTGGGAAGCTTAAAACGTATTCGTTGATGTTCGCGAATGTTTTCATGGTCTACTGTTTTTCAAGGATTGTTTTTAAGTTGTTTAAGCTTTGTTCCATGTCGGGCCCCAGCAATTTTTCGGCACTTGAAAAAATCAGAATAGCATTCATTGGATATTTCATTTCACTAATCATTGACCAGCTTACTTTTGTTTGGTTAGGATTAATTGCTTCGGTAGTAAAAGGTGTTTTTGCAACGGCTACAAAAGGACGAATAAAGCGCACTTCTAAATCCAATCGTTTTCCATTTTCGATGCCTTTAATTTCTTGTTCGCCAGCACCCGCTTTTTTTCTTGCTATCCCAAGCATAAACAAAACCAACTGTTCCATCGGTTCCTCTAAATTCTTTTTTCATTGTAGGATCCGACATTACCCACTTGCTAAATTTTTCCTGATTGGTAATTATTTTCAAGTAATCAAAAACATCTTGCACGGGTTTATTAATGATGATTTCTTTTTTTATGTTGTATGCTTTTTTGCTAAACAATGCAGCAATTAACACAGCAACAATAATGGTAACAATTACAATAATTAAGATGATAAGTATTTTCATAAAATGATTTTAGGATAATGATTCAACGTACTTCTTAAAATTGTTCAATATGGCTTGCCAGCCCGCTTGTTGCATCTCCACAGGGTTTTCGGTTTCGGCTTCGAATGTTTCAACTACTTTGGTACTAGTTGCATCGCCATCAAATGTGATGCTTACTTTGCGTGTATCTTCCAGGATGTATGAAATGTGTTCATGTGTTGTAAGGCCATCGTACACACCACCAAAATCAAAACCAAAGCTACCGTCTTTTGCTTCCATGCGCGACATAAAACTTCCACCTACGCGCAAATCATTCTCTGCAACTGGTGCGTGCCAATCGTCAGATGCAAAACACCATTGTGTAATGTGTTTGGGTTCGGTCCAGCATTCCCATACTTTTTGAACAGAAGCATTAATGGTTGCCTCTACTGTAATGTTAATTTTTTCCATAGATAATATTTGTTTTAGGGTAGGGCAAACATAAAATAAAAAGCGGAATCGGATTATGTTTTACTGTTCCTTTTTTAAGAAATAGCATTGTGTTTCTTGCGTTTGATGGCGAAAACCAACAAACGCAACAGCAATAGGCTTAAGAAAAGGGCTACCGCCCCCCAATCGCCCATGTCGGTTGGCGCTTCATCTAAACGTTTATTTTCTTTTAGATAAAAGATGGAGACAAAGTGCCAAATGGTAGGAGAACAGGTAAAAAGTGCTATTATGATAAACGTAGCAAACAATTCGAACTTTTCAAGCCACGTAAAAGCCATTAATGAGTCTTCAATCCAATAAGCAATCCTAAGGGGAATCAAAGCCAACACACACATGATGAAAAGCATTGGAAAAACGTCAAAAGCAGAAGAAACGGGATCCGCATATTCAATAAAAACAATGCTGTTCAATCGTGCTATTCCATAGGCATTAAGATAGCTCCACAATGCAGTGTAGACCATTATAGAATAGACATGCAAAACAACATCCGATAACAATTCAAGCTTCATGTGTTTTTCAGATGTTACGAGGTGTCCATTTGCCTTGTCCCAAACATCGTCTTCGCTTAATTCCTTTTGAAGCTCCCTTTTGCTCATTGGGGGGTCGGTATAAAAATCGGATTTAAGGTAAAGGTAAGTTAGCCCGGCTATGTCGGCAACCAAGACAAGCACGATCACGAAAACACCCTCGCCCGACATTTTCTTTTCGTTAGCAGTATATCCCAATGCGGTCATGCAGACCATTGCTATTGGAACACGAAACAATAAGCGCAAGAAAAACTCGAAGAGAACAAATTTGTTTGTATTTGGTAAAAGATTAATGCCCGTTTTTTCTTTATGTAAAATTCGTCTTTGTCCGGCTCGAACCCGAATCATTTTTAGTTTAAATTTTAAAGCAAAAAATTCAGCAACCAACATTCCAAATCCAAAAAAGGAGAGGAAGGGATTGTATTCGCCAGAGGCAACAAAGTCGCCAACAAACGGGGCAATGGTTAATGCATATATTCCAAAAAGGGAATAGGAAAAAACACCATTGAAGAGATAGGGCCGGATGTATAAATAGGAATCTTTAAATATGGTTGCCATTCTTAATTTTTTAAAACAAACAATCAAAACTATTCAAATTTAACCAAGTTGCAAGTGTTTCGGTTATTTACATTAATTATTACTTTTACAACATGATAACATTCAACAACCAAGACATTTCCTTTACGCTAAAAAATAAAACGCTTTTAAAAGCTTGGATTAAAGCGACCATTGAAAAAAAGAAACGCAAAGCGGGGGATATCAATTTTATTTTTTGTTCGGATGAACATTTGTTGGGTGTGAATCAACAATTTTTAAATCACAATACCTATACCGACATCATTACGTTTGATTATTCGAAAGAAGACTCAAAAATGCCGATTAGCGGAGATATTTTTATTAGCGTGGAAAGAGTAGAGGAGAACGCAAAAAAGTTCGGCAAAACGAAAGAAAACGAAATGCACCGTGTTTTAATTCATGGAACCTTGCATCTTTTGGGTTATAAAGACAAAACGAAAGCTACAAAAGCAGAAATGACCAAGCAGGAAGATTTGTGTTTAAAGGATTTGGCGAAGAGATTTTAGATGTAAGATTACAGATTGAGGATTCTCTTTTTAACACAGAGGAACAGAGAACAAGGAGTTGCACAGAGAGTAGATTGTAGAGATGCCTCTATTCTCTAATTCTAAAAAACTTGCAGGTGATAACACCAGCAAGGGCTTAAGTCTCCAACACTCCAACTCAACAACTTTCTAACTTTAAACCTTGAACTAAACAAAATTATTTTTCTACAGCATCTACACCTGGCAAGCTGCCGCTTTCGATGTATTCTAACAATGCACCACCACCAGTAGATACATAACTTACATCGTTACCAAAATGATATTTGTTGATTGCAGCAACACTGTCGCCACCACCAATTAATGAAAAGGCGCCTTTTTTTGTTGCCGCAACAATTGCTTCTGCAGCCGCTTTTGTTCCATGCTCAAATGAGCTCATTTCAAAAACACCCATCGGTCCGTTCCACAAAATTGTTTTTGAATTCGCGATTACTTCCGCATAAATTTTTTCAGTTGCTGGTCCAATGTCCAAGCCCATCCAACCATCTGGAATTGCTTTGATGTCCACCGTTTGTTTGTTGGCATCATTTGCAAAATTATCGGCAACAATAGCATCAACAGGAATATAAATGTTTACACCTTTTGCTTTTGCATCAGCTAAAATGTTCAAAGCGGTTTCTAATTTATCTTCTTCAACAAGTGATTTTCCAATTTTTCCACCTTGAGCTTTTACAAACGTAAAAGCCATTCCACCACCAATAATAATGTTGTTGGCCTTGTTGATTAATTGTTCTAAAATTAAAATTTTATCCGAAACCTTTGCTCCACCCATGATAGCAGTAAACGGTTTTTCTGAATCGGTCAACACCTTGTTTATGCTCGCTAACTCACCACTCATTACATAACCAAAACATTTGTTGTTAGGGAAAAACTGTGCGATGATAGCGGTTGAAGCGTGTGCACGGTGTGCTGTTCCAAAGGCATCGTTTACAAAGTATGTTCCTAATGTCGATAATTGTTTTGCAAAATCAACATCTCCTTTTTCTTCTTGTTTGTGAAAACGTAAATTTTCTAACAACAAAACTTCTCCTGCTTTTAATGCAGTTGCAGCACTTGTGGCAACATCACCAATGCAATCGCTTGCAAACGCAACAGGTTTGTTTAATAATTTGCTGAGGTGATTTACAACATGTTTTAAAGAGTATTTATCAGTTGGTCCTTCTTTCGGGCGACCTAAATGTGACATTAAAATTACAGCTCCACCATCGGCTAAAATTTTATTGATGGTAGGCAAAGCAGCACGCATGCGTGTATCGTCTGTTACATTAAAATCAGCATCCAAAGGCACATTAAAATCAACACGGATTAATGCTTTTTGTCCCGAAAAATTAAAATTGTCAACTGTTTTCATAATCGTTTTTTGGTTTTGTTTGTTTCTTTTTGAAAAAACAACTGTTTCGTTTAGTGTTGCAAAAATAACTTTTCTGCTCACATACAAAAATGATTTTTATAAACAGGATGATTTTTGAGGATGCCTAGTTTTTAACCAAAACAAAAGCATTTAAAGATGTTGCAATTAGCAACCAAACAACATAAGGAAGAATCAAAAGACTTTTTATACCCATGTTTTTTGTTCCCCACCAAAATAGTAGAAACACAACAATCGTCAATAAACCAATGATGATTAAACCAGCCAACACAAAATGATATTTAAAGAAAACGGGGTTCCAAGCAATGTTTAGAACGACTTGAACAATGAAGAGGGAATAAAAAAATGCTTGTTCCGAAAAGGAATATTTTTTAGAAACCAGAAACATAAAAACAGAAAGACAAGCCATGATAAAAAACCATGCAGCTCCAAACACCCAGCCTGGCGGTGTCCAGGGCGCTTTGTTTTGAGCAATATACCATTCGTTGGTTGCGGGGCTGCCCATTAACAAACCGCCAATAGCAAGCGCACCAAAATTGATGAGTAAAAAAAGTAAAAGTTTATACATACTGGTGAAACAACAAAGCAGCGTTAATGTTTATTCTTACTTTTTGCCTTGCGCCAATTCAAGCGCTTTTTTGATAACTAAATCGCGTTCTTGTATAATTGGGTAATACGTTTCGATGCCCCAAATATTACGCGAAATCAATGCTTTTAGCTGCGTTTTAATCAATGCAGCCGATTGTGCAATTTCTTTATCATTGCGTTTTACACCACTCTTTTCGGCATATGTCACAAACTCATTTAATAGTTGAGGTGTAATTTGGAATGATTTATTGAAGGCCTCAAACGTTTTGTATGCTTTTAGTTTAACACGTTCTTTATCGCTATAGTTAAATGCAAAATCGTTAATCAAACCACCATAAATAATTTCACTTAAGTAAAGCGTTCTGCCTGTGGTATCAATAGGAACAAAGGCATCTGGAATAATTCCACCACCACCATAAACTACTTTTCCACCAGGTGTTTTGTATTTTAAAGAGTCGGAAACCTTTATACTATCAGCGCTTTCGAGCTCTCCATTTTTATAGCGCGCAAACTCTTCGTCATAATATTCATCCATACCATGTGTATAAGGCTTTTGGATGCAGCGTCCTGTTGGTGTGTAATAACGTGCAATGGTTAAACGGATAGCAGAGCCATCGGTAAAATCGCTTTGTTCTTGAACCAATCCTTTTCCAAACGAACGTCTACCAATCAGTGTTCCTCTGTCGTTATCCTGAACAGCACCTGCTAAAATTTCACTTGCAGATGCAGAACCATCATCAATTAGAATAAATAAATTTCCATTTTCGAAACTACCACGTTTTGTTGCAAAAAAGTCTTTGCGTGGACGCGCTTTTCCTTCGGTATAAACGATACTTTTTCCATCGGGTAAAAACTCATCCGCAATATCAACAGCGGTGTTTAAAAAGCCACCACCATTGCCGCGTAAGTCCACCACCAATTTTTGCATTCCTTGTTGTTGAAGCTTTTCGAATGCCGCCATGTATTCATCATACGTTGTTGCAGCAAATCGACTGATTTTGATATAACCAACTGAACTCGCCAACATGTAAGAAGCATCAATGCTATAAATGGGAATGGTTCCGCGGGTGATGGTAAAATCAAGCAAATTCTTTTTGCCATTTCTTTTTACCGAAATTTTCACTTTGGTACCACCTTTTCCTTTTAATTTTTCCATTACTCCTTTGTTGGCAATCTTAATTCCGGCAATGTTTTTTCCGTCCACCAACACAATTTTATCGCCCGCCTGAACACCAACTCCTTCGGCCGGACCGCCAGGAATGGCAGCAACAACACGTACGGTATCTTCCACAATGTTAAACTCAACACCAATGCCTTCGAAGTTTCCTTGAAGCGGTTCGTTGTTGGCTTGTAACTCTTCGGCACTGATATAGCTCGAGTGTGGATCTAAGTTTTCTAAAAGGGAAATGATTGATTTTTCAACCAAATCATCGGTATTAATAGTATCTACATATTCTTGATTGATGTATTGCAACACATCTTCGAGCTTCGACATTTTTCCTCCACCACTTGCAACAGTGCGCTGACCGCCAGAAAGAAAGGCGCTACCAATGAAGATTCCAAGAACCAAAACAGCAGCAAAAATGATTGGCAAGTAAACGTAAAACTTAGGACGATTCATGAATTATTTTTCAGAGGGTTTTTGATAACGAACAACTTCAACACCAAATTTTTTCAAAAAGTCGACACCTTCATCGCTTGCTAAGCCTTTAAAATCGGCATACGAATGCAGGTAAAAAACTTTTTTAATTCCAGTAGTATAAATTACTCGAGCGCAAGAAATACAAGGAGACAGTGTAACATAAAGTGTACAGCCGTCAATGGTAACATTGTTTTTTGATGCGTACAATATGGCATTTTGTTCGGCATGCAATGCTAAGGAACAAGAGCCTTTGCTATCGCGAGGGCAACCTTCTTCGGGCCAAACCTCGTCACAATTGTGTGTTCCTGCAGGAGGGCCGTTGTAGCCCAACGAAACAATGCGTGTTTCTTTTGTAAGCACCGCACCCACTTTTGCTTTTACGCAATGTGCACGTTTTGCAAGGCTTTCCGCCAGGTCCATGTATATATCATCAAAACTCGGTTTGCTCATAAATGCGAAATAATTTTAGGGAAATCAAAGGTAAATAAAAAGCAGTTATAAAAATTATTTTAAACCAATTACAGCCATCATTCGGCCTGTACTTCCTTTTTCCTTGCGATGTGAGAAAAATATATCGTTGTTGGTTACGGTGCAATAGTCTGTAATTTCAATGTTTGTAGAAGGTATTCCAAAACCAATCAATTGTTGTTTGTTTGCAGCCTTTAGATCAACAAAATACTTTTGTTTTTGTCGGTCGAAACGCACGAAGGGTTCTTCAAACTGAGCAGCAACTTCTTGTCCAACCTCAAACTGGTTATAGCCAATGCAAGCACCAATAAAGGCTTTGCAGTTTTTGCCTTCGGTTCCAAATTCTGCATTCATTTGTTGCAGTGTATTTTTTACAATGTTGCCAACGGTTCCGCGCCAGCCAGCATGTATCGCAGCTACTGCATTTGTTTTTTCATCATGAATTAAAATGGGTGTACAATCGGCAATCGACACCACCAAGAATACTCCTTTTTGATTGCTAATTTGTGCATCATATCCTTCGCTTGTTCCAGCCGCAGTTGTATGCAAAATAGCATTTCCATGTATTTGTTTGCTGGTAGATAGTTGCGATAAATCGATTCCTAAAGAATTAAAAAAAGCGCCCTGTTTTTTAATACATTCTCTTGGGTGTCATTTACCGCCATTCCTAAATTTAAGGAGTTAAAAGGGCTTGGACTAATACCACCATGTCGGGTGCTTTGTGCGGCAATTACTATTTGTGAATTAAAAATGGAAGGAATCAAATGCATGGTGCAAAGGTAATTGCTTTTTGTGTGAATACTTCATTAAAAGGTTTGACAGACACACAAACTTTTTTTGTTTCTTTGCACAAAAATAATGGATATGAATATTTTAATTCTAGGATCGGGTGGAAGAGAACATGCGTATGCATGGAAATTGGCACAAAGTAAACGCTTATCGAAATTATACATTGCACCTGGGAATGCGGGCACAGCAAGTGTTGGCACGAATGTAAACATTTCGGCAACCGATTTTGATGCTGTTAAAAAGTTTGTTGTGGAGAACCAAATTAACATGGTGGTGGTTGGCCCAGAAGATCCATTGGTAAAAGGTGTTCACGATTATTTTTTAGCAGATGATGTGTTGAAAAACATACCAGTAATTGGACCACAAAAAGATGGAGCACAGTTAGAAGGAAGTAAAGATTTTTCGAAACAGTTTATGTTTAGACACAATATTCCAACAGCACGTTACGAAACATTTACAAAAGAAACATTGGCTGAAGGATTAAAATTTTTAGAAACATTGGAACCTCCTTATGTTTTGAAGGCAGATGGATTAGCAGCAGGGAAAGGTGTTGTGATTCCGAATACGCTGGAAGAAGCGAAAGCGGAATTGTCGGAGATGTTGGCCAATGCAAAATTTGGTAATGCATCTGCAAAGGTTGTTATTGAAGAGTTTTTAAAAGGAATAGAGTTATCGGTATTTGTTTTAACGGATGGCAACTCCTATAAAATATTACCTGCTGCTAAAGATTACAAACGAATTGGTGTTGGTGATGTTGGTCTGAATACAGGCGGCATGGGTGCAATTTCACCAGTTCCATTTGCAAACGAAGAATTCATAAAAAAAGTAGAAGAGCGAGTAATCATCCCAACAATAAACGGTTTAAAGAAAGAAGGCATTGTTTACAAAGGATTTATATTCATTGGATTAATGAACTGCAATGGCGACCCACAAGTGATTGAATACAATGTGCGCATGGGCGATCCAGAGACAGAAGTGGTGTTACCACGAATAAAATCGGATTTATTGGATTTGTTTGAAGGTGTTGGCAATGGAAATTTACACGAAAAATCATTTGAAGTAGACACCCGTTTTGCTACTACTGTAATGTTGGTTGCGGGCGGTTATCCCGAAGAGTACAGAAAAGGGGATGTGATGACTGGCTTTGAAAATGTGAAAGATAGCATTGCATTTCATGCAGGTACAAAACAAGAGGGCGATAAGGTAGTAACGAATGGTGGCCGTGTAATTGCAATCACTTCTTTTGGGGATACTATGAAGGAAGCACTGCAAAAGTCATTTGCGAATGCAGAACAAATCAAGTATGAAGGAAAGTATTACCGAAGCTGATATTGGTAAAGACTTAGAAGTATACTTTCGCTAATAAAAAAACCCCATCCGATTGGATGGGGTTTTCTATAAAATTTTAAAATAAAATCACATTATTTTATTGTACCATTCTCTTTAGCTTCTTTGTTGAATTTGCCTTGCATACGCAACCAAACACCAACCAATGCACCAATTAATAACCAAAAAAAGATATTTGGACCATTGCCTAATGCTTCAATGATTCCGAATGACCACTGGCAAAAATCGCCTATTCCGTTAAAAACATCTGTCATATTCATAGCTAAAAAGTTTTTTATTATGTGCCCAAAAGTACATAAAAAAATTAAAAAGCATAATTTTTTAAGCTATTTTTAAGCACTCAAATATGTTTATTCGCTTTTTTAAATCAAATAATGTGCTCGCTTTAGTGGTTTTACCCCTAATTGCATTGATTATTTGGCTATTTGGAATGCTAAATCCACAGGTTCTTTCTCTTAAACATGCCATGCCGCTGTTTGAGTTTTTTGGTCGTGGATTAAACACCTATCCTTGGTTAAGCGTTCTGATTGCTTATTTGTTAATTCTCGGACAAGCCTTTTTGTTAAACTACACCATAAATGAAAACGAAGTTTTAAAAAAACAAACCTATTTACCAGCACTTTTTTATGTGATTTTTATGAGCAACAACAGCGCCATGCTGATGTTGCACCCTCAATTATTTGCTAATTTATTTGTGTTGTTTGCAATTAATAAATTACTGAATTCATACCGCAAAGACGCTGCCTTTTCCCAAGCATTTGATGCAGGTATGTTGCTGGCAATCGCCTCTTTGTTTTACATTCCTTATGCGGTCTTTTTTCCACTGCTTGGTGTTGGTTTTATATTGCTACGCCCATTTAACTGGCGCGAATGGTTTATTTCTTTTCTTGGTGTATTAACGCCCTATTTTTTTGTAATTGTATATTATTATTGGAATGATATTCTTGATTATCTATGGTATGACAAAATGATTTATCCAATTGTTCGAGAACAATCGAGTGTTACCATTGCCGATAGTTTTTATTTTATGATAGGAATGGGCTGGATTATTATTTTGCTTTCAGTTTTTAAGGCGTTTACAAGTCTAGGTAGCGGTTCGCAAAAAGGGAAAAAGGGAATGGTTTTATTTATTTGGATATTTTTAATTTCGGCATTGACAATACTGTTGGCACCCGAACTTTCAACCAAATATTTTTCGGCTTTCGCAATACCTGCAGCCGTTTTTTGTGCTAATTATTTTTCGGAAATGAAAAAAGTGTGGATTGCAGAAATCGTATTTTTTCTATTGTTAACTGCGCTTTTTGTGAATTTGTTCGCACACTATTTTTAAACAAATGCTCAACAATCAATTGAGCAGCACAATTTATTTTTAACTTTACAGCATTAAATTTTTCAAAACATCATCATGAGCAAATTTGGAGTAGTAATTTTCCCGGGATCGAATTGCGATCAAGATATGATTTACGTTTTACGTGATATCATGAAACAAGAAGTGGTAGAGCTTTGGCACAAAGACACAGATTTAAAAGGCTGTGATTTTATTGTACTTCCAGGTGGTTTCTCGTATGGCGATTATTTACGCTCAGGTGCAATTGCTCGTTTTTCTCCAATCATGGAAAAAGTAATTGAGTTTGCAAACAAAGGTGGATATGTAATGGGTGTTTGTAATGGTTTTCAAATTTTATGCGAAGCAGGTTTGGTACCGGGTGCATTGTTGCACAACAACGAACGTAAATTCATTTGTAAAAATGTTTATATAAAAGCACAAACGAACGACACACTGGTTACTTCGGCTGTTCCCGCTACTAAAGCACTAAAAATTCCAATTGCACATGGCGAAGGAAAATATTTTGCAGATGCAGAAACATTAAAACAAATGAATGCAAACGGTCAGATTTTGTTCCGTTACTGCGATGAGAATGGAAACATTTCGGATGAATCGAATCCAAACGGTGCTATTGAAAATATTGCGGGTGTTTGTAATGCGGGTAAAAATGTATTCGGAATGATGCCTCATCCAGAGCGCGCTGCAGACACAACCTTGTCAAATTCGGACGGAAAAATGATTTTTGAGTCCATTTTAAGCTTAGTAAATAGCTAAAAAGCGATAAAAACATCAAAAAGGCGTCAAAAAAAGCATTTTTTGGCGCTTTTTTGATTAAAAACGCGCTGTTTTCGTTGAAACAATCTTTCAACAATTTCCGATTTTATGTTAATATTTTACCCTTGGCATTCCTGATTTTATGGCTTAACTTTACTTTGGTTATTAAACAATAAATTAAATCAAATTAAAAATTTTTGCCATGAGTTTTATAAACGAAGTAAACCCATCAGTAACCGTTAAGAAAAAAAATCTTCTTAGTTTGGTTGAATACTGTATCGAAAACAAAATTGATCATACCGTTAAATCAAAATCTGAAAATACAGATGATTTTGATGTTGAGTTTTTAATTACAAACACAAAAAAAGCAATTGCTTTGGGAATGTGTTTGAAAGAACTTAAAATGGAATTGAACGGACTTAGCGTAACGCCTATTTCTGCAATAAAAGCAAACAAAAAAGTGTTATCAGCTAAAGAAACCGGATTAACAATGCCTAGTGGTGATAATGTAATTGGAGAGCCAACAATGGCTTTTGAAGATGCATTACAATTTGATTTGGGAACTTCGAATTAATTGGAGCTTGCTAAAGAATTTTTATTTGGACGCCTCGAGAAATCGGGGCGTTTTTATTTTTCATAAAAGTGCATTTCTTGTATGTATTCCCAAACCGATTCAGGAACAAAATAGCGCACATCTTTTTTATCTTTAATTGCTTGGCGAATGAATGTTGAAGAGATTTCGATGACAGGAGCATCCACCAATTTTACTTTTGGATGATTTTTAATATCGCCAGGTTCTGCATCTGGACGAGGATATACATATAGCTCCACTTGTTTAAGAATCTCTTCGTAATTTTTCCACTTGTGAAAATTCTGAAGATTATCGGCACCCATGATTAAAGCAAATTCATGTTGAGGATACTTTTCTTTTAAATAAGCAAGTGTATGAATGGTGTAGGAGGGTTGCGGTAATTTAAATTCAATATCGCTTGCTTTTAGTTTGGTATTGTCGCCAATGGCACAATTTACAAGTTGTAGTCGGTGTTTTTCGTCCAGCAATGAAGCCTTTTGTTTAAGTGGGTTGTGTGGTGAAACAACAAACCAAACATTCTCCAAATCGGTAAATTCAAGCATGTAGTTAGCCAATGCCATGTGTCCAATGTGGATGGGGTTGAATGATCCAAAAAACAAACCTATTTTCATTCTTGATCCTCCTGTTCCTTTTTTTCTTTTACCCACATAAATATGTTGGGGTTGTTTTCGTATTGTGTAATGTCTTTGCTAAATGTAATTACAAAAAAATCAATCAAAGGCAAAAGGCCAAAACAACCACCAAAAGTAGCAACATATACCACAGGTACCCAAGGTTTGGTTCCCAACATTACACGATGTGCACCCATAAATCCAAAAGGAAAAGGGAAAGCAAACAATGCCGAAACCCATTTTTTTTGTTTTAATGTGTCTTTGGTAATGAGAATTTGTTCCGAGAAAGCAGGATTGTGAACATATGTGGCATTCAGTTGTAGCCAAACAGTATCGCTGGTAGCGGTTGAAAAGCTTATTGTACTTGCTTTTCCGAAAAAAGAAAAGCCCACCAGCATCAACAAAAAGAATGAACCGATGGGCTTTTTCATAAAAAAGGGTTAAAAATTATTTTGCAGCAGCAAAGTTTGCAGCAACTTGATTCCAGTTGATTACATTCCAAAATGCAGCAACATAATCAGGACGTCTGTTTTGGTAATTCAAGTAATAAGCATGTTCCCAAACATCAATTCCTAAAATAGGTGTTCCTTTTACATCAGCAACATCCATTAATGGATTGTCTTGATTAGGTGTAGAGCTAACAGCTAATTTGCCATCTTTTATTAATAACCAAGCCCAACCAGAGCCAAAACGAGTTGCCGCAGCAGCAGCAAATTGAGTTTTAAATTCAGCAAATGATCCAAAAGCAGCATTGATTGCCGCAGCTAAATCACCTGTTGGTTCGCCTCCTGCATTTGGTGCCATAATGGTCCAAAATAGAGAGTGGTTATAGTGTCCGCCACCATTGTTACGAACAGCTACAGGGTATTTTGATATGTTTTTACAAATATCTTCGATGCTCAATTTCTCCGCATCCGTACCAGCAATTGCATTATTTAAGTTTGTAACGTATGCTTGGTGATGTTTTGTGTGGTGGATTTCCATTGTGCGAGCGTCAACATGAGGTTCTAATGCCTCGTACGCATAAGCTAATTTAGGTAATTCAAATGCCATATTATAAAGGTTTTTAAAGGATTTAGTTAATTTATTTTCCTCAAAGTTAGGATTTAAAATCGTTGTTTTTGCAAAATCAGATAATAAAAAAGTTCTATACTTTTGATAATCAATTTGCTCAATAAAAAAAAAGTATTACTTTTGCACGCTAGATACTAGTATTAACCAAAAAACAACAAAACAACAAAATGAAAAAATTATTTACAGTATTGTTCGTTGCTGGCGCAATGAGCATCGTAGCTTGCGGACCAAGCGCTGAAGAAAAAGCAAAAATGGAAGCTGATGCACAAAAATTAGCTGATTCATTATTAAATGCTGCTAGCCAAAGTATCACTGAGGCTGTTGATTCAGCTGCAACTGCAGTTGTTGATTCAGCTGCAACTGCTGCTCCAGCTACAGAAGAAGCACACCACTAGTCTTCAACTGTTATCAAATAAAAAACACCATACAAATTTGTATGGTGTTTTTTTATGCGCTTAATTTATTTTTTAATCAGCAAAAACAAGTTTATGCGTTAACACCTTTTTTGCTGTTGTTACTTTTAAAACATAATTCCCAGCCGACAACGTTCCTCGTTCAATTTCGAATTGGTTTTTTCCTTTTGCAAGTTTGCTGTCTGAAACTAGTTGTACGAAAGCTCCTTTAGCATCATACATTGAAATGTTTACTTGTTCACTTTCTTCTAAATCAAAAATAATTGTTGCTGATTTTTGAATTGGATTTGGGAAAACAGTAAGCGTTGTTTCGTTTTCAATTTCGGTAATAGAAGTTGGTGAACCAAAATAATGATAGGTTGTATTATTCAATGTTCCCGAATTTGTATTGCCCAACGTATCGGTTAGTGTATTGTAGAAAATCTCTGCAGGATTACTCAAGCCCGTTACAACAGTTGTTGGAGAAGTGAAGGTGTTTGTAAAGCGAGTAATCTTATTACCAGTCCATGAGGAGATGTAATAATTACCTGCACCATCCATTGTAATTCCATCGCAATTACCTAATGTAGAAGTAATAATAGTTGTAACAGACAGAAGTTACCAATCAACAGCTTTTGATGGGTGCCTGTCCATGAACAAACACACAGCGGTTGTTCGCGGCATCGTATATGATTCCATTTGGCGAAGAGGTTCCACCTGTAGCATTAACCAAAACACTAAATGCACGTGTAGCAATGTTTACTCGGTATATTTTTTTTTGCACTAAAGTCGGTTGAGTATAAATAGGTATTATCGTGCGTTAAACCATTTAAAAAAGTTGCCCCCATTGCAATGGTTGCGATAGCAGCGCCATTGTTCAAGTTGAAAAGTTTAATGCTACCACCAGCATTTACATAAAGTGTATCGTTAACAATTTCAATTCCATGTGGACCGCCAGAACAAGGTGCGAAAACTGTAACAGCACCAGTGGCACTGTTTCGAGCAAGAATATTATTTCCAGAGTTGTTTGCAATTAACCAACGGTTGTTTGCATAATCAAATTCGATACTTTCTGGACTATTGTAAGATTGAGCAAAAGAAGCAAGCATACACATGCTCAAAAGCGTTGAGAATAAAAGTTTTTTCATTTTGTATTAGCTATTATTAATTTTTTCTAAATCCATTTCACAAACAGAGCATTTGCCAGGTTTATCCGATATTTCTTCGGTACATTTCATTGGACATTGGTACTGCTCAGCAGCCTTTTGCTCCTTATTTTCTGTTTTGCTTCCCGAACAACTAGAGGTAATTGAAACAAGGCCTAACAGGCAAAACGATGTAATAAAAAATGCTTTTTTCATAAATTGTTTATAAATATTTGTCCTATAAAGAAAAGAAAAAAAAACGAGAATAAAAAAATATAAAAGGAATATCTATATTTGCTATTCATACAATTTAAACATGGCAGGGGTGCAAATGAAAAAATTTCTATTCGTAACATTATTAATTCTGGGGGTATCAACTGCTTCAACTGCTCAATCGGGGAAGGAAAAAGAAGGTGGTCTTTTTAGCAGAATGTTCAAAAAGGAACAAAAGCCGCACAAGCAAATGCAGCATTTTGATAAACCGAAGAAAGATAAAAACATCAAACACAATGGAACGTCTTATAACACACGTAAAAAGAAAAAGAGTAGTTACAATGTTGATGGCGATGGTTTTGGAACTGCCGGACAAGGCAAAAGAAAAGAAGAAAAAAATAATTAGATTATATCAGTATAAAAAAAGGCTCAATTTAATTGAGCCTTTTTTTATCGTACTACTGTAATATGACCAATGTATTGATGGTCGTTGAAATATAAATCCTTTGTAATAATCTTGTAGACGTAGACATCTTGTTGTACCACTTCGCCAACGCCATTTACTCTTCCATTCCAGCCAACAGTCATATCTTCTGATTTAAAAATTTGATTTCCCCAACGATCAAAAATAAACATCTTGTATTCCAATACACCAAATAATTTTGGGGCAAATACATCGTTTAGTCCATTGCTATTAGGCGTAAAAGCGTTTGGTATAAATATGCTTGTTTCACCATTGATGCGAATTGGATGTTGAATTGTATCTCTACAGCCAAATTGATTGATTGCAATTTGAGTAATCATATACGTTCCCGTATCTGGATAGGTATGATATGGGTTTTGTTGGATGCTCGTTTCATTGTCTCCTAAATCCCAATCCCACATGGTTGCACCAATTGATTCATCATTAAACTGAATATTGGGTTCATAAATAGATGTTTCGTTCGGGCTTGATGAGAAAGCGGCAATTGGGCGAGGGAACACAACAATAGGGAAATTAAGTGTATCGCTCATCTGACAGCCAAAAGAACTCGTTATTGTTAAAGACACAAAATAAGTACCTGCCGAATCATAGGTATGTGTTGGATTCTGACTGAATGTTAAATTGCCATCACCAAAGTTCCATAACCAGTTTACAATTGTTCCACCCGACACCGTTGAGTTATCATTAAACGTGGTTGTAAAATCTTCACAGCCACTTGTTTGTTGAGGTGAAAAATTAAACACAGGAATAGGGAATGTCGTTACTTGTTGAGTCACCGAATCAATACAACCCAAACTAGTTGTAACAACAAGCGTTACACTAAACGTATCATTTTGTGTTTGTAAAACATGTATTGGGTTGGTAAGTGTTGAGTTGGTTCCATCGCCAAAATTCCAAAAAGAATTTGTGATTGTTCCATCAGCTGTGGTCGATAAATTTTCGAAGGATGTTGCACTTCCCCAACACACTACATTGTTTGTAAATGCAGCATTGGGTTGCGAATAAATGGTAACTGGACGAGTAGCGGTATCTGCGCAACCAGCAAGAGTTGAAACAATTAGAGTCGTATTAAATACACCATTTAAATTGTATACATGACTTGGATTTTGTACCACATCCGTTCCGCCATCACCAAAACTCCAGTTCCACGTATCTATTATTCCTGTTGATGCATCCGTAAAATTGCTTGCTTGATTTTGACAGGTGTTTGCTGTTGTAAAGTTTGCCACAGGCAAAGGATTTACGACTACTGTATCAAATGCTGTACTAGCACAGCCTCCATCGGATACAACTACATGCGTAATCACGAACGTTCCTGCATTTGGATAAATATGTGATGTATTAAGTGTTGTTGCTAGTGCTGAGCCATCGCCAAAATCCCAAGTTTGCGATAAAATGGTTCCAACAGTTACTACACTATTATCGTTGATTGTTAAAAGATTGTCCTCACAAATTGCATTGGCTGCTGTTATTCCTGCTTGTACATCACTTCTTACTACAATTATTTGGAAGGCTTGGTCGGTACAACCAGCGCCACTAGATACAGTTAATGATGTTAAGTACGAACCCGCTGCTGCATAGGTGTGTGTTGTAGTTGGTCCTGTTGTGCTATTGTTGCCATCCCCAAAATTCCAAGTCCATTGTGATGGTGCACCAGTAGAGTTGTCGCTAAAGGTTGTTGGTGTTCCAACACATACGGTATCAACCGAATAAATGGCATCAGGAAAAACATTTACAGTAACAGGAATAACAACAGTGCTGTCACATCCATTGATATTGGTTACGGTTAATGAAACATTGTAGGTTCCTGCAGCAGCATAAATGTAATTTGGATTTTGTGAAAAGGAACTGTTGCCATCATCAAAATCATAATACCAATTGTTTATTGCAACTGCATCGGATGATAAATCGGTGAAGGATGTTACTGTTCCTTGACAACTTGTATTAGCTGTAAATAAAGGAGTTGGGACGGTGTTAACAATCACTGGTTTTGTTATCGTGTCGTTACAACCAGCAACGTTACTTACAATTAAAGTAACATTATAGGTTCCGCCCAATGCATAAATGTGCGAAGGATTTTGTGTGTTGTCGATTGGTGAACCGTCTCCAAAATCCCATGACCAAGCAACTGGAGTTGAAACTGTTGTGAGATCGGTAAAATTAACTGCTTGTCGTGCACAAGCAACACTGTAATCAAAATCGGCTACAGGTTGTGGTAATACCGTTACTGTTTGTGATGAGGTGTTCGTACAGCCAAAAATATTAGTTACGACTAATGTAACGTTATAACTTCCTGGGTTTACATAAATGTAGGAAGGTGATTGGGTGTTATTAGCTGGAGAGGTATCACCAAAATTCCAATCCCAACTAATTGCAGCGGTTGAGTTGTCAGTAAATACGGTTGCATAGGTATGACAAGCAGTGCTTGCTGTGAAGTTAGAAGTAGGATTTGGGTTAACAATGATGTTGTGGCTTATTGTATCGGTACATCCAAAGATATTGGTTACAATAAGTGTAACAGTATAACTACCATCTAACACATACGTATGAGTTGGTGAATTAACAGCACTGGTGTTTCCGTCACCAAAATCCCATGACCATGCAACAGCAGCGGTTGATTGATCTGTAAATGTTGTTGCTGTATTATTACAAACAGTATCAAAAACAAATTGTGCAACTGGCAGCGGATTTACTATTGTATTGATTGTAATTGAATCGCGACAACCAAAGCCATTCTCTGTTACAAGTGTTACCAGATAGGTACCATCTAAGGCATAGGTATGCGATGGATTTTGTGAATTATCCAAAGCACTTCCATCACCAAAATTCCAAGTCCATTGTGTTGGTGCATTTGTTGTTGCATCTGTAAATGCGGTTGCAACATTTAAGCAGGGTGTTGTTGATGTAAAATTTGGAACTGTAAGCGGGAAGGCAATAACAGGAATTGTAATTGAATTGGTACAACCTGTTGCAGCATAACCAACTGTTAAAACAACATTGTAAGTTCCCGCAGTGGCGTATACATGATTCGTTGTAGCGTTGTTACTATTATCCGAAAAGCCATCACCAAAACTCCAAACAAACGTATCAGGTGTTCCTAATGATGTGCTTGAAAAAAACATGCTATCATTTGTACAAACATCAGAAGAGCTAAAGTTTGCAGTAGGAATAGGATTAACGGTAATGGTATTTGTTATGGTATCGGAGCAACCGCTACCACCAAAAGATATAAGGGTAACCGTAAATGTTCCAGCAACAGCATAGGTATGTGTTGCATTTTGGATGGTACTTGTTGGACTTCCATCTCCAAAATCCCATGTCCAGCCAATGGGTGTACCACTGGTTAAATCCGTAAAGGTTGTTGTTTGTTCTAAACATGCTGTATTGTTTGTAAATGCAGCAACAGGAACAGCATTCACAATTACATTTTGAGTAATTGAATGTGTACAACCAAAACTATTGGTTACCGTTAATGTTACCGCAAACGTTCCGTTTGATGCATACACATGACTAGGGTTGGGTGTTGTTTCTAAAGCTGAACCATCACCAAAATTCCAGCTCCAGGATACGATGCTTCCTAAGGAAGTATTGTTAAATTGAGTAGCAAAACCAAGACATTCGGTCGTGTTTGTAAAAGCAGCAACAGGAACACTATCAACCACAATTAATTGTAATGTAGTATCAACACAAGCAAAAGCAGATGTTGCAATAAGTTGAACATTGTAGTTGTTAGGAGTTGGATAGGTGTGAGAAGGTGTTGTTAAAGTGCTTGTTGACGCATCTCCAAAATTCCAAGAATAGCTGGTTGCACCTGTGCTATTGTTAGAAAAAAGAATAGGCGTGTTTGCACAAACTGTATCGTTGTTCGGTGTAAATAATGCGACTGGATTAGCATGAACAATCACCGTCTGCGAAACACTATCGCTACAGCCGTTTGCTGCTGCAATTAATAGCTCAACGGTATATGTACTATCCACTCCTGTTGTAGTATATGTTTGTGGTGGTGGATTTTGAAGGGTAGATGTTGTTCCATTATCAAAAGTCCATAAATAGGTATCGCCTGCAGTTATTCCACTTGTATTGGTGAACGAACTAATAACTGGCGAGCAACCAACATTCGGAGCAATTGTAAAAGCGGGTGTGGGCAAAGGCGCAATATTGATAAAGGTTGTATCATTGGTAGTACACCCAGCAACTGTTACCACAATAAAAACCATATTGTTTCCGGCAGTGTTAAATGTAATAGCAGGAGGCGAATAGGCTGTTGATGTCGTTGGCGTTGCTCCTGCAAAGCTCCAGGCATAGGTTCCGCCAAGTGTAGAGTTGTTATTAAAGTTTACTGACAATCCTTGGCAACCAGCATTTACATCTGGAACAATGTCGGCAATCGGATATGGATTAACGGTAACATTTACGGCCACGCGTGGACCAATACACCCTGCAATTGTGGTTTGTACAAAGTAAGTTGTGTTGGTAGAAAGCACTGGTGTTGTAAATGTATTACCAGTATTTAATAGTGTTCCACCGCTTATTGAATCGTACCAAGTATACGTGCCCCCTGGAGCAGTAGCAGTGAGTGTTGTTGTACCTCCTGCGCAGATAATTCCTGGAGCAACGGTAGGAGCAACTGGTGTAGGATTTACAGTAACCGTTACTGCCGTTCGCGGACTTGTACATCCTGCAGTTGTGGTTTGTACATAAAATGTTGTAGTGGTAAGCAATGGAGGCGTAGTGTAGCTTGCACCTGTTTGTAGCAATGTTCCACCGCTTGCTGCATTATACCATTCATAGGTTCCTCCAGGCGCAGTTGCTGTGAGTGTAGCTGAGTCGCCAGCGCAAATGGTTGTTCCAATTGCTGTAGGTGCAACAGGAGTTGGATTTACAATTACGGTTACAAGTGTGCGAGGACTAACACAGCCCAACACAGTTGTTTGAACATAAAAATCGGTAGTGTCTGTTAATGCGGGCGTAGTGTAACTAGCTCCTGTTTGTAAAAGTGTTCCACCTGTTGGAGCGTTAAACCATTGATAGGTTCCTCCAGGAGCTGTAGCTGTTAATGTTGTGCTTGTGCCAGCGCAAATACTTGCTCCTAGCGCTGTTGGTGCAACAGGAATTGGATTCACATGAACAAAGGCGGTGGCGGTATCGGTTCCACAATAACCTGTTACCGTTAATAATACAGTATAATTGCCAGCCGTTGGATATGTTTGTGTTGGTGGTGTAGCAGAAGTTGAGGTGTTTCCATTTCCAAAGTTCCACAAATAGGTTAATTGATCTCCTAAAGAAGATTGTGTAAAGGTAACAGAGGAGCCTTCGCAAATAGTGCTTGTAGCGGGGGCAACAATGGCAACAACTAATGGATGAACAACAATGGTTACAATGGTGTCATCGGTTCCACAATGGTTCGAAACGATTAAACGAATAGTATGATTAACAGGTGCATTTCCTGCAGGTGCAGTAAATACTTGGTTGGGAATGGTTACTGTTGTGTAAGTTAGAACACCATCAATATACCATTGATAGGAAAGGTTTCCGCCAGTTGAAGTATTCGTTGTTACAACTGTCAGAGGTGTACAACCTTCGAGCGGAACAGCAGTCATTAAAGCGGTAGGAATGGTGTCAACAACAATCGTTTGGAAAGCTGTGTCGGTTCCGCAAGCATTTCCAGAAACCATCATAATGGTCCACGTTCCTTGTGTATATACTTGTGGTGGCGGGAAACGAACACCATTGAGTGTATTTCCATTTCCAAAATCCCAATAATAATTATTGGTTGGTGAGGCACCAGTGGTTGTGTTTCCAAAAGTTACAGTTTGTGGTGAACAACCCAATGTGGGTGTAGCTGTAAAAGCGGGTATTGGCGCTCCAACAACTGTAATTGGTCCAACTGTAGAGGTAGAAGAATTACAGCTGTTTGATGCAACAACAGAAATAGTATAAGAACCACCAACCATATAGGTGTGTGAAGGTGCAACACTACTAGTTGTTGTAACAGGAGGTGTTCCATCTCCAAAGTTCCAAACATATTGATCTGCATTTTGTGATGCGTTTACTGGAGAAACAACATGAGGAACACAACCAGAGAATTGTATCAAAGGTACAATAAACGAAGCCGAAACGAACTTGTCGAAAACAACAGTGAGTGTAGTTGTTGTTGTACACCCATTCGCACCTGTTGCAATCATTGTTACGGTATAAGTTCCATAATTGGTATAGGTATGGATAAAGCTAGCTGTTGATGCGGTATTAAACACTGGGTTGCCATCTCCAAAATTCCAGCTATACGAAACGGCTCCTGTTGTTGTATTAAAAAAAGTGACAGCATCACTTGAGCTGGTGTCAACTGGACTTAAACAATATTGTGTATCTCCATCTCCATCATCACCAGCAATGGCAGCAACGGGACGAGGCAGAACGGTAACGGTGCTATTGAATGTGCTTGTACAACCAACGCCATTGCTGATGGTTAAACTTACATTGTACGTTCCACCTGCAGCGTAAACATGTGTTGGACTGGGTGTTGTTGCGGTTCCTGCATCTCCAAAATTCCATGCATAAGTGGTGAATGCACCCGTTCCTGTTGAGGTGTTGGTAAAGGAAACGGTGGTGCCAGCACATTGATTATTGGGTGTAAATGTAAATCCTGCAGCTGGGTTTGGGCGAATGATTACTTGTACAATGGCTGTATCACGGCATGGGACAGATGGATCAAAAGCAATCAACATGTAGTTATAGGTTCCAACTGCAGAGATAGTAGAGTTGTTAGGAGCTGATAATCCACTGGTGTTATCGAAGAGTGTGCCGTTAAAAACCAAGAGTAATTAACGCTAGCAGCATCAACCCCTGTGCTTGTGTTTACAAAACTAATGGATGTTGCACCCGGTCCGCAGATTAACGTTTGTGAAGGCGTAAAGGATGCGTTGATATTTCCACAATTGGCAAAAGAAAAAGAATAGATGAGCGCAAACATGAACGTTGCAATGCAACGTAAAGCATGTTTTGAAAAAGTATTTTGTTTGGTTCGCATTCTAATCTATTAATCAGATGCTATTACCAGCAAATAAGTTGCAAACGGAATAGCTATCAAAAATAAGAAAAAAAGCGAAATAAAAAAGGCTGATTGTTTTCATATCAGCCTTTTTTATATTTATTGAATTGCGAATTCCGTATTAATGAAATAACTGAGTTTGATTGTTTTGTCACCAATCATTGTTTCTGCTTTGTCTGATTCAGTCAAAAAACTAACATTTGAGTAGGATTGTGATATGTTGTTCGACAAACCATTTCTGTAACGATTATCATAAACTCCATCATCAACTTCTACAAACCCAGTTGTTTCGGTAATGGTAATTGCTTTGCCCACTTTTTCTCCAATAGCTTCTAAAAGATAAGTTGCTTTATCCTTAGCAGCTTTCACTGCGTTGATTTTAATTTGTTTTTTATACTCATCCATTTGCTGTGAGAGTATTTCGTAATGCTAGCTCTTGTAATTCCTAAAGAGTCCATCACCGCATATACCATATATACTTGTTGTGCGTTTTTAAATTTAATGTCATAACTTTTTGAAATCACTTCATCTTTGTTTTTACGTTTCAAGCCTAAAACGTAAGCACTCATGTTATCCATTTTTATGTCTTTTTTATCGGTAAGTGTTACCTTTTCAACATAGTTTACTAAATTTTTTTCCAGCTCTTCAATGGTGTATTTCTTTTTGTCTTTGCTCGTATATTCTCTAAGCGTTAACGACAAATAAATTTCGTCAGGAACAATTTCCATTTCAGCTGTTCCAACAACATTGATGGATTTTTCTTTCGGTGTTTGTGCAAAGCTTGTTGTAACAAAAAGCAATGCTGCGGATAAAAATAAGATTGTTTTTTTCATATGATTTGTTTTATAGTTAATTCGTTAATACCAATTTGTAATGTCATGTTGTGCTTCTAAATTGTTTTCGATTGCATCTGGAAGCAAAGGAAAAAAGTTAATTCCTGTTAATTTTTCGACTGAATCGATGCTAACAACGAATTCAGAAAGTTCTTTTTTGGAACCTTCATTTGGTAAAACAAAAGCGATGGCTTTATAGTCTGGTTTTTTAACATCCAAAATTACTTTGTAATAAAAATTTGGTATGCTTACCTTGTTTTCTCCAATGGTTTCGGGGCGGACATTCGTTAATACACCTGCTGTTACAATGTAAATTTCTTCATTTTTTTTAGCCCATTCACGGACTTCACCTTCTAGCTTTTTCCAGATACCACGATTAAATTTTGGTTCTTGTGGACTCATGTTGCTCATGTAAAAAGATTCACTCATCGTAATCTCATTCCAAGCCATATCACCTGCTGGACAAAGGTGTCCTCGATCAAAATTTGTTTTTTTATAATCGTCTGGTATTGCTGATTTTGTTTTTACAAGCGGATCTTCTCTAAAATTATCAGTTCGTTCTTCGTCATTGTTATTGCACATTTCGGAGCTTAATCGGTAAGCAACCCAAAGCGCTTGCTCGTGTTCTTCGGAATAGCAAAGTGCAAAAGCAGTATGCTTAATTAGTTGATCTTTTTTTGATGATTTTGGATAGAAGTTTGTTGCAAAATTTTTAGGAATCGCTTTTTCTTTCGGCTTTTCAATTGCATTTGGTGCTTGTATTCCTACAAGCATAAAACAAAGAATAGAAATAAGCAGTGTTCTTAAAAACATAGTATCTTTATGAGAAGTAAATATAAAACAAAATGAAGACACTTTTCCTTGTTCGTCATGCAAAATCGGAATGGGCTAACGAAAACCTTGCAGATATTGACCGTCCACTGAACGCTCGAGGTTATAAAGACGCTCATTTTATGAGCGAACAAATGAAAAAAAACAAATTGATTCCCGACTTAATGATTGCTAGTCCGGCAATACGTGCAACTAGTACAGCACTTATTTTTGCTCGAAATTTGAATTATGATTGTGCTGCAATACGGTTAAAAAAGATGCTCTATGAAACAACTGAAAAAGAGTATTTGAAAATTATCTCGGAAACAGAGAACTCTAAAAATTCGTTGATGCTATTTGCACACAATCCCACACTAACCATGTTATCGAATCGTTTAACTAAACCGTTTACCGAAAATATTCCAACTTGTGGTATTGTGGGAATTAGATTTAAAATAAATGAATGGAAAGAAATAATGACAGCTACGGGAGAATTGTTTCTGTATGATTTTCCTAAGAAAGGGGGCTAACTATATTTTTCAATTGCTTCCCCAATCATTTTCCCTTCAATTAAAAAACCATCATGTCCGGACGGAGAATCAATTTCAATAAAGTGTGAATTAGGAATATGTGCCGCCATGAATTTTTGTTCCGCAACTGGGCAGAGGTGATCGCTACTGATTCCAATAATGATTGTTTTTGTTTTAATGCTTGCCAAGGCTTCGACTACGCTTCCTCTGTTTCTTCCAACATTATGCGAGTCCATAGCTTTGGTTAAAATCCAATAGCTGTATGCATTAAATCGTTTTACTAATTTTTCACCTTGGTAATTGATGTAGGAACTTGCTTTAAAATTATCGAGCTTATGCTCTTCATCCGTCTGGGTTTTCACAAATGCATCGTATGTTCTATACGTTAACATGCCAATAGCGCGAGCAGCCTTTAAGCCAGTAGCACCAGCTGTTGGATGATGTTCTTTCCACGTTAAATCGGTTTCGATTGCTAAGCGTTGCGATGTGTGAATAGCAATTCCCCAAGCAGATTCTTGCGGGCTAGTAGCCACCAACACTTGTTTTTCGAAAATTGTTGGTTCCGCCAATACCCATTCCAAAGCTTGATAGCCACCCATTGAACCACCAACAATGGTATTCACTTTTTCTATTCCTAAATGTTTGCGAAGGATGATGTGAGCTTGTACCATATCGCGAATGGTAACATTCGGGAATGAACTAAAAAAAGGTTTTTGTGTTTCTGAATTGATGGTTAATGGTCCGCTAGAACCATAGCACGAACCAAGAATATTTGCACAAATAATAAAGTATTTTGTGGGATCGTATGTTTTTCCTTCACCAACCAATGAATCCCACCAATCGGCAACATCACTATTTGCGGTGAGTGCATGACAAAACCATACAACATTACTTTTGTCTGCATTTAATTTCCCATAGGTATGGTATACAATATCTAGCGAAGGAAGCGACTGCCCATTCTCAAGTTTTAATGCAAGACGATATGTAAAAAAGTGTTTGTTCATGTTAGCATTCTCAAATCTCCAGTAATAGCTATCAGTAAAGATTATCGTCACAAAACTAAACAAAATTTCCTGCAATTGAGTACCTTTGAAATCTATAAAATAAAAATATGCGCATAGAACTAAAACGATTAGACGATGCTTTTCACTTTGAAGCAAAAAGTGAAACAGGAAACATTGCACACATGGATGCAGGTGAAAACATTGGTGGACACAACAAAGGTGTTCGTCCGATGCAAATGTTACTAATGGGAATAGGTGGTTGTAGCGCTATTGATATTGTATTGATTTTAAAAAAACAAAAACAAGTAATCGAAGATTTCGAAATTAGCATTGATGGTGAGCGTGAAGAAGGAAAGGAGCCATCGCTTTGGAAAACGGTTGTAGTTCATTTCAAATTAAAAGGTCAGATTGATAAAGAAAAAGCAGAGCGTGCTGTTCAATTATCGATGGAAAAATATTGCTCTGTTTCTAAAACATTAGAAATAGCAGGAGCAAACATTACGTATAAAGTTTCAGTTAACGAATAGCAAATCATGAAAAAATTTGAAACCAATGCGATTCGCACACAAGCGGATAGAACAGCTAACAGAGAGCATTCTGTTCCAATGTATCTAACATCGAGTTTTACATTTGATGATGCAGAACAAATGCGTGCCATGTTTGCTGATGAATTGGAAGGAAATATTTACAGTCGTTTTACGAACCCAAACTCAACAGAGTTGGTTGATAAAATGTGTTTATTAGAAGGTGCCGAAGCGGGTTATGCTACAGCGTCAGGTATGTCGGCTATTTTTGCAAGCTTTATGGCTTTGCTAAAAAGTGGAGATCACATTTTAGCATCAAGTTCTATTTTCGGATCAACACATACCGTCCTTTCTAAAATATTACCGAAGTATGGTATTGAACATACCTATGCAGATGTGAATAAACCGGAAACATGGGAAGGTTTGATTCAGAAAAACACAAAAATGATTTTTGTTGAAACACCTTCCAATCCAGGATTGGATATTATTGATTTGGATTGGTTAGGAAAATTAGCAAACAAACACAACGTCATTTTAAATGTTGACAATTGTTTTGCAACACCATTTATTCAACGTCCTATCGAGTTTGGAGCCCATCTGGTTACACATTCTGCTACCAAATACATTGATGGGCAGGGGCGCGTGTTGGGAGGATTGGTTTTAGGTAAAAAAGAATTGATAAAAGAAATTTATACCTTTTGTCGCAGTACAGGGCCTTCATTATCACCTTTTAATGCATGGACGCTATCAAAAAGTTTAGAGACTTTGGCTTTGCGTATGGAACGCCATTCACAAAATGCACACAAGCTGGCTATGCTATTGGAAAATCATCCTGATGTAAAACAAGTGCGCTATCCTTTTTTATTATCACACCCTCAATTTGAAATAGCGAAAAAGCAAATGACTATGGGTGGAGGTATTGTTACCTTCGAAATACAAGGAGGTATAGAACGGGGAAGAAGATTTTTAGACGCCTTACAAATGTGTTCTTTAACAGCAAATTTGGGAGATACACGAACACTTGCAACACATCCCGCATCAACAACACATGCAAAGCTTACCGAAGAAGAACGATTATCGGTAGGCATAACTGATGGCTTGGTCCGAATTTCGGTTGGACTTGAAAACATTATTGATATTATTGCAGACATAGAGCAAGCATTAACTAAATCGAAATAAGTTGAAACAACTATTGAAAATAAAAATAAAAAACATTGCAACAATTGTTGCAATGTTTTTTTGTTTTCAATTAAGCGCTCAACAAATTAAATTTAATAATATTTCTATTCTGCAAGGACTCTCGCAAAGCACTGTCAATTGTATTCTTCAGGATAAGAGTGGGTTTATGTGGATTGGCACGCAAGATGGCTTGAACAAATATGATGGCTATACATTCAAATATTATAAACACCTGCCATCCCAACAAAATTCTATTTCCGATAACTTTATCCAAGCATTGTGTGAAGACAAAAATGGAAACATTTGGATAGGAACTTATGGTGGAGGATTGGATAAATTTAATCCCGTATCTGGAACATTCACATCCTATAAAAATGATAGCAGCAACAAGCAATCGCTAAGCAACAATGTGATAATGAGCATTGCTTGTGACAATAAAAACAACTTGTGGGTTGGGACACAAAATGGCCTAAACTATTTTGACACGAGAACAGGGATTGTTGAACGTTTTCAGTATTCAAACAACAATAAACAAAGTATTAGTAGTAACAAAATTAGTTGTGTTTACATCGATAAAAAAGAACGCGTGTGGGTTGGAACAGCAGATGCAGGCTTTAATTTGTTTGATTCGGATAGAAAACTAATTGCTAAATTTTTAAACAATCCCAACGATTTAAACTCGGTTGCGAAAAATGTAATTAAAACAATTGTTGAAGATCATAATGGTTCAATTTGGGTGGGTACAGGTGGTGCAGGAGTTGATTGTTTTAATCCAATCAATTTCAGATTTGAACATTTTCAGAAAGATGAAAAAAATAAAAATACTTTGTCTAGTAATGATGTATGGGTTGTATTTGAAGATGCCGATTACAATATGTGGTTTGGAACCTATGGCGATGGTCTTTGTAAATATAATACCAAAGAAAAAATATTTAGTCAGTATAAAAACAACGCATCACTTTCTGGTTCTTTGAGCAACAACATTGTTATGTGTGCTTTTCAGGACTACAGAGGATTATTTTGGGTTGGAACCTTGGGTGGTGGAGTAGACGTGTTTGATCCCGTTAAGAAAGGTTTTTTACATTTTAAACATCGACAAGAAGATGAAAATGCATTAAGCGAAAACATGGTGATGTGTTTTTATGAAGATAAAAATAAAGTCATTTGGATTGGTACGTATGGTGGCGGCTTAAATTTATTTGATCCTAAAACGGAAGCATTTAAAAAATATGTTCACGATGACAAAAACAATAAATCGATTAGTTCAAACATAATTCGAAGTGTTTTTCGTGATTCGAAAAACAATTTGTGGATAGGGACTTACGGTGGCGGCTTAAATTTATTTAATGAGCAAACACAAACATTTACAGCCTACAAACACGAGGATAAAAATTCAACAACAATCAGTAGTGATGATGTTTGGTGTATAAAGGAAGATGCAGATGGAAACCTTTGGTTGGGAACATGGGGTGGCGGCTTAAATAAGTTTAATGTTCAAACAAAAGAGTTTACTAGTTATAAAAACAATGCATCGAATTTAAATTCGATTAGCAATGATCGAGTGATTTCATTGTTAGTTGACAAAGAAGAGAACCTTTGGGTTGGCACAAATGGTGGCGGACTAAATTTATACAACAAAGCAACAAATGCGTTTATAAAATTTAGATACACAGAAACCGATTCTCAATCAATTTCAAGTGATAGAATTCGATGCATTATTCAAGACAAAGAAAACAATATATGGATAGGAACTGATGGTGGTGGGTTTAATAAGTATGATTTGAAAACAAAAAAATTCACTCGTTACTCTGAAAAACAAGGGCTGTGCAACAATGTAGTATACGGAATTGTAGAAGATGAATATGGTAATATTTGGTTAAGCACAAATGGTGGGGTATCAAAATTTAATAGCAAGAAAAATAATTTTCAAAACTTTGATGTTCGAGATGGCTTGCAGAGCAATGAGTTTAATCAGGGAGCGTATTTAAAAACAAAAGAAGGTAAAATATATTTTGGAGGCGTAAACGGCTTTAATTCCTTTGAACCATCTTCGATTCGAAAGAATCCAAATCGACCACCCGTTTATATCACTTCTATTAAATTGTTTAATAACGAAATTACGAAGGATACCGCATCGAGTTATATTAAGTCGCTTGACTTAAATTATTCCGACAATTTTTTATCCTTTGAATTTGCAGCGCTTGATTATACAGCACCTGAAAAAAATCAGTATGCATGTAAAATGGAAGGCTTTGATAAAGATTGGATAAGCCTTGGTGGCAGACGATTTATAAGTTATACCAATCTTGATCCAGGAAAATATATTTTTAGAGTAAAGGGATCGAATAATGATGGTGTTTGGAATGAGCAAGGTAATTACATTGTTATTTACATTGCTCCTCCATTTTGGAAAACGTACTGGTTTTATGTTAGTGTGATTTTTTTAATGGCGCTGTTGGTTTACATCTATATTCGTGTACGAACAAAAAAGCTACAACGCGATAAAGAAGAGCTGGAGCGTGAGGTAAAATCACGTACATCGGAAGTTGTTCTCCAAAAGGATATTATTGAACGCAAGAACAAAGACATTACCGACAGTATTACGTATGCGCAACGAATTCAGCAAGCAATATTACCAACCGAACAGGTTGTAAAAAAGTTTTTTCCAAATTCGTTTGTATTGTATAAGCCAAAAGATATTGTAAGTGGCGATTTTTATTGGATGGAGCAGGTGGGGTCACAAAATTTTGTTGCGGCAGTAGATTGTACTGGTCATGGTGTTCCAGGAGCTTTCATGAGTATTGTAGGATACAACTTACTAAATCAAGCGGTGAATGAACGGGGAATTTATGAGCCGGCAAAAATTTTGGATGAAATGAACAATGGCTTATCAAAACAGTTGCGTCAACAAGGAGACTCTATGACAGTGCGCGATGGAATGGATTTGTCTCTTTGTTCTTTTGATATCAAAACAAACGTTTTGCAATATGCTGGTGCGAATAATTCATTGTGGCTTGTTCGGAACAATGAATTACATATTGTAAAAGCAGATAAATGTCCGATTGGAACGTATGTAGGAGAAACATTGAAATCATTTACAAATCATTCTATACAACTTCAGGAAGGTGATTTAATCTATTTATTTACGGATGGTTATGCAGACCAATTTGGAGGCAAGGATGGTAAAAAATTTAAATACAAACAACTACAGCAAGTAATACTTGAGATGAATGATAAACAAATGGATGTTCAGCTGCAAGTATTAGAAAATACAATTAATAATTGGAGAGGCGATTTAGAGCAGGTGGATGATATTTTAATTGTTGGCATTAAAGTTTGATACCCATAAAAAGTACGTCATCTATTTGATCGTTTCCTTCTTTCCAACGATTAAAAAAGCGATCAATAATCATACTTTGTTTTTCAATTGGTAATACTTTGATGTCTTCTAATAAATCTCTTATTGCAGCAATTTTCAGCTTTTTCCCCGATTCTCCACCAAACTGATCGGGATAACCATCTGTGAAGAAATACAAGAGATCTCCTTGGGCTAATTGAATATCGGTTGTTTCATATTCATTGGTTTCAGAGACTTCCTTTTTTAAGAGTTTTAATTCATTGTTTTTTGAAACAAACACAGGTCGTTTTGTGGAGCAAATTCTGACGAAATAGGTTTCAATGTCAATTTCACAAACAACCAAATCAATACTGTCATTTGTTTGGTCTGGGTCGTCATCGAACTGATGCAAAAGAATTTTTGTTTCCAACTCAAGCGCTGCTAATGCGTGTGCAGGTGATGTAACCTCAGAGCGGGAAGTAATATCTTTTAACAACGTATTTCCAATCATACTCATAAATGCACCTGGAACACCATGACCAGTTGCATCGGCACAAGCAATAATCAATTTATTTCCATACAATTCAAACCAATAAAAATCACCACTCACAATATCTCGAGGCTGAAAGAAAATAAAGGATTCCGGAAAAACATCTTTTAGTTTATTGATACCAGGTAATATAGCATCTTGTATCCGTTTGGCGTATCGAATACTATCTGTAATGTCTTTGTTTTTCTTTACAATCTCATCTTTTTGTTCTATTACTTCTCTTGTTTTTTCGTTGATTGTTTTTTGTAATTGTGCTTGAAAAACACGGTGATTACGTTCTCGAATTTTGATAATGATAAAAATACCATAAGCAAAAATAAGAATACATATGAGGATAAACCAAGTGCGTTTCCAAAATGGAGGGTTGATAGTAATATTAACAGCGAAAGGAATTTCCGATGAAACGCCATCATTGTTGTATGCCTTTACTAAAAAGGTATAATTGCCATCCGTGATTTTTCCATATTGCGCAAAGTTGTTATCACTTTTATCCGACCAGTCTTCATCGAAGCCCTCTAGTTTATACTGATAACTAACATTGGTATTTGCTTTAAAACTAATTCCAATAAAATCGAAACGAATTTTATAATTATCGTAATCAAGTACAATGTTTTTTAAGCTGTCAACATCCTTATCATTTAACTTGATGCTACTGATGTTTACGATTGGTGGAATAAGATTTTTTTTGTCTTTGTGCGGGTCAAATTTTATAGCACCATGTGTTGTTCCAAACCAAGCATTGCCGTATGCGTCTTTCGTTAATGCGTTATAGTTACAATCGCCATTTATTCCATCGTTTTTATCATAGCGACTAATCAATCTGTTGCCTGCTTTAACCTTGCTTAATCCGCCTCTGTGACCAATCCAAATGTTATTGGATGCATCATTGGTAACGCTATAACAATAGTTTGATTTTAATCCATTTTCTGTAGTTAATCGCTCAATATCGCCCTTTTTATTTACTATAAAAACACCACTACCAAAAGTAGGTAACCAAAACCGTCCTTCATAATCTTCAAGAATTCCTGTAATGTTTATTAAGTCATTTCCATAGTATATTTTTTTATTTTTTACGGCATCGTTTGTATCAATGCTGCTTATAAAATTACTATGGGTTGCTATCCACAAGCGTTTGCTTTTATCCAAATAAAGTTGATTGATATTGTTGTGTGGTAATCCATTTTCAGTTGTATAGTGTGTGGTTATCTTTTTATCCGAATCCAGCTTAAATACACCCGCTTTCGTTGCCCAAAAAGTAATTTTATCGTACCCCGTTACATACGAAATAGAATTACTTAAAGCATCATCATTTAAAAATATTGAACTAAAACGGCCAGTGGTGATATCAAAAATGTAAGCGCCATTTTTTTCTGTTCCTAAATAAAGTGTATTGTTGTCTTTTTTATAAATAGTAGTTACACGGTCGTCAACAAAACCATTTTTTGAATTATAAAACAGCCACTTTTCTTTTGAATTCAAATCTATTTTAAGCAATCCATTTTCGGTTCCAAACCATTTAACATCATTAATAAAAATAGAAGTAATGTTATTGGTATAATTTGGGTTTGTGTGCGAATAGAATGTGAATAGGTTGTCGGTTAGCATCACAGCGCCAGAGCCAAATGTTCCTACCCAAATATTGTCCTCGTGATCGGAATAAATTGTTTTTGTATAATTATTTCCTAAGCCGTTTGCTTCATTAAAAACAGCAAATTCATTGTAAGATAAGGTGTTTTTAGAAAGTGTTAATTTAACAACACCACTACCAAATGTTGCTATCCAAAGATTGGAAACCTTATCTTCAAAAACAGCCTGTATGTTTAAAAGATCGCAACCTTCGGGTGGGTTGATTTTTTTGGTTGTATAGCTATGTGCTTTTTTTGCAGATGGGCTAATAAGCATCAATCCCAAATCTTGCGTACCAACCCAAAAACTGGTAGAGTTTATTTTTTTAACAATACAGTTAATTTTCGTGTTTTCTATTTCACTAAGTGCAGCAATAAATTTTGGTTTTCTATTCTCGCCAACAAGTTCATATATAATCAACCCTTCGGCAGTGCCAACGAGTAAATCATTGTTTTTAGAGAGTGCAATCGAGAAAACGTTGTATTGATCAAATTCGATTTTAAAGACTTCTACCTCAAACGATTTGTTAATTCTAAAAATTCCGTCATTTTGTGTAGCACACCAAATAAAGCCTTTGTCATCGCCAATGATTTGTGTAACTGGGCTTTTAGCAAATCCACTCGTATTAATGGATTTAAAGGTTTTTCCATCAAAAAAAGTAACGCTACCTTGGTTGTGACCAATCCATAAATTCCTGTTTTTATCTTTATATGTGCTAGTAATGAAGTTGTCGCTTAATCCTTCTTTGGTATAAAACGTTTTAAAGGTAACGCCATCAAATTTGCAAAAGCCCTCTCCAGTTCCTATCCATAAATAGCCATTTTTATCTTGTACGATTGAGTATACATACGGTTGTGTGATACCGTTATCAACACTGTAATTTTTAAATTGATATGCTTGAGAAAAGCCCGAAAAGCTCGATAGCAGCAGTAGGATAAATGCAACTAATTTTTTGAAAATGCTTTTCAAGTTTCTAAAAATTAAGATTAGTAAGTGGTTGTTTTTTTCTTTTGTCAAACTGTATTTTATAGTTTTGACCAGGACTCCCGCCTATAGGCACTGTAAAGATAGGCAATGCATTTCCGTATTGATTGAGTACATACAAAGATACATTGTTGTTTTTAACAAGTACTTTTTTGTTTTTGATGAACTGTACATCCAGCGTTGTTTTCTTTTCTTTTTCAACCACCTTGTGATTGCTTGTTGCCCAAATATTATCGCCCGAAGAAGAGCTTAGTTCGCCTTTTTTTGCCATTGAAATAATATTGATGTTTCCATCGCTATCAAAGTCGAAATTGGAAACACTTATGGAAATAACATTTTCTTCAATAAAAGGATAAATGTGTGCAACATTGCTTTGGTTGTCCGAAAGTCGAAACGAGTATTCAAATGTAAATGCATTGCTTCCTTCTACAGGTTTGTTTTCAACTGGCGAAGCACTTAAAAAATAACGATATAGATTTCCATCATCGCCACTGATGCCTTCACAAATAATTTTAAAAATGTATCCATTTTGTGCTGGCACCCACTCGCCTTCGCTTGGGTTAAAAGGCCCAAAGGTGTACCACTCTTCGTCATAAATGTCTTCGCCACCAAATGTTTTGGTATAAATTAAATTTCCGCTTTTGTAGTTGCCCACTGGATTATTGTTGCGTACATCTTTTGCTGTGTAGCATGTTTTTCCACCGTAAACAGTAAATTTTGTTTTGGTATTGTAGTCGGTCTTTTTTTCATCGTTTGAGCCACTAGTTTCTGGATCAAACACTCGGATGTAGAAAGGCTTTACCTGAAACTTGGGAATTACAAAAAAGAAGGTTTGCGAAAAATCATCATCGCCCCATGATTTATCTGCACCTTTTCCGAATGTAACTAAGTAGGGAATATTTTCTTCAACTGCAGGAATTTGCTGTGAGAAAGCACTATTGGAAAGGATAAAAATAAATAAAAAGTTGAGTACTCGTTTTAACATATAAGCGAAAGATATTTAACTCAACAGCAATTACCAACAAATTTGGACAAGTATCTCAAATTCAACGACCAACGGCCTTGAATTCTCTCTTGCCGTGTATTATTTCAAAGCGTTTATTTTTACTAATAATTCTTGTGTTTCTTTTGAGTCATCTCCGCTTTTTTTAGCCAATTCAATCGCTTTTTCTGCAATTTCTTTTGCTTCGTTTTTCTTTCCTAGTTTGTATAAAACAGCAGCATAGGTGTCATTGTAAGGATAATTATCGTCCAATTGAGTTGCTTTTTTAGCCCATGTTGCAGCATTTTCTAACATTGCTTTATCATTAATTTGCTCATAAAATGTCCAAGCATAACTGTTTAATTCATTCGGACTGTCCATTAAATACTTTGAAACAAAGTCAGAAGCAGCTTTTGCGTATTTATCTAAATCGCCAGAGCGCTGGTATAATTTTATATCCGCTTGTGCAATAATTTTCTCTGCATCTTTTGTTTTTGAATCGCGCAATTTTGTTTTTAATTGTTCGTAAACAACCATGTCTTTGCTTTGAATGGATGAATACAAGCCACTGTTGTATACTTGATTAATCAAATAGTCAACAGAATCGGGACTGTATAGTTTTGCAAAAACAGCTTTGTTTTTTTCAAAATTTTGAAAAACAGGCGAGTAATAATCTCCTACATATTTGTAGATAATTGCCCAATTTGCAGCAGAATGAAAATCTTGCTCGTTTACGTTTTTAAAGTACTCGCCAATTTCTTTGTTATAGGATTGACAAGCATTTTCTAGCATGGAGAAATAGTTGCTAGCATACGTTGCTGTTACTTTTCCACCGTTAAAATTTTTACTGAAGGTAGCCAATTGTTTTTCGGTCGACAAAGCCGCTTCACCCGTTTTAATGAACTCTTTTACTGGTGCCGATCCGCATACACGGTGTAATTGTGTTCCATCGCTGCTCAAATACAACATGGTTGGATAGGCTCTGATATCGTACTTTTTAGCAAGTTCAATGCCTTCGCCTTTTTCCATATCAATTTTTGCATTGATAAAATTTTTGTTGTAAAAATCAGCAACGGTATCGTTCGTAAAAACATTTTTTGCCATCCATTTGCAGGGACCACACCAAACGGTAAAACAATCAATATAAATCATTTTATTTTCCTTTTTAGCTTGTGCTAAAATTTCGGAAAATGTACCATGGTTAAATTCAATGCTTCTGTTTTGTGCGACAGTATACGAGGCACTCATTGAAAAAATAAAAAGTAAGGCAAACAACTGTTTTTTCATAGTATGATGTTAAAAAAAGGTTAACTCAAGTCCAAATCTAGCGAAAAATTTTCAGGGTTCTTCGCTTTTTTAGTTTTGTAAAAATCCATGATTTCCTTCATGTCTTTTTTAAAATCTCCTGTTGGATAAATTACTTTATCTATTCCACAGGATTTTGTTCCGTAATCGATAAAAGCCAAAGCAATAGGAACCTTGGCTTTAAGCGCTACATAATAAAAACCAGTGCGCCACTTTTCTACACGAGAACGTGTACCTTCGGGTGTAATTACCAAACGTAATTCATCGTGTTTTGAAAACAAATCGGCCATTGCATCAACAGTGCTTGTTTTTTCGCCATCCGTATTTTTTTTATTTCGGTCGATGGGCACTGCACCCAGTGGACCCATAACAAGGTTAAATGGAAAACGCATCCATTCTTTTTTAATAATAAATCGTTGTTTGAGTTTCATGGTTTGAACGGTTCCGATGCCGTAAATGAAATCCCAATTGCTGGTATGAGGCGCAACAATAATTACGCACTTTTTAATGTCATTAGATAAGTAATGAGTCACTTTCCAGCCGAGTAGCTTGTATATGAATTTAAACATGTTTCCTTTATTCTGAGCGAATATAAGGTATTTGTAAAAACAAAAAAAGGCAAACCGACCAGTTTGCCTTTTCCAAGTATTAATTGAGCTTAAATAGAGCTGTATTCTTTTTCGCTAGTAAGGTTTCCTTTTTCGTCCCACATCATCCATTTCCCTACTTTTTCGCCCATAGCATAGTTCATTTCATAACGTTTAGTGCCATTTACATCCCATACTAACCATAAACCATCTTTTTTGCCTTCTTTGTAGAATGCTTGTGCAATTTTTTGTCCTTCTTCGCTCCAACGTAACCATTCTCCTGTTTTTTCTCCGTTTACAAAAGCTCCTTTTTCCATTACTTTGCCTGAAGCATAAAAATAGGTTACTACACCATGTGCTTTACCTTCTTTAATTTCTAAAGTCGATTTTTTAGCACCGTTTTCATCCGTTGAAGTATATGTTCCAGTATATAGGTTGTTGTTTAAATAATAAACACCCTCTTTTTATAGTGATTGTACTAGTAGTACTTTTTGTCGAAATAGTAGGGCTTAAATCTTGTGCCGATACATTGATTGCAGACATGCAGCAAACAACTGCAAATGCGATTAATTTTTCATGGCCTTTTGGATTTAGAGGTAAATAATAAACTTTACCCAAAGTTAAAGACAAAAACAACAATGTTTTTATTACACAGCCATAAATATTTTCTAATGTTAAGTTAATGTAAAATTAACATAGGGGTTTGATGTAAAGTTTGCCTGTTTTGAATTAAAAAGCCCTTGTAATAGCTATTACAAGGGCTTTAATGTCAATTGATTAAACTATTGTTGCTCCAATTCAATAACCAGTGGCGTGTATGAATAAGGATTGATGTTAATTTTAGTTTCAGCGTAAGAGATAAAACTGATTTGTGCTTCTGTTTTTGCAATGTTGATGCTTGCAGAAAAATTACCGTTTAAATCGCTATAAACGATTTGCTCACCAATTTTAATTTCAGCACCAGCAATTTCTTCACCACTAACTTTATCAATGATTTTTCCAGAAACCAATTTAGTAGTGTTTTTTTCAGCATCATTATTTCCATTACCAGCAAAGGAAGCCGTTGCGATGATAAATGTAAAAACGATTAAAAAGAAATTTTTCATTGCTTAAATTTTGTGATACAAAAATAGCTTAGCTGCGCAAAAAGTGAGTGATGCAAAAATTAAGGATGTATGAACATTGTGTTAAGCAATGTAAAGTTTATGTTAATGAAAAATATACCTTATCTTCGTCTAAAATAAATTATAGTATACTTTGAAATTCAACGATTTTAATTTTGAGTCCAGCTTACAAGAAGGGCTTGATTCAATGGGCTTTGAAAACCCAACACCAATTCAGGAGCAAGCAATCCCAATTATATTAAGCAACAAAGACCTTATTGGTTGTGCGCAAACAGGAACGGGTAAAACAGCAGCATTCTTATTGCCTATTTTAAATAAGCTTACCGCTAATCCAACCGATTTAACCAATACGCTTATTATTGTACCAACACGTGAGTTGGCTTTACAAATAGATCATGCATTGCAAGGCTTCGTATTTTACATCGGTGAGCTCATTAGCCATTTATGGAGGTAGCGATGGAAGTGTGTTTGAACAAGAGAAAAAAGCATTAACACAAGGTGCCAATGTAATTATAGCAACACCAGGCCGATTGATGGCCCATTTAAACATGGGTTATGTGAAGCTGGATAACCTGCAACATTTAATATTGGACAGACTTGATCGTATGTTGGACATGGGCTTTGTGGATGACATTATTAAAATAACTACCTATTTGCCAAAACCGACAAACATTGATGTTTTCGGCAACCATGGCACCACGCATTCGCACCTAGCAACCAAGTTGTTGAATGAGCCAGAACAAATTACCATATCACTTTCGAAACCTGCCGAAGGAGTGGTACAAGGAGCATATTTGGTGTACGATACACAAAAGAACAATTTGATAAAATCGCTTTTATCAGGCAAAGAAAAAGAGTTGAGTAGTGTCATCATCTTTTTATCGACTAAGATAAAGTAAAAAGAACTGGAACGCGATTTACAAAAGCAGGATTAAAAGCAAAAGCAATTCATTCCGATTTAGAACAAGGTGAAGCGCGAAGAAGTATTGCGAAACTTTAGAAGTAAACAATTACAAATATTGGTTGCAACCGATATTTTATCGAGAGGAATAGATATTGAAGACATTGGATTGGTAATCAATTATGATGTGCCAGGCGATGCTGCGATTATATTCACCGTATTGGACGAACTGCACGCGCTGCTTCAACAGGTGTTGCATTAACCTTTATTAATGAGTACGACCAACAAAAATTTGCACAAATAGAAACCTTGATTGCGGCAGAAGTAAAAAAATTACCATTGCCCGAAGGCTTTCAACCAGGCCCTGTGTATGCTCCCGAAGTAAAAGTGAAAAAACCTTTTGTAAAAGGTAAAAAGCCATTCAGAAAACCAAGACCACAAGGGAAGTAGCAGAATTTTTATTGGGATTGCTTTATGTTTTCTGAAATCAATATTTTGTAATTGTCATTTTTTCTTGATATAATATGTGTATGTTTTAGGAGAGTTCGGTGACTCTTCTAATTCAACATAAAACCTTTTGCTGTCAAGCCATTTAATATTAAACGTTCTAGAGCCCTTTGAAATGTTTTGTTGATCGTTCCAATTAAGAATAAGGTTATTTTCCACTAATTTAAATTTTCCACTCCATTTTAATCTATCTTTTTCTGCATAAAAGTTCCAGATTTATCGAAACGATAGGTTAAATAACCTTTACTGCAATTAAAGTTTTTGAGAAGAGCGAATCTTCACAAACAATCCATTCGCCAATAATTGATTCAATTTGGCTAATATTAATATTGTTTTGTGAGAATGTTGAACTACTTATGATTACGAATAAGGAAATGACTAAAAGGCTGTTTTTACCCATATTTATTTTAAATTAATTGATTATTGTGTTTAAAACTGTTAATTTAATTCTAACGAAAATTTAAAAGCTAGTATGCTTCATCACCGAAACAATTTATTAAAATTTATGAAGTTGTTACAAAGTAAAAATTATTTAAGGAGCGCCCCTATCTAATTTTAAATTTTGTTAAGTGGTGTATTCTTTTTCTTTCCTATTAGATAAAATTTATTGATAGTTGAATTATCTTCAATTGTTTCAAACCTGTTTTTTATCTTTTCCCATTGCGTATTGCTATATAAGTTCTCTCTTGAATATGAAGTTTGTATGTTGTTTAGAACAGATATTAAAATAATACCATTCTTATTTAACATGTTAGAGCACATTTCAATTATCGAGTCAGCTTTTTTTGATTCTATAAAGTGCAAGATATCGGATAAAATGATAAAATCAAATTTAAGTGCTTTCTCATTCTTTTTGCAAAAGTCGTATGCATCTGTATTAAAGTTTTCAAGGTTAATTGAGTCATAAAATTCTGTTTCATCAATCGGATTGAATTTGTCTTCCTCACCAGTCAAGCAGTAGCTATTTATTCTCTTAATCCAATCTGTTTTAATAACAGTTTTGTCAATTATTTTGGAATCATCTACTTCTTCCCAAAAGATTGCATATGCAGGTTTTCTATCGACAGGGGTATAACCGAAATCAACATTATTAATCCTCTTATTCTTCAATAATTCTTGAAGTTGAGTAAAGATAAAATTGCTCCCAATGTCTAAAACATTGATTCTATTATTTGAAACACGCTTATTTAATTGTTGAATTATTTTTTTCCTCATTACATCCGTTTGGCTCAGTTCATGTTGTAGATTCATATTATTACTAAATCAGTATAAGACTTCTAAGAGTTTTTGTAATATCAAAATACAAAATCAAAAAGATAAAAGTGTTTTCGTTAATAAGTGGGGTGGAAGAAAATTAGCCATTGCAGGTGTTATCACCTGCAAAATGGTATTGCTACTTATTTTTTATAATCATAGCACTTCCTTGCCAATCGGGAAGCTCAATTAACGATTCCGGAATAGTACTTATAAATTCATTTATCGCTTTTGGTATTCCATCCCAATTGTGATTGTAATCGTGAATAATAATAACCCCACCTTTTGCCATACGAGGATAGAAAAATTTTAATGCTTCAATGGTAGGTGCATATAAATCGGCATCTATGTGTGCCAATGCAAATGTTTCGTTTTCTAATCCTACCGTTGTTATTGGAAAAAATCCAGGTTTATAGATGATGGAATCGTTTCCATTGATGTACTTTTTTACTTCTTCAATACTGGTGTCGGCAAACATATTCGTTGAAAAACGATTGTCTGTTTGTTGTTCTTGTTTTAAATCATTGCTGGTAAAGCCTTCGAAGGTATCAAACAAATAAAAGGTTCTGCTTTGATCCATATAATGTATTGCTTTTGCAGTTTCTCCGCGATGTACGCCTAGCTCCGCAAAAGCGCCTTTTACATTATTTTTTTTCAATTGCTCCACCTGAAACCATAAATTATAAAAACGAACTTTATCACGATAACTCGCTTCTAGCTTAATGAGTTGTGTGGAAACGAGTTTGTTTTTTACAGCATTTTCCCATGCATAAGGCTTGCTAATTTTATACGACCAAGTGGTTTCTAAATATTTAAAGCCTAAAAAAAGTAAAATCACAACGAGCAAAATATTTGCCGTTTGAAAAAGAGAGAAACCTAGTAAAAGAAGAATCATGCTTGCATTTTAATGTATTCAAATATACATATTTTGCAATTGCGTTTTGTAGTTGATATTGTTACAATGGTATTAAAGAACGAAATGATTATGAAAAATAAGTGCCATCTTTAATTTCGCCTCTTCGCGACTTTGTATTATCAGGGCGATTTAGCTTTAGTAAGATTGTGCTCCTCTGGAGCAGTATTGAATTTTAGCTCCATCGGAGCGTAATAGCAATGGATAATAAAATAGGAAAAAACAATTTGTATCGTAGTGAAATGTTTTAGTTTTATTTCGCCCCTACGGGGCTTTGTATTATAAAGGCAGTTTAGTTTTAGTAAGATTGTGCTCCTCTGGAGCAGTATTGAATTTTAGCTCCATCGGAGCGTAATAGCAATAGGGAATTAAAACAGAAATTAAGCAAGCTCTAGAAGAGCGAAATGGTTAATATAATAATAAGTCGATATATAATTATGATTTGTATCAGAGTTATCGCTGACATTATTGTTGATTATAGTACCAACAATTATTAGAGAAAGAAAAATTAAAATTTATTTAAGGGTTGCTTCATCCGACACACAATTAACCACAAACACTACGGACGAAGCAACCACCTAAATCCTCCCTACCCCAATAGGAGTTTTATTGCAACTAATCAGCCAGTAACAACCGCTACCATTGTAATTATTAGTCCCCAGCCTTGCATAAAGTTTGATCCGCTTTTTGAATTATTGTTATTTTCCATGTTGTTTTATTTTTAATATGAATGAAATTCCTTAGAGGAATAAAAATGAATGTTCCGCGATCTAATGTTATGACCGTGGAAATAAAATAAAAACAAGAGGAATCAAATTAATAACTGACGGAAGGCAATATAATGTGGAGAGGCCTCTGAGTGGGCCATTTTATTAGAGCTGTACGCTAGCAGCGAAGTGTTCGACACAAGCGTGAAACGAGAAGCATAAACGTGAAATAATCCTTTGTTATTGGAATGGTGTTGAAAGTTGGGGCGGTAATTTTCAGTGTTTCGAACGCTGGTGTGTAAAATCCCTTCCGAAGAAATAAGTTCTTGTTCGGCATTCGGACCAGGGGTGTTGTGAAATAGTTCCACAAAGCACTTCACTTTGTTTTCCATCCTTTTGATGCGTAGACACAGCATTTCCTTTGCTGTATGTTGAGAACAAAACAAACAGCGAAAGTAAAAAAGTAAAAAGGTGTTTTTTATGCATTATTTCTTTTGCAAAGATAAGAAATTTTAGGAAACTGAATTGTTATTGAGGATCGGAGTCTTGTTGGCTTTATTGTTATTGATTTGTAGCACAAAGTATTTTTGTTTACAATACCATTTTAGTTAATTCAACTTCTAGTCGGTCAAAATTTTCTTCGTTTTTATCGACAACAAATTTTTTAAGCTTGTTGCAGGCATCTGCAGAATCGAAAATCATTCTAAAAATAATTTTTGTTTTGTTGCTCTCCACTTCTTCAAAAGTAAAAACTACTTGAAACAAAGGTTGTGAATAACGCTTCCAAGCAATAAGAGTAGGTTTTTCAATTTTTGTAAATTCGCATTCATTGGCATAATTCCCTTTATCTGGACCATGCATAACAAAGCTCCATTTGCCACCTGGTTGGAAGTCGAATTCATTAAATGTATTTGTAAAACCAGCTGGTCCCCACCAGTTTTTTAAATGATTAGGATTTGCCCATGCTTCAAATACAAGTTCTATGGAAGCATTAACAATTCTTGTGCTTCTAATTTCACAGTCGGGTGTTGTTGAAAGATATTCAGTTGTCATTTTAGCAATGATTTGTTGTATAATCCAAATATACAAAAATCAAAAAAGGTTAATTGAAAAAGTCTGGTTGAGAAAATTTATGGAGAGCAATTAAAAGCAGATTAAAATCAAAAAAATCTTTTGTAAGATCATCTTTATTCACTTGATTTTTTTTAATTCTAAATTCAAAATGCTTTTTTCTTCCTTTCAGCATCAAAAACAATTTTCTCTTCTTTATTACAACGTTGATTTTATTGTCTTTGTCCATCTCATCCAGAAAGCGGTTGATTTTTTCTATATCCTGATTTTCAATGACACTTTTAAATAATAGAACGCCAACAATGCCATCAAAACTTCGACCTAGAGGAGAAACACTATGAAGTTCCGAAATTCGAAAGCGCATAGTATTTATTTTTCCAAATATTAAATCATCGCCATAGCAAAATTGCAATATGCCACTTTGTAATTCAAGATCTTTAATATCTTCATCGGGCAATATCCCTTTAAATGATAAATGAAAATCATTTGTATAATTATTCAAAACATTTTTTATAATGGAAGACTTAATTGACCATGTAATTCGCTGCATTATTCTATCGGCAAAGAATTGATACAATGGAATAAAAACGATAGAAGAGAATACTAAAATCGCTACAATGATATCCCCTAAATATATTTCCCAATCGGGATAGTGGTATTTTCTTTGTGCGCCAAGTAATTTTATATGGACATATAGAACGCCAATGGCTCCCAAAAAGATCATTGTTTTCTTTGCCTTTAACAAAAAAGACTTTTGAGCATTGAATAGCTCTTCTACTTTTTGTATGTTATCTTCTAATGCTTCCATTTATGCTGCAATAAACACATCATACCCATAAAGGATAATCATCAAACTTACAATAACAAGAAAGAGTGTACGAACAAATCCATTTCCTTTTTTTAATGCAATGCGCGTACCAATAAAACTTCCGGTAATGTTGAATACAGCCATTAATATTGCTAGTTCAATGATGTAGTTCCCTTGTTTTATAAACACCACCAAGGCGGCAATATTGGTCATGCAATTAATTACTTTGGAATAGGCCGATGCTTCGATAAATTCAAATCCAAGTATTACTACAAATCCTAAAACAAAAAAGCTTCCAGTGCCTGGACCAAAAAAGCCATCGTAAAACCCAACGATGGTTCCAAGTATTGAACCGTATAGCAATTGTTTATTGAAGCTTAAATTTTTTGTTTGAACAGCGCCTAAATCTTTTTTTATAAAAGTATAAATCGCAATTAGGATGAGGATGATTAAGATGAGTGGCTTTAGTGTTTTTACATCAATGGCGCTTACGGTTTTTGCTCCCAAAAAAGAAGCAAGTCCAGCGCAAGCGGCAACAGCTAATAATAATTTATAATTGAATTTTACACGTTTGGAATATTCAATAGCAGAAATGCTAGTGCCTGCTAAAGCAGCAATTTTGTTGGTGCCAAACAAGGTTGGCAAAGCCATTTGTGGAAAGTTGATGAGTAAAGTTGGAATGGAAATCAATCCACCACCACCAACCACAGCATCAATGAATCCAGCTAAAAACGATAATGCAATTAAGGATGCAATTGCAATAGCACTGTAGTCGGATAGGATGGTTAAAAAACTCATTGAATCATTTTTTAATAGAAATCAAATAGCCATCAACCAATAACTATTTAGCTTTCTCCAATTTTGGATACATTTTTTCGCGCATTGCTTTGATGTTTTCATCTGTGATGTACTCATCGTATGTTACACGTTTGTCAATAATTCCGTTTGGAGTAATTTCAATGATACGATTCGCAACCGTTTGCACGAACTCATGATCATGTGATGTAAACAAAGCAACATGTTTCCAGTCTTTTAATGCATTGTTGAATGCTGTAATCGACTCCAAGTCCAAGTGATTTGTAGGCTCATCCAAGATCAAACAATTTGCATTGGTTAACATCATGCGCGATACCATACAACGAACTTTTTCTCCTCCCGATAACACATTCGATTTTTTTAAAGTTTCTTCGCCTGTAAACAACATACGACCTAAAAATCCACGAACAAACGTTTCATCTTTATCAGTAGAATATTGACGCAACCAATCAATTAAGTTGTAGTCAATTTTAAAGTAGCTGGAGTTTTCGTTTGGCAAATACGATTTAGTGATGGTGCTTCCCCAGTTGTAATCGCCACTGTCGGCTTTTTCTTCTCCAGTTATGATTTGGAAAAAGCTAGTGATGGCGATGTGTTCTTTTGATAAAATAGCGACTTTATCACCTTTTGTTAGTGTAAATGTTACATTCGAAAAATAAGGAACACCATCTGGTGATGATTTAGAAAGGTTTTCGATGTTTAAAATCTGATCGCCACAATCGCGTTCTGCTTTAAAAATAATACCAGGGTATTTACGTGTACTTGGTTTAATGTCTTCAATCACCAATTTTTCCAATAGCTTTTTACGGCTAGTTGCTTGGCGCGATTTAGAAGCGTTGGCACTAAAGCGCTCCACAAAGTCTTGTAATTCTTTGCGTTTATCTTCCATCTTTTTGTTTTGGTCGGAACGTTGACGCAAAGCCAATTGACTTGATTCGTACCAAAACGAGTAGTTACCAGTGTATAATTGAATTTTATTAAAATCGATATCGGCAATGTGCGTACACACTGCATCTAAAAAGTGACTATCATGGGAAACAACAATCACGGTATTTTCAAAATCGGCTAAGAAATTTTCTAACCACGCAATGGTGTCCACATCCAAATCGTTGGTAGGCTCATCGAGCAATAGAATCTCTGGGTTTCCGAACAAAGCTTGTGCTAACAATACGCGCACTTTTTCTTTACCACTCAAATCACTCATTAATCGGGAATGTAATTCTTCTTTTACACCCAATCCGCTCAACATGTTTGCAGCATCGCTTTCTGCATTCCAGCCTTCCATTTCGGCAAACAATCCTTCTAGTTCGGCAGCTTTTAATCCGTCAGCATCGCTAAAATCGGGTTTTGCATACAAGGCATCTTTTTCGGCCATTACTTCCCAAAGGCGTTTGTTGCCCATCATTACTGTTTGTAAAACAGGGAACGCATCAAACTCAAAGTGATTTTGTTTTAAAACACTCATTCGTTCACCAGGAGTGATTGAAACTTGACCTGTTGTAGGATCAATTTCGCCTGAAAGAATTTTTAAAAATGTAGATTTACCAGCACCATTAGCGCCAATAACACCATAGCAATTGCCAGGAGTAAACTTAATACTTACTTCGTCAAACAAAACGCGTTTGCCATAACGTAAGGATAAATTGGATGTTGAAATCATTGTTATTCAGAAATTTGAGGCTGCAAAAGTACGCTTTTTTATTGAAGAATTAATGCCCTTTAATGTGTTTCCTTATTGATTTTTGCTTTATTTTAGATGAATATATGAAGATAAATAAAAAATATACGATTCTACTGTTTGTTTTGATAGCTATTCATTCGCTGTTTGCACAAACACCTGTTGTGGATAGTTTGAAAAAATTATCGACCGCAAATGTGAACGATACCTTGAAAATGCATGCTTATGCAGAATTGACGTATGAGTACTTATCTATTGATATTGATTCGGCAAAAATGTTTGCCAACTTGGGGATAAAAAAATATAGCAACAACAAAAATAAATTATTGCTTTCGGATTTGTATGCAGCTTTGGGTACAGCTTATGGCTATGAACGTGATTTTGATAATAGTCTTGTCAATTTTAATAAATCACTAGCCATTTTAAAAACAACAAAAGATAAAACGGCTATTTCAAAAACCTATTTCAATATCGGTTTGATATACTACTATACTGCTAAATACGATTTAGCAATTCAGCAATACATTGAAGCATTAAAATTATTAGAATCAATAAAAGACACGCAAACACTTCCTAATATTTACAATGGCTTGAGTGGTATGTACAAAGAGATTCGCAACTATGACGAAGCACTTAATTATGGACAAAAAGCCTTAAAATTATTTAGTCAGAATAAAGATTCAGTTGGCATGGCATCGGCATTAAACAATGTTGGAAATGTATACGATTATCAGAATAAATTGGATGAGGCACTAGATAATTATCGCAAATCGATGCGAATGAAAGAGCTTATAAAAATGGAAAGAGGGATGTCTAGTACACTCAACAACATTGGAATTATATTATCAAAAAAAGATAGTGTGTTGCAAGCCTTGGAATATTACAACAAAGCATTAAGCTTTTCGTCTGTTAACTCCGATAAGATAAGTCAGGCTGTTTCCTATGATGGAATAGGAATGGTGTATTACAAAATGAAACAATACGATAAAGCGCTTTCGTTTTTAGAAAAAAGCATCGCTATATCTACCGATATTGATTCAAAATTGGATATTGTAAGTACGTATGAAAAAATTGCTTTATGTTATGCAGCTAAAGGGAATTACAAAAAAGCATTTGATTACCAGCAGTTATTATTTGCAACAAAAGATTCTATTTTTAATGTGGAAAGTTCGAGACAAGTTAACGAGTTGGCTACACAATACGAAACAGAAAAAAAACAATTGTTGATTGATAATTTGAATAAGGACAATGCTTTAAAGCAAGAAGAGTTGGCAAAATCCGAATTGCAAGTGAAGCAACAAAACATGCAAATCATGTTTTTTATTTTAGCGGTATTATTGCTCTCGATATTGTCGTTTTTCATTTTTAGAAGCTACAAACAAAAGAAACAATCGGCAGAAATTATTCTTTCTCAAAAAGAAGAAGTTGAGCGCCAGCGTGATTTAGTAGAAGAAAAAAGCAAAGAAATTACAGATAGTATTCATTATGCAAAGCGCATTCAGCAAGCATTGTTGGCATCCGATACATTTCTAAAAAAGCACATTGCCGATTATTTTATTTTTTACAAACCAAAGGACATTGTGAGTGGCGATTTTTATTGGGCAAATGTGATTGATGGTAAATTTGTATTGATAACAGCCGATTGCACAGGACATGGAGTTCCGGGTGCATTCATGAGTTTGTTAAACATTTCATATTTAAACGAAGCAATTATTGAAAAAAGAATGGATGCTCCGGATAAAATTTTGGATTATGTTCGTTCGCAAATTATTCAATCATTAAATCCAGAAGGCTCAGAAAATGAAGGAAGAGATGGTATGGATGCTACACTTTGTATTTATGATTTTAAAGGAATGTGGTTGCGTTTTTCTGCAGCAAACAATCCTTTGTGGTTGTATCGTAACAATGAAATAAAAGAATTTTCGGCCGATAAAATGCCTGTTGGAATGTATCATGGCGAACAAAAACCCTTTACACAACAAACAATTGGATTAAGAAAGGATGATATCGTTTATACATTTACAGATGGATTTGCGGATCAATTTGGAGGCGAAAAAGGCAAAAAATTTAAATATAAAAATCTTCAGCAATTGTTGCTCAGCAATGCCAGTAAGCCAATGGCAGAGCAAAAACAAATCCTTGAAAAAACATTAAGAGATTGGCAAGGCAATATGGAGCAAGTGGATGATATTCTTATAGTTGGAATTCGGTTTTAATTCCTATTAATTTTATAAGCATTTTTATCTTGCACATGTGCCGTTTTTTCTTTTATTTAGTAGTGTTTTTAACGATTTTATTGTGCCCACAACAGTACTAAAAAAATATTTTTTATTCGTAGTTGTTTTTTTGTTCGTGCTTTTTTCGAAAGCACAACAAATGAACTTCAAAAACTTTTCTATTGAGGATGGTCTTCCTCAGTCTCAAATTATTGATATCTGTCAAGACAATACGGGTGTTATTTGGTTTGCTACCAATGGTGGTGGTGTGAGTAGATACAATGGGAATAAATTTCTAAACTACAATACAAAAGATGGTTTAAGGAATAACCGTGTTTACGATATTTTCCAAGATTCAAAAAATACCATTTGGATAGGAACAGGCAAAGGGCTGAATAAATTTCACAATAATAAACTTGTTCATATTAGTGATGCGCAACTTGATCAGAAATCGATTCACAAAATTTATGAAAACACGAATGGTGAAATTTGGGTAGGTACGAGCGATGGAATTTTTATTTACAACGGTAAAAATTTTAGACCTTTTGTTGGTAACGATTCTATTGGTGCTTTTCAAGTATGGTCTATTCAGCAAGATAAGGCTGGAAATACGTGGATAGGAACATTGATGAATGGCGTTTTCTGTTATGATGGGAAACAAATGATTCATTTTACAAAAGAAAATGGATTGATTGATTCAAAAAACAGAGATATTCTAATCAAAGGAAATCAGGTTTGGATTTCTACTTACAGAGGAATTAATATTTATGATTTATCAAAATCTTATTCGGGGAATCGTAAACTTGACACATTAAAATTTAATGGCAAACCATATCTTGAAACCGTTTATCGTTTTTACAAAGACACGAGTGGCGCGATATGGGCAGGAGTTGGTTCGGGGGTTGTGAAAATTACTTATGGGAACATTAAACATATTACAAAGCAAAACGGACTTTGTAGTAATATGATTTGTGGCATTACACAAGATAAAGAGGGAAATTTGTGGTTTGGTTCATTTGGAGGCGGTGTTAGTAAATACAGAAATGAATTATTTGAGAACATCAATGAAAATCAAGGATTAGCAAACAATACGGTTATGTCTTTTTTCAAAGACAGTAAAAACAATATGTGGATTGGTACTTGGGGAGGTGGTGTTTCCAAATTAGATTTAACAACACTAGAAAAACACGACTCTATTTCAATTCAAAATTTTATTCAATCAAAAAATGGTTTGGCATTTAACAATGTTTGGAGTATTTGCGAAGACAAGGCAGGAAAAATTTGGCTAGGGACTTCAGCTCAAGGTGTAAGTGTATACGATGGGAAAGATTTTAAAAACTATCATATCAAAGATGGTTTGCATGGTATTCGAATTCAAACAATATTGTGCGATAAAAAAGGAAATATTTGGATGGCCAATGAAAACGGCTTAGATAAATTTGATGGTAAAACATTTACATATTACGGTGAAAAGGAAGGAATGTCGGCAGAAGGAGTAAATGCTATTTATGAAGACAACGTTGGAAACCTTTGGTTTGGTTCACCCGATCGAATTATAAAATACGATGGTAAAATTTTTACCACCTTACTTCGACCAGGCGGTTTCCCTAAAATACGAAATATTATTCGAGACAAGTTTGGTTACATGTGGTTTAGTACAGATGCAGGTGCATGTGTTTATACGGGAAGTAAATTTTATTTGGTTTCAGAGTCGGATGGTTTAAGTTCAAATACAGTTTATTATGTAAAACCCGATGAAGATGGGAATTTGTGGTTGGGAACAAATAACGGGATTGATAAGCTCGACCTTTATAAATTTGTAAACAACAATGAAGTAGAGATAAAACATTATGGTAAGGAAGAAGGTTTTATGGGAGTTGAATGCAACCAAAATGCTTTTTATAAAAACGATGACGGAAAGCTGTGGATAGGAACAATTGGTGGTGTTACCATTTACAATCCTAAAGAAGAACGAATTAATAAAATCGAACCCCAAACACACATTACAGGAATTCGTTTATTTTTAGAGGATACAAATTTTAAAAAGTATTCGGATAGTATATTAGATGGACTTCCGATTAATCTTGTTCTTCCATACGATAAAAATCACATTACGTTTGACTTTATAGGAATATCACATACAATTCCAAACAAAGTAAAATACCAGTTTATGCTGGAAGGAGCCGATCAAAATTGGTTGCCTGAAGGGAAAGAAATAAGTGCTACGTATTCAAATTTGCCTCCTGGTAAATACACGTTTGTATTAATTGCAAAAAACAATGATGGTATCTGGAATAAAAACCCTGTTCGTTTTTCTTTCGAAATAGTTCCTCCTTTTTGGCGTCAGTCTTGGTTTTATCTATTGTCGGGTGCAATTGGGATAACAGCAATTTATCTTTTTGTTAAAATGCGTGAGCATAGTTTGCAAAGAAGTAGAATGCGTTTAAAAGAAGAAGTAGCAAACAGAACAAAAGAATTGGAAGAAGAGAAAGAAAAATTGCAAGAAGCATATTCTGAAATTGATGAAAAAAACAAAGACATTACCGATAGTATAAAGTATGCGAAACGAATCCAAGAAGCAATTTTGCCTGCCGATTCAATTTTTAAACAACACTTGCCAAATTCGTTTGTGTTGTATAAACCAAAAGATATTGTAAGTGGAGACTTTTACTGGTTAGAAAAATGGGGACATCAAATTTTGATAGCAGCAGTTGATTGCACTGGACATGGCGTTCCTGGTGCCTTTATGAGTATTGTTGGGCACAACTTGTTAACTCAAACAGTAAATGCATTGGGGTTATCGAAACCCGCTTTGGTATTAAATGAAGTAAACCAACAACTCTCCAAAAAACTAAATCAAAATCCAGAAGAAGCAACCGTTCGCGATGGAATGGACATTGCTCTGTGTGGAATTAATTACGTTAAAAAAACAATTGAATTTGCGGGAGCCAATAATCCCGTTTGGATTATTAAAAATGGGAAGGAGTTGGTTCAACTAAATGGAGACAAATTTCCAATAGGCGCTTTTGTTGGAGAAGAGCTTCAGCAATTTACCAATCATGAATGGCAATTACAAGAAGGTGATATCATTTATTTGTTTACTGATGGTTATGCCGATCAGTTTGGTGGACCTAAAGGAAAAATTCAAATACAAACAATTCGAAGAGTTGCTATTGTCTGTTTGCAATAAACCATTTGCAGAACAAAAAGAACGATTAGAAAAAACAATAGAAGAGTGGCGAGGAGAGTTGGAGCAGGTAGATGATATATTGGTTATTGGAATAAAGATATAAAAGTTGAAACTACTAAAAAAATACTACTACTACTTTTGTTTTTTGTTGTTAGCGCCACGAAGGCGCAATACAATGGCTTTCCTATTCGAAACTACTCCCAAAAGGAATACAATGCATTTATGCAAAATTGGTATTGTGTTCAAGATAAACGTGGTGTTTTATATTTTGGAAATAGTAGTAATGTATTGGAATACGATGGAAAAAACTGGCGTAAAATTCCAATTGTTAAAGGAGTTGCTGTTCGCTCACTATACATAAATAGTCAAGGGACCATATTTGTTGGAACGGTTGGTGATTTTGGTTATTTAGCACCTCAAAAAAATGGAGATTTAATTTATCAATCATTAAGCTCCTTGTTACCTGCTGAAAAAAGAACATTTTCAGATGTGTGGCACATACAAGAATTGAATGGTGCAATTCATTTTCAAACGAGTGAAAATATATTTGTTTATGAAAAGAATAAACTAAAAGTTGTTGCACCAACGCAAAACACATTTGCTTCCATCTCGTTTAAAATAAACGATCTTCTATTGCTTCGTGAGCGTAAAATTGGATTGATGAAGTGGGACGGCAAATCTTTGTCATTGTTTCCGGGTGGAGCTTTTTTGCAGAACACTGCAGTTGTAGGGATGATTAATTTTCCAACCCAACACAGCAAGAATATTTTAACAATCTCAGTTGATGAAGGATTTGCCTTCATCGATACTGAAAAAGGAAAAATTACAAAATACAATGCTCCTTCCGAAAACGAATTAAATACGATTGGCGTTTTAGGAATGCAGTGGTTTAATGATTCAACAATAATTTTAAATACACGCTCAGGTGTTTATTTTTTAGATAACAAACTAAACATCATTCGAACAATAACCAAAGCAGATGGATTGGTAGATGAATCGGTAGCAGACATTTTTTTTGATTTGCAAAAAGAAATGTGGCTAAGCACAAATAATGGAATTAGTAAAGTATCGGTAAATTCTCCCTTTTATTATTACAATGCTACAGCAGGATTAAATGGAAATATTGAAGCTATTACAACACTTGGAAATACAATTTACGTTGGAACAACATCTGGAATGTATGTTGCAGAATTAGGAACAAACAATAGAAGTGGCGCTCCTCAAAAATTAGTTTTTAATCAAGTTGAAGGCACTTATTTTGAGACATGGAATTTTAGAGTGGCAGAGAACAGGGTATATGGAGCAACAAGTGATGGGGTTTTCGAAATTGTAAACAAAAAAGTGGCTCGTCTTACGAAGGCATATTCGAACACAATTTATATTCACGAAAACAACCGAATGTTTATCGGTGAAAAAGATGGTTTACGAGTTTTAGATAAAAAGGGAGAAAAATGGATTGAATCGCACTTTTTTAGTATTCCAACAAGCGATATTATGAACTTTGTATTGGAGGGAATAAATGAGAAGAGTGAGTCTTTCGTCTGGTTTAGCACTCGAAACAGTGGTGTATATAAAATGATCATACAACCGGATTATAATTATGCACTAACACATTTTGATACAACAAATGGATTGCCGAATGAACAGGTATTTATATTTAAAAAAAATCAGGAGGTATACTTCAATGGAAATCATTTTGTTTATCAATTTGATAAAAAGGCATCGAACCCAAAGAAAAAATTTGTTGTTGTCAATAAAAATGCATCAGCTTATAACCATAATGCAGAACCAATTCCACTTTTAAATATTGAAAATCCGAACACCCAAAAAACAGTTAAAGCAATAGCGGCAATCGAAGACCAAGGTTATACCTATTACCAATCCGATTCGTCTATTTTGTGGATAGGTTTAACAGATGTACTCACGCGCTATGATGCAACAGTTCAAAAGGAATATTCACCCGTATATACTACACTTATCAGAAAGGTTACTATTGCAAACGATTCAACTGTTTTTGCAGGGACATTTTCTGTTCCTTTTGAAAACGGCTATGTGGTTGTTGATACACAAACCACGAACTTTATTCCAGAAATTGCTTATAAATACAACACATTGGATTTTAACTATTCAGCAGCATTTTATGATCGAGAGGATAAAATAAATTTTAGTTATAAATTAGTTGGTTTTGATACGGCTTGGAGTGAGTGGTCTAGCTTGAATTATAAACAATACACCAATTTGTATGAAGGCGAATACTCCTTTGAAGTAAAAGCAAAAAACATTTATGGACATGAAAGTAAAATAGCAAACTATCGTTTTGTTATTCTACCTCCTTGGTATAGATCTTTCATTGCTTATATCATCTATTTTATTGCATTTATTATTTTGATTATCATAATTGTTCGCATAAGTGTTTGGCGATTAAGAAAAGCGAAAATAAAACTTGAAAAGATTGTTGACGAAAGAACCGCAGAAGTTGTAAAACAAAAAGAAGAACTACAGCAAAAAAGCGAAATTATTGAAGTTGCATACAATGATATCAAATCAAGTATTAATTATGCAAAACGAATTCAAGAAGCAATTCTTCCTTTGAATGAAGAAATAAAAAAATCTTTCCCAGAATCATTCATTTTGTTTAAACCAAGAGATGTTGTAAGTGGAGATTTTTATTGGTTTACGAAAACCGCAGGAAAAACAATTATTGCATGCGTTGATTGCACAGGCCATGGCGTACCTGGTGCTTTTATGAGTATGATTGGCAATACGCTATTAAACGAAATTGTGGTCGAAAAAAATATTACACAACCCAATCAAATACTTAACTTACTTCATGAGCGTGTTCGACAATCGTTAAAGCAGGATATGGAAAACACAGAGACACGCGATGGAATGGACATTGCTATTTGTGTAATTGATGATGCGAAAGAGCAATTGCACTATGCAGGTGCAAATCGCTCCTTGGTAATTATTCGCGACAAGTCCTTAATTGAACTAAAAGCAGACAAACAGCCTATAGGTGGTGATCAAATGGAGCAAGACCGTGTTTTCAAAAACATCGAATTTAAGCTTCATAAAAACGATGTTATTTACATGACAACAGATGGTTATGCGGATCAATTTGGAGGAGAAAAAGGGAAAAAATTTATGGTAAAACGCCTACATCAGCTATTGATAGATTTGAATGATAAAAAAATGGATGTACAAAGCATGCTGTTAAAAAATACTATTGAAGACTGGCAAGGGAATCTGGAACAAGTAGATGATATATTGGTAATTGGAATAAAAATCTCATGAAAAAAATAATCGGAATTCTATTTCTTTCAATTTTGACAAACAGTTTTATGTTTGCTCAAAAAAGTAAAGTTGTAGTTGATAGTATACAAAAGCTATTGACTGTTACAAACGATGATGCCTTGATTGTTGAATACAAAAATCAACTAGCCTATGAATATGTTATTGACGATGCTGTTAAAGCAAAAAAAACTGCAACAGAAGCACTTTCCTTGGCAACAAAAATTAATAATCAGTTAGGAATTTTAAATGCGAATAACAATCTTGGTCTTGCTTGTTATTATACAAACGACTATGACCAAGCATTAAAGCATTATTATATTTCTCGAGATATTGCTAAGGAATTAAAAAACAATTCGAAATTGGCCGTTGCTTTAAATAACATAGGTTTAGTATACGATGACAAAGCAGATTATAATAATGCATTAACGTATTATTTGCAATCGTTAAAGCTGGTGGAAGGCACAGGTGAAAGTAAGTCTCAGCTAGCGAGTACATTAAATAACATTGCATTAATATATCAAACACAAGGAAAATACGAAGAAGCATTATCGTTTCACAACCGAGCATTAAAAATAAAAAGGGAGATTGGAAACAAGCGAGGTGAAGGAAGCTCTCTACACAATATCGGTTTAGTATATAAACTAAAAGGAGAGTATGATAAAAGTTTAGAGTTCTATCATCGAGCACTTGAACTTCGTAAGTTAATTAATGATGAGTCGGGAGTTGGACTAACACTCAATAATATTGGGAGTGTATATGATTCAAGAGGAGAATACGATAAGGCACTTCGTTATTTTGAAGAAGCATTGGTTATACGTGAAAAATCGCAAGATAAATACGGATTAGCAATTACCTTGTTTAGTATGGGAAGTGCTTATTGTGAACGTAAAGAGTATAAAAAGGGAAACGAATTCATAGAACGAGCAATGAACATTGCAAAGGAGATAGGTGCAAAAGAGCTATTAAAGCATGGCTATGAAACCTATGCACTTATTTATGCAGCCCAAGGCGATTACAAACATGCATACGAAAATCAGAAAGAATACATTGCTGTTAAGGATTCTATTTTAAATGAAACTACAATTCAGCAGTTGAATGAATTGCAAACAAAATATGAAAGCGAAAAGAAGCAAAAAGAATTAGAGTTGGTTACCAAGGAAAGCAAAATTCAAGCGCTCGAGTTGAATAAAAATAAATTATGGATGTATGTAATGGTTATTGCAATTCTTTTAGTAATAAGTCTTGCCGTACTTTTATTTAATCGCTATAACCTTAAACAAAAAGCAAACGAATTATTAGCACATCAAAATGCTGAAATAACACAACAGAAAAAGGAAATTACGGATAGTATTAATTATGCTAAACGTATTCAAGAATCTATTTTACCACCTCAAGATCATTGGAAAAAATTATTACCGAACAGTTTTATTTTTTATCGCCCGAAAGACATTGTAAGTGGCGATTTTTATTGGATAGAGCAAAAACAAAACATTGTTTGCTTTGCAGCTGTAGATTGTACTGGACATGGGGTCCCAGGGGCTTTGATGAGTGTAGTAGGCTTTAATTTACTGACACAAGCGGTGAATGAAGTGGGTTTAACAAAACCTTCTGAAATATTAGAACATTTAGATGCAGGTGTTACAAAAACATTGCGACAAACAGAACATGGTAAAGGAGTAAAAGATGGAATGGATTTATCTTTGTGTTCGTTTGATACAACAACGAATTTGCTGCAATATGCAGGCGCATTTAATGCGTTGTATTACGTTAGAGAAAATACGTTACACGAAATAAAAGCAGATAAATTTCCAATTGGAGTAAATTTAGATGGCATTGTAGATAATTATAAAAATCATACGATTCAATTACAAAAAGGAGATTGTGTGTATTTGTTTTCGGATGGATATGCTGATCAGTTTGGTGGTTCAAAAGGAAAAAAATTCAAATACAATCAATTGAAAAATCTATTTATAGAGATTGCTAAACAGCCAGTTGATGAGCAAAAACAAATTATTGCTGATGCTTTTGATGTGTGGAAAGGTGGTTTAGAGCAAGTGGATGATGTTGTAGTAATAGGATTGAAAATCTAATTGTTGATTTCCAGTTTTGTACAAGCATCTTCTGAAGCCAATTGTTCTGCACGTTTTTTAGAAAAGTGTTGTGCTATTCCAACAACTTCATTGTCGACAAGTAAGTGTATTAAAAACATTTTATCTGCGGAGTTTGCAGCATCAATAATTATACTGAACACAAATTCCTTTTTTTCTTTTTGTGCCCACTCAATAAATTTACTCTTAAAATCTACTTCTTTTGTTTCTAATTCATCAATATCCATATGCACATTGATAATTCGTTTTAGAATATATTCTTTCGTTGCATTATACCCTTTGTCGAGATAGATAGCGCCAATTAATGCTTCGTAAGCATCGCCATTGATTGAGCTTGGTTTGCTGCCACGATCGTTATTCGTTTCAATGAATTTGTTCAAACCAAGCTTTAATGCAATTTGGTTGTGTTGGTTGCGGCTCACCATTTTAGAACGCATCTTGGTCAAGAAGCCTTCGTCTTTGTAAGGAAATTTTTTGAATAGATATTCTGCTATCACAGTACCAATAATGGAATCGCCTAAAAATTCTAGGCGTTCATTACTGTCTTTAATTCCTTTTTGTAAATGTTGTGCAGCAGAGCTATGGCGGAAAGCCAATTTGTACAAATCAATATTGGTTGGATAAAATCCAAGGATATTGCGTAATGATTCGTGCAGTTTTTTTTCAGGAGAAAAATAAACGCGTATTGGCTTTTGAAAAACGCTCAATCGGGAAACGATTAGTTAGGCTTTGTATTTTTTTACAATAACAGAAGCATTGTGTCCACCAAATCCAAATGTGTTGCTTAATGCAGCACGAACTTCGCGTTTTTGAGCTTTGTTAAATGTAAAATTTAATTTGTTGTCCAATGCTGGATCATCTGTAAAGTGATTGATTGTTGGAGGAACAATATCATTCTGAACAGATAAAACACAAGCAATCGCCTCAATAGCACCAGCAGCACCTAATAAGTGACCAGTCATTGATTTGGTTGAGCTAATGTTTAGTTTGTAAGCATGTTCACCAAAAACACCAAGGATGGCTTTTGATTCGGCAACATCACCAAGTGGAGTAGATGTTCCGTGAACATTTACATAATCAATATCTTCAGCTTTCATTTCTGCATCTTCTAATGCAAGGCGCATTACATTACGTGCTCCTAATCCTTCTGGATGAGGCGCTGTAATGTGATTTGCATCGGCAGTCATTCCACCACCTACAACTTCAGCATAAATTTTAGCACCACGCTTTAATGCGTGTTCAAGTTCTTCAAGAATTAAAGCACCAGCTCCTTCACCCAATACAAAACCATCACGGTTTGCATCAAATGGACGAGATGCTGTTTCAGGAGATTCGTTGTTTGTAGACAATGCATGCATTGCGTTGAATCCACCGATACCTGCTTCGCATACTGCAGCTTCTGATCCACCAGTAACAATAATGTCTGCTTTGCCCAATTTAATGTACATAGCAGCATCAATTAATGCGTTGGTTGATGAAGCACAAGCTGAAACGGTTGTGAAATTTGGTCCGCGCATACCATACATGATGGAAATGTGTCCAGAACAAATATCAGCAATCATTTTCGGAATAAAGAATGGATTAAAACGAGGAGTTCCATCACCTTTTGCATAGCCAAAACATTCGTCTTGGAAGGTTTGTAAACCACCTATTCCTGAACCCCAGATTACTCCAGTTCTATCAGGATCAAAAGCGCCTTCTTTGTCCAATCCAGCATCTTTTACTGCTTGCATTGCTGAAACTAAACCATATTGAGAAAATGGATCTAGCTTACGAGCTTCTTTTCTGTCTAAGAAGTCTTCAGGATTAAATCCTTTAACTTCACAGGCAAAACGAGTTTTAAACTTTGAAGCATCGAAACGAGTAATAGGTGCAGCTCCGCTAACACCATTTAATAGGTTATTCCAATAATCGGTAACCGTATTACCAAGTGGCGTAATTGCGCCTAGGCCTGTAACTACTACTCGTCTCAACTTCATTCAAATAAATCTTTTAAGGATTATTTTGCGTTTGCTTCAATGTAAGAAATTGCGTCACCTACTGTACCAATTTTTTCAGCTTGGTCATCAGGGATAGCGATGTTAAATTCTTTTTCAAACTCCATGATTAGTTCTACAGTGTCTAATGAGTCTGCTCCTAAATCATTTGTAAAGCTAGCTGTTGGTGTTACTTCTTTTTCGTCAACACCTAATTTATCAACGATGATAGCTTTTACTTTTGTTGCAATGTCTGACATTTTTAAAATGTTTTATTGGTTAATTTGGGTGCAAAGATATAGTTATATGCATAATTACAAAAAAAAAGGGGAATTATTCATAAAAAATCGCAATATCATTTATGTTTTTTCTCTGTAAATCAGGAACTTGTGTTTTTTCTAGTGGGTAACCAACTGGTATTAAAAGAAAAGGACGCTCGTTTTCGGGGCGTTCTAGTAATTTTGTCAAAAAATTCATTGGACTTGGTGTATGGGTTAAAGCAACCAATCCTGCGTTATGGATAGCTGTTAGCAAAAATCCACTTGCCAAACCAACTGATTCAGCAACATAATAATTGTTCCTTTTATCATTATTCACAAGTTCATAGACCCTTTTGAAGACAATAATTAGAGCTGGAGCGATTTCTAAAAAGGGTTTGTTCCAATCGGTTCCTAAAGGAGCCAAATCTTCAAGCCATTCTTTCGACATTCTTCCATTATAACTTTCTTGCTCTTCTTTTTCAGCAGCAATTCTAATCTCTTTTTTTAGTATAGGATTTGTTACAACACAAAATGTCCACGGTTGTTTGTGTGCACCTGAAGGAGCTGTTGATGCTGATAGCAGGATGTTTTCAAGGATGTTTTTATCAATCTTTTTTTCTGAAAATTCCCTAACCGTTCTTCTTTTATCAAGCCAATTATAAAAGTCGGAGCTTCGTTGAAGTGTTTCTTCTGGTCCGTAAGTTTCTTTTGTATAGTTAATGTATGGAAAGGGGTTGTTCATCATAAAAATTGCTTTCCGTAAAAATACTACTTTTGCAGTATGATTTCTAAAAACATAGCCATTTTTGCTTCGGGTGAAGGAACCAATGCACAGCGTATCATCGACTATTTTAAAAACTCCGAAAAGATACATGTAGCACTGGTAGTTTCGAATAAAGAAACAGCCAATGTTTTAAATCGTGCAAAAGCAGCTTCCATCGAGACCTACTTGTTAAGCAAGGCCGATTTTGTGGAGAATGATACGACTATTCGTTTTTTAAAATCGAAAAATATCGATTTAATTGTGCTAGCTGGCTTTTTATGGATGATTCCTGAAAATTTGGTGAAAGCATTTCCCAATAAAATAATTAACATTCATCCTGCATTATTGCCCAAATTTGGCGGTAAAGGGATGTATGGCATGAATGTACATAATGCGGTAATTCAGGCGAAGGAACAACAAAGTGGAATTTCTATTCATTTTGTGAACGAACATTACGATGAAGGAGAAATCATTTCGCAACATACATGTACTGTTTCTGAAAATGATACGCCCGAAAGCTTGGCAATAAAAATTCATGAATTGGAGTACGAATTTTTCCCAAAAGCAATTGAAAAAGTGCTTTCAACAAATTGATTCAACTAAATAGTTGATATTCGTATATTCTAAATTAACTCGTGTAAAATTAAAAAAGCCTAAAAATGGAATTTAACTTTAAAGAAATAGCCACCATCAGCATGATTTTATTTGCGGTGATTGATGTAGTAGGTTCCTTACCTGTTTTGCTTGATCTACAACAAAAAGTAGGAAAAATTCAATCCGAAAAAGCAACCTTGGTTTCGGGTGTTATTATGATTGCTTTTATGTTTGTAGGCGAACAAATTTTAAGTTTAATTGGCATTGATGTTAGTTCGTTTGCCATTGCAGGTTCGTTCATCATTTTCTTTTTAGCATTGGAAATGATTTTAGGCGTTAAGTTTTACAAAGAAGAAACTGCAGCTACCGCATCGGTGGTTCCTATTGCTTTTCCTTTGATTGCTGGAACGGGAACATTAACAACCTTACTTTCCTTACGCGCAGAGTATCACCTCGAAAATTTAATTGTAGCAATCCTTATTAATTTAGTTTTTGTATACATCGTTTTGCGAAACACTTATCGCTTGGAACATATTTTAGGTCCAGGTGGAATTAATATTTTGAGAAAAGTATTTGGTGTAATTCTTTTAGCAATTGCAGTAAAATTGTTTAGAACACACGCGGGATTGTAAAATTAGACATAAGAAGATAGACAATTTAAAGTAGTAGACAAAGGACAAGATAAAAAGTAGACAAATAAACAGTGGACAAGAAAATTGATATTGATAAAAAAACTGAAAAAGCAAAAACCGCTTTTAAGTTTAAGGATCTTACTGTTTATAAAAAAGCATTTTCTCTCGCAATGGAGATTTTTCATGTTTCAAAGCATTTTCCTGAAAATGAGAAATATGGTCTGACTAGCCAGATAAGACGCTCATCCCGTTCAGTTTGTTCTTCAATAGGTGAAGGTTATCGAAAAAGAAGATATGAGGCACATTTTATCAGCAAAACAAGTGATGCGGATATGGAAAATAGTGAAACAAGTGTTTGGATTGATTTTGCTTTTGAATGTGGTTATATTGATGAGGACTCAAAAGAAAAGTTAAACGATAAAGCAGCTGAAATAGGGAGGTTACTAAATCACATGATTGAAAATCCAGAAAAGTATAATAGAAATTAATTGCACCAATTGTGAAGTTTAAAACAATTGCAAATTGATTTTATTTTGTCTACTGTCTATTTTTTTCAAATTGTCTACTTATAATTAAGCATAAAACATGATAAAAATATACACTGATGGTGCATCAAGAGGAAACCCGGGTCCAGGCGGATTTGGTGTGGTAATGATTTATGGTGCATTGCGGAAAGAAATTTCAGAAGGTTTTCGATACACCACCAATAACCGTATGGAGTTATTGAGTGTGATTGTTGCACTTGAAAGTTTAAAAAAAGAAGGAACAACCGTTACCATTTATTCCGATTCAAAATATGTGGTAGATTCTGTTGAGCAAAAGTGGGTGTTCGGTTGGGAGAAAAAATATTTTAAGGATAAAAAGAACGAAGATTTGTGGAAACGGTTTTTACGTATTTACCGAAAACACAATGTAAAATTTGTTTGGGTAAAAGGGCATGCATCTAATAAAGAAAACAACCGTTGCGATGAATTAGCCGTTGCCGCAGCATTGGGTGGTCATTTAAAAATTGATCATGGCTACGAAGAAGAAAACAAAAAGGCAGACTCTAAACTTTTATAAATAAACCGCCCAAATTTCGGGAGGTTTTTTAAAATATTACCCCCTCTCCTTAGGAGAGGGGATGAAGGGGAGAGGTGTTACAAACATCCCGTTCTTCCACCATCCACAGGAACATTAATTCCTGTAATGTAGGATGCTGCAGGCGATGCTAAAAACGCAACTGCATTTGCAATTTCAGATGCCTCAGCAAATCGTCCCAATGGAATTTCACTTTCCATTTCATTTTTAATTTCATTTAAGGATTCACCTGTGTTTTTTGATTTGTTTTCAATAATGGTGCTTAATCGTCCGGTTAATGTTGCACCTGGCAACACATTGTTTACGGTGATTCCAAACGAAGCAACTTCATTGGATAAGGTCTTACTCCAGTTAGCAACAGCTGCACGAATGGTATTGGAAACACCTAAGTTTTTCAATGGCATTTTAACAGAGGTGCTAATGATGTTAATTACACGTCCGTATTGTTCTTTTTTCATTCCTTCAATTAATGCTTGCACCAAAATATGGTTACAAACTAAATGATTGTTGAATGCTTGAATGAACTCATCCACTTTTGCATTTTGAATAAGTCCGCTTGGCGGACCACCCGTATTATTTACCAAAATATGTACGTTGCCATGTGTTGCAACGTGGTTGTCAACTTTCTCTTTTAAAATTTTTGGTGTTTGAAAATCAACTGCTAAGTATTCGTGCTTTTGACCTTTCGAAACATCTAAATCTTTGATGGCTTCTTTCAGCGATTCTTCATTACGAGCAATCAAAACAATATTTGCTCCTAATAATGCTAATTCAATAGCAGATGCTTTTCCGATTCCTTGTGTACTACCGCAAACCATTGCGGTTTTTCCTGTTAAGTCTAAATTCATGCTGTAAAAGTAGCAAATTCAAAGCAAACCTTTGTTGTTTGACATAAAATTAAAATACTTTTATATCTTTATAAGACAATAAACACTTAAACTAAAATCCTCCTATGAAAAAGCAATTAATAGCCATGCTCTCCATTTTCCTATTTATTGGGATTATACAAAATTCGAATGCTCAACAAATGAAAACAGATAAAGAGTTTTTTACTGTAGAGGGAGCATATAATTTTATCATTCTTAAGAAAGACATTAAAACGCAAAAGGTGATTTCTAAGGTGGAAACAAAAATCCCTGATAAAAGTCAAAAAGAAATGTTTTATCCAGGCTCAAACTTTGCCAACTTCGAGTTGATAGGGAATGAAATTGTAATTGTTTACGATATATGGCAAAAGTCAACTGGAACAAAAGATTGTTCTATTAAAACATTAAACATAAAAACAAACAAATTCAGCATTCCAAAATTAATTTATTCTACAAAGGTAAATTCTGTTTACAGTTCAAATGAAATCATTTACAAACCTGTTTATTCTCCTGATAGAACCAAGCTCGCTATTTTAAAAGATAATCTTTCTCCAAGTTATGATATTGAACCAGAAATTAATATTTATGACACAAAGACGCTGAATGTACTTTCTACAAAAAAAATGAGCTCGAAATACGAAGGTCAAAAAAGAGTTATCAATCAAAATTATACAATGGACGATAACGGAAATATTGCCCTTACATTTAGTCTTTTGAATGAGAAAACAAAAATGACTACAAAGACATTTTCGGCAGAAATTCCTTTTAAAGATACGGATATGAAAAATATAAAGGAGGGATCAGGAGCAGTGTCTAGTGAAGGTGGTGTTGATCAAAAGGCACATGGAAATTTTTATAAATCGCTCGAAGATTATCTTAATAACAAGCCGGTTGCAGGGACAAGAATGAAAAATGGAAGTTTTAGCTGGACAATGATTGGCGGTACAGATTATAAGCTCATTGACGATGACGGGAATATTAAAAAAGAAGATGCTAAAAATCTTCCTGCTGAATTGTTTACCTATAAAAGAGACAATTATTCTACACCAATGCTTATAAGACTTATTGAAGATAAACCATATATTGTATTGGTAGCTGGTAAGCTGTGTTACTACTCTTTATATTTAGAACAAGGAAGTCGTTTTTATGCAGAAGGATGGGACGGTAAGCTGAAAAAATTTAAAGAGGATGAATTTGAAGCGTATTTAGCGAAATACAATTTGTTAGAAGACTACAAAAAGGACAGACCCAAAAGAGAATTTAAAGATGATGTAAATGGTTATTTTAATAAGGTTATTAGTTGGGAAATAAAATACTTTAATTTATTAAATGAAAAAATGTAATTGTAATTGAAGACAATAAAAAAAGGCGAAGAATTTTTCTTCGCCTTTTTTTATTGAGAAACTACTTCACCATCGCTTAGTGTAATAATACGATCGGTTCGCTCGGCAAAGCTCATATCGTGTGTTACAACCACAATCGATTGATTGTATTTTTCTTTTAATTCTTTAAAAATCTCAAAAACATTTTCCGAATTTTTTGAATCCAAATTCCCCGTGGGTTCATCCCCAAAAATAATTTTTGGATCATTAATTAAGGCACGAGCAATAGCCACGCGTTGTTGCTGACCACCCGAAAGTTTGTTTGCTTTTTTTAATGCTTGATCACGTAGCCCTAATAAATCTAGTTTTTGGTAGGCGCGTTCTCTGATTTCTGCTTCCGAATATTTTGCAAGCTTTAATGCAGGTAAACAAACATTTTCTAGTACGGTAAATTCTGGAAGTAAATAGTGAAACTGAAAAACAAAACCAATTTTTTCATTTCGGATTTCAGCCAAATCGTTTTTTGATTTTAAACTTAAATCATCACCATCAAAAAAGATATGGCCAGTATAGTCGGTATCTAAAGTACTCAGTACATAAAGAAGTGTAGATTTTCCACTTCCCGAAGAACCAACAATAGCTGCAAATTCTCCTTGTTTAATAGAAACATTGATGTTTTTCAATGCCTGAAATTCAACAGGATCGTGAAACGATTTACTTAAATTTTTTGTTTCTATTATATTGCCCATGCTTACTTACTTCTAATAATATCAATTGCATCCATTTTGGCTGCTTTACGCGCTGGAATATACCCTGCAATACTTGTTGCGACTAATCCAAAAATATAAGCAAACAAATAAAATGCAGGCGATGTGTTGAATCGCAAATATTCCATGGATACAAATCCTTTGATATCCATTCGGATGCTACCTGCAATTTTTTGCATTAAAAAACCAATGATTAAACCTAGTAATCCACCCAACACACCAATGATTAACGATTCGGTCAAAAATATTTTTTTGATATCACTGTCTTTGTATCCGATGGCTTTTAAAATAGCAATGTCAGGCATTTTCTCATAAATAATCATCATAAGGATATTAAAAATCCCAAATCCAGAAACGATTAGGATAGAGGCAATAATTAAATAAGTAACCATGTTTTGGATTTTGAAAACACTAAACACACTCGCATTTGCTTCTTTCCAGTCTACTGTTTTAAACCCAAATTTTTGATGATAAAATTTTGCTAACTCTTCGGCTTGATTAAAATCTTTTAATTTGATATTGATGTCGGTAATATAAGAACCATCCACTTTTAAGAGTTTTTGTGCGTTGCGAATATTGATGTAGGCTCTGCTTTTATCAACTTCTGTTAAACCACTGTGGTTGATTCCAACAATTTTCATTTCTAAAGTAACACCTAGTGGCGAGGTAATAGAAATGTTATCATGCATTTTAGCACCAAGTAAATCTGCAAGTCCATCACCAAGAATAATTCCATTGGGAATTGTTTGTAGTTTGGTAATATCACCTTGGCGCATGTTTTTAGAAACGTCAAACAAGATGTTTTCTTTGATGATGTCAACACCCGAAACTCTGCCGGCTATTTGTGCAATACCAACTTTAAAGATGGCTTGTGAACCTAAAAAGGGTGATACACCCGATACGCGAGAATCTTTTTCGAGTGCTGCAATTATTTGATAGCCATTTTTAACTTTGTTGAGTTCGTCTTTTGGTTTTTGATTTTGAACAACAATCCATTTGCTACTAGCTGTATCGCGTTTTGCTAAAATACTTTTTCTGTTTTTTTCCGCTTCATTGTAGATGCGAATGTTGGCAGTAGTATTTACTGTTTCATCAATAAAGTATGCTTGAAATCCTGACATTAATCCTGCTTGAAAAATAAAAATAGCAATACCAAATGTTACTCCTAACATGGCAACAATTGTTTGCCTTTTTTTAGCAAGCAAATGCGTTAACGCAATTCTTATGACAGGTGTTTTTTGAATCATTAGGGTAAAATAATTTCAGTGTCTTTTGTTATTCCTTCTAATACTTCAATAAATTCAAGGTCTTCGGCACCTTTTTTAATCGTGGTCAATTGTTCCGAACCGTTAATTTTAACTTTTGTTCCTTCAATTAAATATTCTCTTGGAATCACCAATGCATTTTTTCGTTCAGCAATAATAATATTTGCTTCTACCGACATGCCTGAATAAATTTCAAATCCTTTTTCTAATTTAATAGAAGAAATAATTTTTGCTGTTTTATTGTTTTGATTGATTCGTGGATACGTTTCAACAATAGTACCGTTGAACGCTTGTCCTTTGTAAGCATCAATTTCATAAACAATTTGTTGGTCTCTTTTTAGAAGCGAAACATCTGTTTCGTCTACACTTAATTCAACTTCAAAATGGCTTCCATCACCAATTTCCATCAATACAATTTGTGTGGTTACCAATTCACCTTCTTTAGGAATGATATCGTATATTTTCCCATTTACAGCAGAGGTGAGTGTATAATCGTTTTTATTAGACGTTTGTGCTTCATATTGTATTTGCGCATTTTCCAATTCAATTCTTACTTTGTCTCTGGTGTTATTTAATGAGCTTAGTGCTTTCAAATAATTTTGTTTAGAAATATCAAATTGAGTTCTGGATTGATCCAATTGCATGGTTGAAGTTGCATTTTGTTTAGACAGTGATTCGAAGCGTTTGTAATTAGTTGAATCTAATTCATACTTCGATTTTGCAGAAGCAACATCTTGTTTTAAAGTATTGATTAAACCCGAATTTTCATTCGCATTTTTTTGTGCTAAGGACAATAAATTTTTAGCGGTAGTTACATTGAGGTCACTTACTTCACTTTTGATGGTAATAATTGGGTCGCCTACCTTTACGCTATCACCCACATGCACGTGAATTTTTTCGACATAACCAGGAAGCTTGCTGTATACTTTGTAATTGTTGATTGGATAAATTTTCCCAGAAGCATAAACTGCTTGCGTTATATCTTTTTGTTGAGGTGTTGTTGAATTGCTTTCGTTTTTGCAGCTAGCAAAAATCAAAATGCAAGTACCTAAAAAAATGAACTTTTTCATTTTATATTGTTTTTTTGATGACCAATTATTCCTAAATGCGTATCGCTAAAGCTCGTAATGTATTTTAATCCATATCCAAAAACGCGATCCATGCTCGAATGTGCAAAAAGAATAATACCCGATAATAATAGATATTGATTGTTCATATAAAATCCTAATCCCACAATTATCAAAGCCAATGCTTTATGGTGTACAAAGTTATAACAATAAGCACCAATTTGGGTATTTATTAAATAACCAATCATGCTAAATCGGGTAGGAGTAATAACGCTGGAAACCACCACCAATCGAATTGTAGTTGATTGAAAGCGACTATAGCGATTAAGAACATTACGAGTTCTTCTAGTTGTAAAAGTTGTTTCATTTAAGAGTGCTCTATTGTATTAACTAATTTTTGATGTGCTTTTTTTAAAATGGATTGAAAGATTCCTTTTATAATAAAAGGTGCTTTCACATCTACAACTTCTTTTATGGTGGTCATTTGTCCATCCGAATGCAGCATAAAATCAAGTGTTAGATGAACACCCTTTTTTAACAGGAGAATACATTTTTACATGTTCGTTTTCCTTGTAATCTAATATATAAACAATGTATTTGAATTTAAAAGGAATGCCTATAAATTTAATACTCTCATAAAATTTATACTCATTTTTATTTAGTTGCTCTGCTTTGTAAATTACAGGATGATGATCCGCAAATTTCTGCATGTCCGACAAACATGCATACACTTCGTTGATTGGTTTTTTAATCGTGTAATTTAGAATCATTTTAATTGTATAAAAAAAGCGCCCTACAATTGTAGAGCGCTTTTGGTTTTAGTAATCTAGATTTCCGTAATCTAATTTTTTGCCTTTAAGATATAATACCACTCTTAAAATTCCGACAAAGAATGGAATATACATTAAGGCGTTTGACATGCCAAAGTGTTTCAACACAATCTCTGATTTACGTTTTAAGCGTTCAGACATTAAGTACATTGCAGGAACCAATAATAAGGTTAAGAAGGTAGCGAATGACAATCCAAATATCATTGTCCATGATAAAGGACCCCAGAATACCACGTTATCACCACCAAAGTATAAGTTCGCATCGCCAGTAGCAAACAATGTTTGAAAATCTAAATTCAAACCAACTGCTAATGGAATCAATCCTAAAATGGCAGCCATTGCTGTTAAGATAACTGGTGTCATACGCGTTTTTCCTGCTTCAACTGTTGCATCCCATAAGCTCATTCCTTCTTTACGCGACATTTCGGCAAACTCGATGAGCAAGATTCCATTTCGTACAACTACACCACCTAAGGCAATAATACCAACACCTGTCATTACAATACTCATGTCCATTTTGAACAATGCTGTACCAATTAATACCCCAATGATACTAAACAAGATTTCGGACAAGATGATTAATGGTTTACCAATAGCATTGAATTGCAATACTAAAATTAAGAGCATCAATGCAACAGAATAACCCAATGCTTTACCTAAGAACGCACCTGTTTCAGCTTGTTCTTCTTGCTGACCGGTCATTACCGCTTCAATTTTTCCTGTAGGTGTAAATCCTGCAATTGCTTTTTTAACAGTATTAGCAACTTCATTTTCGTTATAACCTTGGGTTACATTGGAAGAAATAGTAATCACACGTTTCTGCATTTTACGTTTAATCCCACCATAGGTATTAGTATATTCTACATTACAAAATGCCGATAGTGGAACACTTCTTAAAATACCTCCCATGTTCATATCGCGGAATGTGATTTTTAAATTGCGCAATGCTTCAATGTTATTACGTTGTTCATATTTGTAACGTAACTGAATTGGATACTGGTCGTTTTCATCTCGGAACTTACTTACTTCAGCTCCAAATACCGCATTTCTGATTTCTGATGCAATTTGTCCTGTAGAAATCCCTTCTCTATTTGCACGTTCTCTGTCGATATTAAAAACAATTTCTGGTTTAATAGTTTCAAAATCCGATTTAAGATTTTCTACACCTGAAATTTTTTGTTGCGTAAGAAATAATTTTAAACGATTTGCATTGTTTACTAATTCATCAAAATTATCGCCTCGAACTTCAATGTTGATTGGTTTAGAAACAGGAGGGCCAGCTTGTTCTGGCGAAACACTTACTTCGGCTCCTGGAATATTCCAATTTAATTTTTGTAATTGCTCCAAATATTTTGAAGTTGATTGTCCATCACGATCCTTAAAATCTACGAAAGCAATGGCAATTTTTCCTCTATTAGGATAATCACTTTGATCTTGATCTTTAGGATCGGTTGTTCCTTTTGTAACATTTGTAATAACAGATTTTACAATTTTGTTGGAATCACCGATAACACTGTTTACGCGTTGTTCTGCTAATAGCATTACTGTGTTTGTTTTTGCAGGGTCTGTTCCAACTGGTAATTTAACATACACGTATACAAAGTTTGGATCTCCTTGTGGGAAGAAAACTACTTTTGGACTACGTGCTGCAAAAAACATGAGCGATGCAATAAATAATACAACAACACCAAGTAAAGCCAATGCTGGGCGTTTTAAGAAACGTAATAATAACTTTGTGTAACGCGCTTGGAATGCAGGCCAAATTTTAGTTTGGAACGCTTCAATAATTTTGTGCAACCAAAAACGGTGCAACACCATAAAGAAAGCAAAGAATATAACCAAGTTTCCAAATGCATGGTGACCACCAATATGAGCAATTATTGCTGCCACAATGTACAATACCAATTGTAATTTTGCCAATGGAGTTAATTTTCCATACTTCGCTTTTTCTTCATGATGTGGTTTCATAAAGTCAACCGCAAAAACAGGATTAACAATATAGGCAACAATTAATGATGCAAGCAATGTAATGATGAGTGTAATAGGGAGGTAGAACATAAATTTACCAATAATACCATTCCAGAAAAGTAAAGGAACGAATGGAGCAAGTGTGGTTAATGTTCCACTCAATACTGGTAAAAACACTTCACCTGCCGCCATTTTAGCTGCGGTAACAATGTCACGTTTTCCATTGTCAAAAATACGATGGGTGTTTTCAATAACCACAATTGCATCATCCACCACAATACCCAAGGCGAGTAAGAAGGCGAAGAGTACAATCATATTCATGGTATAGCTGAAATCGAATGCCCCACCAATTGCAGGCATTATCCAGAATGCGATGAACATTGATAGAGGTACGGATGCTGCTACAAACAAGGCATTTGTTACGCCCATAAAGAACATCAAGATAAAGGTTACTAAAATAAAACCAATAATGATGGTGTTAATCAAATCATGCAATGTACTTCTTGTTTTTTCTGATTGATCGCCAGTAACAGTAATTTTTAAATCCTTTGGCAATTCATCCGCTTTCATTTTTTCAATCAATGCATATATTTTGTCTGATGCATCAATTAAATTTTCACCACTACGTTTGATAATATTTAATGTGATTACATTTTTACCTTCCAATCGTGCGTAGCTTTCTTGTTCTTTATTGCTGTCAATTACTTCGGCAATGTCTTTTAAATATACTTTTGAGCCAGCTCCAGATGTAACAACTAAGTTCTTAATTTCTTCAACTGTTTTAAATTCCCCTTTTATTGTTAAGTTACGCTTCATTCCATCCATTGGAACTAAACCTCCTGACATATTTAAGTTTTCGTATTGAACAGCATTTTGGATATCACGTAAAGAAAAATTAGCTGCTTGTAGCTTGTACATGTCTACATTGATTTGTATTTCGCGTTCTAAATCACCAACCATTTGTACACGTGAAATTTCTTTCAATGCTTCAATTTTATCTTTTACATCATCACCATATTTTTTCAATTTATTCAAATCCATATTACCAGCAATGTTTACATACATAATCGGTAATTCAGAAAAGCTTACTTCCATTACGTTTGGCTGGCGTGTAAGATCTTTTGGTAAATCAGTTGCTGCTTTATCTACCGCATCTTTAACTTTTTGTTTTGATTCAGCAACATTCATGTCGGTATTAAACTCAACCATAATCACTGAAACATCTTGTAAGGAAGTAGAGTTTAATTTTTTAACTCCTGCAATACCCTTCAATTGTTTTTCGATGGGTTTGGTTACCAAATTTTCGATATTGGTAGGCGAGTTTCCAAAGTAAACGGTATTGATATAAATAGTGGGAACCACAATGTCTGGAAAGCTTTCTTTCGGTAAACTTTGGTAGGAAAAAATCCCTGCAAGTGCAATAAAAGCGGTAAGTATGTAAATACTTATCTTATTATCGATTGCCCAACTCGATGGTTTAAATTCTTTAAATTTCATAGTTCTATTTTTTTACCTACGCATGCAAAAAGCAGGAAGGCGTGTTAACATTTCAGCATTAATAATTATCGAAGTTTATTTTTTGTAGGCAATTGCATCGCCTTCATTCACTACATCGTATCCAAGTGTAACCAACAAATCGTTTTCATTTAAACCTGCAATTACTTCTACTTTTCCATTGTATTCTTTTCCAAGTGTGATGATGTGTTTTTTTGCAACACCATTGTCAGCCACATAAACAAAAGATGCATTGTTTTCGTCTTTTTGGATGGTACGTACAGGGATAATAATGATTGGTTGTGCCGACATGTAATCATTAACATTTAAACGAGCAACCATGTTTGGGTGATATTCTTTTTTGTTATCCAGCAACACCTCTACTAAAAATGTACGAGATGCAGGGTTGATTGCACGAGCAACAAAATTTACTTTTGATATAACTGAATCATTCATGTCAGGGAAGTACACAACTACTTCGCTTCCTTTTTTAATTTTAGAAGCATATGTTTCAGCAACATCTGCTTTTACTTTTAAATTAGAATAATTAATAACGCGAATTGCTGGCATTCCTGGTGCTGCAGCTTGTCCAATTTTAACATCAACTGCATCAACCGTTCCATTAATTGGAGAGATAATTTTTGTCATGCGCAATTGTTCTTGCAATGCCCCCATTTTTTTCTCCATACTTTCTTTGTTAGTTTTTGCTTGTAAAAATTGAACCTCCGTTCCAATTTTTTGTTCCCAAAGATTTTTTTGTTTTTCATAAATTTGATTTACCAAATCCATGTTGGTTTGTAAATCAGAAACTTGTTGGTTGATTGCTTTTGCGTCAGTCTCAGCTAACACTTGTCCAGTATGAACTTCATCTCCAACTTTAACATTTATTTTTGTAATGGTGCCTGGAATTTCAGTGCTTAATGCAACATTTTCGTCAGCATCCACTCTTCCTTGTACATCAATGTAGTTTTTAAATACCGACAATTTTAATTGTTCAACAGCAACCGCAATTCCTTTTTGAGTGGTATCGCTTGCGCTTAATTCTGCTTCAAGAGCAGCAATTTTTGATTTTATTTCTGCTTCTTGTTTTTTTAAATTATCAAGTTCCACTTGTTTGTCGCCACCACCCGAATTACACGCGATAATTGAAATTGCAAGGATTGGGATTATAAATAATTTTTTCATAATATATAGTGTTGTTTGTATTGTTTGGATGTTATTTTTATCTATTATTTTAAAGTACCTGTTGCTTTGTCAAAGTCTATTTTTGCTACCAATGCATCAAATAGTGCATTGAAGTAATTTGTTTGCGCTTCTTTTAAAGCAGTTTCAGCAGTCACCATTTCAAGTGTTGAGCCTACTCCTTGTTCTTGTTTTAACTTTGTTACACGGTATACCTCTTGTGCAGTTTCAATATTTTTCTTTTGAATACTTAAGGTTTGTGAAGTGTTTTTTAATAGGGTTGTAGTAGAAGCTATTTCTAAATCAATAGATTTCTGCATAAAATTCATATTGTTTTCTGCTTGATCAAGTTTCAATTTAGCTTGTTGTGTTTTGTAGTAGCGTTGTCCACCAGTAAAAATTGGCAATGTAATTTTTGCTCCCACTAGAGCAGTTGGGTACCAACTTTTCTTTGTATCGAAAATATCGAACTCATTACGTTGTGCTGCACCACTTAAGCTTCCGTATGCAAAAGCTTGAGGTAAGAATGAGAATTTGTTTCTTTTCAAATCCAACTGTGCTAAATCGCGTTGTGTTTCAAATAAACTGTATTCAACACGTTTTGTATAATCGAATTTTTCTGCAGAAACTTTTTCGGTAATATCAAATTTTACATCTTCCAATTTATCTGTAAGTGTTAGGTTGGCATTGATATCCATTCCCATTTGATATTTCAACAAATAAACACCTAGTTCTAAAAGGCGGTTTACTTTTTCTTGTTCAACCAATAAGTTATTGTATGCAACACTTAAACGATCGTAATCAATTTTTTCTACAAAACCATTGTCTAATAAAGCTTTTGTATCATCCATTGCTTTTTTAATACGAATAACATTCGCATCCATTAATTTAATACGTTCTTGGTTTACCAAAACAGTATAGTATGCTTTACTTACTGTAGCAGATGTTTCAATTTTGGTACGTTGCGTAGCTTTTTGAGAAAGCTCAACAAAAACTTTTGAAGCTTTTAATCCTAAAAAGTAATCACCACTAAAAATTAACTGACTTGCATCCAATCCAGCTGTTGCTTGGTATTGGGTTCCGAATTTAACAGCAGCATAAGAACCTGGAGGACCTCCAAAAATTTCAGCAGGAATTAATGATGTTGGAATTTCAACAAAATCTTTCAAGTCGAAACTTGCATTGATTTGTGGTAAGCCCATACCAGTAATTTCTCTAACTTTTGCTTTTGCAATTTGTTCGTCAATCATTGCATTTTTGATGTTGTTTTGATTTTGCAATGAAAAATCGATGGCTTGTTGCAATGAAAAGGAATAGCTATTATTATCTTTTGTTTGTGCAAAAGAGTTTGAAATAAAAGCGAGCAATCCGATTGCTATTATTATTTTTCTCATAATTGTTTGTGTTTTATTCTTCCTCTATTAATTGTTTGTATTTGTTAATTAGTTTATGTCCTTTTAAAGTACAAATGCCATGTAAAAAATGATCGAGCATACTTAGTTGTATTTCAACAATCTTAAATTTGTCGGGCGGGAAAACATCTAGATTAAGTCCCATTTCAACTTGTTCGATTCGCATTCGGGAAAGCACTTTTGAATTTATATCTTCACGAACCAATCCCTCCTTTTTACCTCTTTCGATAGATCGCTCTACCATTTGTGCCATGCAATCATTTTTGAATGCTTTAAAATGGCTCCAAGCTTTTGGATGATATTTTTGTAAATCGTAAAAAATATTGGGATTGGTTTTGGAGAACATGACACTAATGTGTTTCATCATGTGCATTACTTCTTCAATCATATTTTCGGCAGCAGCTTGAATTTCTTGAAACTCGCACTCATCCTGCTGTAATGTTGCTTGCATTAATGTTTCAACAATTTCATTTTTATCAGCGTAAAATTGATAAATCGTCTTTTTGGAAATCGCAAGATGTTTAGCAATATCATCCATTGTAACACTCTTAATTCCATACTTAAAAAACAGTTCTTCGGCTCCTTTGAGTATACGTTCTTTTGGTTCCATTTTTTGTAGCTGTTAAATTTCGAGCGCAAAACTATGGAAACATTTTTTATTTCCGAAGTTTCCGGCTTGTTTAATTTGTTCAAAAGAGGTAATTGGCTGTAAATCAACACTAAAAAATAAACAAAATAAACAAAAAATGTTTCCATGGCGAAAATAATCCAAGATTTTGCTTTTTCGTTTCGGAAAAAAAGTTTTTGTGGTTTGATAAAATGGACTATTTTAGCATGCTTAATTTTAAAACATGAAAAAACATATACTTTCTTTAGCATTTGCTATTCTGAGCAGTGCTTTTATTTTTGGTCAAGACAGTTGGACGAATGTCGTTAAGGGTGGTCTGAATGGATCTGGCAATCGTTATCTTAATAGTTTTCACATATTTAATGGTGAATTATATGTTGCGGGTGGTTCTAACATGGGTTATATAAATAAAACTTCAACTGGAAATCCAAACGACTGGGCTCAAGTACTTTATGGGGATAGTATCACGATGTTTTCTGGATTAAACTCTACGACTGAAGGTGGTGGTAAAATGTTTGCAATTGCTAAGGGTGGCCCAGGGCTACCTTCTATTTATCAAACGACAGATGGGAGCAATTGGAATCTATTTTACAAACATTCAAGCTACGATGAAATTGAATATGTTTTCCCTTTTAAAGGTCAAGGTGCCGTTGATTCAATCTATGCAGGAATATTTGCTTGGCCAAACAGTTTAATTCTTAGAGCGGCTTATAATACATTGGATACTACAGGTTTTAGCGGAAGTTGGGATACTGTGCTTGATTTTAGCGCTGTTGCTTATGGAACACGCATTACTAGCATACAAGAGCACAATGGAAAAATATTTTTGGGTACAAACCTATCAACCTTATGGAGTTCATCAGATGGTGTTAACTGGGTTCAAAACGCGAATGTTGGCAATGGTTTTGGTAATGGAAACAATTATCAAATTACAGCGTTGGCATCTTTTGGCGGTTATTTATATGTTGGAACAGAAAATGGTACTGATGGGGCGCAATTATGGCGTTCAAATGATGAAACGACATGGACACTGGTGCAGCAATTTCCAACAGCTTTGGTTGAAATTTCAAGTTTGGCTAATGAAGATGGAAAGCTTTGGGTAGCTCTTAGACCGGGGAATTTTAATTATGGTGTTGATTTGTATAAATCAACAGATGGAACAACATTTACGGTTTCTGTAACGAATGGTTTTGGTGACTATAATAACAATGGTTATGATACTTACATAAAAGCATTTGGGAATAATATTTATTGGACAGGGGAGAATTACTATGCTGGAAGAGGGAATGTTTCTTTGAAACAATATGGAAGCAGAGGAGGTCCAATGAGTGCCGGTTCAGAAATCTGGAGATTGTGTATCACCACACCTCCAACAGTAAATCTAGGTTCTGATCAGACAGTATGCGCTGGAACCACAGTAAATTTAGATGCAGGAACAGCAGTTTCGTACCTTTGGAATGATACAACAACAAACCAAACTTTAAATGCATTATATCCAGGTCAATATTGGGTAAGTATTGTGGGTGCAAATGGATGTTCAGCTGCAGATACATTTAATTTAAATAACACAACTTCACCTACTGCTTATATTACTAGTCCTCAATTTGGTCCTACTACAGTTTGCGCTGGTGCTCAATTAAATATGACAGCTTCAGCGAATTCGAATCTTATTATTCCCTCTGCTCCTATTCATAAACCAACCAGCAATCTTATCACAGATTATTTTTATTCATATGATACAATTGCGGTTTCTGGAATTGTTGATTCTGCCGATGTCTCCTTATATTCGGTAACAATAGATAGTTTAGAACACACTTATGTCAATGATGTTGAATTGCGTTTGTATGCACCCAATGGGTCTTCTACCAAATTGTATTTTGGTTATGCTGGTGGAGGTCAGAATATGATGGGTGCTGAATTTAATATGATGGCAACAAATACAATAAATTCAGGAGCCGGACCTTTCACAGGAGCTTGGTTGCCTGAAGAACCTTTTAACTGGTTGAATGGAAATTCAAATGGAAATTGGTATCTAGAAATTTATGACCATTATTCAGGTGATACGGGTATTTTAAAAGGTTGGAGCATACGTTTTGCAGATAGAGATACTGTTATGACTTACGCTTGGACACCAGCAGCTGGTTTGACATCATCAAATACATTGAATACACAATTAACGGCAAGTGTTTCACAAGATTATATTTTTACTGCAACGAATGCATTAGGTTGCTCTTCTTCTGACACAACAAGCATTTTTGTTCCAACATTAGACATTTTTGTTTCGAACGATTCATTGTGTTTTGGTGATTCAGCTACACTTTCTGCTGTTGGTCAAAATATAATTTGGTCGCCTGGTACAACTTTAAGTGGTACCGCAGGACCATTCGTCACAGCATACCCAGTTACGAATACCATGTATTATGCGCAAGATACTGTTATGGGATGTTTTGTTCAAGACTCTGCTTTAGTTTCAGTTAGTCCTACTTTTTCTATAACAACATCAACTCCTACAATTTGTGCAACAGATGTTGCTTTGGCTTATGGAATGGCAAGCGGTGGAATTGCGCCCTATTCTTTTAATTGGATAGATGGTACAAATTCTTATAGCAACGATTCGATTTTGGTTACTCTTTCTACTACAACAAGTTATACTGTTACTGCATCGGATGCATTTGGTTGTGTTGCAATTGACCTCACTACAATTAATGTAACACCAAGTACAGCTATTTTTGGTAATGTAACCTATTCTGGAGGAGTATTATCTAATGGAGGAACAGCTGTATTGTATAACTCATACCCATTCTTTATTTCATTTGATACTGTTCAAACTGCATCTATTGATGGGTCTGGAAATTACTTATTCACAGCAGTCCCTTTTGGTGATTACATTGTAAAAGTGTTTCCAAATGCAACATATCCAACAACAATTCCAACATATTCGAATAATACCTATCTGTGGGATGCAGCAAATGTTATTGTGCATGGTTGTAATCAATCCGATACTGCAAATGTTTTAATGGTAGAACAAGTTGCACCAGTTGCAGGACCAGGATTATTGGGCGGTAGAATTGTTGAGGGGAATGGATTTGGCCGTTTAGAAGGCGATCCAATTCCGGGTATTGACGTTAAATTAGGTAGAAATCCAGGTGGAGCACTAGTGGTTAACACAACTACAGATAACAATGGAGAATACGTTTTCACGAGCTTACCTTTAAACGATGGTGGAGCAAATGGAGTAAGTTATACCGTTTATGTTGATATCCCAGGTTTAGGCAGAGACTCATCCTATACTGTTGCTATTGATGCAACGACTCCTATATTGGATAGTTTGAACTATTTGGTTGATTCAACAACAGTTTACATCGTTCCTAGTTCATCAACAGGAATTAGTAATCCAACGATTGCAAAAGAAAATAAATTTAATGTATATCCGAATCCTTTTAATGAAAACACAACAATAGCTTATACATTAAATGCTGATGCGGAAGTTCGTTTAGAAATTTATAATGTGTTAGGAATAAAAATTGAAAGCATTGTAAACACAAAACAACAAGCAGGCGAATTCAAGTATTTAATGGACAACAAAATGAATGCTGGGGTGTATTTTATCAGCTTAACAATTAATGATAAAACAGCAACTCAGCGAGTTGTAAAAATGAAATAATAAATGAGAAAAAATTTAAAAATAAATACAATGACAAAAGCCTTTAAGGCTTTTGTTGTTTTTGGACTTTTAATTTCTGCAAATAAAATAATTGCTCAACCGCTTACAGCAAATGCAGGACCAGATCAAAATATTTGCGATGGTGCAGGTGGCGTAACAATTGGAGGAGCTCCAACAGCTACATTTGGTACACCTCCTTATACCTATTCCTGGGCTCCAGCTTTTGGTTTAAGTTCTACCACTGTTGCAAATCCAGTTGCTACACCAAACTCAAATGTAACCTACACGCTTACTGTAACCGATGCAGTAGCAGCCACTTCGTCTGATGGTATTTATGTTGGGGTTACTTATCCAGCAAGTGCTTTTGCTGGTGGAAATATGACTATATGTGCTGGTACAACAACTGTAAATTTATCTGCTTCAATGGGTGGTTCTGCTTCTTCGTTAACATGGACAACATCAGGAACGGGAAGTTTTTCTAGTCCTACATCCATGGTTACAACCTACACTCCTTCACCTGCAGATGAGCTTGCTGGAAGTGTTTTTTTAACCATGACAACAAATGACCCTGCAGGACCTTGTCCTGCAGCTACAAGTTCGTTAACATTAACAATAAACCCTATTCCTGTAGCAACAATTAATGGAGGCACATCCTTCTGCGATGGTGGTCCTATTTCTTATATAGCAGATCCAGTTGCAGGTGCTACTTATAGTTGGTCAGGACCAAACGGATTTTCTTCCACAGATCAAAATCCAATAATCAATCCAGCTTCAGCAATTAATTCAGGACTTTATACACTAATTGTTGCTGTTGGTGCTTGTGCAGATACAGCTGATATTACAGCTGTTGTAAATCCAACGCCATCGTCTTCAATAACAGGCTTGACAGATGTTATCTGTAACGGGCAAAGTAATGGAACGGCAACAGTTACGGCAACAGGCGGACTCCTCCTTATTTATATTTTTGGGACGATCCAATGAACCAAACAACTGCTACTGCAATTAATTTGAGTGTTGGAAATTATAATGTCTCAGTCTCGGATGCAAATGGTTGCAATGCCAACAATGCAAGTGTAGGCATTAATGAACCTACTGCGATGTTTACCAATGTGTTTTCTCCAACAATTTGTTTAGGCGATTCAGTTACTATTAATCCAATTGTTGCGGGTGGCGTTCCTCCTTATTCGTATGTGTGGGATCAAGGCGGTACGTATTATTACACACCTACTTTACCACTTGCGCCAACAAGTTCAGTTACATTCACATTAACAGTTACCGATGCAAATGGTTGTTATTCTACTAGTAATCCAGGAATAACGGTTAGCCCTTTAACAGAGATGTATGGTTCAATTGATTATTCAGGTGGTCCTTTGGTAAATGGCGGAACAGCAGTTTTGCTAAATTGGTATCCTACATTTACAACATTTGATACCATTCAAACTTATGCAATCAATGCTGCTGGAACGTATTTCTTTTCGGCTGTACCAGCAGGAAATTAGTTAATAAAAGTATTTCCTGATACATTGTTATATCCTTCTACAGTGCCAACCTATTTTGGAGATCAGTATTTGTGGACTTTGGCCCAGGTTAAAAATCACGGTTGTGTTGATGTGGATACAGCAAATATATTTATGGTTGAAGGTGTTACAGGTGTTGGACCAGGAATGTTGCAAGGAACGGTATTGGAAGGGCCAGGTTTTGGACGTTTAGAAGGAGATCCCATACCCGGAATTGATATTAAATTGGGACGAAACCCTGGCGGAGCATTGGTAACGCAAACAACAACAAATGCTACCGGACAATTTACATTTGATAATATTGACATAAATACTCCGGGCGAATATTATACGGTATATGTTGATTTACCTGGACGAGAGAGAGACTCAACATACAATGTAATTGTTACCGCAAGTAACACAACATTTAATCAGTTGGATTATGCAGTTGACAGCAATTCAGTTTATCCAATAAATCCGATTGTTACAAGTATAGGTTATTATAATTTTGCAAACGAAAACAAATTCAGTGTTTATCCAAATCCATTTAATGAAAATACAACAATAGCATATACCCTTTCTGCCGATGCTGAGGTTCGATTAGAAATTTATAATGTATTAGGAGTTAAAATTCAAAATATCCTTAGCACAAAACAACAAGCAGGTGAATTCAAGTATGTATTAGATAACAAAATAAATGCTGGTGTGTATTTTATTAGCCTAACAATTAATAATAAAACAGCAACTCAACGAGTTGTAAAAATGAAATAAAAATGAGAAAAAATTTAAAAATAAACATGACAACAAAAGCCTTTAAGGCTTTTGCTGTATTAGGATTGTTGCTTTGTACATTTAATAATGTGCAATCGCAAACAGCTGATGCTGGATTTGACCAAACAATTTGTGAAGGATCGTCTACTTCAATTGGTGGATCTCCAACTGCATCAGGTGGACTCGCTCCATACACATATTCTTGGGCTCCATCAACCGGCTTGAACTCCCCGGTTGTTGCTAATCCAATTGCAAACCCAACTGTTACAACAACTTATACGGTGACCGTTATTGATGCAAATGCTACAGCAACCTCGGATGTAATTACCGTTACAGTTAATCCTTTGCCATCTTCAGTTACGGCTAACTCAAACACTCCTGTTTGTGATGGTAGTCAATTGTTTTTATCGGGATCAGCAGCAGGAGGCACAACATTTAGCTGGGCTGGACCAAATGGTTTCACGTCAACGCTGCAAAATGCACAAATTAATCCAGTATCAACTTTAGCTGCTGGAACCTATACTTTTACAGCTGTTTCTGCTTTTGGTTGTGCAACTAGTGCAACTACCAATGTTTTTGTTTCAGCATTGCCTGTTGTAACAATAGCATCAACCACAAATGTAACATGTAATGGTTTGTCAGATGGAACAGCTACCGCAAATGCAACAGGTGGTGTTGGTCCATATACTTATTCTTGGTCTCCATCTGCAAATACGACTCAAGTTGCAGTTGGCTTAGCTGCGGGAGCTTACACTGTTTATGCAACTGATTTAAATGGATGTTCATCGCTAGCAAATACAACCATTACTGAACCAACAGCGATTAATTTAAGTGCACCTTATCCAACAGCTTGTTTAGGAGATTCAACTCTTATCAATTCTTCAATTAGTGGTGGTATTCCTCCTTATACCTATGTATGGGATCAGGGAGGATTTTATTACTACACACCTTCAATAAATATTGCTCCTGCTAGTTCGGTTACATTTACACTTACAGCTACTGATGCAAATGGATGTACAGCATATACCTACACAGGTCTTACTGTTAATCCTTTAAAAGATATAGATGGAACAATCGATTATTCTGGAGGAGCTCTAATAAATGGCGGAACAGCAGTATTGTTTAATTGGTATCCAAATTTTACAATATTCGACACGGTTCAGACTTATCCAATAAACGCTGCTGGAGCATATATTTTTTCAGCAGTGTCATCAGGAAATTATTTAATAAAAATATTCCCAGATACATTGTTATATCCTTCCACAGTACCAACCTATTTTGGAGATCAATATTTATGGACCTTGGCACAAGTTAAAAATCATGGTTGTGTTACAAATGATACTGCAAATATATTTATGGTTGAAGGCGTTACAGGTGTTGGTCCAGGAATGTTGCAAGGTACGGTATTAGAAGGTCCTGGTTTTGGTCGTTTAGAAGGAGATCCAATACCAGGAATTGATATTAAATTGGGACGAAATCCAGGTGGAGCATTGGTAGCACAAACAACAACCAATGCTACAGGACAATTTACATTTGATAATATTGATGTAAATGCTGCAGGCGAATACTATACAGTATATGTTGATTTACCCGGAAGAGAAAGAGATTCTACCTACAATGTAACTATTACAGCAATCGATACAACATTTAACCAATTGGATTATGCGGTGGATAGCAATTCGGTATATCCGCTTAATCCTGTTAATGTGGGAATTAGTAATAGCGATCTTGCAAAAGAAAACAAATTTAACGTTTATCCAAATCCGTTTAAAGGAACAACAACTGTTGCATACACTTTAAATACCGATGCTGATGTGCGTTTGGATGTTTATAATGTATTGGGTGTAAAGGTTCAATCCATTGTAAATACAAATCAACAAAAAGGCGAATTCAACTATAACCTGGATACTAATTTTAATTCGGGAATTTATTTTGTGAGTTTGACGATTAATGGTAAAACAAGCACACAAAGAGTCATAAAGATGGATTAGTTTTCATAAAAAAAAGAAAAGCCCAATCCATCATTTGGATTGGGCTTTTCTTTTTTATCTAAAATCCATTAAAAAATATAATTTTGTACTCGAATAAAAAATACATAATGGAAACCTTAAAAAGAACAAAAGTGAAAGAGCTGTTAGATTCAACAGCATTTGGAAGCACAGTAACAGTGAAAGGATGGGTACGAACTTTTCGTAACAATCAATTTATTGCTATTAATGATGGTTCTACCATAAATAATATTCAAGCTGTTGTTGATTTTGAAAACACAGATGAAACACTTTTAAAACGCCTTACTACTGGTGCAGCAATTAGCATTACTGGAGAGTTAATTGAATCGTTGGGGAAAGGACAAAAAGTGGAGGTGAAAGTAAAACACCTGGAAATATTGGGGGATAGTGATGCCGAAAAATTTCCATTGCAACCGAAAAAACACAGCTTAGAGTTTTTGCGCGAAATAGCACATTTACGTTTTCGTACAAACACATTTAATGCAGTATTTAAAGTGCGCCATTCATTAGCATTTGCAATACATCAATTTTTTAATGAAAGAGGATTTGTATACATGCATACGCCTATTATTACAGCTTCGGATGCAGAAGGTGCTGGTGAAATGTTCCGCGTAACTACCTTGGATTTTGATAATCCTCCTCGCACGGAAGAAGGACAAATTGATTTTAAACAAGATTTTTTTGGTAGATCAACCAATCTTACTGTTAGTGGTCAGTTAGAGGGAGAACTTGCTGCAATGGCATTTGGTGATATATACACCTTTGGACCAACATTCCGTGCCGAAAATTCAAATACAACGCGTCACTTGGCAGAGTTTTGGATGATAGAGCCAGAGATGGCGTTCTATGATTTAAAAGACAACATGCAACTTGCAGAAGATTTGTTGAAGTATGTTATAAAACATGCAATGGCAACTTGTGCAGATGAAATTGAATTTTTGAAAAACAGATTGCTAGAAGAAGAAAAACAAAAACCTCAAGATGAACGTTCCGAGCTAGATTTAGTTTCTAAATTAAATTTTTGTTTAGATAACAACTTTGAACGTTTAACCTATACCGAAGCAATTGAAATTTTAAAAAATTCAACACCTAACAAAAAGAAAAAATTTAAATACTTAATTGAGTCTTGGGGTGCTGATTTACAAAGTGAACACGAGCGTTATTTAGTTGAAAAGCATTTCAAAAAACCTGTAATTCTTACAGATTATCCAAAGGACATAAAATCGTTTTACATGCGTCAAAATGAGGATGGAAAAACAGTTGCTGCCATGGATATATTATTCCCAGGTATTGGTGAAATAATAGGAGGCTCTCAGCGTGAGGAGCGTTTAGACTTATTGGAAAAACGTATGCATGAAATGCACATCCCAACAGAAGAATTGTATTGGTATTTAGATACGCGTAGATTTGGAACAGCGCCACATGCGGGATTTGGATTAGGTTTTGAGCGCTTGGTTTTATTTGTAACGGGCATGACTAACATTCGTGACGTAATTGCTTTTCCTCGCGCACCTAAAACAGCTGAATTCTAAAAAAAACAATCTAATATTTGACAAATAAAGCCCCTTTAAAAAAATTAGAGGGGCTTTTTTCTTTTTCTTATCTTTATTCGTTCTTAAAAAATAGCCTTGAAGCAAATTAGTAAAATAATATCCCTTTTTCTTTTATTCACAAACATTTTTTTTGTGAATGCACAAACATTCGACTTTCGTAATTTCAATGTAGAAGATGGTTTGGCGCAGTCGCAAGTTTTGTCGATGTGCCAAGATCGTCATGGGAACATCTGGTTTGGAACAAATAGTGGAGGTGTAAGTAAGTATGATGGAAACAAGTTCACAAATTATACTGAAAACGATAGCCTTGTAAACAACGTTGTTTTTTCAATTGCCGAAATAAAAAATGGAAATATTCTTTTTGGTACCAATGGTGGCTTAAGTGTATTCAATGGGAAAACATTTAAAAATTATACCGACAAAACAGGCTTGCCACATAGTCGCGTATTTAAAATAATGCAAGATAACAATGGTACAGTTTGGCTGGGGACAAGCAAAGGTGTTTGCAATTATATAAATGGCAAAATAGTCCCGTTTACAATGGATACACTCTTATCCAAATCAAACATTTTTACTATTTATTGTGACCAATCAAATAACATTTGGTTTGGAACCATTGAAAATGGATTGATTAAATACAATGCAACTACTAAGCGTTTTTCTTATTTCACAAAAGAAACAGGATTGAGAAATAATTTTGTTCGTTCAATAGGTGAAGATATTCAAGGGAACATATATGTGGGAACTGTTTCTGGTATAAATAAAATAAATGGACCTGGCGTGGTTCAAAAAGTAAATATTCCAGGAGAAGAAAATGTGGCATTCACTTCTATTATTTCCGATAACAAAAACAATTTATGGTTTGCTACGAACGAAGGAATTTATAAATACAATGGTGTTGCACATCGTAAGTACAAGGATAAAAATGGCTTGGCAAGCAATAATTTATTGTGTGGTTTTAAAGACAGAGAAGGCAACTTTTGGTTTGGAACAGATGGCTTTGGCGTGTCAAAGTTTAGTTCTGAGGCATTTACATCCTACAGCGTAAAAGACAGCTTGCCCGGTGATTACATTTCAACAATCTTTCAGGATAGCAAAAAGAATATATGGCTAGGCGTTAAAAATTTTGGAGTGGTTAAATTTCAGGATGGGAAGCACATCAATTATAAAATTGATGTAAAGCAATTAAAAAATTCATTGAAGGACAATCATGTTCAGGCAATTGCAGAAGACAAAAATGGAGTCATTTACTTTGGTACCAAAACAGGATTAAGTGTTTTTGATGGTGCCAATTTTAAAAATTACAATATTAAAGATGGTGTTTCGGACGATGATAATATTTATTCAATTATTATTGATAAGCAAAATCGCATTTGGATTGGAACAGGAAATGGAGTACATAATTTTGTAAATGACAAATTTGTTCCAGTTGAAATTATTAATAAAGTAAAAACGGATAGAGGAAATTTACCAGTTTATTCAATACTTGAAGATAGAAGTGGTAATATTTGGTTTGCTAGTGAGAATGGTGCAATCAAGTACAACGGAAAATCTGTTGAGCGTTATAATAAAGCAAATGGGTTAATTGATAAGCGTGTTACAACAATTGTTCAAGATAAAAAAGGTCACCTTTGGTTTGGAACGGATGAAGGTGTTTTCGAATATAATTATACTTCTTTTCAGCAAATTGGTGAAAATGAAGGCTTGGCTTCCAATAAAGTGTACTTGATGTTGCTTGATGGAAACAACCTTTGGGTTGGTACTAACAAAGGCTTAGATAAAGTTGATTTGGATGTTTATTATTCAGCAAATAAATTTGAAATTAAACATTATGGAAAAGAAGAAGGCTTAAATGGTGTAGAATGTAATTCGAACTCTACTTTTAAAGATGCAGATGGAAATTTGTGGTTTGGTACAATCAAAGGAACTACCGTTTATAATCCACGATTTGATAAAACGAACAGGGAAGAAGCCTTAACGCGCATTACTGGTATTCGATTATTTTTCCAAAATGCAGAAGCAGACCTCGAAAAATATGCCGAATCAATCGATAGCATTAATCACTTGCCCTATAATTTAGTTTTACCATACGATAAAAATCACATTACATTTGATTTTATAGGTATTTGTATTACAAATCCTAACAAGGTAAAATATCAGTTTAAATTAGAAGGTGCTGATGAAGATTGGTTTCCTCCTACCTCCAAAACAGAAGCAACTTATTCTTCACTACCTGCTGGTGAATATACATTCCATTTAAAAGCTATGAACAATGATGGTATTTGGAATTCAAAAGATGTAACATTTAAATTTACGATTTTACCTCCATGGTGGAAAACATGGTGGTTTTACACCATTGTTGGTTTAATTGCATTTGCTAGTGTTTATACATTCATCACCGTTCGAACACGCAACCTCCAAAAGGCAAAAATTGAATTGGAGCAGGAAGTTCAATTGCGTACACTTCAATTGCGTCAGGAGAAAGAAAAGGTTGAAGTTATTAATCAGGAAGTTGTTGCTCAAAAAGCGATTATTGAAGCAAAGAACAATGACATTACTGATAGTATTAAATACGCGAAAAATATACAAGAAGCATTGTTGCCACCATTGCAAAATTTACATAAAGAATTTAGTGATGCATTTGTATTGTATTTACCAAAGGACATTGTAAGTGGTGATTTTTATTGGTTTGCAAAACGTAATAAAAAACGTTTTATTGCTTCTGTTGATTGTACAGGACATGGTGTTCCTGGGGCATTCATGAGTATTGTTGGAAATACATTATTAAACGAGATTGTAACAGAAAAAAACATTACATCTCCTGCAGAAATTTTAAATGAGTTACATGTAGGTGTAAAAACAGCCTTAAAACAAAGTGGCGATAGCGAAAATGAAAGACGCGATGGTATGGACATTGCATTGTGTTCATTAAATGAAGAAGGCACTATGTTAGAGTATGCTGGTGCCAATCGTCCATTGTGGATGTTTAGAAAAACAAAAAATGGAGCAGAATCATTTGAAATGATTAAGGCAAATAAATTTCCGATTGGTGGTTTGGAAATGGAAAATGAAGTGAAGCGCACATTCACAAACCATGAAATTCCTGTTGAAAAAGGGGATTTAGTGTATATTTTTTCGGATGGTTATGCCGATCAGTTTGGCGGTGAAAAAGGGAAAAAATTCATGGTGGGTAACATGCAAAAATTAGTAGCAGAAATCTACGAAAAGCCTATAAAAGAGCAAGAGCAATTATTATTGAAAAACTTTATTACTTGGAGAGGCGAACACGAACAAGTAGATGATGTATTGGTTATAGGGTTTAGAGTATAATGGAAAGATCAAAGAATAAAAAAGCCGAGAAAAATTTTCTCGGCTTTTTTATTTATTTTATAATTGCGGGTGGTTCCATTTCGTGTCCACATTTTTTACAAGTTCGTAATTCTTTACTACCGTAAAAATATTCAAAGGTTTCTTGGAATTGTGTCATGATGTTTGTTAACGAAAAATATTTTTCATACAACTTGTTGTTGCACTTTTCACAAAACCATAACAAGCCATCTTTTTCATCTGCTCTACGTTTACGCTCCATTACCAATCCAACTGTATTAGCTCCGCGTCCTGGACTATGGGGAACACGAGGCGGCAATAAAAAGATTTCACCTTCTTTAATTTGTACTGGAACAGCCTTGTCATCTTCTTGAATGACAACTGTAATATCTCCTTCTAATTGGTAAAAAAATTCTTCGCTTTCATTGTAGTGATAATCTTTACGTGAGTTGGGTCCACCAACTACCATTACAATAAATTCTGTGTCTTCGTAAACAACTTTATTGCTTACAGGTGGTTTTAAAAGATGACGATTATCGTCAATCCATTTTTTGAAATTAATAGGTCTAATTACTGACATAATTTTATTATAGTTTAACAGTTAATTGCATTGCAAATACACGAGGAGCTTGCATATCAGCAGGACGACTCACATATTCACGATTAAATACATTATTTACGATAATCGAAATTTTAGCAACTTTATGAATTTGATAAGCAATGCGTCCGTCAAAAACAGCATCACCATTGTCGTGTTCTGAACGGTATTGTTTCATGCCAGGGAAAAAGTTTTTGTCTTCAAAAAAGGAATCCATGTTTTCCATAAAACTATTTGCACGCATACTAAATCCTAAACTTACTTTTTTGTACCCTAATTCTATATCTGCTTTTCCAGAATGACGGAATCGATACTTTAATAAGTTGTTCTTGGAAGTGTTTTTGGCAGTATCAACAGTAATATCAAAATCGGTTTGGCGAGGATCAATGTATGTATACCCTAATAATGTTGTCATGCTAATTGGTCCAATGTTTCCTTGCCCCATTACCGAAAAATCTACACCTAAAATTCGAGTATTTCCGATGTTTTGAGATTGAAATCCAATTCCCAAATCAGCAATTGTTTGGTAAGGAGGTTTGGGAGCAGCATACTGACCAAATGTAAATTCCATCATGTTGGTATACTCTGTCCAGAAAGCAGCTACATCCACATATCCTTTCCATTCGCCAAGTCGTACCCCTTGTTTTACTCCAATTTCGGCACTCCATCCAGTTTCTGGTGTTAGGTTTCTATTTGGATAGATTTCTAATCCGCTTGCACTCGTTCTAATGAATCGCTCCGCTACAGTTGGGAATCTAAACCCTTGTCCGAACGAGGCGCGAATATAGGTTGCTTTAAGTGCTTGATAATTTAAACCGATACGTGTAATTGGTTTTACTTTCGATTGCTTTGCAAGTGGTTTCGATTTATCAAGAAGTAAATAAACATCTTCTTTTGTCTCAACTGTATCCGTTTTAAAATATTCTCCACGTAATCCCAGTGATACATTTAATTTATTGAAGAATTTTTTATCTAATTGAACATAAGCAGAAATATTGTTGCTGTAATGATTTCCATACATGTCACCCGATTTAACTTCGTTATAATTATACACAGCACCAGTAGTCCAAACTAAATTATTCTTAAAACGTTTTTGGTATTGGTATTCGCTATAATATACATCACCGGTCGATTCTTGATTGGTGTTGTTTAAGTTTTTTGTTCTATAAAAACGAGTTCTTAATGTGTGCCTTCCGTCCTTTTTAGTATAGTACGTTATATAAGGATCTACATTTGTTCTGTAAGTGGTGTAGTGACTTAAATCGCCACCGGTTGGATATAAAGCCGAATCTGGACTCACCCAAATCAAAAATAATCCTCCTTTTGTTCGAATAGTATTTGCATTTACACCAACAGACAAACCTTTTATTTTTTTGAAACGATAACGTAAGTTTACATTTGCACGATAACGTTGTTCTGTTTCTAATTTTTTATAACCATCATCGTTGTATAGATTGGCACCAATAACTAAATCTAACTGTTTTACCTTTTGAGCATGGTAAATATTTGTTCCTGCATAGGTTGGGTTTCCATCTTGCCACCAAACAAGTTCGGTACGTTTTGGTTTATCATAAAATCCGCCATAAATATTTATTTTGGTTTCTGGTTCATCTTTAGCATATGCTGTTCTAAAGTTAATCACACCATTTAATGCCGAAGAACCAAACAATGCTGAAGAAGCACCTTTAATAACTTCTATTTGTTCGCAATTCTCAATTGGTAAAAAGCTCCATTTAACATCTCCTGCATCCGCAGTAAGCATGGGCATTTCATCTACCATTAGTAAAACACGACTACCTGCTCCATAGCTAAATCCACTTCCACCACGAATGTTTGCTTGTCCATCAATCACATTTACACCAGGCACTTGATCCACTGCATTTTCGATTGTTTGAATGCTTTTGTTTTCAATTAGTTGTGGTTTTAGCACCTCCATCGAAACAGTTACATCACCTAATTTTTGTTCAAAACGTCCGGCAGATACAACCACTACATCCAACTGCTTAGAATCTTGTTCTAATAAAATATCAATTGTTAATGTGTCGTTTTCTTTTGCATCTATATTTTTGACGAATGTTTTGTAGCCAACTAGTTTATATTCTAGTTTATGTTTGCCAGCACTTGTGGTATAGAAATAACTTCCGTTAATATCGGTAGTTGTCCCGCTGGTGGCGTCCACAACTATAGAGGAGCCTACAATGGTTTCTTTTGTTTTTGAATCAGAAACCGTTCCTTTTATATATGCTGCTTGTTGCGAAAACAAGGAACCTATTGCATGAATAAAAAATAATGGAGTAAGTATTTTTTTCATTTAAATAAATGTTCTTATTTATACATTTGCTTTAACTATAGTGCAATGTAAAAAAAATTTTTCTTTTAAAAAAGTATGTCTGATAGCTTAAAATATAAAATTGCCCTTTCTTTAATTCCAACCATTGGAGATGTTTTAGCAAAGCGACTTGTAGCCTATTGTGGAAGTGTGGAAGCTGTATTTAAAGAAAAAAAAGGAGCACTTGAAAAAATACCAGGAATAGGGACAGTGAATGCTGGTGCTGTAATAAACCAAACGGTTTTTAAACGTGCTGAGGAGGAGATTTTGTTTATAGAAAAAAACAATATCCAACCCGTTTTTTATTTAGATAAAGCGTATCCTAAACGATTAACGCATTGTGAGGATAGCCCCATTTTACTCTATTTTAAAGGGGATGCAGATTTTAATCAACAACACGTAATTAGTATTGTTGGTACGCGTGAAGCGACTGAATATGGAAAATCTATTTGCGAAAAATTGATTAAAGAGTTGGCCCATTTAAATCCATTAATTGTTAGTGGTTTGGCTTATGGAATAGATGTTTGTGCACACAAAGCTGCTTTAGACAATAATTTAAAAACAATTGGTGTTTTTGCACATGGATTGGATAAAATTTATCCTGCTGCACACCGTTCTATTGCAGAAAAAATGCTCGAAAATGGGGGGTTGTTAACTGATTTCATAAGCAAAACACAGCCTAACCCAGAATTTTTTCCAAGTCGAAATCGTATAGTTGCTGGTATGGCAGACTGTACAATTGTAATTGAAAGTAAATTAGGTGGAGGATCATTAATTACTGCTGACATTGCAAATAGTTACAACAGAGATGTATTTGCTTTCCCTGGAAGAGTCAATGATCCAACTTCGGAAGGCTGTAATAGCATCATTAAACAAAATAAAGCTGCACTTGTTCAAAGTGCTGCTGATATAGAATATATCATGGGTTGGGAACAATCTAAAAAAGTAAAAAAATCAATTCAAAAACAATTGTTCCTTGAATTAAAACCCGAAGAAGAAGTTGTTGTAAAAGCTTTAAAAGCAAATGAATCCACGAATATTGATGATTTGTGTTTTGCAACAAAAATGACAATGAGCAAGGTATCTACATTACTTTTAACACTAGAATTTTCGGGTGTTGTAAAGTCCTTGCCTGGTAAAATGTATAAACTGAATTAAATAAAAAAAGCGGTTATTCAACCGCTTTTAATTTTGAGTTTATTGTTTCAACAACTTTTTTCTGAGCTTCAATTTCTGATTTTTTCTTTTCTTGCTCCGATTTGTTTTTGCTGATATCATTTTCTGCTTTTGTAATTTTTGTTCGGTAATCAATAATATCGCCTTCTAAGTTCTGTTTGTCTTTTACCAACGATTTTTGATCATCTTCCAATTTTTCCTGTGCTTTTTGAGCTGTCTTTAATTCTGCTTCAATTGCTTCTTTTGTAGCTTTTACAGCAAATTCTTTTACAATATCTTCAGCAATTTTAAATTGATCCTTGTGTTCGGCAGAATTTAAAAAAGCACCACCTAAATCAAATGCTACAACAAATGTAATTTCTGCATCACCTTTTTTTCCAATCGCTTTTCCGTAAATATCGATGGTGTTATTTCCGCTAATTGATTTAATAGTTGCATTATCAATAAAAATACCACCGTCTTTAGAAGAACGTTTTCCATCGTATTGTTTCATAAATGAACGGAACGACTCTTCTGCATCTGATGGGCTAACTCCATAAAGTGTAACAACTAATGAATTATTGCTTCCGCCACCAATCGTTTCTTTTCCTTCTTTTACTTTTATTTTTTGCGCATAAGCACTAATTCCAATTGAAACAGCCAATGCTAGTGTAAATATTTTTTTCATAGTTCAAATTTTTATGATTGATGGTACAAGTTAAGCAAAAATTTAGCCAAAGCAATAATTAATCGTCAATATCTGTTACACCACCCGAAACAATAAATTTCATTACTTCGGCTGAAGAAGCATCTACAAGCGTAATGTGATCGGTTGGAACAATTAATAAATTACCAGAAATGGAATACGATAAAGGAACATATACAGCAACGGTATCTTTACTAATGTTCAATTCTGACAAATCTTCTTTAGTAATAAATCCTAATTGCTGAATATTATTTTCTTTATTGATGGTAATTAAAACGGGTTTGTTGAATCGTTTTTTACTACCTACAAAAGCCGACATAAAATCTTTAATTGATCCATATACGGTTTTAACAACCGGTGTTTGTTCTAAGGTGCTATCAAATAGCGAGAACAATGGTTGTAGGATGATAGAAGAACCTAGCAAACCCATTAAAAAGATAAGTACCACAGCAGTTGCCAAAATAATTAAAGGGTCAATTCCTGGACTAACAATTGTTCCAAACATAGAAAACAAGGAACGCACCCAATCAAAAACCTTATAAATTACAATGGCTGTGATTCCAACAGGAACAGTAATGATTAAACCTTGAATAAAATAACGGACAATTTTTGACATGTTAAAAATTTTACGCAAAGTTACTTAATTGCAATATACACAGCTTACAAATCTTTCAGCAGTTTTTTGTCTTTTTGCGTTAATCCACCAACCACCATATCATACGAATGATCAATCCATTCAAAAATTAATTTTTCGGGTACCGATCCATCTACTAAAATGGTATTCCAATGTTTTTTGTTCATGTGGTATCCTGGGATAACACAAGGATATTGTTCGCGAAGTTCAATAACCTTTTCAGGATCGCATTTAACATTGAATTGCAATGATGGAGAATCTAAACCAGTAAGCAAAAAAACCTTTCCCATCACTTTATATACAAGTGTATCTGGACCAAAAGGCGTTGTTTCTTCTACTCCTTTTTTAGAAATACAATAATCTCTAAGTTCTTCAATGTTCATTTTTATAATTCAGAGGTAAAACTTTTGAATCTTTTATTTTGGATAAAATAACCATTGTTTGCATTTGCCCAATCTCCTCCATTTTACTTAGTTTTTGAGAGATTAATTCTTCAAATGCACGCATGTCTTTTAACATTACTGTAATTACATAATCGGCATTACCAGTTACCTGATAACATTCCATAATTTCAGGGATTTTATTTATTTCCTTTTTGAAATTACTGATTGCATTTTCAATTTGACGTGTTAGTGTAATTTGGATGATTGCAGAAATGCCTATTCCAACCATTTCCGCATTTAATTGAGCGTGGTACCCTTTGATAAGTTTTAAGCGCTCTAATTTTTTTACACGTTCCAGTGTTGGTGCTGGCGAAAGCCCAATTTCACTCGAAAGCTGAAGATTGGTAATCTTCGCATTTTCCTGCAGTGTACGCAATATTTTTAAATCTATTTTATCTAGATTGATGTTCATTTTTTGTGATTTTATTCAAAGTTAAAAAAATAAAAAAGAACGTCTATTTTTTGTTACTTTTGGGAGAGTTAAAATGAACGTGATAGTATTTTAAATATATGGAAAAGAAAATTCAAGAATTAGATAAAAAAATTGCCGAAGCACAATTGGGTGGTGGTCAAAAACGAATTGATTCACAACATAAAAAAGGAAAATTAACAGCACGTGAACGCCTTCATTTTTTAATGGATGAAGGTAGCTTTGAAGAAATTGGAATGTTTGTAACACATCGTTCAACAGAGTTTGGATTGGAGCGTGAAAAATATTTGGGTGATGGTGTTATTACAGGTTATGGTACAATCAATGGCCGATTGGTATATGCATTTTCGCAAGATTTTACTGTTTTTGGTGGTTCATTATCGGAAACACATGCCGAAAAAATTTGCAAAATCATGGATTTAGCAATGAAAAATGGTGCGCCACTTATTGGATTAAACGATAGTGGTGGAGCTCGTATTCAGGAAGGGGTAGTTTCGTTAGGTGGTTATGCCGATATTTTTTATCGTAATACATTAGCATCTGGTGTTATCCCTCAGCTATCAGCTATTATGGGACCATGTGCAGGTGGAGCTGTTTATTCTCCTGCTATTACCGATTTTATTATGATGGTCGAAAACACTTCGTACATGTTTGTTACAGGACCAAATGTTGTGAAAACGGTAACACATGAAGAAGTAACTTCTGAAGAGTTAGGTGGAGCATCAACCCATTCAACAAAATCGGGTGTTACTCATTTTTCGTGTGCAAACGAAATTGAATGTATCAATAACATCAAAGCATTATTGAGTTACATGCCTCAAAACTGTGAGGATGATGCACCAAGTGTTCCGTACGAAATTGCAGCAAGCGAAAAACGTCCTGAATTAAATAAAATTGTTCCAGAAAATCCAAATCAACCCTACGATATTCGTGAAGTAATTGCTGGAGTAATTGATAACGATACTTTTTTAGAAGTACATAAAAATTATGCAGAGAATATTGTTGTTGGATTTGCTCGATTAGGTGGTAAAAGTATCGGCATCGTTGCTAATCAACCCGCTTTCCTTGCAGGTGTATTGGATATTAATTCATCTACAAAAGCAGCACGTTTTGTTCGTTTCTGCGACTGCTTTAATATTCCATTGTTAGTGTTTGAAGATGTGCCAGGTTTCTTGCCAGGAACAGATCAGGAGTGGCATGGAATCATTACCAATGGAGCAAAATTATTGTATGCATTCTGTGAAGCAACCGTTCCTCGTATTACGGTTATTACTCGTAAAGCCTACGGTGGAGCTTACGATGTAATGAACAGTAAACACATTGGTGCTGATATGAATTATGCTTGGCCATCGGCAGAAATTGCAGTGATGGGTGCAAAAGGAGCAGCAGAAATTATTTTCAAAAATGAAATTGCTGCATCAAGTGATCCTGTTGCAAAATTAGCAGAAAAGGAAAAAGAATACATTGAACATTTTGCGAATCCATACCGTGCTGCTGAAAGAGGCTATGTGGATGAAGTCATCAAACCTGAAGATACACGCGAAAAATTGATAAAAGCATTTGGAATGCTAAAAAATAAAGTAGATAAGCTTCCACGAAAAAAACATGGAAACATTCCACTGTAAAAATAAAAACGCCTGCAATTTTGCAGGCGTTTTTGTTGTTTAGTTCCTTTTTATTTAAAAATTTCTAAATCGTCCAAAAACCCCTAATGGCAATTTGTTACCTTCGGTAGCTTGTAGGTACAATTCGCCAATATTCAAATGCTTTCCTGCTTTCTTCTTCAATAAATTTTCAATAATTAATGAAGAGAATCCTAACGAGTATGCGTTTAAAATTAGGAAATGTTCGCTATCGTCTAATAAGTTTAAAACACCTTCTATCATTTCATTGATATTGTCTTCCAATTTCCACTTTTCACCATTGGGACCATGTCCAAATGCGGGTGGATCCAAGATAATTCCATTGTATTTATTTCCGCGTTTTTCTTCACGCTTTACAAATTTTAATGCATCTTCAACTACCCAACGAATGTTTGTTAAGTTCGAAATTTCCATGTTTTCCTTACTCCAAGTTACAACCTGCTTAATAGAATCAACATGGGTAATATCCGCACCTGCAGCCTTAGCAGCTAAAGAGGCGCCACCAGTGTATGCAAATAAATTCAATACTTTTGGTTGAGGTGCTTTTATCATTTTGATGGATTCGTAAATAAAATCCCAATTGCTCGCTTGTTCAGGAAAAATACCAACATGTTTAAATGAGGTTAGTCCTAAACGAAATTTAATTGCTGAATCTGAATTGTTGATTTTATATTGAATTTGCCATTGATCGGGCATTTGTTTCAGTTTTTTCCACTCTCCAGAAGAACTTGAACGAGGAACAAATTTTATGTGAGCACGTTTTTCCCACTCATTTTTACTAAGGGTTTTATCCCACACAGCTTGTGGCTCTGGACGAATAGTAATGTACTGGCCAAAACGTTCGAGTTTTTCAAAACCTCCAACATCAATTAATTCGTAATCGTTAAAATTCTGTGGTGTAAGTAACTGCATTTTTAAATGTGCTTGAATATTTGATTGCAAATGTATTAAAATTAATGGTTTTGTGATGGAGCCGGAAATTCTTAAAAAACCCTAAATATTGCTCCTTCAACCCTAAATTTCCAAATTAAGCATATCTTTGCACCTCATTTTTAAAATTATGGAAAAAAGAGTTCGTTTACGTTTTGCACCAAGCCCAACAGGTGGTTTACACATGGGTGGAGTGCGTACTGCATTGTTTTGCTATTTATTTGCAAAAAAGCATGGTGGTGATTTTATTTTACGTATTGAGGATACCGACCAGACACGTTATGTGAATGGTGCTGAAGAATATATCATTAATTCATTAAAATGGTGTGGAATTGAACCCAATGAAGGCGTTGGTTTTGGTGATGGCCCTCATGCACCTTACCGTCAAAGTGAACGTAAAGAATTAGGGATTTATAAAAAATATGCTGATCAATTAATTGCGGCTGGACACGCGTATTATGCATTTGATACATCCGAAGATTTGGATGCTATGCGTAAGCGTTTGGAAGCAGCAAAAGTTGTTGCTCCTCAATACAATGCAGTTACACGCCAAACTATGCGTAACTCATTGACTTTATCGGAAGATGAAGTAAAAAAATTGATGGATGCAGGAACATCTTATGTTATTCGTTTAAAAGTTCCACGTAACGAAGAAATTCGTTTTCATGATATTATTCGTGGTTGGGTTGTCGTTAACTCAACACAAGTAGATGATAAAGTTTTGTTGAAAAGTGATGGAATGCCAACGTACCATTTAGCACATATTGTGGATGATATTGAAATGGAAGTTTCACATGCTGTGCGTGGAGAAGAATGGTTGCCATCGGCACCTTCACATGTTTTAATTTATCGCTATTTAGGTATGGAAGATAAAATGCCTTTGTTGGCACATTTGCCTTTGATATTAAAACCAGATGGCAATGGAAAATTAAGTAAGCGCGATAAATCGGGCTTACCCATGTTTCCATTAAATTGGTACGATGAACGTACAAAAGAAAGCTATGTTGGGTATCGTGAAAGCGGATTTTTCCCAGAAGCCTTTATCAATATGTTAGCCTTGTTGGGATGGAATCCAGGAGGAAATCAAGAGATTATGAGTAAAGAAGAGTTGATTAATCTTTTCTCATTTGAACGTGTGAATAAATCGGGAGCTAAATTCGATCCTGAAAAAACAAAATGGTTCAACCAACAATATTTACGTCAAAAATCAGATGCGGAATTGGTTGATTTGTTTATGCCAATTGTGAAAGAAAAAGGAATTACAGCAGAACCAAAGTTTGTTGAAGGAGTTTGCCGATTAGTGAAAGAGAAAGCACATTTTGTAAATGAATTTTGGGATAATTCAGTATATTTTTTTACTGCACCTACATCGTATGATGCAGAGGTTTTGAAAAAACGTTTGAACGAACAAACCGGAAATTTCATTAAAGAAGTTGCAACAGCTTATGCAGGATTAAACTCATTCACTGCTTTGGAAACGGAAGCAACCTTTAAAGCAACTGCCGAAAAATTAGGCATTGGTGCTGGGCAAGTGATGCAATTGTTCCGTGTGAGCATAAGTGGTGTTGGTGGAGGTCCTGCATTGTTCGAAATGATTGAATTATTAGGGAAAGAAGAAATAATTAATCGCCTTCAAACTTTTTCGAAAAACAATAGTCTGTAACTGATACATGCAAAAGTTTAAAACATATATTTTAGTATTATTTCTTTTTCCTTTATTGGCAATTGCTCAAATGCCAGGAGGAGGGATGCCCGGTGGTGGTGGCAAAATGAAAATGCCAGCCATTGGCCGTGTTTACGGAAAAGTAATTGATGCAAAAACAAAACAAGCGGTTGAGTTTGCTTCTGTCGCCTTGTTTAATGCCAAGGATAGCGCCATTGCGGGTTCGTTAACAAAACAAAATGGTGATTTTTCGTTGGATAATTTACCATTTGGAGCATTTACACTTCGTATTCGTTTTATTGGTTACAAAGCGTTTGAGCAAAAAGTAATGATTAACCCTCAAAACCTTGAAAAAGATTTGGGGAATATTAAAATTGAACCAGATGCAGCTCTTTTAAATGAAGTGGAAATTTCTGCCGATAAAGGAAACATGTCGATGAGTATTGATCGAAAAGTATACAATGTTGACAAAGATTTAAGTGTAACAGGTGGAACCGGTTTGGATGCATTAAAAAACATTCCAAGTGTAAATGTGGATGCAGATGGAGCAGTAACATTAAGAAACAGTTCGGTGCAAATTTTTGTAGATGGTAGACCAACTACGTTAACAATGCAACAGATTCCAGCCGACCAAATTGAACGAATAGAAGTAATTACAAATCCTTCTGTAAAATTTGATGCCAATACAACAGGTGGGATTTTAAATGTTGTAATGAAAAAAAATACGAAGCCTGGATACAATGGAACCATTCAGGCTGGTATAGGTACAAATGATCGTTACAATGGAATGGCAAACTTAAATATTAAGGAGAAGCCGTTTAATTTTTCATTAACCTATAGCTATAATTCTAGTCGAAACGTAAACAAAGGATTTACTAATAGAACAAATATTTCCAATCCAACTCCAGTTAAATACTTTGATCAACAAAATTTAACATACATGTCGCACAGCATGAACATGGCCCGTTTTTCGGTTGATTACACAATTAACAATCGAAACACAATTACACTTGGAGGGAATTTCACAAAAGGATTGCACATTACTTCCGATTTTCAAGATTATAAGTCATTAGACACCTCGAATGCGATTGTTTCGAATGGTTGGCGATTAAATAAAAACAATGGGTATTTTGATAATTATACAGCAACGTTTAATTACCGAAAAACATTTCCAAAACCACAAAAAGAGTTTACAATTGATTTGAGTTATAATCGTGGTAAAACAACAGGCGGCTATAATTTTACAACCTATGATTATTCAGAAGGAGTGAGTTATTTAGGGCCTCAGATTGAGATAAACGATGCAGATGGAAATAGCAACTTATTTACCTTTCAATCCGATTTTTCGAATCCAATAAACGATAGTACAAAAATTGAAATCGGTATAAAAAGTACATATAAGCAAAGTAGAAATACAAATGTAACCTCTGATTATTCTTATGTTACAAACGATTATGCATACGACTCAATATTGTCAAATGATTACTTAATTGATGATTTAGTAAATGGCTTGTATATTAATTACATAACACGCGTTCGAAAAATTAACATACAAGCAGGATTAAGATTTGAACAATCGTATTACAAAGGGAATGTGTTAAACAAACCTAATCAAGATTTTTCATATTCGTATCCATCATCTTCAGACATTCTTAAATCCATTTTTCCAGGAATTTATTTTAGCAGAAAATTTAGTGAGTCGAGTGAGGCGCAATTAAATTTCAGTCGCAAAATAAATCGCCCAATTTTTCAGTTGATGCCATTTGTAATGTTTGCTGATCGATACAATTATCGTATCGGTAATCCTTCATTAGCTCCAGAGTTTGTGAACATGGCCGAAATGAATTATAATTTTGTAAAGAAAAATTTAAATTATTTAACTTCAGTATATGGAAAATATACAGAAGGCGTAATTACAAATGTTGCGTATCCAAGCGCTGCAGATCCTACCGTGTTAGTGAATACATTCATGAATGGAGATAATAGTTTTTCATATGGATGGGAAAACACAATGAAACTTACATTGCTAAAAAACTTGAACATTACAGCTAATATTACAACGTATTATTTAAATATTAAATACTCAACAGGAACAGGTGCTACATTACAAAATGATGGTTACAGTTGGGAAAGTAAAATGACTCTTGCATACAAATTCCCTCTTGATATTACGTTTCAAGTAAATGGTGGTTATGATGCTCCAAAGCCTTTGGCGCAAGGCAGTACACTTGAAATGTATTACATGGATTTATCATTGAACAAGAGTTTCAAGCAACGCTTAACATTTAACTTAAGTTTAAATGATGTGTTCAATACCAAACGAAGAGGAACACATTACGATACACCCGATTACATTCAAGATTTATCGCGTAGAAGAGAATCAAGGTTTTTAAAGTTCTCTGTTACTTGGATGTTTGGTAAGCCAGATGCGTCTTTATTCAAACGAAAAAATTCGGGCAAACAAAACAGAAGTGGTGAAAGTTCAGAAGGAATGGATTTTTAATTATTTAGAACATGCATAAAATAATTGTAGAAGGAATAAAGGTATTTGCTTACCATGGTTGTTTGGAAGAAGAAGCTAAAATTGGAACACACTATACTGTCGATGTGTGGATGGAAACCGATTTTTCGGAAGCGGCCAAGACAGATGATTTAACGAAGACAATAGATTACGTTACAGTATATGATATTGTAAAGAAACAAATGGCAATCCGTTCAAAATTAATTGAACAAGTTGGACAACGAATTGTAGATGAATTGAAAAGTGAATTTAATACATTGCACAAGTTGGAAGTGAAAGTAACAAAGCACAATCCACCCATGAATGGGAATGTGGAAAAGGTTAGCATTGTAATTGCTGGATAACATGTCGATTAAAATTTGCTCAAAATGCAGTCGGTCTTTTGAATGTCAAAATGAGTCAATGGGTTGTTGGTGTGAGGAGCTTTTTCTGAGCATAAATACCTTGAACGAAATAAAGCAACAGTACGATAACTGTTTGTGTCCTACCTGTTTAAAGGAATTTGCAGATAGAGATAAAAAATAATTGCAGTATAACTTAAAAGTGTTACTTTTGTAACGAATTAAGAGGCTCTTGTGTCCGCCTAAGGCGGATAGACAGAGCCACAAAAGTTCAACATAAAAAGGGTCTTGTGGCCGAGTGGCTAGGCAGAGCTCTGCAAAAGCTTCTACAGCGGTTCGAATCCGCTCGAGACCTCTTAAAGAATGAAAAAAAGCGGTTTGTCCATTTGGGCAAGTCGCTTTTTGATTTAAATTTAAGACACAAATCTGAATTAGTTTTGAATCAGTAAATATGATTGCAACGTTAGTTGCCATTTTATTTTTTGACTTTAGGCTTGCCAAAGTAGATCAATCAAATTAAATCGCTCGGACCTCGAAATTGTCAGCATCACCAATCAAATGTTTTTTTTTGATTTAGGTGGTAGAAAGGATAACAAAAATGTCATTTTATAGTGGCAATTCATTTACCTTAATCAAGAGTGAAAAAATCTTCAGCATTTTTTAGGGCTGGCATATCAATAAAATTCCCATTTTTATCAATGTATTTCCATTTTCCATCAACTTTAACCCGGGCATATCCGTTTTTAAAATTTTCAGCATAATCAAATTTTAGCTCGATTATTATTTTACCATTTGTATTAATATAGCCATATCTGTCATTCAATTCAACAAAGGCAAGATCATCAACAAAAATTCCCAAACGTTGATACTGAAGTTGTTTAATATTCTCATCCTTCTTCATAAAACCCCAACCTTGGGGATCTTTAAAACGGATAATGCCATTCTCACATTTACTGACTTCATCGTAACGACATGAAATAATATTTTTACCAGTTTTGTCAATTGCCCCCCAAAATCCATCATTTTTAACTACTGCAACGCCTTCTGAAAATTCAGTTATATCCGAAAAAGCAGGAGCAATTTTTAAAAGTCCGGTACTATCAACATATCCCCATTTATTTCCTATTTTGACTCCTGCTAACCCCTCACTAAAGTTATCGGCATTTTCGTATCTGGCATCAATAATTATTTTATTATTTAAATCAATAAAACCCCAATTCCTGTCTTTTTTATAAGCTGCAATGCCCTGACTAAAATTTTTCAGATTATCATACTGAGCACCTATCTGCCATTCTCCTTTGGAATTTATAATCCCAAATTTACCGTCAACTTTAACAAGCGCGAACGAATTTTTAAAAGAATAAGCATCTTCAAATCCTATTTCAGAAATGAATTTTCCATTTTTATTAATAAAATTCCACTTCCTTTTATATTTCACTAAACCGAAACCACCGGAAAATTTTTTTGCTTCAGAAAAATTTTTTTCCGAAATTAATTCCCCTTTCAAATTAATATACTGAAAAAAATCTCCCGTAATAATAAGTCCAACACTATCATTAAAAGGGTAGGCCCAGTCAAACTGTGGTTTTATCTCAATCATGCCTAATGCATTCATATAACCCCAGTGCAGCTTATCTTTAAATGGAAACAAACCGTATTTTGGCAAACCAATTATTGTTTTGTTTTGAATGGAGGTTACTGCAATGGACACAGTTTTCGTATCAATGTAGTCGAACCCTGTTTGGAACAAAAGTTTCCCTTTGTCATCAATTACATTCCATTTGTCGGAATTATCAAATCTAACAAAAGCTGCAATTTTTTGAGAAAAAAGCGAACCAGAAAAAAACAGCAGAAAAAAAATAGTTGTTTTTCTTATAAGAGAGATCATAGGGTTATAAAAAATATGAAAAATGAACAGAAGTAAAGGATAAACTTACCGTAGCTCGCCTTTTTTCCCTTGAGATTTTTTTCTCTCCCAATACCCACATTATAATTCCTCCAGTTGAGGACAATGCACCAGCTCCAATCATGATGCCTCCTAAACCGCCTTTTGGAGATCCTTCTTCAACCACATTCCCATTGGTATTCGAATAAGAATAAGATGCTGTGCCCGCATTTGCAACTAATGCAAATCCTGTTATACATGTGACAAGCCCCACACAGGTAAATGCTATACCATTATTTCTTAACCTTGGTTTTATTAATGGTTTATCAATTGCATATATGGATTTTATAGTTTCTAATTTTTCCTTATATATATTTCCTTGTTTACTAAAACTCATTTCCCGACAATTCAACTGGGCTTTTAACACTATATTGATAAGAATAAATATGATAAATATGTATAACTTCTTCTGCATTTTGTGATAAATTTTGAATTTAAAAATAACAATAAAGATAATGCATTCTTGAGAAATGGTATAGTTAGTTTATTTAATTGTGAAGAAAGGCTGCAAAGATCTTTATCTTCAATTTTCCAAGCGATTCTGGGTGTAGTTAGAATCCAATCGAAAACTCAAAAACCTTCGGTATTTGCAAGAAGGTTTTTGTTTCATATCTGCTAATGATAAATATCAATTTCTTTTTTCAAACAATTGTTTAACTTAGCCCTTCATGAAATTAAAAGATCGCTTAAAGAAAGAATTGAAATGGAATTCGGAGGAATACGGAATCCTTACGCCATCGATTATGTTCTTTTTTCGACTTTTACAATTTTTGCCTTTCCAATTATTTTATGGAAATAAAACCGATTATTACTACAAAGAATTAAAAGGGAAGAGCACTTTAGAGCGCAAAGAAATTGCTAAAAAACGAGCGATATTCATGGAGAAGGTGATTCTCTCCTATATGGCCATTGAAATTTTAATGCCTTTCATCTATGAAAACTATTTGCATGTTACTTGGTTCAAATATGTAATATCCATTGTTCTTGCATTGCGATTGATTGACATCATTCAAGTAAATGTGAACATGATTTTATTCGATAGCATTCGAACAGAAGGTTTCAATAGAATAACAAAATATACAAGAGCAATATTGTTAATTATATGGAATTATTTTGAGTTAATTTTGATTTTTGGTTTTTTCTATTTAAGTAATCACGAAGCTTTAAAAGGATTTAGCACCTGGACAGATTCCTATTATTTTAGCACCATTACACAGCTTACTATCGGGTATGGCGACTTATCACCAACCGGGAATATTCGATTTATAACAGCTTTTCAGGGTTTTGTAGGAACAATGTTCATGGCATTTATAATTTCTAAAATTATAAGTTTAGTGCCCGAATTGAAAGAGATGGATAAGGAGTAAAAAAAGCCCCGTCAATAGACTGGGCTTTTTATTTATTTTTTGATGAATTTCTTGATCGAGGATTGATTATCCTCGTTTGTTATTCGAATAAAATAGATTCCTGCAAAAAGATTACTTATATCTATTTCCGAAAAATTATCCTCATACATAGCAGAATACACAACTCTCCCTGTTACATCCAATATATTTATTTGGTGGCCGCCTTTTAATTCGTAATTAACGAAAAGTTTATCAGTTGCAGGGTTTGGATATAGGTTTATATTAAAAGTTGAATTAATTACATTTATACCTAATGTCCCTCCATTAAATAGTGTTGTTACATCAGACGCAGAAATAGCGGATGCGTAAAATCCTATATCATCAATATCTCCATTGTAGGATTGATTAACGAATTGATTTCCGCTTTTACCAATGAAAGCTAAGTGTGATGGTTTTGTTGAGAAATTGACTCCGGTAATATCTAATTCTTTATCACTGTTTACAAGTGTTCCACCCGTTTGTCCAAAAGCATTTATCTGAACTAGTGTTTGTAAAATATTATCGATATATATTTTTGCTCGATTATTTGTTTTATCGACTATTCCAACATAATGATGCCAATTTCCGTCATTAAACGAACTTGCTGTCCCAATAATTATTGAGTTTGTATTGTTGAAGGAACCGGATGCCCCTACAGCTAAAATAACATCTCCATTAGAGTTATAATTAACAACGGATGAAATTCCGCTCGAAAAAGCCTGCACCCCGGTGGAAAACGCGAACATATAGCTTTGAGTGCTATTCGTTTTAAACCAATAGCTTAATGAGAAACTATTTTGACCCATGTTGAAAGCAGTCGTGTCTGTTATTTCAATGTAAGCATTTGTTCCATTGAAGGTGTATGCACTATTTGCATTGGAGTTGCGGTCATTAGTTAATGTTGCGTTAGTAACTACACCATGGTGATTATTTCCGGAAGCATCATTTGCGTTCCCGTTAAATGGGTAGTAGGCTTGTTGTGCATTTATCGCACTGGTAATACTAGTTGCTAGTATTATTGATTTTAGTAATTGTTTTTTCATGACTATAAATTTTTAGATTTTAAATAATTCATAATTTCTTTTACTCCTACTTCCTTAGCATACTGTGATGGTGTATAGGAGCCATCGTTAAAACAAGTTGTTATTTTAGTCGTATTGTGAGTGTTTGACAAGGTTAGCTGCTTGGTTTCATATGTTTTTTCTCCCCAATTGAATGTTGTGGATTCAACAAGTGTTTTAACCATTTCTAAATTCCCATTTTCGATCGCGAAAAAAATAGCGGTTTTATTTTTTACATCTGTTGCACATCCGGTTTTAATGTTTCCGGAGAATCCATAAACGCCTTCAGCAGGTTTAGCCCCAGATGCTAGTAAGTATTTTACAATATCTAATTTGTCAACCATTGCCGCTATGGTTAGTGGAGTAAATCCTTTTGAATATTGACCGGCTTTATCATCGTACTCTTTCGATTCAATATTTACGTTGGCCCCGTTTTCCACTAAAGCTTTTACGATCGATAAGTTCCCTTTTCGTATTCCTAAATTGACAACAGCTCCCCATTTATCGTCTTCCTCATTTACATTAGCCCCTTTTTTTATCAATGCAATGATCGCATTTGGATCTGAACCGGAATTTCCTTTGTATCCCATGGCTGCTAACAAAGGCGATTTGTCGCCATGTGCTGTTTTTACTTTTTGATGGATGTCGACTCCTTGCTCTGACAGGATGTTTAATACTTCAGCCGGGGTGTAATATTTACTTTGGTCAATGTTTCTAAACCAATCAGGCACATTGTATCCTCTGCTTTCTAAAGCGGTAGCAGTTGATGCAATGTATGACAGGTATACATCAGCTGTGCGGACAGATTGAACAAACTTTCCTATGGATGACATGCCATCTTCTCCCACGAATTTAAAGTTTGCCTTATTTTTTACGAGCTCATCAATTATCACTTTGTTACTTGAACCGATAGCAGCAAAAAAAGGATAAACTGTAAATGTTGTAGGAATATTCTTTCCCGCGCTTTTGATCATTTTTTCGTAGTATTTGATCTTATCTTTATCTGCTGTTTCCCCTTTTGCTTTTTCATCATCTAATAGTTTATTGAAAACCGTTACTTTCCCTCCGCCTACTTTTATTGATTTCTGCGGATCAACGCCTTTCGCCATTAATACTTTAAATGTTTCTTCACAATAGAAGGTGCAGGAGTTTAGCATTACAACGCTTACAGATGCGTCAGCTCCATTGTCTAGCAGATGCCCAACAATTTCTGGCCAAAAGAAAGAATGACCAATAGGAGTATGCCCTTCAGCATCTACCGCATTTACATCAGCTCCTTTTGATAAGGCTTTTTTAACTTTTTCCAGATTCCCTTGTTTGCATGCCTCAAACAGATCTTCATTACTGTCTGAAAATACCTTTATCGAAAACAACGATAAAGCAACGAATAATAAAATTTTATTTTTCATAATATGTGTTTTTGTTGATAAGGCAAACTTCTTCCAATTTAATGTATTATGAAATAGTGCATTTGTACTAGTTGACTTGTTTAGTTTACAAGAATTGGATACTTTTGATTAATATGCATCGGATTATAAAGTTTAATAAATTACAGATTTTAAGGCTTTTCCTTTTCCTAAATTCATTAACATTTCCGTTGTTTTCTCAAAACAATACATTTGAAAGTGCTATTTTACAGCTAAACAAGCTGTGGTCGGAAGGGAAATATCCTGAAGCTATAGAAAAGGGATTAAATGCACTATCTCTTGCAGAAAAAGATCAAAAATGTGAGCAAATTTGTATTGCCAATCTTCAAATTGGGAAAGTCCATTATGCTTTAGGACAAAGGGGAAAGGCTATTTTTTATTTTCGAAATGTTGAGTTTTTATCTAACGAATGTTATATAGATTCCATTGCTTCTAAAACATATTATAATATGGGAGCTATTTATTCGGAGTTGGCTCAACTAGATTCGTCTTTTTATTTTTTAAATAAAGCAAAAGAAGTTTTTAAGAAAACGAAAAATTATGTAGGGCTGTCAAGAGTTTTTTCTGTGATTTCTGATATCCAGATAAACCACCATTATAATAAAATTGAAACACAAAAAAGTATAGATAGTGCAGTTTTTTATGCGCAAAAATCCGGAGACGAATCTGCATTAAATTTCTCGAAAATTAAGCAAGGAATATTTTATAGTCAGATCAATGAACGACAAAAAGCTTTTAAAATTTACAATGAACTACTTGCCGGATATGAAAAATCTAAAAATTTAGAAGGGCAAAAATATATACTAACACTAATCTCAGAACAATTATTAATTGATCCGGAAGCTCAAAAAGCATTATCCCGTTTAATAAGATTGAAGGATTCAATTTTTGGTTTGGATGTGGCCGATAGAGTAGCTTCCTATCAAATTAAGTATGAAACAGAAAAAAAAGAAAATTTAAATAAAATTTTACAACAAGAAAATTTGCTTAAACAGGCTAAGATTAATACTAGAAACAGAACAATCATTCTATTGATTATTTCTATATTACTTATTATACTGCTTGTTTTTTGGAGAGTTAATGTTATTAATCTTAAGAAGAAACAGGAAGAGCTACTTAACACTCAAAAACTTCAAAAAGAAAAGGAACGTATCTCCAGAGATTTGCACGATAATGTTGGTGGACAGCTTTCGTATGTACTGTATTCGCTTGATGGAATTACCAGTCAGGATATTAAAAAACAAGAAGAAATTTCAAAAAGTATCAATGATTCAGTTCGTCAGGTGATAAGTAATTTAAGAGAAACCATTTGGGCAATCAATGATGAAAACATTCCTGTTCAGGATTTTTCGGATAAATTAAAAGTTTATGCACGTACTATTTTTAGGCATTCTACTGTTGAAGTAAAATTTCATGAGAAGATTGAAAATGCAATAATGTTGAATTCACTCGTTGGTTTAAATTTATTCCGTATTTGTCAGGAAATAATTAATAATGTATTTAAGCATGCTGAAGCGAGTTTAGTTACGATTAGTATAGAATCTACCGATAAAATTTCTGTAACAATTTCGGATAATGGAAAAGGATTTGAACTTGACAGCGAAAATGAAGGTTATGGTTTAACGAATATAAAGAAGAGAGCCGAAGAAACTGGCATTGCAGTAGAAATGAATTCAGCCAAAGGAAGTGGAGTAACATATAAGCTCATAGTATAGATGCACTATTTTTTCATTCATTTTTTAAAATCACTTTTGTCATGACTAAACGAAAAGATATGACGTACATTGCTATTGTTGATGATAAAAAAAGTTTACGAAATGCACTAATGGAAAAATTAAATGCATTCGAAAATTACGAAGTGCTTTTTACTGCCGAAAATGGACAAGATTTTTTAGAAAAAATGATGGAGGCTCGTAAGGTAATTGAGCCAGATGTAGTTTTAATGGATATTGACATGCCTGTTATGAGTGGTATTGAAGCGGTTTCGAAAGGCAAAGACTCGGTATCCAAATTCTAAATATTTAATGTTAACCATTTTTGATGAGGATGAAAAGATATTTTCTGCTATAAAGGCGGGTGCTGACGGTTATCTTTTGAAAGATGAGCCCATCGAAAAAATAAAAGAAGCCATTGTTAATTTATTGAACGATGAAGGTGCGCCCATGTCGCCCAGCATTGCCAGAAAAGCTTTGAATTTGTTAATGAATTCAAAATCAAGTTTTACTGAAGAAAGCTCATTCCAAATTCATGATTATAATCTTACTGAAAGAGAGCACCAAGTACTTTCATTACTTGTTGATGGACTTGAGTACAAAGAAATAGCTATCAAATATGAATATTAGTCCTAACACAATTCGGAATCATATCAGTAATATTTATAAAAAATTGCATGTAACCTCAAAGGTTCAAGCAATAAAAGTATATATGAACAATGAAAATAAAAGAAGAATCATAAGTAACTATCTAAAGAAATGATTTTAGATTAATAATTAGATTCTAGTTTTTAATCGTTTTAACTATTTTTTGTTTGCCATTTTTGAATTGAAATTTTAAAAAGTAAATACCCGATTTCATATTTTCAAATTCTATGGTATTGCTTCCCAATAGCACTTCTAATTGCTTTATCTCTTGTCCAATAACATTCGTAATTGATACGATTGCTGGTTCATTCAAATGAACAGTGATAATTCCAATGTTAGGATTGGGGGCAAATTTAATTTCGTTTGCACTCATTGAAACATCCTCTATCCCAATACTTGTTGAACAGGTACTTGCTGAAGGATTTAACTCTATAGGTAATCCAGGAGTTAATGGGTGATTTTGAAGTCCACTATAATCCGAATCATAATGAATTGCTCTAAAAACGGAATTAATAAAAATTCCAGAACCTTGACTTGCTGGTCCATTTCCATTAACAGGATTTTTATATTCCCAAACTTTGTTTTTTAAAGAGTCTATTTCAATAAATCGACCACTCACACCATACGTAATGAGTGTATTTCCATTACTTAATCGTTGTGATCCAGAGATGTTAGCAGAGAAAATGGACACAGTTGGTGCATAGCTCCAAGATTGCGAAACCGGTAAAAATGCAAGGCTATCTGCTATTGGGTAGCTGCCTGTTGAATCAATCGGTGGCTCAATAATCTCAACACTTGAATAATTACCTCCTGGTCTATTTGCCCCATTATTAAATACCATAATTTTTCCGCCATCTTTTAATCCATCTGGTATCCAACTTACAGAATGTTGACCAAATAATTTGCGATCAATAATACTACCTCTATTGTATACTTCAGGATTCCCCCATCTGTACAATATATCTCCTCCTTTTCCTCTAACTCCTCCTGCATGAGATGCCGCTTCAATGTTGAAGTACTATGATCTAAAATATAGAATTCATTGTTCGTTCTCGAGCTAACGATGATTTGGTTTAATGCTGGACTGTAAAAAACAGAATTTAAATGAAGCCAATCAGGATTATTTACAACATCTATTTGATGATTAATATTAAATAATTCAGGATGGTCAATCACAGAACCATAATTTTCTTTCGTTGAATCATAATCTTGAATAAAATGGTCCCAAAGATTCCATTCCCATACAATTACAGCAGAATCTAAACCAACAGGTTGTATTTCGATAATTTTTTCATTTAAGAAATGATCGGTTATAGTCAACGAATCTCTTCCTTCTTGCAATACTTGAATTACTGTTTTTTTTTGCCAGACTAGTGCTAATACATTACCATTTGGCATAGGATAAATATCATGATGTTGTAGTAATGAATCTGTCGATATTAAATATGACCAGATAACATTTCCATTCCAATCAATTTTTTCAATAATTCCGCCACTTCCACCATAATTAAAGGAACTATTCTGTGTATTACCAGACCTTAAAAGGTTTCCGTCTGGCAATAAATAGGCAGATAATCCTGGCTTGTAATTGCTATCCCAAGAATGCACCAAAAGACCACACTTATCAATGAGATAGGTTTTATTATAAGCAATAGGAGCAAATAAAATGTACCCCGATTGTTCTAGTCCATTGCCTTGTTGTATTAAGCCAATTGTATTTTGTGAAAATCCTTGTAAGGAGATGCATAAAAATACCAGCATTAAAAAAGTAATTGGGAAATATTTTTTTGTCATAAAATTCTATTTGAAAGAATAAAGATAGAATAAAAAAATTTCAATAACGTACGAAGGCGAAATTGAATTTTAATACGATTAACTAAAAATAAATGGAGTAATTAATTTCATTTTATTTATTTTTGACTACCATGAAAAGAAGAGTCATTTCATTTGTATTCATTTTATTTGTTTTGTTTTCAAAAGCAGGAACAGATCCTGATACTGCATATGTTCAAAAATTTAAAAATATTTTTGCCTTAAAAACTTTTTTAACAAACAATGGTTTTTTGTATACACTTACTCCTAGAAATACAGGGAATTTTACAACGGAGCAATTAAATGATGCAAAACTATTTTACTCTCCTCATATTCCACCTACAACTGGAGTCTCTGTCAACATTAAAGGAATTGGTTTTACCTATTTGTTTAAATTCACGAATGATTATTTAGATACAACAGGTAGAGTGAAGGCTGGATTTAAAGGTTTTGCAATAAATATGTATGGAACAAAATTCGGGTTTGAAGCTTATTACCAGGATTATAGTCGCTTTTACTTTCACTACAAAGGGGATAATATTTTATTGAAAAATTACAATACCAATATTCGTGCATACCAATGGGGCGCAAATGCGGTTTTTGTTTTTAATGGAAAAAAATTCTCTTATAATGCGGCATTTAATCAAACACAATTGCAGAAAAAAAGTGCAGGTTCTGCTATGTTAATTCTTGCACCTAAATTTAGTGAGCTAAAGAGTACCGACTTGAACTTGATTCCCGATTCGGTTCGTATTTATTATGGAGACATTTCCAATTTACAACGAAATCGGAATTATGCATTTTATGTACAAGGTGGTTATGGATTTAATTTAACTAAAAATAATTTTTATTTCTCTACAGCGGTTCTTGTTGGTGTCGGATTTCAAACACAAACCTATAGTTATCCTTAGGGGAAGTTTTATAAAATGGGCTTTCCACTTATTGGAAGAGGAAAATCAAGCATTGGATATAATGGAAAAGTGTTTTTTGGTGGCTTATTTGCAAATGCAGATGCGAGTCAATCGCGGATAAAAAATTTAAAGACACAACAGTTGCAGTATAATTACGGTTTGTATCTTGGTTTTAGATTTATTCAATACACCAAAACGAAGGCTCAACTCAAAAAAGAAGCGCAACAAAAAAAGCTAGCCGAAAAAGAAGCGGCTAAAAAGGCGAAAGAAGCCAAGCGCAAGCCTAAATCCAAGTAAAATCAGCCAAATGGAGGCTTATTTTGCTCCCAATTAAATATAGATGGCTCTATAGCAACAATTTGGGATAAAATTACTACTTTTGCACCCTCTTAAAATAACTTTGGTCAAGTGCTAAGGACTTTATGTCGCTAACAATTGACTTTTAACTTAAAAATAAAAATGCAAAACATTAGAAACATTGCCATTATTGCCCATGTCGATCACGGGAAAACAACTTTGGTTGACAAAATTTTACACACAGGTAAATTATTTCGTGAAAACCAAGAATCAGGTGAGTTAATCCTTGATAACAATGACTTGGAACGCGAACGTGGGATTACCATTTTGGCAAAAAACGTATCTGTACGTTATAAAGGAACAAAAATTAATATTATTGATACTCCAGGCCATGCTGACTTTGGAGGCGAAGTTGAACGTGTATTAAACATGGCTGATGGTGTTGTGCTTTTGGTGGATGCATTTGAAGGTGCAATGCCTCAAACGCGTTTTGTTACTCAAAAAGCATTGGCACAAGGGAAGCGTGTAGTACTAGTTATCAATAAAGTAGATAAACCAAACTGTCGTCCTGATGAAGTACATGATCAAGTATTTGATTTGTTTTTCAATTTAGATGCAACAGAAGAACAATTAAACTTTAAAACAGTTTATGGTTCATCTAAACAAGGTTGGATGGGTCCAGATTGGAAAAATCCAACTCAAGATATTACTTACTTATTGGATACAATCATTGATTTCTTCCCAGAAGCACCTAGCTTAGAAGGAACATTGCAAATGCAAATTACATCATTGGATTATTCTTCTTTTGTTGGTCGTATTGCTGTAGGTCGTGTTCACCGTGGTTCAGTAAAAGAAAACATGCCAGTATCTTTAGTAAAAAGAGATGGTTCAATTGTTAAATCACGTATCAAAGAACTTTTCATATTTGAAGGTTTAGGGAAAGCAAAAACTACTGAAACAATTAAATCAGGAGAAATTGTTGCAATTACTGGTATCGATGGTTTTGAAATTGGAGATACAATTGCAGATTTTGAAAATCCAGAAGGATTAACACCAATTGCTATTGATGAACCAACAATGAACATGTTGTTTTGCATCAACAATTCACCATTCTTTGGTAAAGAAGGAAAATTTGTTACTTCTCGCCATTTACGTGATCGTTTATTTAAAGAATTAGAAAAGAATCTTGCATTACGTGTTGAAGAAACAAACTCTGCTGATTCATACTTAGTGTTTGGTCGTGGTATTCTTCACTTATCTGTTTTAATTGAAACAATGAGACGTGAAGGGTATGAGTTGCAAGTTGGACAGCCACAAGTTATCATCAAAGAAATTGATGGTGTTAAATGTGAGCCTATCGAATATTTAACAGTAGATGTTCCTGAAGAAAGTGCTGGTAAAGTAATTGAATATGTGAGTCAACGTAAAGGAGATATGTTGTTGATGGAACCAAAAGGTGATTTACAACATTTAGAATTTGAAATTCCTTCACGTGGTATTATCGGTTTACGTAATAATATCTTAACAGCAACAGCTGGTGAAGCTATTATGGCGCATCGTTTCAAAGCATTCGAGCCTTGGAAAGGTGTTATTCCTAGCCGTAACAATGGTGTTTTAATTTCAGGTGAAATGGGAACTGCAATTGCTTACTCAATCGATAAATTACAAGATAGAGGGAAATTTTTTGTTGAGCCAGGTGAAGCAATTTATACTGGACAAGTTATCGGTGAAAACAATCGTCAGGACGATATCGTTGTGAACATCACAAAAGAGAAAAAATTAACAAACATGCGTGCATCTGGTACAGATGATAAAATGCGTATCGCACCAAAAATCAATTTCTCTTTAGAAGAAGCAATGGAATACATTCAAATGGATGAGTATGTTGAGGTTACTCCAACATCATTGCGTATGCGTAAAGTAATCTTAGATGAAACGGAACGTAAGCGTCAAGAGAAAAAATTAGTTTCTTAATATCCATTATAGTATTTAAAAACGCTTCACAGAATGTTAGGTTTTTTCTTTTTACTTAATAGAATAAAACCGATTGCAGCAAGGATGCTTAGTCCAATCAACACATAGAACATTGTGTTAAATCCATATCGGTTAGCTAGGCCTAACCCCAATACCGGTGCAACAATATTAGAAACACCATAAGCGATAGAATACAAAGCCGAGTATTGTCCTTGTCGTTCCTTTTTTGGACGCGATAACGAGTAGTTCATCATAAATGGCATTGCATAAATTTCGGAGAGAGTAATAATAACGGTGTATGCTATAGCAGGCAATAACATCCCTTCACCAAATTTTAATATTGCAAAGGAAACAGGCAAACACAAAACACCAATAATGATATACCTAAATAACTTTTTTTCTTTTTCGAGATACGTTACCAAGGGCATTTCAATTAATACTACAAGCAGTCCGTTTAGTCCTAAAAGTAATCCAATGGTGTCTTCACTATAATTACAAACGGTATCAAAGTATTGTGGAATACTTGCAAAAAGCTGAAAGAAGCAAACGCCATATAGAGCAACTAAAAGTATAAATACTAAATAAGGAATATCTCGATAGGCCGATGGGCTGCTATCTTTTATTTCGGCACTTGTTACTTTTGATTGTTCTAATTCTTTTTTTGGCAAATACATGAATAATAATCCTGCCGCTGCTACCGAAGTAATTGCATCAATTACAAAAAGTAATTTATAGCCCAAGTACAAAGCAATAAATCCTCCAACTGCAGGACCAACCGAAAAGCCCAAATTCACCGCTAATCGAACCAAGGATACGGAACGCGTTCTGTTTTCGGGCGAACTATATGCAGCAATTGCTTTTGAATTTGCTGGGCGAAAAATATCAGCCGCAAATGCATAGATAAAAATTACGGATGAAATAAAAATAGGTGTTTTAGCAGCTAATAGAAGCAATAAAATGAAGCCACTCGAAATGAGTGAGTAAAACATAATGTTGTAAAAGTGATAACGGTCGGTTAGCCACCCACCGGCATAGGATCCTAATACACTTCCAATTCCATAAAAGCTCAATGCTAAACCGGCTTCAGCTATTGTAAAATGTAATTCTTTGGTAAGGTAAAGTGAAGTAAAAAGCAATACCATGGATCCACTTCTATTAATGAACATAGCAATAGAAAGCACCCAAATGTTTCGTTGAATAGCAGAGAAGGATTCTTTATATAATGCTAAAATCGCTTTCATTTTTGTAAAGGTACTAATTGATTTTATCTGTGAATCAGTTAACTTAGCAAAAAAATAAAGAATGATTACTACTGCTAGTGAAGCATTAAAAGTTGTTAAGTCGAATGACAATGTATTTATACATTCTGCTGCAGCAACGCCTCTATTATTGGTAAAAGAACTCTCCAAAAGAGCATGTGAATTGAAAAATGTAAGTATTTATTCGATGCATACCGAAGGCGATGCTGCTTATGCAGCTCCTGAATGTGTCGATTCATTTAAAATAAAAGCATTTTTTGTTGGCGATAATGTTCGTGAAGCAGTTCAGCATGGAAGAGGGAGCTACATCCCCATGTTTTTGAGTGAAGCCCCTTCTTTATTTCGAAAAGGGATAATTCCTATTGATGTTGCATTGATTTCGGTTTCATTACCAGATGAACATGGTTATTGTTCTTTAGGGACATCAATCGATATTTCATCCGCTGCTCAACAATCTGCAAAAATTGTAATTGCTCAAGTCAATAAATTTGTTCCACGAACACATGGCGATGGATTGATTCATATAAATGATATTGATTTTATGGTAGAGTACGATGAACCTTTGCCAGAAACACAAAGCCATGATTTAACGGAAGTAGAAAAAGCAATTGGTAAAAACATTGCCGAATTAGTAGAAGATGGGGCAACACTTCAAATGGGTATTGGTGCAATACCAAATGCAGTATTGGCATGTTTGGGGAATCATAAAAATTTAGGAATTCATTCCGAAATGTTTTCGGATGGAATACTTCCATTGGTTGAAAGTGGAGTTATCAATGGACAAAACAAAGTAAAATACCCAGGAATGATTGTTGGCTCATTTGTAGTAGGAACAAAAAAGCTTTATGACTTTATAAATGATAATCCAATAGTAAAGATGTTGGATTTTGCTTACGTGAATAATACGGATGTAATTCGAAGAAATCCGAAAGTAACTGCGATTAATAGTGCTATTGAAATTGATTTAACAGGACAAGTGTGTGCCGATTCCATTGGCAGTAAAATATTTTCGGGAGTAGGTGGACAAATGGATTTTATTCGTGGAGCTTCGCTTTCAGAAGGAGGGAAACCGATTATTGCATTGTCGTCCACAACAAAAAATGGCGCATCTAAAATTTCAGCAGTATTAAAGCCTGGAGCTGGAGTTGTTACAACACGTGCACACGTTCACTATGTAGTAACGGAATTTGGAGCAGTAAATTTATATGGAAAAACACTAGAGGAACGAGCTAAACTATTAATTGGCATTGCTCATCCAAATCACCGTGAAGCATTAAGCAAAGAAGCATTCGATTTATTGAAATAAAAAAAAGTCCTCATCACTGATGAGGACTTTTTTTTATTTTACACACCACTTGGTGGAGCACCGCTTCCTGAATTATTCACTGGCGGTTTAGGTAACCAGCATCCTTCGTATTTAAAACTTAATTTACTATAATAGTCAGAACTATAAAATCCAACGCGATCCAATGTTGCATCAATTTCGGATTGATCCAAACCTACCGCTTCTCTCAAGCTTAAAATATATAGCCAGTTTTCTTTTTTACACATCCAAGACCCATACATTTTGTAATTTATTTCTAATAAATCTTGAAAAAAGGCTTCCGTGTTTTTATCTGGTACAGCACAAAGTGGACTCATTACCTGAAAATAATATTTGTCGGGATTTGCAGGAAAGTTAAATACGTCAATCCAAACACTAGCATCTTTTTGTTTGAATGACCATTGTCCCGGGTTTGCACCACGGCAAGTTGCTACATCTAGTTTTAAGCCTTCAAGACTTTTTTCGATAAGTGGTGTGATTTGTTGTAAGTTCATGAGTTTGATTTATTGGAACAAAAAAAGCACCAATATAAAATTGATGCCTTTTAAAGTGTGAGTTGAATTATGAATTTGGCTTAGCTGCTTCTTTCGCTTTTAATGATTTAGCTGCTTCAACCATTGTTTGAGCAGATTTTTCAGAAAATTGCTCTTCTTTGATATCTTGTATTACATAAGAAACTGCTCCTGGCTTTACAACTGCATAAAAATGAAATTCTGGAGCCGTAATTTCTGATTCCCAAACCAATAATGTTGGTTCATCAGAAACATAGCGTTTAAATTTATTTACATCGTTTCCAGCAATGTCACTTTTCATTAAAGCAACATCTCCTTCACCTTCTTCTATTGATAGTTGGAATTCTTTTCCTACTTTAATTTCTGTAGCGCCCCATGATTGTTCTACTACTTCTAATTTCCCTTTTGTTGAATCTGGAACCATTAAACTAATAGCATTTCCATTAATAGTAATGCTTGTTTCCATCATTCCCGGAATTGAAGCGGCAGTTTCTTCTTCTTTAGAACCACCACAACTTGCAAAAAATAATACTGCAGGAGCAGCTAATAATAAAAGTACCTTTTTCATTGATTAATTGTTATTTTGTTTAGTAAAGCAAATATAGGATATATATATAATATAGAGCAAATTGTATCTATATTTATGAACAAATTTTTACAAATGAAACTGAGTTTTCAACCATTCACATTACAATTTAAGCATCCATTTAAAATTGCTCATGGGGTTCGTTCTTCCACACAGGTTGTGATTGTAAAAATAGTTTACGAAGAATTTGTAGGATATGGCGAAGCAAGTATGCCACCATATTTGGGAGAGTCCACGAAACAGTGATTAAGTTTCTTGAAAAAGCAAAACCGATTCTTGAAAAGTTGAGCTATCCATTTGATATGGATGAGGCGTTGAACGAAATAGATTGTATTGCAAAAAATAATACAGCAGCAAAGGCGTCTATTGATATTGCATTGCACGATTTAGTGGGAAAAATTACAAATCAACCAACTTGGAATTGTTTTAATGCAGATAAATTAAAGGCACCTTTTACAACTTTTACAATCGGTATAGATGAACCTGAAGTTTTAAAACTAAAGGTAACCGAAGCGAGCGACTATAAAATGTTTAAAGTAAAAACTGAATGGGGAGGATGATCGATTAATTATTAATACCATTCGAAGTATTACAGATAAACCAATTGCAGTTGATGTAAATCAAGGATGGAAAAATAAAGAAGAAGCGATTAGAATGATTGAATGGCTATCTACTCAAAATGTGGTGTTGGTTGAACAGCCATTATTAAAAACAAATTTAGAAGATGCATATTGGTTATACCAGCGTTCGCCATTGCCACTCTATGCCGATGAAACGGTTCAACGATTAAAAGATATTGATTCAGTTAAAGATTGTTTTCATGGAATCAATATCAAATTAATGAAATGTACAGGATTGAATGAGGCGAATAAAATGATAAAGAACGCAATCAATAGTAATTTAAAAATATTGATTGGATGTATGAGTGAAACTTCGTGCGCAATTTCTGCTGCTGCACAATTATCTCCATTTGCTAATTATGCTGATTTAGATGGAGCATTATTAATTAAGAATAATCTATTTGAAGGACTAAATTTTTTTGAAGGAAAGATTGTTTTGAATGATAGGCCGGGTATTGGCGTGTTTCCGATTGATTCAGAAGTAGAGTAGGAAAGTAAAGGGCAAAAAAAAAGGCTCTTACGAGCCCTTTTCTTACTTTTTCTTAGCTGCTTTCTTAGCTGCTTTTTTAGGAGCTGCTTTTTTAGTAGCTTTTTTAGCTGCTTTTTTTGGAGCTGCTTTTTTAGTTGCTTTTTTAGCTGCTTTTTTTGGAGCTGCTTTCTTAGCTGCTTTTTTTGGAGCTGCTTTTTTTGTTGCTTTTTTTGCCATGGTTTTTTTGGTTATTAAATTATTTGATATGAAGTAAGAAAAATTATCAATACAAAAAAAATATTTGCCACTTATTTTATTAACATCGAAATGTTCATATTGTTAATATCCTGTTTTTCGTTTTCAATATTAAAATCGATTTTGAAGAATAAAAAAAGGGAAAAATAATTTTTATAGTAAACGATTAATTATAAAAATAAAAAACGAATAGCTTGTACATACAGTTTTATCAATTGTTTTAGCGATTCGTGTTTTTTGATAATAGATTTTGAATTAATAAAACAAAGAACGATGTAGTAACTATAAGTTTGTTTTTTATGAATTCATAAAGGGTAAAAATCGACTTATTTTTTTCTTTCTAATAATGCCATATAAAATCCATCCGCATGATAAACATCAGGTGAATATCGTTTTTCTCCAACAAATTCCCATTTTTCACCAAACTCATTTATAAACCATTTTACTTGTTCTTCTCCTTCGCTTGGTAAAATACTACATGTTGCATACACCATCTTGCCACCAACTTTTGTCATATCAGAAAATGAAGTTAATATTTCACGTTGAATTTTTTTAACGCGTTCAATCTCTTCTAAATTCAATTTCCATTTACTATCAGGGTTTCTTCTAAGCACACCTAGGCCAGAACAAGGCACATCTAATAATAATCGATCAGCAGTTCCTTTAAGACGTTTTATTGTTTTAGAAGATTCTATTTTTTTTGTTTCAACAATATTTACATTCGCACGAGTGGTGCGTTTTTTTAACTCTTGTAATTTTCTGTCTTTAACATCCAAAGCAATAATGCGTCCTTTGTTTTTCATTAATGCAGCAAGATGCAATGTTTTTCCACCAGCACCAGCACATGCATCAATTACACGCATTCCCGGTTGAACATTTAAATACTCACTTACCATCTGTGATGCTGCATCCTGAACTTCAAACAATCCATTGTGATACGCTTCTGTTCTGAAAACATTTCTTGGGTATTTTAATTCTACAGCATCGGGCGACCATGTAATTAGTGTCGTGTCTGTTATCTTTTCTTCTTCTTCTAAAATCTTTTGCAAATCTTTTGGAGTTGTAGAAAGTGAATTTGCTCTCAATATCATACTCGGACGTTGATTCAATGCTCTTAGAACTTTATCCCACTGTTTGCCTAATTCTTTTTCTCCGATAGCATCTAACCAATCAGGAACAGATTCTCTTATTTTTCTGATCTTATAAAATTTCTCCAATTGAGAAATAGTTTTTTTAGCATTTAAGGTTTTGAAATAATTACTTTCTGGTAAATCATACCCATCAAATATTAAATAGGTACCAAAAATTGTCCACAGATTTTTATCCGTCAGTTTTTCATCAACTCCAGAAGCTGCAACTAACAATCTCCAGTTACGAACAATGTCATACGTAACATCTGATACAAAGCTTCGTTCACGAACGTCCCATTTTTTATTGGCACGCATTACTTTTTCAATTGCCTTGTCGGCATATTCCGCTTTTTCAAAAATATCCTTTAAAGCAGTAAATATTGCTTTTATATGAAAGGTGTGGTGTTTTAGATAAAAAATTTTTGTCATGCAACAAAAGTACTATTTTATTGTTTAGGTTTGCAGTATGATTGAAACAAGTATCAATATAGGCGGTTTTGTAATCTATGAACCTACTACTGTTTTTACAGATGTAGTGATCTCCATTTTGTGTTTTGTCTTTGTAAAAAATCTTAAGGCAAATACTCCCTCGGTAAAAAATTGGAAACTTTTCTTTTTATTTTTCGGACTAGGAACGCTTGTTGGCGCTTTTTCTCATGGGTTCTTTAACCAACATATTGGCATTGCTTATAAGTCGCTTTGGTTACCAATGCAGGTGCTTAATGTTTTCTCGGTTTATTTTGCACAAAAAGGAACCTATCATTCTATTCTTATAAATAGTAACAATGCAAAAGCTTGGTTATTGAGTTATCGGATGCAGGTTATCGTCTTTGCAATTGCTGTTTTTATATTTCACAACTTTTTGGTGGTTGTAATTGATAATGCACTTGGACTTATTCCAATTATGGTACTGCATTATAAGAATAGAAATAAGAATGCTGGATATACAGTTCTTGCAAATGGAATCGTAATCTCTTTTTTAACTGTTATTGTTCACGGAACCAAACTTTCCTTGCATGCTTATTTTAACTCGAACGATATTGCTCACATCCTTATTATGTTTAGTCTATATTATATGTATAGTGGGGTAAAACAATTTTCGACTCAAGCTACTCAATAAGTATTCGATCCTTTCCATCGAAGTAAGGCGATTGTATAGAAAGCACCTTAACCGCTTCCTTAGATGTTACTTTTAATGAATGAATCGTGTTTTTTGGAATAAATAGAATATCTCCCCTTTTTACCTTTAATTGTTTTTCGCCCAATAACATTTCTCCTTCTCCTTCCAAAATGTAAACATGTTCGGTATGAAATTGGTGTTTGTGCTTTTTGACTTCCTTTTTAATAAAAATGATAAAGCTGCTCGACAAAGAATCGGAATAAAGTGCTCTACTATAAATGTTGTCATATTCACTTGGTGCTTTGATGGTATCCCATGCCTGACTGTTTTGTCCAATTGTAAAAAGTGGTACTATTAATAATAGTAGTAGAAGTAATTTCTTTCCCATATTCAAATATATAAAACAAAAACGATCCACCTGTTGGGATGAATCGTTTTGATATTTTTTAAAAGAATACTTTATTTCCCCACCTTCACACGTATGCCTTCCGAGTTACTCGAAAATTCAGGAGCATACATGCATTGAATAGAAGTAATGCCATTTGAGAAATTCCCGTTGTGAGTAACTACTAATGGATATTCAAAAACATAGGTTCCTTTTGGTAAACGATCAAAGAAAAAATTCGTTGCAGCATCACGCGTACTTTCATAATAGCCCAATCCATCTTGCCACTTGTAACTCGAAATTACATTGGTTGGCTCAAAACCCGAAGCGCGCATATCTTTCATTTGAACATATTCCATATCTCTATCCACACGTAATTCAATTCGAACTTTAATTTTATCCCCCACTTTTAATGTTGTTTTTTCAGAGATAGGTTCTATTACTGGACCAGCATCTGTGTTTTTTTGCAAGAACAATTGTTTTTTCAAAACCAATGGTGTTTTTGATGGTGTGATTTTATCTAATTGCTCAAAATATTGCCAATACATTGCTCCCCAACTTACTCCTTCATCTTTTTTGTTTACAGTGATTGTTCCCATCGATGGTTTTATATCGCCACCGCTCCACGATGTTTTAAAGTAGCCTGTGCCTGCTTCTTGTTTTGCTCCATCTAATTTTTTAGGATCAACTTTAATATCGCCAACAGTAATTTCAACATTGCTTTCTGTCGATAACCAATCCGTACCTCTTAATAATAATGCATAAACAGCCTCTGTTGTTGCTTTGGTTGTTTTCCAGTCTTGTGTTTGTTTTGATTTTAATAACCAAACTTTTAAATCATCTACCGCTTTTTTATCGTTCGACACTTCATCAAAAGCTTCAATTAATAAAGCTTGAGCTTCAATTGGTGCTTGGTACCAGTAGTAACCTGCATAATTTTCTTTCCAATACATTCCCATTTCTTCACTGTTCAATGCATTTTCTTTCAATGACTTCATGATGTCTTGTGGAATTGTTTTTTCATCGTAACGATGCAATGCCAGTGCAATCATTCCTTGCATGTATCGGCTATTTTCCAACCAATATTTTTTGGATTGTCCTTTATAATAGTCGAATGCTTTTTGATTAAATGCACTTACTGGAATATCTTTAAAATAACTACGGGCATATAAATATTGGATTTGTTGGTAGCTCAAATGATTTTTATCCAAGTTCGCTTTGTCGTATTTTAAAATCCATTCGTAATCCTCGCGAATACGATTGTCCAAATATTTCACTGCATCTTTTGTCATTTTCCAAACCGATGCATCGGAACGAACATTCTTAACACCTAAATGATCCAAGTGTCCCATTCCAGTTACAATGTGTTGTGTAATGTAACGGTCGTCACGCATTCCTTCAAACCATGGGAATCCACCATTAGGAGTCTGCATTTTTTCTAATTTTTTTAATGCTCTTCCTAATTCACTGCTCATTTTGTTTAAATCAAACAAGAGTGCAACACGTTTTTTACGTTCCGTTTCATCTTTTGCATCCAACACCCAAGGTGTTTCTTCTAACATCAGTGATTTTAGTTCCTGATTTTTTTCCAAGTTAGATAACAAGGCTTTTGAATCAGGAGTGTTTTTCCATGAATCGAATACTGCTTTTATTTTAGGTGATGAATTAGCAATGTGCGATGCAATGCTATTCGCATAAAAACGAGAGAAGGTTTGTTCAGCACATTCGTATGGATATTCCATTAAGTAAGGAAGTGCTTGCACTGCATACCATGCTGGATTGGAAGTAAATTCCAATGTTAGTTTGTGGTTACGAAGTGTTGTGGAGCCATTGCTTTGTGTTTTTAGTTTTTCGAAACTAAACGTTTTTGATTGGTTTCCACGAATTGGTAATGGCAATGTTTCGGTTACTAACATTCTGTTGGTTAATACCGGTAAAGCCATTTCTTCGCCATCACTAAAATTACCAGCTTTTGCTACTACCTTATAAGTGATTGCGCCAATTCCTTCTGGAATGGAAATGTTCCAGGAAACGAAAGAGCTTTGCCCTTTTTTAGAAGTAAATGCACGTTGACCATCTTTTGTGATAGTTGCAGTTATGTCTTTCATGCTTGTTGCATCGTACAAATACAATTGAGCATTTCCATTTAAATCATTTTCGGAAAGGTTAGTGATTTTTGCGCTAAACTCCATATTATCTCCTTCGCGGAAAAAGCGAGGTGCATTTGGAACAACCATTAACTCTTTTTGTGTTTGCAATTCTTTTTGAATCTGCCCAAATTTTAAATCTTTGGTATGGGCAAAGCCCATCATCTTCCATTTGGTTAATGATTCAGGAATTGTGAATTTGATGATGACTGTTCCATCTTTATCTGTTTCCATTTGTGGATAGAAAAAGGCCGTCTCCGCAAAATTACTTCTTGATTCAACCTTCGATAAATCTTCTGCTTTTTTACCATCTACAGACCAAGCGTATGTTCCTGTTGTAGCATTTCCATTTGTACTTGTTACAATTGTTGTAGCATCCATCAATGCAAATCCACCACTTGCAGGAGCATTTTGCGCCCAACCATCACCACCAGCAACCTCTTTTTTCACACCAGATTTATCTTTACTTCTGGTTTGTTCTGCGTTTTTTTCATCAGCCGCAGGTGCCGCTTCGCTGTATGCTACTGCTGTTTTTCTTGATCTGCTTCCTCTTACAGTTACTTCTTCCAACTCCATATCGCCATCGTAATAACCATAATAATCATTGCTATAGCCAAACCAGTTTAACCGGTCATAATATTTGTAGGCACCAACAGGATATTTATTCCAATTTAGGCTATACAATTGTGCATTGCTGTTTCCGAATGCTTTGTTTACATCCCAATACAAATTTGAGTAATAGTTATTGTAGATATTAAAATACCAGTTGTTTGGTTTAAAAGCATCCAATGAAGCATCATAAAGTGTTGCCATCATTTCAGCAGCTAACTTATCTCCTTTTTTATCTTTTATTTTTACACGCCACTCTTCTTTTTGACCCGGTTGTAATTTGTTTCGGAAAGTTTCAAATTCCATATCCAATTCTTTATTAGTATAAGGAACGATGATGGCTCCATTCTGAGAATAAACACGGTTGTTTTTCACAAACAATAAATGATAAGAGAAATTCCCCCTGTGTTTTTCCTCAATAGGGATTTCAATTATTTTTTGTTCTTTATTTAAGGTAATAAACTCTTTCTTAACAATTTGTCCTTTATGTTCAATTTCATAAAGCACTTTTACGTTGTCTAATTTAGATCCAATTACAAATTTTGCTTTTTCGCCTGGTTCAACAGCATTATCGGTTAACTGATTGAACCAGTTGATTTCGTTAGGAACTTCTTTACCTGTGTTGGAATAGACGGTGAAGTATTTACATCTTTTACTTCTTCTCCATAAGCATCTTTGCTGAATGCCTCCATTACATAAACCCCTTGTTTCCATAGTTTTAAATTGACAAGTTTTACAGAGTCGTTGCTGTTTACTTTTGTTGATACGCCCGTTTTTAATGGAACAAGTGTAGAAGTGTTATTGAAATTTTTCTCGTATACTTTTTCTGCTTTTTCCCATTTGTACATATTGTTTTCATCTTTGTATTCATCATCTGGATACAATTGTTCAAACTCTTCTTTGCTCATCAAGTATTTGTCGGGTTTTGACCAACCTCGTTCTCTGTATGTTTTTTCTGGTTCTTTTAACTTATAGATAGAAACCTTGCCACTAGCTTTTTCAAATTGTCCACTCATATTGGTGGAATAAATCGCAAATGCATCCGTATTTTCTTTTTCAAGCATGTTCGGAATGTTCACGCTTAAATTTAAAGCTGTATAAGCAGCACTAATATAGGTTTGTGAACTGTGTGTTTCCCCATTAATATCTGTTACATCTGCATAAACAGTATAGTTATAGGTTGGTTGATATGATTTAGGAATACTTAAATCAGGCAATGCTTTAAAGTCAACAAAAAAGGCTCCTGTATCGTTTGAGGTAAGACTACCATTTGCAATTTCCATTTGTGCAGAGGTAGGATAATAGCCTCTCCACCAATACCACCAGCTTGGGAAACTCGCATTTCGTACAACACGGTATTTCACTTCTGCTCCATCAATGGATGCACCTGAAAATGCTTTTGCAATTCCAGTTACTTTAATGTTTTCATTTAATCGGTAGCTTCCTTCAACAGGTTTAAATGTTACTTCAAATTTTGGACGTTTGTATTCTTCAACCGATAAATAAGTGGTACCACTTCCATTGGTGATACTCATTTGGCCATTTAATACACCCATAGGAGTTGTAAATGTTCCATTGAATGTACCATATTCATTTGTGGTTAAGTTTACATCTGCAACTTTTTGATAGTTTACATCATAGAATGTAACAGTTGTATACGTATTTGGCATAATCTCATTCGTTTCGCCATCGGTATTAATCATAATACCTTTAAAGTATACCGTTTGTCCCGGACGATAAATAGCGCGGTCTAAAAAGAAAAATGTTTTTGGATATTTTCTTTTATCTTCTTTATAGGAGCGGTATTGATAAACGCCATTGTCGGTTTGTAATTTATCGGTAATGCTTAATGAACCAATCGTATATTTATAAGTAAAATCAATGCTAAAATTTCTGTAATCATTCGTTGGTGGAACATTGAAATAACCATTTTCATCAGAAGTAAATTTTTCTGCTTTAACATATTCATATTTGCGGAAGGTATAATTGTATTTTTCGTAATACAATTGTGCAGTAACCCCTTTTAATGGTTCGCCCGATAATCTGTTTTGCACATAAAAATCGTAGCTTCCATTTTCCATTCTACGGTTTACATAGCTGATGTTTGACACCCATGTTGCAGAATAGGCAACACCGTTGTTTTTATAAGAAAATGTTTTGTCGGATCCCATTAGGATAATGTAATGTCCAAATCCTAATTCAGGGATTTTAATTTCTGTGGTATGCGATTGATAATCCCCATCAGCAGGCAATTCAACGGCAAACTCTTTAGTAGGTTTTAATTTTAAATATTCTTCAATCAATTTTTCACCATACAAACGATCAATTGTTTTGTTGTATTTGTCGATGTCCATTGCAGCAATACGAACATAAACTGTTTTAAGATTTTTGTAGGTTACAGAAGCTCTAGATGGTTTTAAAGGAAGGCTTATTTTTTCGGCAATAAAATCTAAGTCGTGTGCCGTAATTTGTGCTTTTAATACCGCTGCATTTTTTGCACCATCGGTAGCTGGATATTTTTGAATAATGGATTCACATAACTCGAGTGCTTGTTTTTTCATCCATTTATTTTCATCTCCTTGTAATGGAGCATATTTGTTTCCTTTTTCGGAATAGAGGCTTGCTATTTCGTAACTAACTTCGGCTGAAGAAGGATGATTCGCAAATCGTTTTTCTAAATTTTGCAAGGCTTCTAAATACAGGCTGTCTTTTATTTCGGAGATGGAATTTGTTCGTACAAATTTTAATCGTTTTAAATCAATATCAATTAATGCTTGTGGATTCTCATCATTTAAATGAAAACGAACTAAATTCTGTAGTGTTTGGATTGCATAAAATTTTAAAGATAAAGTGTCTTTCGATTCGATATTGATTTTTGAAAAGTCATCAACATTCCAAAAATAACTTTCGGAGTTTAATTCAAATTTGTAAGCTGGTCGGGTAATATTCGGCTCTTCATTCATGTAAAAATCAACAGCGCGGTGTGCTATAAAATCGTAGAGGGTAGGACGGAATTTACGACCATTAGTGTATTTAACTAAAATATCATCGTAGATGTTAAGTGGTGTTCTTTTCAGGCTGTCACTGTTTGCTAGTGCTGCTTGGTGATTTTTTATAACTTGATTAAAAATGGTTTTTAAATCCCAAGTAGTAATGTCTTCGTTATCAAAATTGACAGCCTCTGTGCGGTTGTAAAAATTCCATCTGTTTTGTTCGTAGTAGTTCCAATAGCTTTCGGCTATCATGGATTGTAAAATTGGTTTTACTGGAAATTTTGCTTCTTTCGCTTCTTCATTTAATTTATTAAGAGCCTTCACTAAGGAGTATTCTTCCATGTATTGCTCAAACTTCATACGGTGTATGATTGCTTTTACAAATTGGGATGAATTACTTTCGATTTTTGCTTTTGCATAAATTCCGTTTACTACATCCAAGGCCGATTTGGTTAAGCCTTTTTTAGTAAGTGAATCCACTTTTGCCCATTCTTTTTCGTAGGTGCTACCTTTTGGAAAAATGAGCATACTTTGTTTGTTGCTTGTTTGGTAAGCTGTAACGGTTATTGCTCCTAAAATACTAGCGATGGCTAAAACAAGGATCAAAAAGCTTTTTTTGAGTTTCATAGGAATAAATTATATGTAAAATAAAACGATTTTTAGATGCACAAAGTATAGATGCAAGGTAATTCAAAATTCCATAAATAATATAGTTTATTTTTGGAATCGGCTGATATTCACTTCATTGTCAATGTTGCTTTTGCCTTCCAAGGCGGTCAAAAAGTGTTCTGCAAAATAGGGTGATAGCATAACGCCTTTTGTTCCCATACCATTAAAAATGCCAATTGTTTGATGTTCGTGATGTAATCCTAAAAGCGGTCGTCTATCATTAACGGATGGACGAACGCCAGCCTGTTGATCAACAATTTCAAATGGTACTTTTAATACTTTACTTAGTTTATCTGCAATTTCAGTGCGTGCTTTTTCGGTAGGCTCATCATTTAGGTTTACCCAATCGTAAGTGGTTCCAACAATAAAAAGATCATCGCCAATAGGCAACATGTATACTCCTTTATTAATGATTTTATCGGTAGGTAAATTTTTGATTCGAACAGTTATCACTTCACCTTTAGCTGGTTTTAATGGAATCCACTTAAAATATGGATTGTCCATTACTTTATACCCTTCGCAAAAAATGATTTTAGTAGCAGTAACACTTTTATATTTTACATTTTCGGAGTTTAGAATAAGCTGTTCGAAATCGAATTTTTCATCCATCAACAAATTGTTTTCAGAAAAATAGTTTCTAAAATCAGCCAAATATTTTGACACAAATAAATTGGCGGCATCTTTTACAAATGTTGCTCCAATTGGATTATGAATAATGTCTTGAAAAAAATCGGTTTCAATGGATGTGTTTAAATAGCGAGAAAGGTTCGGATCGTTGGCTTTTGTTTGCCAAAATTCTTTTTCAGTTTCTTCAGCAAAAATTTTGACAATCTCTTTTTTCCAATAAAATTCTTGTTTCAGAAATTGTTCGCAATCACGGTAAAATGTATCTGCAAATGGAATAAGTTCATCGGCCATCCAGCTTTTCACCAATCGTTTAAAAACAATTGGATTAAAGTTCCCTGCAGCTACTCTAGAGCATGCCGAAATAGTATTGTCGTCAATCACCAAAACCGATTTCCCGCTTTTAATAAAGGTGTAGGCTAAAACGGTTCCTGCAATTCCTTGCCCAACAATGATATAATCGTACTGTTTTTCCATTTTTTAAGATTGATTCAAAATTAGCATTAAATAGTTGATTATCTACTTAGCTGGATAGCAGTTTTTCAACAGGCTTAAAACGGCTTTGTACAAAACATAATTCAAGAATATTCGTGTAAATTTCTGAATCATTTTAATTCAAAAAGCAGTATCTTGCATATGATTTTAATCATGAACACTCCTAAACAAAAACAAACAATTGGACGAAGAGAAGTCATTGACTTTCCCTCTTTAGGTCTTTATGGAATTGTAGCAAAAGTGGATACTGGTGCATATACAACAGCCTTGCATTGCCACGATATACGTGAAGAGAAGGGGGTTTTCTATTTTAAGTTGTTGGATCCAAGTCATCCCGAATACAACGAACAAGAACAAAAATTCACGGAATTTTTTCAAAAGGAAATCAAAAATTCCTTTGGCGAAGTTGAGAAACGTTACATCATAAAAACAACCATAAAAATTGGCCGAAAACGAATAAAATCAGTAATTTCGTTAACACATAGAGGCAATATGCGTTACCCCGTTTTGATTGGCAGAAAATTATTGAAAAATCGTTTTATTGTTGATGTGAGTTTGCTAAATAATATTCCTCCTGTAAGTACTAAAAACAAAAAAAATAGTTAATTCCCATTCCTTATGAAAATTGCGATTTTATCTCGTAACCAAAAATTGTATTCAACTCGTAGATTGGTTGAAGCAGCAGAGCAACGCGGACATGAAGTAGTTGTTTTAGATCATTTAAAATGTGTTCTTGTTATTGAAAAAGGGAATCCACATATTTTTTACAATGGCAAAGAAGTAACAGGTATTGATGCCATCATTCCTCGTATTGGAACATCTGTAACATTTTATGGTGCTGCTGTTGTTCGTCAGTTCGAACAAATGAAAGTATTTTCATCGGTTGAATCACAAGCATTGGTTCGCTCAAGAGATAAACTACGTAGTTTGCAGTTATTAGCAAAAGCAGGAATTGGAATGCCTAAAACAGCATTTGCATCGGCTCCAAAAAATATTGATAATGTTTTGGAACAAGTGGGAGGTGCACCAGTTGTAATTAAGTTATTGGAAGGAACACAAGGCATTGGTGTTATTTTGGCGGAGACACATAAATCTGCTAAATCGGTGATTGAATCGTTTCTTGCATTGAAAGCAAACATTTTGGTTCAAGAATTTATCAAAGAAGCAGGTGGTGCTGATGTTCGTGCATTTATTGTAGATGGTAAAATTGTTGGTGCTATGAAACGCCAAGGTTTACCAGGCGAATTCAGAAGTAATTTGCATCGTGGTGGAAGTGCCAATGTAATTGAGCTTACAAAAGAAGAACGTGAAACAGCAATAAAAGCTGCAAAGAAATTAGGTTTGGGAATTGCGGGAGTTGATATGTTACAATCATCGCGCGGCCCCTTGGTAATGGAAGTGAATTCATCACCAGGTTTGGAAGGTATTGAAGGCGCAACAGGGGTTGATATTGCAGGAAAAATTATTGAGTATGTAGAACGTAACGAGTTTAATCACGGATAAATAAAGTATGACCTATACGAACAAAATCATTCACATTAACGGAACAAACATTCATCCGGGTAGTTCTGCACAAGTAAATTTAAACTTGTATCAGCTACCAACAAAAACGATTATTGAAATTCCGGTTTATGTATTTCGTTCCATCAAACCTGGTCCTACCTTATTGATTTTAGCAGGGATGCATGGCGATGAGATTAATGGGATTGAGATTGTCCGTAGATTAATTACACGTGATGATGTTCGTAATCCTATTTGCGGAAGCATCATTGCTATTCCTGTTATCAATATTATTTCGTTTTTATATGGTTCGCGCGATTTACCAGATGGTCGAGATTTGAACAGGTGTTTTCCTGGAAGCAGAAATGGTTCTTTAGGAAGTAGAATTGCATTTGATTTGATGAATGAAATTATTCCACAAATCGATTTTGGAATCGACTTCCATACAGGAGGAGCTAAAATTAATAACTATCCTCAATTGCGTTGTGTGTTCAACAGCAAAACAAATTTAGATTTAGGGAAAAAATTCTCTCCTCCATTAATTGTAAACTCTCCTTTCCGTGATAGCACCTTAAGAAAAGAAGCATCTAAAAAAGGAAAATCAATTCTTGTATTTGAAGGAGGAGAATCGTCTCGTTTCGATTATTTATCTATCAATGAAGGAATGAATGGGTGTTTGCGTTTGATGAAACATTTAAAAATGGTTGATTTGGACATTCCGAATAATCCTACAGTATTATTAAACAAAACATCTTGGATACGCGCAAAATCTTCGGGTTTGTTTCATACCTCTAAAACAAATGGTTCGCATATTTTAAAAGGAGAAATCATTGGCATGATTTGCGATCCGTATGGTGAACACGAAGAAAAATTATTAGCACCATTTGATGGTTATATTCTTGGAATAAACAATCAGCCTGTTATTAATCAAGGCGATGCGTTGATGCATGTTGGGATTGAAGAGTAGATAATTTGTAGTAATATAAAAAGCCTCAACATTTTTTATGTTGAGGCTTTTGTTTTTTGTACGTGTTTTATTTTATAACACCAAGTGCTTTTCCAACTTTTTCAAAAGCAGCCAATGCTTTGTCTAAATGTTCTTTTTCATGAGCCGCTGAAAGTTGAACACGAATACGTGCTTGTCCTTTTGGAACAACAGGATAAAAGAAACCTGTTACATAAATTCCTTCATCTAATAGTTTAGCGGCAAACTCTTGTGCTAATTTAGCATCGTATAACATTACAGGAACAATTGCGGAATCACCATCTTTTATTTCCAATCCAGCTTTTTTTAATTCCTTGTTTAAAATAATTTACATTCGATTCTAATTTATCGCGTAAGTCGGTAGTTTCACTCAACATATCCAACACAGCAATGGAAGCTCCAACAATGTGTGGTGCTAATGAATTACTAAATAAATAAGGACGAGAGCGTTGACGCAACATTTCAATTACTTCTTTTTTACCAGATGTAAATCCACCCATTGCACCACCCAATGCTTTTCCTAAAGTCCCTGTAACAATATCCACACGGTTCATTACATTTTTTAATTCGATTGTACCGCGACCAGTCTTCCCGATAAAGCCACTTGCATGACTTTCATCCACCATTACCATTGCATCATATTTATCAGCTAAATCACAAATTTTATCCAATGGGGCTACAAAGCCATCCATTGAAAAAACACCATCCGTAACAATTAAACGAAAACGTTGTTTTTGTGCTGCTTTTAATTGTTCTTCTAAATCGGCCATGTCACAATTTTTGTAGCGATAACGTTGTGCTTTACACAAACGAACACCATCAATAATTGAAGCATGGTTAAGTTCATCCGAAATAATCGCATCTTCTTCTCCTAATAATGGTTCAAAAACGCCACCATTTGCATCAAAGCAAGCTGCATATAAAATAGTGTCTTCCTGACCAACGAACTTAGAAAGCTTTTGTTCGAGTTCTTTATGAATGTCTTGTGTTCCGCAAATAAAACGCACGCTGCTCATTCCATATCCATGACGGTCCAATGTTTTGTGAGCAGCTTCAATTACTTTTGGATGCGATGATAATCCTAAATAATTATTTGCACAAAAAACGATAACATCTTTACCATTTACTTTTACAACAGCTCCTTGCTCACTTGTAATGATGCGTTCGCGTTTGAATAATCCTGAATCTTCAATGTTTTTTAATTCGGCTTGAAGATAATTTTGAAATTTTCCGTACATATTTTTGAGTTGAATTTTAATTATCGATTGTTGAATAATACTCAACAAAAGTATAGAAAATTTACTTTAAATTGCGTTGGTAAAAAAAAACAGTTTAGAATGAAAAAAATAATGCTTTTAGGCTCTGGTGAGCTAGGTAAAGAGTTTGTAATCGCAATCAAGCGTTTAGGACAATATGTAATTGCTGTTGACTCTTATAACGATGCTCCTGCACAACAAGTCGCTGATGAACGCGAAGTAATTAATATGCTGGATGGTGCTGAGTTAGATCGTATTGTTGCAAAACACAAACCCGATATTATTGTTCCTGAAATTGAAGCAATTCGTACCGAACGTTTTTATGATTACGAGAAACAAAACATGCAAGTAGTTCCAAGTGCTAAAGCGGCTAATTTTACAATGAATCGCAAAGCCATTCGTGATTTAGCAGCAAAAGAATTGGGTTTAAGAACTGCTAAGTATGAATACGCAAACAGTTTTGAAGAGTTGGTAGCTGCAGTTAAAATTGTAGGATGCCATGTGTAGTTAAACCTTTAATGAGTTCATCCGGCAAAGGACAAAGTGTAATTAAGTCGGAAGCAGATATTCAAAAGGCATGGGATTATGCACAGTCGGGCAAACGTGGCGATTATACCGAAGTCATTGCCGAAGCATTTGTAAAATTCGATTCTGAAATAACATTATTAACAGTTACACAAAAAAACGGGAATACCTTGTTTTGTCCACCAATTGGTCACCGACAAGAACGAGGTGATTATCAAGAAAGTTGGCAACCTGCTGAAATTAAAGCAGAACATTTAAAAGAAGCACAAGAGATGGCTGCAAAGGTAACAGCAGCATTAACTGGATCAGGGATTTGGGGTGTTGAGTTTTTCTTGGCACCCGATGGAGTTTATTTTTCTGAGCTATCTCCTCGTCCGCACGACACCGGAATGGTAACATTGGCTGGAACACAAAATTTTTCAGAATTTGAATTGCATGCACGTGCTGTGTTGGGTTTTCCTATTCCAGAAATAACACAACAACGAGTAGGAGCAAGTGCTGTGATTTTGGCCGACAAAGAAGGAGTAAACCCAACATATTTTGGTTTAGAAAAAGCAATGAATCACACATTGAGTGATTTAAAAATATTTGGTAAACCAACTACTCGACCATACCGAAGAATGGCTGTTGCACTTACGTATGATAAAGTAGGAAGCAATGTTGATGCAGTAAAAGAAAGAGCCATTGCCATAGCAAAAGAAGTTAGTGTGCATTCAAATTAAATTTGAACAAGCCTCTTTTTCATTTACAATACTATTGATAGGAGGAATTTTTGCCAACACCAATTGACATACATGAGTTTATAAAATTATCGGGAATACATCCGGTAATTGATGTGCGCACACCCGCTGAATTTAATCAGGGACATATTTGCGATGCACTTAATCTCCCTATTTTCACAAACGAAGAACGTGTTGTAATTGGCACACTCTATAAAAAAGAAGGAAAACAACCTGCTGTTCTAAAAGGCTTAGAAATTGTTGGTCCTAAGCTTCATGAATTTGTGAAGGAGGCAATTAAAATTAATAAAACTGGAATTTTTTTAGTGCATTGTTGGAGGGGAGGTATGCGTAGTTCGAGCATGGCATGGTTCCTCGAAACATATGGCTTTAAATGTTACACGTTAAAAGGTGGGTATAAAAGTTATCGAAAATTGGTTCTTGAAAGTTTTAACAACAAAAAGAATATACTTGTACTAGGTGGAAAAACAGGCACAGGCAAAACAATCATTTTACAAGAACTCAAAAAGCAAAACGAGCAAATCATTGACTTAGAACAATTGGCACATCACAAAGGTTCCTCTTTTGGTGCACTTGGTGAAAAAGATCAACCCACCCAAGAACAATTTGAAAATAATTTGTCTTTTGAATTAGCTAAAGTTAATGAAGAGAAACCTTGTTGGATTGAAAATGAAAGCAGAAGAATAGGAATTAATATTATTCCATTAGGCTTGTGGGAACAAATGAAAAATGCTGCAGTTGTAAATATCGAGCTTCCATTACAAGTACGATTGGATTATTTGGTAAAGGAATACGGAGTGTTTAGCAATGAAGAGTTGATGAGTGCAATACAACGCATTGGCAAGCGTTTGGGTGGGCAACATGTAAAAAGAGCCATTGGAGCAATTGAAGATGGTGATTTTAAAACCGCATTTGAAATTTGTTTGGTCTATTATGATAAGACGTATAATTTTGGAGAAGAACAACACGAGAAAGAAAAAATAATCCATTGTGAATTTGATAGCATGGATGTAAAAGAGATTACAAAAAGTATAAAAGAAGAAGCGATTAAGCTAACTAGTAGCAAGGAAGAAAAAGATGGAAGAAATTAAATTAACACAGTATTCGCATGGTGCTGGATGCGGTTGCAAAATAGCACCACATGTATTGGAGCAAATATTAAAATCGAATTTTACTGCACCCAGCGATAAAAATTTATTAGTTGGCAATAGTACAAAGGACGATGCTGCTGTTTATGATATTGGAAACAACCAAGCAATTATAAGTACCACCGATTTTTTTATGCCCATCGTAGACGATGCTCATGATTTTGGAATGATAGCATCCGCAAATGCAATTAGCGATGTGTATGCAATGGGAGGGAAGCCTTTGCTTGCAGTTGCTATTTTAGGTTGGCCTATCAATTCATTACCAGCCGAACTTGCTCAAAAAGTTATTGATGGTGCAAGAATGATTTGTGCCGAAGCTGGTATTCCATTAGCAGGCGGACATAGCATTGATAGTCCAGAGCCTATTTTTGGACTTGCTGTTACTGGAATGATTAACCCTAAAAATTTAAAACAAAACAATACTTCTAAAGAAGGCGATTTAATTTATTTAACAAAAAAAATTGGGGTTGGGATTCTTACAACGGCCGAAAAGAAAGGTCTTTTAAAAGAAGAGCACGTTGGTCTTGCCGCTTTACAAATGAAAGCATTAAATAAGTTCGGAGAAAAGCTAGGCACTTTAGAATATGTAACTGCTATGACAGATGTTACAGGATTTGGATTGTTGGGTCATTTGATAGAAATGGCCGAAGGCGCAAACATTACTGTTGAAAACAAAGCAAGAAAAGGTTGTTGAGATAATTTAGTGATTCAGTTAACTAGCCAAATAACAAACTAAACACTTCTTCAATTTTACCAACCATGGTAATTTTAATAGAATAGCTGTTGAGGTCTAACCCTTTTTTGTTGTACTTGGAAATAAAGATATGTTCAAAGCCTAATTTTTCTGCTTCGGATATACGTTGATCGATTCGGTTTACTGGGCGTATTTCACCACTCAAACCAACTTCGCCTGCAAAACATGTTTTAGCAGAAATAGGCATGTCCTCGTTGCTTGATAGCACCGCACAAACCAGCGCTAAATCAATTCCAGGATCTTCTACTTTTATTCCACCTGCAATGTTCAGGAATACATCTTTGATTCCCAAACGGAAACCACAGCGTTTTTCTAATACAGCAAGCAACATAGTTAATCTTCGTAAATCAAATCCTGTGGATGAACGTTGAGGTGTGCCATAAACTGCTGAACTCACCAGTGCCTGTACTTCAATCAGCAACGGACGTAATCCTTCCATGGTTGAGATTGCAACACCATTCCAAGTTTTCATCGATTTGAAAGAAGCACCTCCGAAGGATTAGAAACTTCTGACAATCCGCTGCCACTCATTTCATAAATTCCAATTTCGGAAGTCGAGCCAAAACGATTTTTTGTAGAGCGTAAAATACGATATACATGATGACGGTCGCCTTCGAATTGCAGAACCGTATCAACCATGTGTTCCAATACTTTTGGTCCTGCAATGCTGCCTTCTTTGGTGATGTGTCCAATCAGGAAAACAGGAGTAGCAGTTTCTTTGGCATATTTGAGCAAATCGCCTGCACATCCTCGAATCTGTGATACACTGCCAGGCGATGATTCGATGTGTGCCGAATGCAATGTTTGAATAGAATCGACAATCAACAAATTGGGTTCAAGCAATTCTATTTGTTTGAAAATATTTTGTGTGGAAGTTTCAGTTAATACATAACAACTTCCAAACAATTTGGTAGCATCTGTTTTCGGACCAGCATTCGCAACAATGCGCTCGGCACGCATACGAATTTGTTGTTCGCTTTCTTCGCCCGAAACATAAAGCACTTTTAAATTTTTAAGATTGATGGCAATTTGCAACATCAAGGTAGATTTACCTATTCCTGGTTCACCACCAAATAAAATTAATGATCCAGGAACAATTCCTCCTCCCAATACACGAGATAATTCTTTATCGTAAACAGGAATGCGGTGTTGCTCAGATAAATTAATTTCATCTACCAATTGTGGTTTTGCAGCACGTTGTGTACTTGTGCTTGCTATGCCTGGTGTTTTTGAATCAGTACCTTTTGATACAACTTCTTCTACATAGGTATTCCATTCGTTACACGATGGACATTTTCCAATCCATTTTCCAGATTGTGCACCACAGTTTTGACAGAAATAAGTTGTTTTGAGCTTTGCCAATTTTTTAGGACTGTTAGATAACGATGTTTCAATTTTGTTGTACCACAATGATTTTTTAGGCGTTTTACCTTATCGAAGTTTTTTGTGGTTTTTGTTCTAAGCTTACCACTTCTTTTTCAATTTTGTTTTTCATTAATTCTTAGTGAATCATACTCTTGGAAAAAACTATTTTCGAAACCATTAAATAGGTTAGTTGAATGGAGCTTTCTACTAAATATGATTCTTCTGGAAATTTTTGGGAAAGTAGCATACTTGATGGTTTCTTTGTGTCTAATTTGTTCCCAGCAATTCTTCTCCATTCGGATTTAATGGCTTACGGTGCAATCACCTGATTGCTAATCGCTCCAATATTTCACGTTTGTTGCATTTCAATCAATAAGTTCATTCACGCTTAAAACAACAAAATTACTTACCGAAGTAACATTGAACGAAATGAGTTACTGATATCGGTTCGTGTTTTTAATGGTTTTGTTTGCAGATCTTTGAATTCATCTTTGGGGCAGTGCTTGGAGCCATCCTTGAAAATGTTCAAGTTTTGCCGGTTGCATCGTTGTGATACAATCTCCACATAGTTTACGAATAAAGATTGATTACCTGTAATGCCATTGGTATTCCATCCTTTTTGAAAGTTCAGATTGCCCCGACCCAATTGCATTGAACATTTCATACGAGCGCAAACAATCAGCGCCGTATTGTTCAACCATCAAATCGGGACTAACTACAGTTCATTCGTTTTTGTTCTTCTTGATGATTTCCACAAGCAGATAAAAAAAGAGTACCGATACTTGCAGCGATTAATAATTTTTTCATTTTATTTTTTTAAGATTTTAGTTTAACAATACAAAGTAAGGTTATTTTCAGGAGTTAATTTATGATTGTTCGCAGTTTAATATCATTCGTTTAATAATTTTTCATTGAACAGAGTGTCAATCTTACAAATTTAGTGTGTGGCATCACCTGTTGTTGGTCCGTTGAAATCCAGTATAAATTTGCGTACTATTCCTTTTTATCGATGTAAAT
>JADJHE010000009.1 GCA_016707685.1 Bacteroidota bacterium
AAAAAGCTGTTAAATCAACTATCCAAGCATATACAATAAATGCCTCAGCAATTAATGCAGCAATGAATACGGCTGAACTTACCATTTTTTTGAAATAGAATGCAACCAAGAAAATGCCTAAAATAGTCCCACAAAACAAAGACCAGATTATAGCTTAACTGCTTCGATTAAATTCTCCAATTTACTTTGCAGTTACGTAATGCTACTAATACACAAAAATCCACCCCAAGCAACAGTTGCCCAACGCGAAGCCGCCAAATACTGTTTATCGTTCTCATGCTTTTGAATATTCGTTTATAAAATCAACAATGGTTGTTGATGCCAAGGAATTTAAAACCGCTTGCTGTTGAACCCATCGATGCTAAAAATAATGGCAATTAACAACCCAACAATCCCCAACAGGGAGGTGATTTGTTACAAAATGTAAAACACATAATTGGTATCATTGGTATCTGCCTTTGGATTATTTTTAATCATTAATGCACTTACTTCCTTTTAATTTCAGTGCTTTTAGCGTCTAATAATTGCAAGTTTTCTCTCAACACATTTTGTCCTTGCTCATCATCACGATGAAGTGAATCAAAACCAACACCATCACTTGTCTGTTTCTCTTCGTGAACCAATTGACATGCATTATCCAACTTCACATACGCATCGTGGAAAACACTTTGATTGATTCGATCCAGTTCTACATTATTAAAAAATACTGGAGGCTTGTAAAATTGATAAAAGGTAAACACCAATGTTCCTATCAATAAAATAAAAAATTGCATTGGAATTTTAATCAAACCATTCATCACTAAACCTAACCTACTCTGAGTAACAGATGAACCTGTTAGGTAGCGTCCTACTTGTGATTGATTTTGTTCTGAAATAAGAAAGCTGAAGAAAAACCACCAATAATTCCTGACCAAATATTGTATCTTGCGGTTAAACCGCAGAGGTATCGATTGCATTTAGTTTATCCATTTTACCTGCAATGTGCAGGGCATCAACAAAACCAACATTTTCGGGCAACAAATGCACCACCATAAATGCTGCTAAAAATAATCCTGCAAAGATGATTGCCATTTGTAATAACTGAGTATACGATACTGCTTTGGTTCCTCCATAAACAGTATAAGCAATCACCAACATTCCAAAAGAATTGTATACGTAATATCGATGTTTAAAATGGAGGACAATACAATTGCTGGTGCATAAATAGTAATACCAGTAGACAAACCTCGTTGCAAAAGAAACAAAAATGCAGTGAGTGAACGTGTTTTATTATCAAAACGTTTTTCTAAATATTCATATGCAGTATATACATTTAACTTATGGAAAATAGGGATGAATGTGATACAGAGAACAACCATTGCTAATGGCAAACCAAAATAGAACTGAACAAAGCGCAAACCATCGCTGGCAGGTTTGTCCGGGTGATGACAAAATGTTATTGCACTTGTTTGCGTTGCCATCACCGACAAACCGACGTGATACCAAGGCAACTGACGATCAGCCATTAGATAACATTATCAATATTTTTCGTACTTACTTTTCCAAAACTCCACATAAAAACTATTAAAATAATGTAATTACAGTACAATCCAATCAATTACACTTTATTCAAAATGTTTTGTAAAGAAGTAAAAATCGAAACAAGAAAGCACAAAACAATATGACAAAATGCACATTATTCCAATTTTTAAAAAGGGCACTTTCTTATTTTTGTGATATGTTATTTATTTTGAGGAATGCTCAATAAGTTTACAAACAAATGATATGCACCAGGCACGCCAGCTGGCAATTCGCGGAAGAATGACAAACCGGTATAAACAAAATTTCCTTTTCCATACTTTGCAACAATAACACTACCATTACTTGGCTTTTCAGATGGGTCATTCATATCAAAAATGGTCTGGTATTCTTTGTCTAATTCTGTTGCAAAGTAAATTCCACGTTCTTGAATCCAAGCATCAAAATCATTATCGTTTATTTTATTCGGAGAATTTAATACTGAATGTTCTTTATTTGTAAAGGTTACTTTTGCAAATTCATCGGTAACCCTATCTCTTGAAATGGTAAAAGGGTAAGGTGCAATTTTAGCCACAACTGGTCCTATTCGATTATTTGTATTGTATTGAACTACTAAATTTCCCACTTTTTATGTACTCCATTAATTTGTTATAATGAACTTGTAATCGGTCGTTTGTGTTGTATGCTCTAACACCAGTAACAATTGCATTGTATTTCGACAAATTTTCATTTACCAATAACTCATCCGTTAAAATGGTAACATTATAACCAACTTGTTTCAAGCATGCAGCAACATCATCACCAGCACCAGGAATGTATCCGATTTCAAGCCCACTCTTTTTCAAATCAACATTTATCAACTTTGTTTCTGCATCACTTAAAATTATCTGATAAGGAATATGATCATATTCAATACGTTTTATGCTTTTGGAATAGGTATTCCCATCAATAAGCAAAGAGGCAGATAAAACAGCATGTTCAGCCTTTTTATCGGCAACAATTTCAACATCAATAATTGCCTCTTCATCTTTAGCCACTAATTTGAATTCTGCATTTTTTATTTTAACTGTCCAACCCGAAGGTGCATTTAATTTTAAGGTTCCGCTAACATTTACACTGTTCGCCTTTACAACTAATTGAATTGTTTTTGAAGGTGCATCTGAAAAAACAATCACTTTTTCCATAAAATTTACAGTGGCAGGGGGCAAAATTTCTACTGGTCTGTATACTTCTCCTTTTACCGGGTCAGTACTTTTATAAATGATGCCTCTATCAATTTTTAAATTTAAACCAGCTATCGTAATGTCGAACTGGACTTTTGCCTGAGCATCATTCTCTGGCTTACCTATCAATGAAATAGAACTTACTTGAAAACGTCCATTACTAGCCTTTTGATTTAACCAATATGGATTTGAATAACTTATTGTATTGGCTAATTTTTCTTTGTGTTTAAACGTATACAATTCATTTTGCTTTAGTATAGATGATACAATTGTGTCTGACTGATTTAAATACGATACTTTATTCATCATCACCTCCACTTTATTTCTACAAACTATTTGTGCTGTAATTGAAAGTTCTTGCCCTGGTATAGCGATATAGTTTGCTGCAGAAGCCTCCACAAACAAACCAGCACAAGCCAATAACAACTGTTCTGTTTCTTTTAGTTTTAGTACTTTCCAATACTTTAGTGTTGCATTTTTTTCATCGAGTGATTGAATTGATTTATAAATGTTAACCAATGCAGAAATACTGTTCTCTGGAAGTTCAGGATTAAATGATTTTAATAGCTCGTTTAATTGATTCTGTATTTTCTCAGTTCCACTCAATCGTGTCCACAAGGTATTTATCCCTTCAAATAAATCTGATTTTACACTATCACCTTTTAACAATTTAAAATATTCAATATTCGTTCCTCTTTGCTTTGCCGAACCAAAACCTTGACTTTTATGCATGGAGCGACTTTCAGCGGCTATTTCTCCATAACTTTTTCCTAAAAGCGGGTTAAAAACCCCAACATCAATTTTTAATTGATTTGGAGCAGTTGTATTTGTTGTCCCGAAATTAAAGGTGTTCCAAAAAATTCTTTTTGCTTGCCATACTTCGGTGTAATTTAATTGATCAGAAAACATTTTAGGATTGGCTGCCGCATCAAATGCTTCCAAAGCTAAAATAGCAGATGCTGTATGATGACCATGTCCGCCTTCGCCTGTTGTTGGGAATCGGCAAATAATCACATCGGGCTTAAATTTACGGATAGCCAAAACCACATCATACAGAATACTATCCTTGTTCCAGATTTGAAATGTTTCTTCGGGATTTTTTGAATAGCCAAAATCATTTGCTCTTGTAAAAAACTGTTCAGCTCCATCAACACGTCTTGCTGCCAATAACTCTTGTGTACGAATTAATCCCAAGAGTTCAGCCTGCTCTTTACCAACTAAATTTTGTCCACCATCTCCTCTGGTTAAAGAAAGATAACCTGTTCTTAATTTTCTCATTCGCTAAATAAGCTAATAAACGAGTATTTTCATCATCAGGATGAGCAGCTATGTATAAAACACTACCAACGGTGTTTAACTTCTTCATTTGATGCAGAAGCTCCGCTGAATTAATAGATGCAGGGGCTTGTGCTTTAGCGGTTGTTAAAGCGAATAAAAAGAGAATAAAAAATCCTTTAATTTTCATATTGTGTAAGTTCAATAATTATGTTTTCATTAATAATCAACAGCAATGGGATAAAAATGTTCTGTTTCATTTCAAAGCCCATTTTCGTAAAAATACAATTAAAAGTTTACGCATATCTATGTGCAATAAAAGAAACCTCTTACATTTGCACATATTTTTAAATCATGGCAAAGTTAAAATTCGGAAAATGGTTAGGTGGAACACTTGGTTGGGCTTTTGGAGGTCCGCTTGGAGGTGTTTTAGGTTTCGCAGTAGGTTCAGCATTTGATGCAGCAAGCGTAACTGTAAAAACAGAGAGCGGCAGAACGAGTCAGCCAACCAACCATGCTGGAGATTTTGCAGCTAGTTTATTAGTTTTATCTGCGGCAGTAATGAAAAGTGATGGCCGAATGCTAAAAAGTGAATTGGATTTTGTGAAAAAATTTTTGGTTCAACAATTTGGTGAAGCACATGCACAACAACAAATATTATTACTCAAAGAGATTTTAACACAAGAAATTCCATTGCGAGATGTATGCTTTCAGATTAAGCATTACATGCCACATTCGGAGCGAATACAGATTATTCATTACTTATTTGGTATTTCAAAAGCGGATGGACATGTACATGAATTGGAACTACAAACAATACAAACCATTTCTAACTACTTAGGAGTGAATCATGCCGATTTTAATTCACTAAAGGCGATGTATTTTAGAGATACAAATAGTGATTATCAGATATTAGAAATTGAACCTAATGTATCGGATGAGGAAGTCAAAAAGGCTTATCGCAAAATGGCTGTAAAGTTTCATCCTGATAAAGTTGCTGCCTTAGGCGAGGAAGTACAAAAAGCTGCAAAAGAAAAGTTTCAGCATGTTCAAAATGCCTACGAAAACATCAAAAAGCAAAGAGGTTTTTCTTAAAACCTTATTTCAAATCAATTTCTATTGCCTCTATTTGTTGTACTTGCATTACTTCTATAAAATTTGAGTTTTGCGTTTCTGAAAATAATTCCAAATTGGTATTAGAAATAAACTCGTATTGATCTTGGATAGAAGGCTCTTGACTCAACAATACACCAAATTTTTTTTCTCCTGTTTTTAAATACACAATTGCATCTTTCATATCTATTCTATTAATTTATATGACAAAATTAATCGTTAGATATTAGCGGAATATTAAGAAGGAATGAAGTAAAGATTAAATAGGGCGTTTCCTGTATACGAATGAACTATCAACAGATGTATGCGGTGTTGTTGATGTTCTTGCTAATTTACCTGCTTTTTTTAGACTACCAGATGTTGTATTTGTAGCAGGAGCACTTGGGATTAATTTAAATATAACAATTGAACTCTTTAAGTTAACAGAGGTATCAGAAGTAGGATGCTCTGGCTTATCGGGGTTTGTACCTCCATTACCATTAGCAAAAGCTACAGTAGATGCACAGAAAGAAAAGATAAAGAATACTTTTTTCACGACAACTATATTTTGTTTACCAAATGTAATTTGTTTTTTACAAAAAACAAAATTTTATTCGGGATTAGCATTATTTAACAAAAAGGGAGCCAATTTCCACTGGCTCCCTTTTTATATAAATAATTGTTACTTATTCGGCAATAACTAGCTTTTTAGTAACTACAGTATTGTTAACTGATAAACGAATAAAATAAATTCCATTGGTTAAGTTAGCCGCAGATTTAGAAAGTGTAAATGAATAATCTCCTTCTGCTTGATTTGTATTCGCTACATCAGCAACTTTCTTGCCTAACAAATCAACAACTTCCAATTTCACATTTCCTTTTTCTGTTAAGTGATAAGAGATTGTGCTTGTTTCTGTAGTTGGATTTGGATAAATAGCTAAGTTGAAATTGTTTGCTTGTTCAGTTATTCCTACAACACCATTGATATTAATATCATCGATGTATAAGTTGTTAGATGCTGCACCTGTTTTATACTCAAATTTGAACCTTACATTCTGAACACTAGCTCCAGCAGGCAATGTAAGTGTTTTTGAAACCCAATTAGAAGATGCATTAGGCACATAATAACCTGAATAATAACCATAATTAGCCAATGCTGCTCCTGTAATTGTACCACCACCTAAGATTGTCCATGAAGCACCACAATTACTTGAATAATAAATTTTTAATGACTCATTTGCTTCAGCAGCCGATGTTGCTTTTGAGGCAGCAGAATATTTAAAGCTTAATGTAGCACCCGTGATATAAGACAAGTTTAAGGCTGGAGATATCATATCATCTATATCACCCAAATAATTCAAATAACCTTCCATTACAGCAGATTTTGAACTATTGTAGCCAACATTTGCAATACCCCAAGTATTCGCATTTGCATCTGGGTTATTTACTCTCCAGTTGTACCAGAATGAATTTTCATCTTGGAATGTCTCTGAGTATCCGTTACCATTAAAATCGCCATAAGCATTTCCTACAGTAATCAAATATGATTTGTAAACAGAGTCTGTACCTTGAGCATTTGTTGCTACTAATGATACAGGATAAACACCAGGTGTGTTGTAAGTAACAGTAACTGTATTTGTAGAAGCAGTAGAAGTTGCAGGTGTACCTCCATCAAAATAGAACTTTGTAGAAGTTGCTGTTCCTAAAGTAATTGCTTTTGTAAAAATCACAGAACCACCAGTACAAACAGTTGTTTTATTTGAGAAAAAGTTTGCTTTTGGAGCACAAGCCGACCCTGAAGGAGTAATGCCCGTAGCAGCTAAATTAGATACACTCCATAGGTTATTTCTACCAGACACAGTACTTGTTAATGCAGCGCGCATTCTGTCTTTTTGATCATTTGTAAACATTTTTGAACAATAAGAATATTCCATATAATTTTCAACATTCTCAATAGTTCCATATGTTCCAGCAACATTTAAATTGTCAACACCAAAAGTACCAGCTACATCTTCTGCATTAAATCCATAAATTCTAAAGGTAATAGGACCATTATTGATGTTTGTGAATGAAGCTCCACTTAATGTTATTTTACTACCAGCCAATGAAACTGTTGTATCTGCTGTTACAAAGAAAACATTTCCTGACTGAACACTTAAATTAGTATTAGCAGGAGTAATAGAAGCAGCTAAATTTGCAGCATAACCATCTTTACTAGATCTAACAGCAAATGTCCTAACACCAGCTGAATCTCTTTTTATTGTAAAAGTAATTCCAGTCAATGTTAAAGCTCTGTCCGGCTTAGGAGTTATAGTAAACTCATAATATTTTCCGGTATTCAATGACCCTGTTAAGTTTGCATAAACGGTTTCGCCATTTATTGCTCCAGTATCCCACCCGTCAAAATCAAACATACCATTTGTATTTGAATTTGCAGAAACTCCAATTGCTGAAAAACTTCCTAGTGTCAAACCTGAATCCAGAACAGTAAGAGCTGCAGTTGGATCAGTAGTTCCTGAAGTTGAATCAACATCAGCAAAATTATAAGTAGAAGAAAGTGTTTGTAAGTCGCAAGTGAAGTCAAAACGATTTGTACAACTATTATGTCCTTTTGTATCTGGTGTATCGAAACATGAATCATCACCACAAGCAACTGTAGGATCATTCGTATTTCCCCATGTATGAGATAAATTTAACCAGTGACCAATTTCATGTGTTAAAGCACGAGAATTTGTAACATTAGCTGTTCCAATACTACCAATGTATTGATGAATGATAATAATTCCATCATATGGTGATAAATAAGTTGATGTTGCTGATGGATAATATGCATAACCAGCAGTCCCAACGCTTTCCATTGTTTTAATAATCCAAACATTTAAGTATTTATCTCTAGGCCAAGGATTTAATTTTGATTGATCGTTTGCATTATCCGTTTTATGAGAATAAATACGGTCAATACCATTCGTGCAATTTCCGTTGGGATCTTTTTTTGCTAATGCAAATTGTATATTACAATCAGCTATATTCCCTTGGAATGCAGGGACTACGTTTGCTGTATCAGCATTTAATTTACTATAATCTCTATTCAAAATAGCCATTTGATCTTGAATTTGAGCATCTGAAATATTTTCAGACCCATTAATGTGAATTACGTGAAATACGACAGGAATTGTGTATACCTGCTCCACTGCTTTCATCTGCTTATTTGCTTTTATTATTTGGGATAAAAGCACATTGTTATTTATTTCTGCCTGAGCCAAATCGGGATCATTAGCATACACCTTTTGATTTGCTTGAGAAGTTCCACAGTTGTAGCCGCTTTGAGCGACAAGGTTAATTTCTGTAACGAAAATGGAGATTACTCCCGTCACTAAATACTTAAGTAGATTTGTTTTCATTATATATAGCATTTATTAAATTACAATATTTTTACACTACAATATTAGTGATAAAAAAAAGAAAATACAACTGTCCTATTTAAAATTATATCACTTTTTTATTAAACGGTTGTTTTTTACAGTTTTACGGTAATTAAATCACAATAAACAACAAAACAAATTATGCCTTAATGTCATCATTTAAATTGGTACAATACTTGCCAAATTTAATGCGCAAAAAACAATCCTACATGCGAAATAATTCCTCCAAAATATTTACCAGCTTCCTCTATCCTACCCTATTTGTTGCTATTCTTTGGGTAATAAAGCTTTTTGAACTTGCATTTGATTATGATTTTTTTTGGTATGGATTATACCCACGTACAATTCACGGACTAACGGGTATTTTTACTGCCCCTTTATTACATGGTAGTTTATCGCATTTAATCTCTAATTCATTGCCATTAATAGTATTAGGGGCGATGATGTTTTTCTTTTATCGCCCAATAGCTTTCCAAGTGTTTTTTTGGGTTTATTTAATGACGGGAATATGGGTTTGGGCTGCAGCGAGAAGTTCTTACCATATTGGAGCCAGCGGTATCTTGTATGGGTTTGTAACGTTCTTGTTTTTTAGTGGTATTTTCCGAAAAGATGCGCGACTAATGGGCTTATCCATGTTTGTGGTATTCTTATATGGTGGTATGGTTTGGGGAATATTACCCATTATAAAAGGCGTTTCTTGGGAATCGCATTTATTAGGATCCTTAGCTGGAATTATTACAGCCTACAATTTCAGAAAAGAAGGCCCTCAGGCAAAAAAATACGATTGGGGCTCCGATGAAGAAAATGCACTCATTGATGTAAGTGGTGAACAACATTTCGACTCTAATCAAACTGAAAATAATAACATTCAGATTAACTACTCACTGAAAGAAGACGAGAAACCTAACAAGTCCTAGTTTATTTAATTACTTTTGCGCAAATTATTGAGCATCTATTTAAATAAACAGAAACAGTGAATTATCTTTCAGTAGAATCCCTATCAAAATCTTACGGCCCTAAACAATTATTCGACAATATTAGTTTTGGCTTAAACCAAGGTCAACGCATTGCATTAATTGCAAAAAATGGCGCTGGAAAATCAACTTTATTGAAAATTTTAACAGGAAAAGAAATTGCAGATGCTGGTAACGTAACCTTCCGCAAAGATATTACTGTTACCTATTTGGATCAAAATCCGCTATTTGATGAGAACAGTACTGTTATAGAGGCTATTTATAATACAGGAAACCCTGCCTTAAATGCAGTTCGTACATACGAAGATGCATTGGAGGCGTTTGAAAAAGACTATAACGATAAAACACAAGCACAACTCGAAAAAGCAACAGCTAAAATTGATGAGCTGAATGCTTGGGGAATTGATAGTAAAGTGAAAGAAGTTTTACAACGTTTAAAAATTGCATTCCTCGATAAAAAAATATCCATGCTTTCAGGTGGTCAAAAAAAACGTGTTGCCTTAGCTAAGGTTTTAATTGATGAACCCAACTTGTTAATTTTAGATGAGCCGACCAATCACTTGGATGTTGAGATGATTGAATGGTTAGAAGACTACTTGGTTTCATTAGACATGACACTTTTACTAGTAACCCATGATCGTTACTTTTTAGATAGTGTTTGCACCGAAATTATTGAACTTGACAATAACAAATTATACAATTACAAAGGTAATTTTCAATATTATGTAGAGAAAAAAGCAGAACGTGAACAAATTGAAGGCTCTGAAATAGATAAAGCTAAAAACCTTTATCGTAGGGAGTTGGAATGGGTTCGCAGAATGCCAAAAGCTCGTGGTACAAAATCGAAATCTCGATTAAATGCTTTTGACGATACAAAAGAAAAAGCATTCAGTGGAAAAACGGAAACTAAATTAGAACTCGGAGTAAAAATGAGTCGAATTGGTGGAAAAATTCTCGAATTCATACACATCAAAAAAGCATTTGGAGCGACTAAAATTGTAAACGATTTCTCCTACATCTTTAAAAAAGGTGAAAAATCGGTGTCATTGGAAAAAACGGTGTTGGCAAATCAACTGTTTTGAACATGATTATGGGCATGGAAAAACCAGATGCAGGAACAATTCAGGCAGGAGAAACAATTGTGTTTGGTTATTATTCGCAAGAAGGATTAAAACTAAACGAAGATAAACGAGTTATTGAAGTTGTAAAAGACATTGCCGAATTTATTCCTTTAGCAGATGAAAGTAAACTTTCAGCATCAAGATTATTGACAAAGTTTTTATTTCCACCCGATGTGCAATACAGCATGGTTTCGAAGCTAGTGGTAAAGAAAGAAAAAGACTTTACTTAATGACCATTCTTATTAAAAATCCTAATTTTTTAATTCTGGATGAACCTACAAACGATTTAGACATTGTAACGCTAAGTGTTCTTGAAGATTTTTTAACAGCATTTCAAGGTTGTGTTTTAATTGTAACGCATGACCGTTACTTTATGGATAAAATGGTTGACCATTTATTTGTGTTTGAAGGCGAAGGAGTTGTTCGTGACTTCCCTGGCAACTACACGGAATACAGAGATAAAAAAGACTTAGAAGATAAAATTGGAAGTGTTGCTCCTGCCCCAACTCCAGTAAAAGTAATTGAAGAAGTTAAAGCTTCCTCGAATACGAATTCAGATAAACGCAAAGCAAGCTTTAAAGAAAAATTCGAGTTCGAACAGTTAGAAAAAGACATAGCAAAACTTGAGGAAGAAAAAAGTCGATTAACAGAATTGTTAAGCTCTGGCAATGCACCTGCAAATGAGATTGCGGAATACAGTCAGCAAATCGGAAAAGTAATTGCAGAATTGGATGAGAAAGGATTGCGTTGGCTAGAATTGAGCGAACTGATATAGATTTCACAAAAAATATGATTAGAAAGTACTCAAGCTTATTACTACTCATACTAACACTCACGTTATCTTGCGTTGGCCAGCAACCAACTTATTTTCAATACACTACCGAGGAAGAGGCCCCAAGCAATGAAATATACAGCATCATCCAAGATGAAAAAGGATTTATATGGCTAGGCTGTGATGCAGGGCTTTACAAGTATAATGGCATAAAATTTATCCATTATAAGTGCACACAACAAAAATCAAAATCACTAACGGGGCTCACTATCTCTACGTCTGGAAAATTGTATTGTTACAGTTTTAACGGACAGTTATTCTTTGTAGAGAATGATTCATTAATAGAACTAAATCACCCATTTGGTAAACTTTCAAATATTGCTTGCAACAAAGATGGGCAGCTATTAATCAATCATAATAATGGAATTAGCATTTATACCGAAAGCACAAAGTCGTGGCTTACAATAAACGATTTTAATAATGATCAAAAAAAGGACGACACACTTTTTACTTTAAATGTTTGCTTGGATAAGAATAATAATGCTTGGTTTCTCTGGAAATGCTGTTTGTAAAATAACAAAGAATAAAGTGAGTCAATTACCATTCAACTTCCCTGAAGGAAAACCATCTGGCGAGTTTTTGTTAACACACTCAAAAAACGGCCCATGGATTTTTGGACGAAAAGAACCAAGAATATTTAGGCTGTCGAATAATAAAATAGAACAATTTGTTTCAACTAAATTAAATAAGGTACTCGACAACAAAAAAATCACAAATGTTAAATCTCTCAATAATGGAAACCTTTATATCTGTACCTATAGCGGAATAATTATCTATAACATTGAAAAAGATGACCCCCATTTACTATTGCCCTATTTTGCGATATCGGATTGCATTCTGGATCGAGAAGGGAACTATTGGTTAAGTACACTTCAAAATGGATTAATAAAAATTCCAAATCTAGATTTCGTTGTATGGAACTCCAGAAACAAAAACTTAGAACATGATAACATCTATCGATTAGCAGGCGATAAACAATCTATTTATTTTGCAACTGCAGATGGTTATATCGGAATAAAAAATGCAACGAGAATAATACAATTTCAAGCTGAAGTAAGAGGGGATGTTCAGCAGCTAACTTATGACTCTATAGATAAAAAAACGTATTACACCATCAACAACAGTCTTTATTTTTATAACGAAACTATAAAGGGAAAAATAAACAACTCATTCCCTCCAATCAAATCTTTCAATCATTACAACAATCTCTACTTTATCGCCACATCAAGAGGTACATTTGTTTACAAATCCTTAACTGAGGCAAAGCCTTTTGACACAATTACTGAGGAATGGTCAAGGTCTGTTCAGGTAAACACAAAAACTGGAGACGTGTGGATTGCCACAAACAATGGATTAATCAAAACAAATGCATTAACGAAACAATTTGAAAAGAAACAAATTTTCATTCCTGAAGTTCAAATTGTTTCTTGTTTTTTGGAAAGCTCTACTGAAAAACTATTTGCATTAACATTCAATGGAAAAATATACTCCATCAATAAAAA
>JADJHE010000010.1 GCA_016707685.1 Bacteroidota bacterium
CCAAGGAGTACGTAAATCATTAAAGCAAGACAGAGATAGTTATGAATCGAAAGATGGAATGGATTTAGCATTGAGTATTTATGACACCACACATCATACATTACAATATTCAGGTGCTAAACGACCATTATTTGTTTATAGAAATGGAAGTTTGAAGAAGTAAAGGCCGTCAATCAATCTATTGGAGGATTGGAAATGGAGAGATCATTACACCTTTACAAGTCATAATTTTTGAACTTAAAAAAGGTGATACTTTTTATATGTTCACGGATGGATATGTAGATCAATTTGGTGGTGACAAAGAGAAAAAATATTCTACCAAACGCCTAAAAGATACATTAACGAGTATTCAATCGCTACCCTTAAAACAGCAAGGAATTGAACTTGATACGATCATCGAAAACTGGAAAAATGGAATCGAACAAATCGATGATATTTTGGTAATTGGTATTCGGTTTTAGCCCCTATTCAATATTTTTAGTAAATTCACTCTCTCTTAAAAGGAGACAGTATAGTTTATAATTCACAATTTATAATTTCAGAAAATGTTACGATCACACACCTGCGGAGAATTACGCATTTCACATGTTGGACAAACAGTAACCCTTAGTGGATGGGTTCAAGGAATAAGAGATAAAGGATCATTGTTATGGATTGATTTACGTGATAGATATGGCATTACTCAAATTACAATTGAAACAGAAAATGCGCCAAAAGAAATAATCGACAATGCACGAACATTGGGTAGAGAGTTCGTTATAAGTGTTACAGGTAAAGTAATTGAACGTTATTCAAAATCAGACAAAATAGAAACAGGTGCTATTGAAATTACACCTGAAAATTATTTTTACATTTCTTAATCCTGCATTACTCGCTCCGTTTACAGTGAGGATGATGACCGATATTGGTGACTGTAAGAATGAAATACCGCTACTGGATTTACGCAGAAACCCTGTTCGTAAAAACTTAGAATTGCGCCACCGCATTGCTATTGAAACACGTAATTATTTAGATAAATTAAATTTTCTAGAAGTAGAAACACCTGTTTTAATTAAATCAACTCCTGAAGGGGCGCGCGACTTTGTTGTACCTTCTCGAATGAATCCTGGTGAATTTTATGCATTGCCACAATCACCACAAACATTCAAACAATTATTGATGGTAGGTGGTTTCGACCGTTATTACCAAATTGTAAAATGTTTCCGTGACGAAGATTTACGTGCAGATCGTCAGCCAGAGTTTACACAAATTGATTGTGAAATGGCTTTTGTTGAACAAGAAGACATTTTAAATACATTCGAAGGATTGGTTCGAAATTTATTCAAAACAGTGAAGGGAATTGATATTCCAACATTGAGCAGAATGACCTATGCCGATGCCATGAAATATTATGGTAATGACAAACCAGATATTCGCTTCGAAATGAAATTTGTGGAGATGAATTCAATTGTGAAAGGCCAAAATTTTAAAGTATTTGACGATGCACAATTAGTTGTTGGAATTTGTGCAAAAGGAGCTGCATGAATACACCCGCAAACAATTGGATGAGTTAACTGAATTTGTAAAACGTCCACAAATTGGTGCTACTGGGTTGGTATACGCTCGTTATAATACAGATGGAACCATCAAATCATCAGTAGATAAATTTTACAACGAAGAAGAATTAAAAAAATGGGCAGCAGCATTCAATGCTCAGCCTGGCGATTTAATTTTAATATTGGCTGGCGAAGAAAACAGAACACGCAAAGCAATGTCGGAATTACGCCTAGAAATGGGTAATCGCTTGGGATTACGTGATAAAAACAGATTTGCTTGTCATTGGGTTATTGATTTCCCTTTATTGGAGTACAGCGAAGAAACAAGCCGTTGGCATGCCATGCATCATCCATTTACATCACCTAAACCAGAAGATATTGAATTATTAGGAACAAATCCTGGCGCTGTGCGTGCAAATGCATACGATATGGTAATCAATGGTGTTGAGGTCGGTGGTGGTTCAATTCGTATTTTCAATAAGGAGTTACAAGCACGTATGTTTGAACTTTTAGGATTTACAAAAGAAGAAGCACAAGCACAATTTGGATTTTGATGAATGCCTTTGAATTTGGCGCTCCTCCACATGGTGGATTGGCATTGGGCTTCGACCGTTTATGCTCTTTATTTGGTGGGGCTGATGGTATCCGTGATTTTATTGCTTTTCCTAAAAACAATTCAGGACGTGATGTAATGATCGATAGCCCTTCAACTATACTCTAGCACAGTTGGATGAGTTGATGATTAACGTTAAAATAAATTTATTTATTGAAACAAAAATCCCCTTCCAAAATTGGCAGGGGATTTTTGTTTTAATAAGCTAGTTGAATCTGAACGCTATCAGGATTTACCTTTGGCTGAGGAAGTTCTTCTTTTGGATGTGGTAACTCTTTAAATGATTCTAATACCTTTGTAAAATCTGGCAGATACTCCTCCTTCTTGGCTGCTTGTGTCCATAATAACACTTGATAAAATGAATATGGCGTTTCAATTATTCCCATACGGTAATAAACATCTTTACCATCAAAATTCCCTGTGATTTCTGAAACAATGGCTTTGTTGCCATTAATTTCTTGTCGCCCTGCAGGAGAAACTTTTCCATTTTTAATATTATCAACGAATGCTTGGGAGGCAATGGAATTATAATACAATTCTAAATCATAATCCAAATCATAATTTTCCATTGTCGATTTTTTTTCTTCAATCACCATGGCATAAATATCCAACTCTGCATTTTGATACTGCAAGGAGGCATTCTCATGCAAATCGGCACAAGCTTGCAAATAATCAGGCAATTGAACTGTATAGCGCTGATTGATATTTACTTCTGTAAATTTTGCTTCCTGCTTACAAGAAACAAACGCTAATATGATAAAAGAAAAAACAAGATAGTTTTTCATGGTTCTAAATTAAAGCTCCAAATTACATGATTTTTTTGACAAAATAAAACTAACTGAAAATCAGGCATTCATAGCACTCTTTAAGACTGTTTTTAAGTGCCCCCACTCTACTTCTGTACCTGTATAAATTCCATTTTCCCATGTAAAAACCTGCGATGGCTTAATATCATTCTCATAAATAGGTAGCACATTTACATGTATATGCGGACACGTATTCAATTTATTTTCAGTTGCACCAACTGATGCAATGTAAGTTCGTAATGGCTTTAATGCTTTTTCGATTGCAATAGCTACTTTTCGTGAGTTTTCGAACAAAAACCTATACTCCTCTTCGTTCAAATCAGAAAAACATTCAACATGCCTTTTTAAGGATACGATTGTATGCCCCCAAAAACGAGGGTATGCCGATAAAAAAACGGTTGTATGCTCATCCTCAAAAATCACAAAATCATTGTTTTGATTTAGCTTACACATCAAGCATTTCCCAGCCTCTCCTTCTTGCTTTAAACGTTCAATTGCAAGTATTTTAGAAACTAATTCAGGCATCTAATACGTAATTACGAAAGGTGTAGATTGACTCATTATAGCATTTTTTAAAACATCAATGGTTTTGTTTAATTGCTTTTTATTTAAATCATAATATTCATTTACTAAGGCAATGATTTTTCCATAATCACAACAATACGCTCTTAGCCAATCTGAAGTCCAATCGTCAACAACAGAAGACTCTAAATAAGCATCAAACTTATCAACAGGACCACAACCACCTTTATCCTCATCCAACCAAAAATTGATTTTTATTAATTCCAAAAAATCAATATCATCTTTCAATTTCTGCTTGATAGCGTCTGTTCCAACAGAAACTTCCCGAATCATCTCTTGATTACAAATTACATATTCACGGTAAGGGAAAGGGCCTTCACTATTAATTATTTTTGTTGATCGCCTTCTCATTGTTCCTCTGTAATAAAGCATCTTTTTAGCTGTCTTCCGTTCATTTACAAAATAGACATAGGCCAATCGATCGAAATTTTGCTTCACATAATCAATGCTTAGTTGCTTCCCTTTCATATCATAAAAATGAAAAGAAGCATCATTGCTAGAAGTAATAAAACGTCCCACGATTGCATCTGGCTTAAAAGAAATTTTAAGCAATTGATCTCCATAATTTTCACCAGGATAGCCTCGCACTGTTGCCCAAGGATGGGGCCATGCAAACCTTTTCTTGGCAAAAAGAGTATTCAATAATAATGCAGCAGTTTCATTTCCTTGCTTTTTTTTCTCCTCCAAAACAATATCATAGTTGGCTTTACCATATTTTTCGGAACTGCTCTTTATTAAAACATTTTTATTCTTTCTAATCTCTTCAACTTGATCTTTTGTTGTCCATGTATACAAATCATTAAAAATAAAACGATCATTAAAAACAGCGTATTTATCCATTAAACGACAAAAGGAAGAATCATTTAATTGATGACTCAATGAAACGTTTTTTTCTATCCCTTTGTTAAAAGAAAACAATAAAACAATCATTCCTAGAAAAAATGCCTTTCTAAACATTTGATTACTCCTCTATAAGATTTAACTCTTGTTCAATCTCTAAAATCGATTGCTCGATACCTGCTACAATTTCGTTAATCGTAACTTCCGAAACAGTTGTATTGCCCGACTTAATTCCTTTCTCCAACTCCAACAGTATATCTACTATTTTTTTAACACCTAGCAATGCTAAAGGGCTTCTCATTTTATGTGCTTGTGCTGCTAATCCTATTAGGTCTTTTACATTATAAAATGTTTTAAATTCAAGCAGGTATCTTGGCATTTCTATCAAATAACTACCTAATATATCTTTCAAATATTCTGCATCTCCTTCCGCACGTTGGTATAGATTTGTTAAATCGACCAACATCTCAGTTTCTGTTAATTTTTCGGCAGGTAACAATCCTTTAATTTTTTCAAATAAATCAATCGGATTAAATGGTTTAGAAATATAATCATCCATTCCTGCTTCCAAACATTTTTCCTTTTCACCTAACAAAGCAGAGGCTGTAATAGCAATAATAGGAATTTTACTACCCAATGTTGTTCGAATTATTTTGGTAGCTTCATATCCATCTATTTCTGGCATCGACAAGTCCATTAATACAACATCAAATGAATATTTTTTAAGATAATCGATAGCAGTAGTTGCATCATCTACACATTTTATTTTTGCTTTCCATTTTTGAAGCGCCAAACTCGCAACCTTTTGATTGATCTTGTTGTCATCTACAATCAACACTTTTATTTTATTAAAAATAGAAGAGGCAACAATATCATTATTGTCAATTAAAACAGATGTATTCCCCTTAATATTCACTTTTTCAAATTGTAACGAAAAAGTAAATACGCTACCTTTATTCACCTCACTTTGAACACTAATTAAACCTCCTTGCTGTTCAATCAATTGCTTTGAGATACTTAAGCCCAATCCTGTACCTGCATATTTTTTAGTGGTTCTTGAATTTACCTGCGTGAATGAATCAAAAATGTTCTTCAATTTATCCTTAGGAATTCCTATCCCAGAATCTGAAACAGCAAATAATACATTCACCTTTTTATCCGATACACTTTGTAATTTGGCCTCAATCTTTACAAAACCTTTTTCTGTAAATTTAACGGCATTTCCAGCCAAATTCAACAATATTTGGGATAAACGAACGGAATCGCCCAACACTGATTTAGGGATTTCGGGATCAATATCATAGGCTAGCTTAATATTTTTCTCATCAACTCTGTATTGTAAACTGTAGGTTAAATTCTTAAAAACATCTTCTAGTTTAAATACCCTGTTTTCAAAAATCATTTTCCCTGCTCTGATTTTTGACAAATCGAGCAAATCATTTACAATCACCAATAAATTGTTCGATGATTCTGCAATTGCATTCACATACTCCTGCTGTTCTTTATCTAAATCGGAATCTTGTAACTGACGAGTCATTCCCATTATACCATTCATGGGTGTACGAATTTCATGACTTGTATTCGCAAGAAATAGTTCTTGTGCTTCTTTTGCTTGTTCGGCAATATTTTTCGCCTTCAAAATTTCCAATTCGGATTTTTGCTTTTCACGATAACGATAAAAAATAAAAATTAACAATACAAAAGCACCTATAATTCCTGCTATTAATGAGTTTCTTTGAATTCGTTGAATTCGAAATTCATTGTTTTGAATAGCGGTATTCTTTGTCAATAAAGCAATTTGATTGTCTTTTGAATTAAATCCAAATCTGTTTGCAAACGAGCCATTTGAATAGAGGCATTTTCATTTACAATACTGTCGTTGTAAATTCGATATAAATCCTGGTTTTCCAGTGCTTTTTTATAATCATTTTGTTGGCGATATACCCTAGCTAATAGTTCATAATAATCCCTTAAATTTTCTTTGCTATTTTGCTTTAATGCAAGCATTAACCCTTTATTTAAATGCCCAAGCGCTTTTTCATTTTCACCTTTTTTTATGTGTGATTCAGCTAAAAATTTACATGTATTGATTATCCAAGGCTTATCATCTGCTTCTATGTATTTTTTTAAAGCCATTTCATAGTGAAAGATTGCCTTCGAAAGCACACCAAGATTTTCATAAGACTCGCCTAAGTTTAAATAAGCAATGCCTTCGTATCGATGAATATTATACTCTCTCGATAATTTTAATACTATTAAAGAATAATTAATTGAATGAAAAATGTGGAATTTATTCCCAGTATACATACCCAAAATATTATATGCATCGGCCATATTCACATTTAAAACAATGCTTTTTGACTTATCATTTATGGTAATGGCCTGTTGATTAGCTGCATCGTAAATATTTATCGCTTTAAAAAAATAAGTTGAATCACTTAATTCTTTCCCTAAATCCATTGTACGATTACCGATTCTACTTAAACAGATAATCAATTGAGGACGATTATTTTCCTTTAAATAGATATCGTATGCTTTCTGATAATGAAGGATAGCTTTATTGTAATTTTTAAGTGTCGAATAGACATCGCCAATATTTAGAAGGCTATTAGCTGATAAGTTTAAATCACTTTCGTTTTGTGCAAGTACATAAGCTTCTTTTAAGTGAATAAGGGCTGTTGAATAATTCCCTTTCGTTCGCTCATTTAAAGCCAATTGATTCAATCCTTCAATAATCCCTTTTGAATAGTTTATTTTTTTTGAAAGTGCAATTGATTGATTTACATAATCGATTGACTTATTATTATCATGTGTTGTATATTCAAGTGCAATCTCTTTTAACAAATCTGCTTTCTTATAATCATCAGTGGTTCCATTCAATACAACTAATAAAGAATCTTCCCTTGTTTGAGCAAACGAGTGCGTGATAAGAAAAATAAGAAAAATGTAGAATAAGTGCTTCATGTGAAAATACTAACAAAAATAACACATTCCCTCCAATATGACATAAAAAAATCCCAAGCTAAAACAGCTTGGGATTTTAATCAAAACATTGAAAACATTATAATGTTCCGCGTTTTTCTTGTTCTCTTTCAATTGATTCAAACAATGCCTTAAAGTTACCAGCCCCAAAGCCTTTTGCGCCCATACGTTGGATAATTTCATAGAACAATGTTGGTCTATCTTCTACCGGTTTCGTAAATATTTGCAACAAGTAACCTTCTTCATCAGCATCGACAAGGATTGCTAATTTTTCAAGCTCACCAATATCTTCTTTCATCATTTCCATGTGTTCACCTAAACGAGCTGGAATTTCTTCATAATAAGCATGTGGAGGCGCTGATAAAAATTCAACACCGCGAGCACGTAACTGTTTTACAGTTTCAATGATATTATCTGTAGCAACTGCAATGTGTTGTGCTCCTGGTCCTTCATAAAAATCAATGTATTCTTCAATTTGTGATTTCTTTTTACCTTTTGCTGGCTCATTGATAGGGAACTTAATACGTCCGTTACCATTGCTCATTACTTTACTCATCAAAGCAGAATATTCTGTATGAATTTGCTTGTCATCAAACGATAAGAAGTTAACAAAACCCATTACATCTTCATACCATTTTACCCATGTATTCATCTCTCCCCAGCCAACATTACCAACCATATGGTCGATAAATTTTAATCCTACTGGTGTTGGATTGTAATCACTCACCCATTTTTCGAATCCCGGTAAAAAAGGACCATCATATTTTTTACGCTCAACAAACATGTGAACAGTTTCACCATAGGTATAAATACCAGAACGAACGACTTCTCCATTCGCATCTTTTTCAACTGTAGGTTCCATGAATGATTTAGCACCACGCTTCGTTGTTTCTTCCCACGCTTTTGTAGCATCTTCAACCCATAACGCAATCACTTTAACACCATCACCATGTTTTTTAACATGCTCCCCAATTGGAGAATCGCTTCTTAGTGCTGTAGTTAATACCAAACGAATTTTATCTTGTTTTAATACATATGATACTCTATCACGAACACCTGTTTCTAATCCAGCATACGCTAATGATTGAAAACCAAATGCTGTTTTGTAAAAATGCGCAGCTTGCTTTGCATTTCCTACATAAAATTCAACATAATCGGTACCTAATAATGGAAGAAAGTCTTGCGCCCCTTCAAATATTTTCTCTAAACCGTATTCTACATTTTTTACAACTTTTGCCATACTATTTAATTTTAATTTATTGAATTGGAGAATTTAATTACTATAATTTTTATGTCTTTGAATTCTAAAATGGACTCTCCAATTTTCCATTTCTATAATTCTTGTTTTTTTCTATTCAACCCAAGATTTATAATACTTACCATCGTCAATTTTCATTGCTTCTTCGGTAACCATCAATGGACGGAAGGTATCAACCATTACAGCTAATTCTTGAGTATCTTTTTGTCCAATACTACGCTCCATAGCTCCTGGTGCAGGTCCATGTGGGATTCCTTTTGGATGCAAAGGAATATGACCTTGTTTAATGTTGTTTCGGCTCATAAAATCACCATCTACATAATACAATACTTCATCGCTATCCACATTACTATGATTGTATGGTGCCGGTACTGCTTGTGGATGATAATCGTACATACGAGGAACAAATGAACACACTACAAATGTTGATGTTTCAAATGTTTGATGAATAGGAGGTGGTAAATGTACACGACCAGTTATTGGTTCAAAATTATGAATGCTAAATCCATAAGGAAAATTATAGCCATCCCAGCCTACAACATCAAATGGATGCGTAGCATAAACCATTTCATGAATCATTCCTTCTTTCTTCACCTTAATCAAGAAATCACCTTTCTCATCATAAGTTTCCAACTCTGTTGGCAATTTAAAATCACGCTCACAGAATGGAGAATGTTCTAATAACTGACCGGATGAACTCTTATAACGTTTTGGAGTATGAAATGGTGCAAACGATTCCACATAGAACAAACGATTATCAGACGTTTCAAAATCAATTTGATAAATCATTCCACGAGGAATAATCAAGTAATCACCGTATTCAAAAGGAATATTCCCTAAAAAGGTGCGCAATTTCCCTTTCCCTTTATGAATAAAGATCATTTCATCCGCATCGGCATTTTTATAAAAATACTCACGCAACGATTTACGTGGTGCAGCTAAACCAACAATACAATCGCCATTTACGAGCATTGCTTTACGACTATCTAAAAAGTCATCTGTAGGAGCAACATCAAATCCACTTAATAAAAGCGATTTAATGTTTTTTTCAATAGCAATTTTAGGTGCTACACTGTATGATTTAATAATTTCTTTAACTTGTGTTGGACGATGAATCTCATACATCAAAGTAGAATGTGAATTAAACCCTTCGGTTCCAAATAACTGCTCGTAATAAAATCCTCCCTTAGGATTATTAAATACTACATGTCGTTTAGGTGGTAAATTCCCTAATTTATGGTAAATAGGCATATAAATAAATTTAAAAAGTGAGTACTGAATATTATTAAAATGAGCAGAATGCCCAATAAGAGTAGATACTATCTATTCAGGATTGCGCTTAGTAATGCGCTTGATATCAATAATAAAAGATTTGCTAATTGATTTCATCAGAACAAATCTAATGAATGAAAAGTAGAATAAAAAATAAAAACGTTATGATTTTAGTCAGTCTGATTAGTTTTTCGCTTAAATGAATAAAAAAAGGGGCAAAAAGCCCCTTTCCTATTTATTGCAGATTTGATTATTCTTCTTTTTCAGCATTTTCATACTTCACAATATCACTCGCAAAGTCAACAAAAAACTTATGAGCTGATGTAAATACAAAACGATTATCACCAGTTTTCTCAATAATATTTCTTCTATTTAAGGTATTGATAAAGTTCTTGCGTGAATCAGCATCCTTTAATTGTTTGTTTGACAAAATCAAATCAATATAAGATGAATTCGTAAAGTAATTTTCAATTTCTTCCATTTCAAATTCACTGAACTGGATTCGCTCCAAGAAATTTTTACCATCTCTATCCAATTCATAACTTAATAAAGCAATGAAAATACAGATATCACGTGATAACATTTCTTGTGATTCCTCAGAAACTACATAAGCGTAATCCTGGGTTAAACGCAACTCATAATTAAAAGATGCTTTAAAGAAATACGTATACGATTGCTCATGATCCTTTAATACTTGATAGGTGCGCTCTTGAGGCAATAAAAATTTGCCTGCCATTAAATCTTCTACTATTTGACGGTGGTGATTAGGAAATTCCATTTTGCTTTTCTATTGTTAGTTTGGGTACTGTTAATGTTAAGTCGTTAATTTTGATTTTATCAAATTCTGCTTTTTTACCATAATCGCGTTCAATATCTTCATCAAATGCAAGAATTGTAAGTGCAAAGAATTTTTCAATTTCTACTTTCTTGTAATCCTCTTTCAAAGTAGTACTACACCATTTAAAGAAATTTTCAACTGGTAAGTTGTCCTTCAATTTTTTAGTATAATAATCTTTATCAAAAATCCATTTCTCTGAATCGACAACATCTTCTTCAAAATATACATCCACTTCATTTTTAAATTGCTCAAAAATTTCAGATGCATTAAAGAAGGTATCGTTTGAGTATACAGAAACCTCTTTACGCTTAAGTAATTTAGGCACTTTACGTTTGTATGGATTTTTCAAGAAGGTAATCCATCCTGTCAAAATAATTGATTCTGTACGAATACGCTCAATCAATGGTAATAATTCATTTGTCAAAATTTTTGATTGACGCAACAAATTATCATTCACCTGAATCAATTGAAAATAAAGCTTTTCGAACTGCTGACGCGCACCTTCATCATCAAAATTCAAACGATACTTGTTTGAATATTCTGAAATCTCATACAACTTATTTGCAACTGAAGCAGAATGGTTGATGTCCAAAATTTTATTCAATGGCAAAATGTATTCGTCAATCCAACGTGAAGCACGTACAATCTTCTCACGGTAATCCACCTTCTTCACATTCGCTTTCAATTCACGTGTTTCTTGCAATAAACTTTGTGTATTGCGTTCCACCATTTCGTAAAACGAACGAATTTCAATCGCTAAATCGTTTAATCGTTGACTCAATGTAACCTTATCACCGTTAATATTTTCTCTGATCTTACGGAACAATTCGGCAATTGAAGTATGATATTTTTCAATTGTTTCGGGCAACAATGGCTTGAATTCACTTAAAATAAATTCAATTAAATTGTAGTATACCGTTCGTATTTCATAATTATCGTTTACAGGACTTAAGATCTTGTATTCTAATAACTGCGACTTAATATCACTTTCGTGCTTAGCAATAATTTGGTTCAATACTTCGTACTGAATGATCCCTTCGTTGGATTGTGTTTCAAACAATTCAGCAATGGGCTCATAATGCTCTAACAAAAATCGCAGTATAGTTTTTGGTTCTGCTTTCATTTATTTAAGAATAAAGATTCTTTATTTTAAAATACAATTTTTCTAATTATTTTTCCACTTCTGTTCCACTCAAAGTATTGAACAATTTTTCCTTTTACATAAACACATTCATACCATTTTTCACCACTTGTATACCACCCCTTCCACTTTCCATCTCTAAGACCATTTCTATACCAATATTCCCCAATAATCGGATCTGAATATTTATCAGAACGTGTTCTTTTTATAGCTTTACCTGAATAAGCACCGTATGAAGAAAAAATTGCAAGATCTTCTTTATTATATGTCAATTGAAAATAATCCAAAATAACATAATTTAAGGAATCAATCTGGCTATTACTATTGTATGAATTGAGAATAAATACAAATAGTAAAAACTTCAGTTTCATATTAGTTCAAATTCTTTTTAGCTTTTTCTACCACACCATTACGTTCAACAATAACTGCATTTTGTTTTTCACTGATATTAATTTTTCCTTTTGAAGGATAAATGAAATAATACTTATTAAATCCTTCTACCGCATCTGGAGCAGCAAAAATTGGAATAAAGTTGTGTGCATTACAGAACTTCACCAACTCTGGACGGTTTTGCTTATCAATTGTTGCAACCTCATCTATAAATAATGCAATTTTATTTTGCTCATCGGTAATAGCTAAACGATTAATAATCGCCATAATGATAACCAAACGAATCATTCTATCTGTTCCATCCGACTCTACCTGATTTGCTAAATCCACACGCTTTTCAGTTCCTTTAATTTCAAGCAACAATTCAATATTAAACAATTCATCGAAATGAACTTTTTTACCATTGTCTAAGTACGCATTTAATATTTTCAAGTTCTCTGATTGATCAAATTCAAAACTCATTTGACCATTAAACTCTTGAATAGAACTAATTTGCTTCAACTCTCCTAAAATGCGCTCGTTGTCAATTAAATCAATTTTTAATGACTCAATGTTTGAAATACGCGTTGTTGCTAATTTTGTATTAAACTTATTGTATACAAATTGCTTGAACTCTTCGTAACGCTTAATTAAAGTAAATGCAGGATTTGCAAACTGGGTAGAAATACTTTGCAACAAACCATCAATACTTCTCTCTTTATCACTCAAACAAGCAATTTCTTCTTCAACAAACGCAATAAACTCATATTCGTTGGCAATACTACTACGCAAACGATATTTTAAATTTTCGAATGTTAAATCTTTATTCGTTTTTAAATCGTGACGATCTTTTTGGTGAATTTGAATTTTAGAATAGATGTAATCCAAATTATCGTTTGTTTCATACTCACGAAGTTCAACATCAATTCCTTCCAACTCCATTTTACGGTCTTTCAACTCCTTCACACGTAATTCTAAACCACGTTTTTCTTCATTCAATTTATCTAGCATAATTTGTTTTGATGCAATTTCTTTCACCAAATCATTCAAATGCAATTCTAAATCTTTTTTCTCTTCTGTTAAGTTTTTGATATCTTCAAAAATACCTTTCAAAGCACGCTCCAATTGAGGTTTTGTTTCAATTGCTTTGATTTTATCTTTGATTACTTCTAACTCACCTAAAATTGTTTTTAATTTAAAATCTGTTTTCTCTTTATCAACAACCGTTTTCAAAAGTTCTTCGGTTTGTTTTTTCTCAAGCAACAATGATTTTAATTCTTCTTTTAATTCTTTTACAGATTTAAACTCAGTCAATTCTAATCCTTTTGAAATATCAATTTCACCATCAAAAATGGTCATTAATTTCTCGGAAATTTTTTGAATTGGCTTTTTAATTTGTTTACTTGGCAAGCTCATCACTTGTTCCGAAAGAATTGCATTTAATAACTGCTTTGCATTCTCATCATCTGTAATTTTATGAATCAACAAATTGTTATAGTTCTCAATTTGATTTTCAACGGAAGCAATTTTATCAGTTACTTTTTCTAAACGGAATTCTAAATGCTTACTCGATAATTTTTGAGATTCAATCGTTGTTAAACGCGTTTCAATTTCTTTACGTTCTTTATCCAAATTCTTCATCGACTCCTTCAAAAAGTCAATGCTTTCAAACTTATTGATTTCATCCAACTCGTGTTGTTTTTCATTCAAATAGTTGGTTTTATTCTTAATCTCAGCATTTTTCTCACCGATGTAAGAAGCATAATTCAACTCTTTCGGTTTCAAAATTTCATTAATCTCGTTGTGGATAGCAGCAATGTGACGACCACGCTCTACAGATGAAATTTCCAATTCAGGAATTGCAGCAGTATAGGCATTGTTAAATGCGTACAACAATTCAGAAACAATAGTTGTTTTTGATTGATGTAATTTTACTAACTCACGAAATTCTAAGAAGTCGGTACGAACCGATTTAATACTCTTAATCTCTTCGTTAATACGCAACAAATCGGTAATGTCTTTTTTATTCTTTTGAGAAAAATTCAACCCTTCATTCTCACGATTATCAGCAATAATCAATGATTCTTTCAACGTTTTATTGGTAATCAATTTTGAGTTGATTAAGTAACGGTATACCTTCGAAAAGTTATTACTTAAACCATCTGCTTTAACGGTGTCTTCCAACCAAACAACCGCATTGTTCTTGTTTCCGCGATGATAAACATGGTTAAACACATCCGACTTTGTAGCGAATTTGCTATGCAAAACACCTTTCGCAATAAGCTTTTCCAACACTTCGTCAAAGCTTAACAAGCGCTGATGTGCTCCTTCGTTTTCAAAGAAATAATCTTCGTTGTATTCGCTATCAATTTTATAATACTCCAACTCCCCATCTGTATTACGTTTTACCAAAATACAGTAGTAGCCCATTTTATTGATTTCGAAGATCAAAAAGCTTTTGTTATGCGTTGGGAAGTAGTGATGGATTGTTTCTTTATCACCTTTACGCTGACCAGAGAATGACATTTTTTGTCCGTCTACCACAAACAGGAAATTAAGTGCATAAATCAATGTACTTTTTCCAATGTTATTCGGCCCCACCAATTGGATAGAATCACAATTGTCAAGTTTCATTTCGGCTTTGCCGTAACCTTTCGAGTTAATTAAAGAGATTCGTGTAAGCATTGTATATCTGTTTCAAATTTTGTTTGATATTCAAATATACTTTAATGCTTTGGGCTAATATTGGGGAGTTTTGACTGTTAATAACAATCGCCTGATTTTGTAGCTATTGGAGCCTTTTTTGTTGAAAAAAAGAAAGTTTTTAGACTTATTAACTTGCGCTTGATTCTGTGCTATTTTTTTCGTATAAAAGAGTATTAAGAGACCAACTCTTCTACCAAAATATCCACTAACACGCTTCCGTCAGCATCCAACTCTTTTAATTGTACTTTTCGCAGTTGATTTACAAGGGTGGCATCGTAAGGTGTTTTTACCTTCACATAGTTGTCGGTAAAGCCATGCATAAAGCCTTCTTTGTTATCGCCTTCGAACAATACGGTACGCACTTCCCCCAAATGTTGCTCATAGAAATGACGCAACTTCTTGGCCGATAAAATGCGTAACATTTTATTGCGTTTTTTACGCGTTGCAACTTGCACAACCTCCTTAATATTCAATGCTTCGGTATTATCACGCTCCGAATAGGTAAATACATGTAGATAGGAAACATCTAATTCGTTTAGGAAGTTATAAGTTTCTAAAAAATCTTCGTCTGTTTCGCCAGGAAAACCAACAATTACATCCACCCCAATACAGCAATGTGGCATCAACGTTTTAATTTTTGCCACTCTATCACTGTACAACTCACGCAAATAACGTCTGCGCATTGCTTTTAAGATCTTATTGCTACCCGATTGAAGTGGAATATGGAAATGAGGGACGAATCGTTTAGAAGTTGAAACAAAAGCAATTGTTTCATCTTTCAATAAATTAGGCTCAATAGATGATATTCTGAATCGCTCTATCCCTTCTACTTTGTCCAACTCTTGAACCAAATCATAGAAGGTTTCCTGTTTTTTGTTCCCCTCTTTACTTGGGTTATTTCCAAAATCACCCAAATTCACACCGGTAAGAACAATCTCTTTTACATCCTGCTTAGCAATATCATTGGCATTTTTAACGGCATTTACCAAGGTATCACTTCTACTTGCACCACGAGCCAATGGTATCGTACAAAATGTACAACTATAATCACAGCCATCTTGAACCTTTAAAAACACACGGGTTCTATCTCCAAAGGAATAGGAGTCAACAAAAAAATCAGCCTCTTCAATTTCACAACTAAATACTTCTGCTTTCGACTTTTTAGTCAAGTCGCTCAAATAATTCAGTAACTTAAATTTTTCAGAAGCACCCAATACCAAGTCAACACCATCAATATTTGCAATCTCCTCGGGCTTTAATTGCGCATAACAACCAACAATAACAACATATGCATCGGGCGAAACGGCTAATGCGGATTTCACAATCGATTTACACTCTTTATCGGCATTTGCAGTAACGGAACATGTATTAATAACATACACATCACTCGGCTGCGTAAAATCAACCTTTTGATAGCCATTATCTTGAAACAAACGCGCAATGGTGCTTGTTTCAGAGAAATTTAGCTTACAACCTAATGTATGGAATGCTACTTTTTTCATTTAAGGAATGCAAAAATACTAATAATTCATGAAATGCGTTCTTTTCCACTCAACCGATATTTTTGCCTTTAGTGTATTGTTTGCTACTTTGTTGAAATGAATAAGTATTTTTGTTTTATCGAATCACACAATTGAAAAATATAATCTCCATATTATTTTTAATCCTAGTTTCTAAACGCCTTGGCTATTGGACCAAAAAGCGTTGGTGCGTACCGGTAACTACTTCACCAAAAATTGATGGAATTTTGAATGAAGATATTTGGAAAAACGCAGAAGCGGCTACCGACTTTATTCAAATATCACCAAATCCCGGAGTGAATTCTGCAAAAAAAACAGAAGTTCGAATAGTTTATGATGATGCAGCCATTTACATTGGAGCAATGATGTTTGACGAAAAACCAGACAGTATTCTAAGAGAACTAACAACCAGAGACAATGAAGCAAATGCTGATTTATTCGGATTAATTGTTGACACTTATAACGATGACCAAAATGGATATGGATTTTTTGTATCTGCGGCTGGCGTTCAAATTGATGCGCGCTATTCATCGGTGGTAATCAGATTTTTATTGGGATGCCGTATGGTATAGTCAAACAAAATAGATGAACAAGGTTGATTGCAGAATTAAAATACCCTACTCTGCTTCGTTTTCCAAAAACAGACAAACAAATTGGGCATAAATTTTATTCGTAAAATAAGAAGAACCAGAGAAGAATCGTTTTGAATGAAGTAAAACCTCAAGTAAGTGCATTGGTGAATCAATTTGGAGATATTACAGGAATCGAAAACATCAAATCTCCATTACGTTTATCAATTACTCCTTATGTATCTGCCTATTTAGAAAACTATCCCTATAACCAAATAGGTAAAAGTAATAACAGCTATTCATTTAATGGTGGTATGGATATAAAATATGGAATTAACGAAAGTTTCACACTTGATATGACACTGGTTCCTGATTTTGGCCAGGTACAAAGCGATAATCAAGTACTGAATCTATCACCTTTTGAAGTGCAGTTCAACGAGAATCGACAGTTTTTCACAGAAGGAACAGAACTGTTTAACCGTGCTGGTTTATTCTATTCCAGAAGGATTGGCGGACAACCACTGAATTATTACAACGCCTACAATCAACTTAATGAAGGTGAATATTTAAAAGAAAATCCAGCTAGTTCACAGTTAATTAATGCAACAAAAGTTTCTGGAAGAACTAAAAAGAATTTAGGAATTGGAATTTTTAATTCTACTTCCAAACCAATGTTTGCAACTATTTCGGATTCACTTGGAAACACGCAAAAAGAAACAAGACCGCTAAGTAATTACACATATTGTTTTCGATCAAGCATTAAAAACAACTCCTACATCAGTTTAATCAACACCAACGTTACTCGGAACGGAGGTGATTATGATGCAAATGTTACTGGTACGAATTTCGATTTGCTAACAAAAAAAACAAATATGCCATTAATGGTGACGCCTCATTAAGTCAATTGTATTTTAGTGATTCAACTCCTGTTTTAGGCTACAAATACTTCGTACAAGCAGGTAAAATTAGTGGCAAATGGCAGTTTGCATCAAACATCATTGTTAAAAGCGACAAATACGACATTAACGATTTAGGAATATTGTTTCAAAACAATACACTAGAAACATACTCGAGTGTTAGTTACAATATTTTTGAACCTGTTTGGAAAATAATAACTTGTATTCTAATTTAGGCTTTGGATACTCCAAACTATATAAGCCAAGTAAACTTTGGAACTTTAATATTTTTGGAGAAATTTATGTCAACTTTAAAAATTTCCTATCCATGGGTGGTGGATTTAATTTAGAACCCATCAAAACATACGATCATTGGGAACCACGAATAACAGGAAGGTATTATGAATATCCGAAAGATTATTTAGGATACTACTGGATTCTCGACCGATTATCGGAAAAAAAATTGCATTGATGCCGAGAATTACCGATATTTTGAAGAAAACAATCGATACAATTACAGTTTCGGTATTTCTCCTCGATACGGAGACAATAGATTGTCATTTGTTTAGACTTCTTAACTAGAGATTATTTAAACGATGATATTGGCTTGTTTATTATAATGCAGATGACGAACAAAATTAATTTTTGAAGAAGAAACTTAACTACTTTCAGAATACCTAAATGTTAATTACACATTCAACAATAAAATGGCATTACACTTTCCGTTCCGCCACTATTGGTCGAAAGCGGAATACCAACAATATTACACACTTAGTGATTTAGGCAAACCATTTGACGACTCACAATACCAAGGAAATTCTAATGTAAACTTTAATGCGTTCAATATTGATTTAGTGTACCGTTGGAGATTCTCACCAGGAAGTGAAGTAAGTTTTGTTTGGAAAAATTCTATCTATACGCGTGGTCAGGAAATCATACAACATTACGCAAAAAATGCAGAGCAAATGTTTAACTCCCAACAAACAAATAGCTTTTCTATAAAACTGTTGTACTACCTCGATTATTCGATGGTAAAAAAGAAAAAGAAAGTTTAATTTTGTTTCATGCTTTTCGAAAAAAAAATCCGCTGGTATAAATTGTTTGATTCAATGGAAGCTGCTAATTCCTTCGTAAAAACAGGAACTCTAAATTCTATTAATGTTGGAAATAAAAAGATTTGCTTAGCAAATACAGTAAATGGATTATTTGCAGTAAATGATAAATGCCCACACAATGGTGCATCTCTAAGTAACGGATACTGCAGCTCCGAAGGAAGTATTGTGTGTCCTGTGCATCGCTATCACTTTGATTTAAAAACAGGAAGAGCCAAAAGTGGTGGTGGCGATTGTGTAGACACCTACCCTATCGAAGTTCGTGAAGATGGTGTTTACATTGGTTTCTCCGAAACAGTTTGGAATCTTTTTTAATTTATTTTTAACCAACATGTAACTTCTTTTACTTTTTGCGTTATTAAGTTATAACGTTCTAAAAAAAGGAGGCAACATGAAATCGCACACATCCCTACACTTGCTTGTTTGGGCAACAAGCATCGTTTCATCACCAATTATTGCATCAACTGCCATCTCAATTGAAGATGCTGCCAAACGTGGACTTATCAAATTAATCATCAAAGGAAAAGGAGGTTATACAGGAAAAGTAATTGAACTTAAAATAAAAAACAATACTCCTAATAATTTAAATTTAAAATTGGAAGCAGGCAGACGATTGGACTCAAAAGATAACACCCAACAAGATATACTAGTAACTCAGGCGCAAGAGTTTTATGTGTATGGCAATCAACAAAAAAACATGAGTGTAAATGGAATGTGTTGCCAAGCAAGCAATGCTTGTCCTAAAACCAACTCCGATTATTTGGTCGGGAAAATGGCCGACAGCAACCTTGTGAAACTAGCTTCATTCATTGATAAAAATAAGTATTATGAAAACTATACAGCACAACAGGCTGTTTGGTGTATTTCCGATAACAAATCGATTGCAAGTATTTATGGTGGCGAAAAAGATATTGTAATGGGATTAAGAAAATATGTTTCAGAAACAACAGGTAAACCAATTCCAAGTTATAATATCACTTACCGACAAGAGCATGATAGCTTGGCGATTGGAAGACCATTGAAAATTGAAGGTATATTTGATTACACACTTCAAACAACTGGACATGTGACACTTGCCATATTTAATTCAGAAGGCGAAATTGTTCAATACATCTGCAAAGAATTAGCACATGATAAAGGAGAACATAAAATTTATTACACCTTTAAAACAAAAGATTTACCTGAGGGAACTTATTATGCAAAACTTACAAATGAAGGCCGTTTAGAAAAAGAAATGAAAATAGAATATTAAAAGAAACGGAGTAAATTTTACTCCGTTTCATCTTCATAAGTGCCTTCTGTAATATTTTTACCGTTTTTATAAAAATAAACACCGCCCCAAGAATACTCTTCCTTTTTGTATTCATAAACAACATCGTTTATTGTTACCAATACAACTGTTATTTTTAAACGATCTCGCTGAATAACTCTTGAAGCCTTATTTTTTACGATAGGTTTCTGAGGCACATCAGGCACAACCACCACTGGTTTGGGTTTTTCTGGCTCCGGTTTGTATTCGGGCTGTTTTACTTCTACTGGTATTGGATTACTAATAGGTTTTGGAGTTTCTTCTTTGGGCTTCGGCTTTGGCGCAGCTTCCGCCTTCTTCTGCATCACTTTTGCTTGCTCAATGTACTCTGTATCAAAATCAAAATCACCTGCTGGATAACTGTATTTGATTTTACCAACTGGCTGTGTATAGGTAATTTCTTGACCTTCGGGCTGCTTATTTAATGAAATCGTAGCATCGAACTTAGCAAATTCATCCTTTTCCCTACCACCTGGAACATCTGTATTTACAATAACACTTTTTGAAATATAATTGGGTTTTGTAACCGTAACTAAATATTCCCCTCCTAAATCAAATTCAACTGAGTATTTCGACTTGTTGGGATTAATGGTTCGGTAAGTTGCACCTCCTTTAGTAATAGTAACCCATACATTTGTTAAATCGCCTTCGTTGATATCTAAAATTAAACGGACATTAAATTTTTGTGTTTGAGAGAAAGAGGATGTAGCAGAAAACAACAGTATCATGCAAAAGATACCGTAGAACTTTAATAAACTATGTTTTCGACTATTCATTGAGACATCAAAATTATACAAAATAATTCATTGCTAAGAATCTTAATTATTGGTTTTAAACGTAACTTTGTGAATAAACATAAAAATTATGCCAATTAATTTAGAAACGATTTGCCAAAAGGTGTGCGAACTAAGTAAAACTACTGGTGCATTCATATTGGCAGAACGCAGTAAATTTTCGACTACTCAAATAGAAATTAAAGGCAAAAAAATGATTTTGTTTCCTATGTCGATAAAACTTCGGAAAAGCTAATCGTAGAGGGCTTAGAAAAACTATTGCCTGAAGCTGGTTTTATAGCAGAAGAAGGCACATCAACAAAAAAAGGTGACGTTTATAATTGGATTATCGACCCACTCGATGGAACCACCAATTTTATTCATGGAATCCCTTGCTTTGCTATTAGCATTGCATTGATGAGAAACCAAGAATTGATTATGGGGGTAGTTTATGAAATTAATTTTGATGAATGTTTTTATGCCTGGGAAGGAAGTAAAGCCTATTTAAATGGAAAAGAAATTAGTGTTTCAAAAATAGACAAGGTTTCGGATTCACTTATTGCTACAGGATTTCCGTATTACGATTATTCCCGATTAAACGAATACATGGAATTATTCAAACATTTCATGAAAAATACGCACGGATTAAGACGCTTAGGATCAGCTGCTACCGATTTAGCCTATGTAGCATGCGGGCGGTTCGAAGGGTTTTATGAATATTGCTTACAACCATGGGACGTTGCTGCAGGTGCATTTATTGTAAAACAAGCCGGTGGAAAAGTTACCGATTTTAAAGGCGAAGAAAATTATATCTTTGGAAGAGAAATTGTGGCCGGAAACAGTGCTTTTTTTCCTGAATTTTTAAATGATGTCAAACAATTTTTCAAGTAACATGGACAACAATCAAAATCCTAAAACAGCCTGGGAATACATTAAAATATATTTTCCTGACCTTTGGCAATACCTTGTTGTGATTATCGTTATGATAATTGCAGCATTTTTTATTTTATAATGAATAAACTACTATTCACTTTCCTTTTCTGCCTAACATTCTCCTTCCTGCAGGCAGAGACCAAAATTATTCATGCATTTGTTGCCTTATGCGACAATGATAGTCAAGGAATTGTTCCTGTTCCAAAAAAGATTGGTAATGGTAACGATCCAGACAATAATTTGTACTGGGGATGTGGATATGGTGTTCGTACCTTTTTCAAAAATGCTGGCGAATGGCGGCTGATTTCTAAACAAAAAGCCGTATCCGCAATTATCTTAGAACGATGCATCTTCAAACACATTACACAAGATGCCTACTTAATTGCTGATGCCTACAAAGGAGATAAAATAAAAAACTGCACGGAAGACTTCTTTAAATCGGCATCAGGCAACAATTCGGACACGTTGATAATAACAAACAAAACCCTAAACCTTGGCTCAGCGCAATTGGTATGTTATGTTGGTCATGACGGACTGATGGATTTTACCATTAAAAATTACCCACAACAAAAAAATGGTTCTAAAAAAGAAGTAATTATACTGGCATGCACCAGTAAAATATATTACAAAGAAGGCCTAAAAGCAGCAGGTGCCTATCCTCTACTCTGGACGACTAACCTTATGTGTCCTGAAGCCTACACGCTAAAAGCCGCAATTGATGGTTGGTTGCTCAAGGAAACCAACGAGCAAATACACCTTCGGGCAGCTCAAGCCTACCACCAATATTTAAAATGTGGTTTAAATGGGGCAAAAAAACTCCTAACAACAGGCTGGTAAAGCCTTTTGCCTTCTTTTCATTTGCTCTAAAATAGCCTAAAAAAAGCTATATAACAATCAAAAAAAATCGTACTTTTGTGTCCCTTAAAATTTAAGAACATAATAATCATCAATTAAATATTTCAAAACAATGAACATTACGCAAGAAAACATTGACGAATTAAATGCAATATTAAAAGTAAAGGTTGTAGCTGAGGACTATTTGCCAAAAGTAGAAGGAGCATTAAAAACATACCAAAAAAAGGCGAACATCCCAGGATTCCGCCCTGGTAAAGTGCCAACAGGTATGATTAAAAAAATGTATGGTAAATCAATCATGGTGGATGAAATAAACAAACTATTGAATGATTCATTGTACAATTATATCAACGAAAACAAATTAGATGTTTTAGGTAATCCGTTGCCAAAAACAGATACAGATGTTGATTTCGATAACCAAAAAGATTTTGAATTTATTTACGAAATGGGATTAGCTCCTAAATTCAATTTAGAGCTATCTGCAAAAGACAAATTCACGTATACTACCGTTAAAATTGACGATGATTTAGTAAACAAATACACTACCGACATTGCAAAACGCTACGGAAAAGTAGAACAAGTTGAAGTATCTGCTGAAGGTGATTTATTAAATGGCGATTTTGTTGAATTGGATGCAAATGGCGAAATTTTAGCAGGTGGAATTTTCAAAACATCTTCAGTATTCACTGACCGATTAAAAGATGAAACGAAAAAAGCATTTATTGGATTAAAAAAAGACGATAAAGTTGTAGTTGATGCTCAAAAAATATCTGAAAATGCAACTGATTTAGCTGCAATGTTAGGTGTTGACAAAGCTGTTGCTGAAACATTAACTTCTAAATTCCAATTCACAGTTAAAGGAATTAGTCGTTTAGCTGCATCTGAAATCAATCAAGAAATGTTCGACAAAATTTATGGTCCAGGTGCTGTAAATAGCGAAGAAGAATTCAAAGCTAAAATTCGTGAAGAATTAGGTGCTATGTTCGTAAACGATAGCGAGCGTAAATTCTACAACGATGTAGTTGATTATTTAATGAACAAAGTAAACTTCAACTTACCAACTGAATTTTTAAAGCGTTGGATTGTTGCTGTTAACGAAAAACCGGTAACATTGGATCAGGTGGATGCTGAATTCGACAACTATGCAAAAGGATTAAAATGGCAGTTGATCGAAAACAAAATCATTAAAGAAAATAACATTGCTGTTACAAACGAAGAAGTGATTGAGCATACAAAAAACTTAATCTTACAACAATTCGGAAAAATGGCACAAAGCCCAATGAGTGATGCTGATTTAGAAGATACAGCTAAACGTGTATTGGCAAACCAAGAAGAAGCTAAAAAATTGTATGAGCAAGTATATGGTCAGAAAGTAATGACATTGTTTAAAACCACTTTTACCCTAGAGAATAAAGAGGTTGCTTACGATGACTTTTTCAACACTGCCAAATAGTCCATCTTTTTTTTGAGGTTCAGAATTTGATTAGTACATTTAGCAATCAAAATTTTAAAAACTTAAAAACTTAAACTTATGTTCGACAATAACGAATTCAGAAAATACGCTGTAAAGCACAAAGGAATCAGTGGAAACACATTTGATTCTTACACTCGTCATAACATTTCAAACATGACACCGTACATCATTGAAGAGCGTCAGTTAAACGTTGCTCAAATGGACGTATTCTCTCGTTTGATGATGGATCGTATCATTTTCTTAGGAACTGGTATTGACGATCAAGTTGCAAACATTATCCAAGCTCAGTTGTTGTTTTTACAATCTGTTGATGCAAAGAAAGACATTCAAATTTATTTGAATTCACCAGGAGGATCAGTTTATGCAGGTTTAGGTATTTACGATACCATGCAATACATTACACCTGATGTAGCAACTATTTGTACAGGTATGGCTGCTTCTATGGGAGCTGTATTAATGTGTGCTGGAACTAAAGGAAAACGTGCTGCATTAAAACATGCTCGCGTTATGATTCACCAACCATTAGGTGGTGCTGAAGGACAAGCATCTGATATCGAAATCACTGCTCGTGAAATTCAAAAGTTGAAAAAAGAATTGTACGATATCATTGCTAAGCATAGTGGACAAACCTATGAAAAGGTATGGGCAGACAGTGATCGTGATTATTGGATGACTTCAGAAGAAGCACAAGCTTACGGAATGGTTGATGAAATTTTATTGAAAACCAAATAATCAATAAACAAAGAATAGTGTTAAATGGTTAATGGCTTCGGTTATTAACCATTTAATTTTTAATAGCATTCAAAATTATACTAATGGCAAAAGAAGAAAAAGAAATTAAGTGTTCATTTTGTGGTCGTAAAAAGAACGAGGTTGACATGCTTATAGCAGGTACCACAGGACACATTTGTAATCATTGTGTAGCGCAAGCACAAACCATTGTTCGCGATGAGCTAACTCAAAAAAATGCCAATGGATTTAGTGCTTTACAATTGTTAAAGCCTGCTGAAATAAAAAAGCATTTGGATGAATATGTTATCGGACAAGATGATGCTAAAAAAGTATTATCAGTAGCCGTATACAACCATTACAAACGAATCATTCAAAACCAAAACAAAACAGCACATAAAGACGATATTGAAATTGAAAAATCAAACGTTATTATGGTTGGTGAAACGGGTACCGGAAAAACATTGCTTGCAAGAACAATTGCAAAAGTACTGAACGTACCTTTTTGTATTGCCGATGCCACCGTATTAACAGAAGCTGGTTATGTTGGTGAAGATGTTGAAAGTATATTATCACGCTTATTACAAGCGGCTGATTTTGATGTTGCTGCTGCCGAACGTGGTATTGTATTCATTGACGAGTTGGATAAAATTGCACGTAAAAGCGATAACCCATCTATTACAAGAGATGTTTCTGGCGAAGGAGTTCAGCAAGGTTTACTAAAATTATTAGAAGGTTCAACAGTTGGTGTTCCACCTCAAGGAGGAAGAAAACATCCAGAACAAAAAATGATTCAAGTAAACACCAAAAACATATTGTTTATTTGTGGTGGAGCATTTGACGGTATTGAACGTAAAATTGCAAAACGTTTGGATACACAGGTAATAGGTTATAATATGAATAAAGAGCTAGAAACAATTGATAAAGAAAACTTATTACAATATGTTTCTCCTCAAGATTTAAAAAACTTTGGATTGATTCCAGAGTTAATTGGTCGTTTACCTGTTTTAACTTTCTTAAACCCTTTGAATGCAGAAACATTAAGACGAATATTGAGTGAACCTAAAAACGCATTGATTAAACAATACACTCACTTGTTTGAAATTGATGGAGTTAAAATCTCCTTTGATAAAAATGTATTAGACTTTATTGTTGAGAAAGCAGTTGAATTTAAATTGGGTGCTCGTGGCTTGCGTTCTATTTGCGAAGCAATCATGACCGACTTAATGTTTGAATTACCTTCAGATACGAGTATTAAAGAGTTTAATGTAACCTTACGCTATGCGAAAGACAAATTAAAAAAATCGAGCATTAATAAATTAAAAGTAGCATAATCAAAGCCCTTCCTTCACCAGAAGGGCTTTTTATTAATAATAAGTATGATTTCAATAATAGTAGCCGTAGCCGAAAATAATGTTATCGGAAAAGACAATACACTCATTTGGCATTTACCTGCCGACATGAAGTATTTTAAAGAAAAGACAAGTGGACATTGCATCATTACAGGTCGAAAAAATTACGAATCTATTCCAGAAAAATTTCGTCCATTACCAAACCGAACAAACATTGTCATTACTCGTCAGAAAGATTACTTTGCGCCAGGTGCAATTGTTGTTGGTTCGATTGAAGAGGCAATAGAAAAGGCAAAAGAAACAGGTGATTTGGAAATTTTCATCATTGGTGGTGCCGAAATTTATCGTCAAAGCATCCATTTAGCGGATAAACTATATATCACACAAATCCACAATAAGTTTGATGGCGATGCGTTTTTCCCAGAAATAGATACAGCTAAGTGGAACAAAACATCCGAAACAAAAGGCATTGTTGATGAAAAAAATACTTATAAACATGATTTTTTAGTTTTCGAAAAATTTGCTTAAATTTGGTTATTAATAAAAACTACATACATGAAAAACAAAACTTTAAAATCTTTCGCTGCATTACTCCTTATTGCAGGAACATCACTTGTTTACACTGGTTGTAAAAAAGAAGAAGATAAACCAGCAGATTACAATGCTGCTACCGACAACTCTGTTGCTGACAATGCATTTGCTGGCATCTGGAAACAAATTAGTACAGTAACAGATAGTTCAGGAACATTAAGAGATCCTAACTTATCATCAATGGCAGCTTGTGCTACAGCAACAATTACTCCTTGGGATTTAACAACATGGCCAAAAACAGTTGTAATTGACTTTGGTACAACAAACTGTCTTTGTAATGATGGCAACAACAGAAGAGGTATTATTACTGCTGTATTTACTGGTCCATACCAAGACTCTGCAACTGTAATTACAGTTACTTTGACTAACTATTACCACAACGATTATAAGATTACTGGAACGCAAACAATTACCAATTTAGGTAATAATGCAGCGGGTCATTTAGTGTATAATGTTGTTGTAAACAATGCAACAGTTACACATCCAACAAATGGACAAACAAGTACTTGGAGTACCAACCAGAATAGAGAGTTTTATGCAGGTTACAATACTCCATTGAATATTTTTGATGACGTATATTTAATCACAGGAACAGCAAATGGTGTTTCTGGTGGTGGATCTGCTTACTCAATTGTCGTAAACTCTGCCTTAAGAGTCAATGTAGGTTGCAGATGGATTGTAAGTGGTGCATTTACATTAACATTAGCAGATTATCCTAATTACCCTATTGGTTTTGATTACGGAAATGGTACTTGCGATGCTTTGGCTACTGCAACATTAAACGGAACAACCTATAATATTGTAATGAATTAAGAAAAAAGCAATGTAAAACAAAAAGCCCCTACCAAAATGGTAGGGGCTTTTTGTTTTATAACTCTAAACTATAACCTATTCCTTTAATTGTTTTTATATACCTATCTCCTAGTTTTTCTCTTAATTTTCGAATATGCACATCAATGGTTCTGTTTTTTGAGAAAATTTCGTAACCCCATACCTTTTCAGACAATTCTTTTCGTGTAAATACCTTTCGTGGCGACAAAAACATCAAAGCCAACAATTCAAATTCTTTTCGAGGCAATACTATTTCATCTCCATCTTTAAAAACTAAATAACGTTCTCTGTCAATTATCAAGCCATTTTCATTAAAAACCAATGGTTCATTAGCAGTAATGTAACGCTTTAATAGAGCTTTTAAGTCTGCTTATTAATACCCTTGGTTTTGCCGGCTTCACAATATAATCATCGGCACCAGCATTAAACGCTGCAATTTGAGAGTAATCCTCATCACGTTGCGAATAAAACACTACCAAGGTGCCATTTAATTGAATGTGCTTTCTTAATTCAATGCAAATATCAATTCCATCCAGTTCTGGCATCACCAAATCCAACAACACTAAATGTGGCTGCTCCTCCAATGCAATACGAATAGCATCTTTAGAATTAGAAGTACTAAAAACAATAAAATTTTCAGCTGTCAATGCCGACTCAATGGAAGCTAGTTGCTCTTTATCTGAATCAATTAATAAAATCTTAAACTTATTGTCTACCATTCTGTTTTAATATTGCGCTAAAGTATTTATAGACAAAGGCTTTTACATTAAGGTAAGATTAAATTTACTTTAGCATTTTTTAACATTCAGGTAATACACTAATAAGTATATTTGTAAAAATGAACAATCGGCTAAAAAAGATAATTGGTGGAATTATGCTCTTTATGGGAATAATGATTCTTAGCAATATTATTTTTACCGCTGTTCAAAAATCTGCATCTTCGAATGACACAGCTCTAATGGAGTTAGAACTAGAAGAGGAAGAAGCAGAGGATTTAACTGAAAAAGGTATTAAATCAAAAATTAAAGCACAACGCATATCCTTTCCAACAGATGATGATATCTGTCACCACTTTGATTTTAACAACCCTTATAGTGTTATAAAACACAAAAAATTTCCAAAAATGCAAACGAGCTCTATCCTGAAAGGGTATGACAAGTTTGTCTATTGCCCTCGAGTTGTTAGCTTAGTATTTAGAAAAAAATTTGAGCACGTTTGAAATACTTCAAGCGCTGACTGTTGTATTTATTATTTCTAACTATTAAACATTTTTTTATGAATTCTGAATTAAACAAAGGCTTAACCTTTAAATTTATTAAAAATGACTTGCCTGCTGGACTTGTTGTATTCCTAGTTGCACTCCCATTATGTTTGGGCATTGCATTAGCATCTGGGGCGCCCCTATTCTCTGGAATTATTGCAGGGATTGTAGGCGGAACTATTGTGGCAATGACCAGTGGTTCGGCATTAAGTGTAAGCGGACCTGCTGCAGGCTTAACAGTTATTGTTCTAAACGCCATTACCCAATTAGGAAGCTATGAAGTATTTTTACTTGCAGTGGTTTTAGCAGGACTAATTCAAATTGCACTTGGATTTTTAAAAGCTGGTATTATTGGCTATTATTTTCCATCTAGTGTCATAAAAGGATGTTAGCTGCTATTGGGACTGTCCTCATTTTAAAGCAACTTCCTCATGCTGTTGGTTATGATAAAGACAACGAAGGCGATTTTGATTTTATTCAGGCCGATGGCCAAAATACATTTTCAGAAATATTAAATTCATTCAACCACATACATCCTGGAGCCGTTATTATTGCAGCGATTTCACTATTCATATTAATTATGTGGGAACGTCCATTTTTAAAGAAATATACTTTTTTTAAAATCGTTCCTGGTGCACTTTTAGTTGTAATACTTGGGATAGTAATCAATGAGTGGTTCAAAGCAAGTAACCCTTCATTGTATTTATCTGGCGAAAAATTGGTTCAGTTACCAGTTGCTACATCTGCAAATGAATTCATTGGACAATTTACATTACCTGATTTTTCTGCATTTGGAAACTATCATGTGTATGTAGTAGCGATAACAATAGCAATTATTGCAAGTCTTGAATCCTTACTAAGTGTTGAAGCTGCAGATAAACTTGACCCATACAAACGAAATACACCTACCAATCGCGAATTAAAAGCGCAAGGATTAGGGAATATGGTTTCAGGCCTAATCGGAGGATTGCCATTAACTGCAGTTATTGTTAGAAGCTCTGCAAACATCAATTCAGGTGGCAAAACAAAATTGTCTGCGGTTTTTCATGGTATCTTTTTATTACTAAGTGTTATTGGCTTAGCATCGGTTTTAAACAAAATACCGCTAGCATGTCTTGCAGCATTGTTATTAACGGTAGGTTATAAACTTGCAAAAGTTTCGTTATTCAAATCGATGTTCAAGCTTGGCTGGGATCAATTTTTACCTTTTGTAGTTACAGTAATTGCAATACAATTTTCCGATTTATTAAAAGGAATTGGAATTGGAATGGCGATATCTGTATTCTTCATTTTAAGAAACAACTACAAACGTTCTTATTTTTTCCACAAAGAAACACATAAAGAAGGTGATATAATAACAATAACATTGGCAGAAGACGTAACCTTTTTAAATAAAGGAAGCATCATGCAAACATTGACCCATCTTCCTGAAAATACAACTGTTGTAATAGATGGAAGTAAATCACATAATATTGACTTAGATGTTCTAGAAATCATTCATGATTTTAAAAATACGGCAGAATTAAAAAATATAAACTTAGAGCTAAAAAACATTCCTGAATTTTTAGGAGTTGCTGGCCATTAAAAAACATATAAATAACATGAAAGCACATACATCAGAATCACAAGCAACAATAACCCCTTCAAGAGCATTAGAAATTTTAAAAGAAGGCAATATGCGCTTTGTCAATAATTTAAAAGCAAATCGCAATCTCCTTCAACAAGCAAATGATACAAGAGATGGACAATGGCCCTTTGCAGTAATTTTAAGTTGCATAGATAGTAGAACTTCAGCTGAACTAATTTTCGACCAAGGTTTAGGTGATGTATTCTCAATTCGAATCGCTGGAAACATTGTAAATACAGACATAATAGGCAGCATTGAATTTGCATGCAAAGTAGCTGGTTCAAAGTTAATTGTAGTGATGGGACATACGCAATGTGGAGCAATCAAAGGAGCTTGTAACCATGTAGAAATGGGGAATTTAACCGAACTATTATCAAAAATACAACCTGCTATTTATCAAGAAAGAACAATTACTGATCCTGAAAAAAGGAATGCTAAAAACGAAGTGTTTGTTGAAAATGTTACAACACTGAATGTTAAGCGTTCTGTAAAAACTATTATTGATCGTAGTTATATTTTAGAACAAATGATTGAAAACGGTGAAATTGCAATTATTGGCGCTAAACATGATTTAGACACTGGTATTGTAGAATTTTATGATGAAACAATGATTAGCAATAAATCAGAAGTAAAAGCACAAATGAGTTATTAGTACGAAAACCAAGAATAAAATGCGTATAATGGAGAAAATGGAAAAAGGATTTATATATGGTGAAAATACTTCATATAATGAACAGCATGTGTTGCATGAACTAAAACACTATTTGCCTTCTCAAACACCACTAAAAGATTTTATCCATCACAATTCATTACATGCATTTCAAAATCAAAAGTTTTACGATGCACTATTTAATGCGTCTACTATTTTCGGTTATCAAGTAACGCTTGAATTAAAAGACTTCAGGAAACTTTATCAAATTGGACGAATAAACACGAACGTTTTAGATCGAATTATTATTGATAAAAAAGGAGTAGAAGAGCTAGCTACTTGGAAGAATAATTTATTAAATAAGAGTTATAACGAATCCAAAAATGCAAGAGTAGGTTCCTTGAGAACAAATTGGAAAACCCACTACAATATCGATCTTGATACTAAAGTTCAACCCTTACTCTTTCGAATTTTAACAAGTTATTTCGATCAAGGAATTTCCTTATGGAATTTCCCGATTGATAAAAAGGGTTTTTTACCATCCATAAAGGCATTAGAAAAAAATAGCTTCTCGAGTATTTTTAAAAACAAAAGAGCAAAAGAACTACTCTATTCAGAACGTTTGCAAATTAAAGGCCTTTTAAAAATCATTGTTGGTGATGAGCGGTACTTTGAACAATATCTTTTTGACCAACAATTTAGTCATAGAGGTTGGTCTGGAATGGTAGCAACTATTGAAGCGCAACCCAAAACATTATTAGACGAACGAAACATTTCATTGCAAGAATTAATTATTTTAGAATTATTACTTGAGATAGATGCATTAGATAGTCGCTTAGGTGCTAAATGGAAGCCTCTTTCAGAAATAACTAAAGTAGAACCTGTAAATTTATTTAAACCATATGAAAATACAGAGCTAAATGAAGTATTTAAACTATGGCAAGATGCTTTTGAATGGAGTTATTACGATGAAGTTTTATCAGGAATAAGTTACGATAAAAAAAAGCCGACTAGCACGAAAACACAAACTAGTTTCCAAGCACTTTTTTGTATTGATGAACGCGAATGTTCCTTAAGAAGACATATAGAACATATTGATTCAAATTGCGAAACATTAGGGACACCTGGCTTTTTTGGTGTAGAATTTTTCTTTCAACCTCAAGATGGCAAGTTTTATGATAAACTGTGCCCTGCTCCTGTCACACCCAACTATTTAATAAAAGAGTACGATGTTCAAGAAAAGCGCAAACACGAACTTTTATATACAAATAATACACACAAACTAATTCCTGGATTAATTAGCTCATTTACACTTGGAATTTGGTCAGGAATACAACTCCTATTAACCGTATTCCGACCTAAAATGAGCCCAGCAATTTCAAATGCTTTTGCTCACATGCACAAAAGTTCAAAATTAACAATTGAGAACAAACATGTAGATGATAAAGAAAATGGATTGCAAATTGGCTATACTATTGAGGAAATGACCAACAGAGTTGAGGGTCAACTAAGAGGAATTGGACTTACTAAAAATTTTGCTCCACTCATCTATTCTATCGCACATGGATCAAGCAGCGCCAACAATCCACACCATGGAGCACATGACTGTGGAGCGTGTAGTGGTCGCCCAGGCTCTGTGAATGCCCGAGTGTTTTCATTCATGGCAAATCATCCAAAAGTTAGAACAGTGCTTAATGAGCGAGGAATAACAATTCCAAATGAAACACAATTTATTGGCGGACTTCACGATACTGCTGCAGATGAGATTGAATATTATGATGAAGAAATTTTAAATGTAGAAAACAAAAAACTACATCAATTAAACAAACTTGCATTCGAAAAAGCATTGGATTTAAATGCAAAAGAACGCACACGTAGATTTGCTTCTATCGATACGAAACAGTCATTGACTAAAACAAGAGAAGCTATCAAAGATAGATCCGTGACATTATTTGAACCGCGACCAGAATTAGGGCATGGAACAAACACTTTATGTATTGTAGGACAAAGAGAATTAACTAAAGGATTGTTTCTTGACAGAAGAGCCTTTTTAAATTCATATGATTATAAAACAGACCCAGAAGGAAAACTGCTTATAGGCATAATGAAACCCTTGGGCCCTGTATGTGGAGGCATCAATTTAGAGTATTATTTTTCAAGAGTTGATAATCATAAATTGGGAGCCGGAACTAAATTACCACATAATGTAATGGGGCTAATTGGAGTTGCCAACAGTTGTGATGGTGATTTACGACCAGGATTACCCGTTCAAATGATTGAAGTGCACGATCCTGTAAGATTATTAATTATAGTAGAACATTTCCCTGGAATTGTATTGAACACAATCCAAAGTACACCAGAAATGTATGAATGGTTTATAAATGAATGGGTACATCTCATTGCTATTGATCCAGAAACTAACAAGTTTCACTATTTCAAGAATGGAACATTTGAAGAGTACATTCCAATAGAAAAGAAAATTAATAAAATCAGCGATTTTACTTCTTTTATTGAATCAACAAAAAAAATGGACAGCAATTACATTGTTGATGCTACACAAGAAAATTTACCAATTTATTCATTAGAAATTAAGCAATAAACAATGGCAAACATCTTACAATTTTTCATTTGGATACCATTTATAGGGTTTGTATTAAGTTTATTATTTAATAAAAGAAATGAAATAGGAATTTCAGGAGTGGCAATTGCTGCTACATTTTCGAACTTATTATTAACAATTATTTTTTCTGTATTATGGCTAATAAATAGCTCTCCAATTTTAAACATAAAACATGTTGTTTTATTTCAAACAGAAGACATTGAAATATTTATTGATTATTTTTTCGACAAAACAAGCCTCGTTTTTTTACTTGTAGGAAATTTTATTTCATTCATTGTAATCATTTTTAGCAAATACTACTTGCATCGCGAAGAAGGATTTAAACGTTTTTTTAATGTGACATTGCTATTCATTTTCAGCTACAACATTGTTATTTTAGCAGGAAATTTTGAAACACTATTTATTGGTTGGGAAATACTTGGAATCTGTTCTTTTCTATTGATTGCATTTTATCGAGATCGATACTTACCAGTAAAAAACAGTTTAAAAGTAATTTCAATTTACCGCTTGGGTGATGTTTGCTTAATTCTAGCAATGTGGATGAGTCATCATTTATGGCATGAAAACATAACCTTCATTCAGCTAAATGACTATAATTTAGTACAAGCACATTTAGTAGAACACAATTGGTATGGATTCTTCATCGCTCTAATGATTCTGATTGCAGCATCAGCAAAGTCGGCACAACTTCCTTTTTCAACATGGTTACCAAGAGCAATGGAAGGCCCTACTACTTCCAGCGCTATTTTTTATGGTTCGCTCTCAGTCCATTTAGGAGTATTTATTTTAATACGAACCTACCCCTACTGGGAAAGTATTCTAACAATAAAATCAATAATAATTGGAATAGGTTTATTAACAGCTATTATTGCTACGGGAATTGCTCGAGTACAATCTTCTGTTAAAACCCAAATAGCGTATTCATCAATTGCTCAAATAGGTCTAATTTTTATTGAAATTGCACTTGGATTTCATTTTTTAGCATTATTACATTTTGCGGGAAATGCATTTTTAAGGACCTATCAATTGCTTGTTTCCCCTTCTGTATTAAGCTATTTAATACACGATATGTTTTTTAGCTTTATTCCCAAAAAAACAAAAGAAACTAGTCCATTTATTACCAAACTCAAAAACACATTTTATTTATTATCATTAAAAGAATGGAATTTAGATCGTTTTCATTACAATGTTTTCTGGAACCCAATAAAATGGATTGGACGTCACTTAAATATATTATCTAATAAAGCGGCAGTTATAATACTGTCTATCGTATTTGCTATTGGACTTTATTCGTTTTATTTTCAGGAAAATGTACCACAATCAATTTTAGAGCTACTTCCATTCATTTATTCATTTGGCGGATTACTATTAATTATAAAAGCATTTGCAGAGAGAGGCGATGCAATGTGGGCTTGGTTTTTTGTGATAGGTGGACAAATGTATATTGCATTATCAATTGCATTATTAAATGAAAACTTTGGTCACAATCACATTCTATTGTATTTAAGTGGCTCATTAGTATCGGTATTGATTGGCTATATGAGCTTAAAAAGAATCAAAGCAATCGACAATAATATTCAACTTAATCAATTTCATGGATACATCTACGAGCATCCAAAAACTGCATTTATATTTCTATTAGCATGTTTAGGCTTTGTTGGATTGCCTTTTACACCGACATTTATCGGGATAGACATTCTGTTTAGCCATATTCATAAGCATGAAGAACTGCTAATCATATCTACTTCTCTAAGTTTAGCATTAATCGAAATTTCTATTTTAAGAATATATGCACGTGTGTTTTTAGGCCCACATAAAAAAGCATATCATGCAACAGCATATAGATCTTCTTAATCACATCCATGTGTAGTATGAAATTAAAAACGTTTTTAATAGTTTTAACAATAGCTTATTTTTCGAATACCCTCTATCCTCAACAGCAATCTTCTTCTATAGGGAATTGGGGTATGATATTCAACCAAACTAAACTTCATAATAAGTGGAGTTTACACAATGAAGTTCAATTCAGGAGCTATACAGTAAATCCAAATACAGAACAACTATTGCTTCGAGTTGGTGTAAATTTTCATCCATCAAAAAATGTAATGCTAACTGCAGGATATGGTTGGATTACAAATTATAAGAACGATGAAGGGATAATAAAAAATCAATTGGTGGACGAACAAAGATTATGGCAACAATTAAGTCTAAAAGATTCGTACGGAAGATTTTTTATTGAGCATCGTTATCGAATGGAAGAAAGATGGATTACAAATAATCTAAATTCAGAATATAAAAATCGGATTCGGTATTTACTGCGCTTATCGATTCCGATAAACAATAAACAGATTTCCAAAAACACAATCTTTTTTACTGCATATGACGAATTATTTGTCAATTTGACCACCCAACCTTTCGATAGAAATCGCTTATATGGTGCACTAGCATTTCAATTCAATGATTTAACAAACCTTCAAATTGGTTATTTGGCCCAAACGGTTAGCACAACAACCAAGCACTATCTGCAACTTGCATTGAACTATAATTTAGATTTTAGGCAAAAGAGTGAATAATCTTAAACGACAGACTAATAGGCAAAAAATTGTATAAGAAACTGAAAAATACAAAAATTATATGCTAACTTTAAACATATAAAATAGCATTATGAAAGACAGTTATAAAAGAATTTTAGAAGGCAATAAAAATTGGTCGGAGAAAAAACTTAAAGAAGATCCTGATTACTTTAAAGGACTAACTCTTGGACAAAATCCAGAATATTTGTGGATTGGTTGTTCTGATAGTAGAGTTCCTGCAAATGAAATTACAGGAACTAAATCAGGAGAAATTTTTGTCCATAGAAACATTGCAAATGTTGTAGTTCATACTGATATGAACTTATTAAGTGTTGTGTATTATGCCGTTGAAGTATTGCATATTAAACACATAATTGTTTGTGGGCACTATGGCTGTGGTGGAGTAATTGCAGCAATGAATAACAAGGACAATGGTTTTGTAAACAATTGGCTAAGGAATATTAAAGAAGTATACGAAAGGAACCGAATTGAATTAGAATCAATCACCGACTTAAAAGAACGTGAAAACCGATTGGTTGAATTAAACGTAATTGCTCAAGTATGTAATCTTGGAAAAACACGAATCGTGCAACAAGCATGGAAACGAAAACAATTGCAAGTACATGGTTGGGTGTATGGATTTAATAATGGCTTAATTAAGGATCTAAATGTAATGATGGATGAAATTACAGACCTTGAACCTATTTTTAGATACGATTTATAAAAGAAAAAAGAGCTGATAATTATCAGCTCTTTTTCTTTTATTGTTAAACTAACGCCCTCTTGAAAAACCCAATTTACCAGCATTTAGAGCATAAGCAGTAACATCACCGGCATCATTGTAAGTAGGTTCAACATTAATGTCTTTTCCTGTTATTTTACTGATTCCTTTAGCTACAATCTGGGCTAAATCCCAGCCACTCATCTTTTTCATTTTATCGTTTTTCTTTTGACTATTCAAAACTGTTTCATCCAATGCTTTCTCTTTAATCTTTGCAACAGCCATTTCTTTTAACGACATGTAATCATCTGGTTTAGAAGACTCTGTTAAAGCAAATGATTGTGTGTTTTAGATGTCGATAAATTATTTTCAACTGATTGTTTTTGATTGTTTTTTTTGCTCTTTATCAGGCACAATCGTATTCGCTGCAATAGGATTTTCAAGTTGATTCTCTTGTTTAGAAGGAACAATTACAGATTCTTTTTTTGAATCATTTTGTTTTTTAGAAATCGTATTTTTTTTCAAAATCACACGATCAGTATTCTTCGCTGCAACAACATCCTTTTCTTGATTCAAATCAATATCATCAGAAACCACATCTTTACTATTGTTAGCAATCGGAGTTATTTCAGATGTGTTTTTTGTGGCATATTTAGGTTCAACAGACTCGTTATTAAAAATTGAAAACAAACCAAATAACAACAAAATGGCGGCAGCTGCCGAAACATAATAATAGAATGGAATCGCCTTTCTAGATGTTCTTTTCAACTCATCTTTATCAGTATAAACGACATCAGCATCAGCAGAAAGTACTGTTTTCTTGTACAGTTCAAATTCACTCGCTAATCTTGCGTCAGTATGTAGTTGCGACTGAAATAATAATTGTTCTTGTGCCGACAAAACACCTTCTATACTAGCAATCATCAACTCATCTATATCAGAAGATTCTTTGCTAGCAAAAACAAAAGGAATTTCTTTCAATCGTGCTTTATTTTCAAAAACAAGGGATGAATCTGCGCTTAACTTTGTCTTTCTAAACAACTCTAAGTCGGCACTTAAACGGGGATATTGTTTGATATAATTATGAAGTAATACTTTCTCAGTAGATGTAATAACTCCTTCTACATCTTTAATAAAGTACTCATCTATATTTTTCTGATTAACTTCTTTTTTTAAAACATCTTTATTTTCAAAATAAGGTGTTGAATAGTCTTCTAATGTGACATTTTCAAAACTTTCAAATTCTTCCCTCAATTCAGGATGCTGTTCAACAAACAATAGCAAGTCAGCCACCTCCTGAGGTGTTAAATTCCCTTCGTGGTAATCAAGGAAATAAGCTTCGGAATTATTTGGGTTGATAGTCATTTATATAACATTTTCTAATGCACCTAAGTAGTTTTTCAAGAAGCCTCTTGCTCTAAAAATATAAACTTTTACTTGTGATTCATTCAAACCAGTAATCTCACCAATCTCCGCATAATTATATCCTTCATAGTCTCTTAATAGAATAACAGAGCGTTGAATTTCTGGTAACTTATTTAAAGCCTCATTTAATATTTCTTTTAAATCGCTGTATTGTCGGTTATGACTCAAGCTATACATATTCGCTTCGGTCATATCTCCTTGCTTCTTATCTCTTCTAATACGATCTATCATCGTGCGATAAGCGGTGGTAAACATATAAGACTTTGCATTGGTGCTTTCAACTTCCGATACCTTCATCCATAATTTTTCATAGGTATCCTGCACAATATCGCGCGCCTTCTCTTCATCCTTAACATTCTTAAGAATGAAACGATAAAGATTATCGGCATATAAATCAACGCATTTATTGAATTCGTCCGCGGTCATTTTGTAGCTTTTTGTGCGATTTTTAAGGTAAGACGATTACCCTTACTGAAAGTTACAGCAAAAAAAAATTTTCTGAAATTAATATAACTAATGCGCTTCCAGCCAGTTATGGCCAGTTCCCAAACCAATTTCCATAGGAACTTTCATAGTTGGCATAGCCGTTTTCATACGGTGTGAAACAATGTGCTTTACAACATCCATTTCTTCGTGCCAAACATCAAATACCAATTCATCATGAACTTGAAGTAACATTTTTGATTTTAAGTTTTGGGTTTTAAAGTCGTTATGAATGTTAATCATTGCAATTTTAATCATATCGGCTGCACTACCTTGAATGGGTGCATTGATAGCATTTCGTTCGGCAAAACCACGCACAGTATGGTTACTCGAGTTAATATCACGTAAATAACGTCTACGTCCCATAATCGTTTCTACATACCCTTTCTCTTTTGCTAATTCAATGCTATCATCCATGTAGGTTTTGATTCCAGGATATTTTTGAAAATAATTTTCGATAATGGCTGCAGCTTCTTTACGAGGAATATTTAAGCGTTCCGACAGACCAAATGCAGAAATACCGTAAATGATACCAAAATTGACCATCTTCGCATTTCTACGCATATCCGATGTTACCTCTTCGAGGTATACATTATACACTTTTGCAGCTGTTGCAGCATGAATATCTAATCCTTGTTGAAAGGCTTCAATCATTCCTGGATCTCCACTTAATTCAGCAATGATGCGTAATTCAATTTGTGAATAATCGGCAGAAAGAAGTGTATAGTTCTCACCTCGAGGAATAAATGCTTTGCGTATTTCACGTCCACGTTCGGTACGAATAGGTATGTTTTGTAAATTCGGATTATCAGAACTTAAACGACCTGTTACAGCTACTACTTGATTAAAAGGATGTATGAATTCGGTGAGTCGTTGGATTAACCAAAAGTGGAAGTGTATCTACATACGTATTTTTCAATTTCACCAATTCGCGGTAATCTAAAATTTTACCCACAATCTCATGTTTTCCAACCAATTTTACCAACACCTCTTCACCAGTAGCATACTGTCCCGTTTTTGTTTTCTTCGGTTTCTCTGCAATCTGTAAAACTTCAAACAATACATCACCAACTTGTTTAGGTGACGATACATTAAACGGAGTACCTGCTAACTTTTGAATTTCTGCTTCAACATGCGTTATGTCCTTTTCAAGTGTAAGCGATAGTTCTTTTAAAGCCGCTTTATCTAACATAATGCCTTCAGCTTCCATGTCGGCCAAAACAGGTATTAATGGAATCTCAATTTCTTCAAACAATTTTTTTGTATGTGTATCATTCAACATGGGTTCGAACACATTCTTTAGCTGAAGTGTGATGTCGGCATCTTCGGCAGCATATTCTTTTATTTGTTCGATTTCAACCGAGCGCATGCTCAATTGATCTTTCCCTTTTTTGCCTATTAATGTTTCGATAGAAACAGGAGAATAATTCAAATACGTTTCTGCCAAAACATTCATATTATGACGCATATCGGGCTGAATAAGAAAATGCGCAATCATGGTATCAAACAAATGTCCCTTTAACTCATCACCATATTCTTTTAAAACCAATAAATCGTATTTAATGTTCTGACCAATTTTCAGATTGGCTGAATTTTCAAAAAGGGTTTAAATTCATTTACTAATTGCTGTGCTTCTTCTCTATTTTCAGAAACAGGAATGTAATAAGCTTCATTCGGTTTGTACGAAAAAGAAATGCCTACCAATTCAGCGATGTGTGCATCCAAACCAGTTGTTTCCGTATCAAAACAAACTGCTTTTTGACTTAACAAATCAGTTAATAATGTGGCTCTTTTTTCTTTTGTATCAACCAAATGATAAGTATGATTAATTTCTGAAATTGTTTTAAAATTTTTCACCTCCTCAACAGTTTCTTCAACAACAACATTATCATCTCCCACAGCAAACAAATCAGTTTGATTTGGATTTATTTTTTTAACTGCTTTTGTTTTTTCTGGCTCCGGACTACTAACCGTAATATCTTCACCAATAACCTGCTGTGCTAAACGTCTAAATTCTAATTCGGTGAATAACTCGCGTAAAGCCTCTTTATCGGGCTCTTCCATGATTAATGTTTTTTCATCAAACTCAATGGGTACATCACAAATGATAGTCGCTAATCGTTTCGATTGAATCGCCATCTCTTTATTCAACTCCACTTTTTCTTTTAATTTCCCTTTTAGCTTATCGGTATTTTGCAATAAATTCTCGATGGAACCAAAATCTTTAATGAGTTGAATAGCTGTTTTCTCCCCAACACCGGGTATTCCGGGTATATTATCTACTTTATCGCCCATCAAACCAAGAATATCAATCAATTGATTTACATTTTCGATTTCCCATTTTTTGCAAATTTCTGCAGGTCCAAGCACCTCAGCGCCATTGCCCATACGAGCAGGTTTGTAGATAAAAATATTCTCCGAAACAAGCTGTCCGTAATCTTTATCAGGAGTCATCATGTAGGTTACATAACCATGTTGCTCTGCCTTTTTAGCCAATGTGCCAATTACATCATCTGCTTCGTAACCATTCGAATACAAAACCGGAATATGAAAGCCTGTGATTAATTTTTTGATATAAGGAATAGCTGTACGCAAATCTTCTGGCATCTCTTCGCGGTTTGCTTTGTATTCGGCAAACTCGATATGACGAACAGTTGGTTCAGATGTGTCAAATACTACAGCAATGTGTGTGGGCTTCTCTTTCTTTAGAACTTCTAGTAACGTATTTGTAAAACCAAGAATGGCCGATGTATTTAATCCTTTAGAATTAACACGGTGATTGTTGCTAAAAGCAAAATAAGCACGGTAAATAAGTGCAAATGCATCGAGCAAAAAAAGTTTTTTGGGGTTTTCTGACATAAAATTTTCTTCTATTTAAGTTTATAAAAATAGCCGAAAAAATGATGCTAAAAAGAATGGGTTATCAACAAAAAAATTAATCTGCTTTACGAATGGCATAAATTAATTCATCTTGAAATTCGCCATTTTTAAACAGTGTTTTACTTAAACGAGCTTCCAATTTAAATCCCGCTTTTTCCAAAACTTTTTGTGAAGCATAATTAGAACCAAATGGACGAGCAAAAATACGATTGATATCGAAGGTTTTAAAACCATACTCAACCATTTGGGGAATTGCTTTTGAAATAATTCCATTGCCCCAAAAAGGTTCTGCCAACCAATAGCCCAGTTCAGCATTTTTACATTGAATATCCTCTTGAGGATGTATTCCAATGCCTCCGACTAATTCATCGTTAATAGTAATGGCCATTACATGTGCTGGAGTATTACTCATTGCAAACTGAATAAAATTCAGTCCATGTTCTTTTGTATAGGGATAAGCAAATTTATTGGTAAGATTTGCTGCAATTTTCGGATTGTTAGCAAATTTCACAAGGTTGTCGATATCCGTTTCTTTGATTGGTCGTAGTTTAAAATCCATTTTATTTCCTAAATAAAAAAGCCTTACAATAACTGCAAGGCTTTAAATAATACATGTTTTATTAATTATTTACTACCCATTTTCATCATTGCTTTTTGCAATTCTTCCATGGTTGTTTCGGTGTAGCCATCTTTTGATATTTCAAACTTAGTATCAGCAATGGATTCCTTACTTACTTTAGTTGCAGTAAATTGCATTTTCATTCCTTTTTGATTGATCACATATTCAAGGGGAAATCCTTTTAATCCTTTATAAACACTTTTTACATCACTAGTAGGTATTTCTTCTGTATAAAAAACATTTAACGTTTCTTCTTTTCCTTCTTTCGTTTTAATGGTTACTTCCGCTTTTTTGCATTTATATCCAGCAACCTCTTTTGTTTCATCGGTATATTTAATTTTCATTTCGGGAGCAGCGGCTTCTTCTTTTTTCAAATCAGCTTCTGTCATCTTAATCAAATATTTCATACCCATAATATCCATGTATGTTGATACTGTTTTTGTTTTTGCATCAGAAATAGAGATGGTGCTTTGCATGGGCATATTCATATCCATTCTTCGTTTATCTCCTTTAATATAGCTGACAGCTTCTGAACCTTTAAACATTGCTAAGGCTTCAGGAGGCAATCCCGAACCTTCGAATGAAATAGAATAAGTAACAGAACCTTCAAATGAAGTTGCTGTATTAAAACTTAGCACAATTGCACTTAAGGCAATAAGAAAACTTGCTGCGATTATTTTTTTCATTCTGTAATTTTTAATGGTTATTGTAATCCTTCAAACAATTCGTTCATCTCTTCTTGAGAAATTGCTTTGTAATCGGTAGGTAATTCAAATGTAGTATCATCAACTTCCTCGGGCTTAACAATCTTAGCAGTAAATCTCATTTCTAATCCAAATTTTTTCAATTGATATTCCATAAGCACTCCATCGATTGCGCTATATGGATTTGTAAAGTTGGGCATTTTGATATCTAATTCGTTTGTATAATAAATATCGAATTCTGTCGCATACTCATCCTTTAGCTTTACGTGTGCTTTTGTACAATTGTAACCTGCAATAATTTTCGTTTCTTTGGTAGGAATGATTTCCATTGCATACAATGCATTCTCATCTTTTATTTCTTTTTCATTTTGAACCAACGAAAACTTTTTATTTAAAAGTTTTACCAATTGCGTTAAACTCTTCTTTTCAGGATTTGAAATAAATGAAGTGGTGAATAATCCCATTCCTGCGCTCATTTCGGCAGCAGAATAATTATTTTTAAATTTAATAATCATTTTGTTTGGGGCTAAACTAGCCATTGGATTAGACTCGTCTACTACTTTTGCATCGTATTCAATAACACCTTCTGAAATGAATTTTTCATCCGTATTACCACAACTTGCTAAGAATAAAATATATAAACAACCTACGAATAGGTGTAAAAAACGTTTTTTCATTGAATAAGATTAGAGTAGTTTTCCTTAAAAAACTTACCAAACTTAGCAAATTTTTCGATTAAAGCTCCAAGCGAACCGATAAATTATTAACATTTATCGTCCTTAGTAACCCAAGGTTTTTAACATGGATTTAAAACTCTGCTCTTTAGCAAATAAACGAGTACTAATCTCTCCATCTTCATCCCTATCAATAATAACGTGTTTAGGAGCAGGGATCAAGCAATGTTGAATACCGCCATAACCTCCCAACGATTCTTGATAAGCGCCTGTATGGAAAAAACCCAATGTATTGTAAATCCTTTTGTTTATCGTTTACGATAGGCATGTACACCTGATTTAGATGTGATTCTGCATTGTAATAATCCTCACTATCGCAGGTTAAACCACCTAAATTCACGCGTTCATACTCTTTATCCCAATTATTGATAGCTAATAAGATAAATTTCTGTTTAATACCCCAAGTATCGGGCAATGTGGTAATAAAAGAGCTATCAATCATGTACCAAAGCTCATTATCATTTTGTTTTTTCACATCTACAATAGAATACAATGCAGCACCACTTTCCCCTACTGTATAACTACCAAATTCAGTAAAAATATGTGGTTCATCCACTTCGCGCTCATCGCAGATATTTTTGATTTTTTGGATGATTTCATCTGCCATGTAACTATAATCATAGTTAAAACCAAGGGATGTACGAATAGGGAAACCACCACCAATATCCAATGAATCAAGCGTAGGGCAAACTTTTTTCAGATCGCAATACACATTAATGCATTTTGTCAGTTCACTCCAGTAATAAGTAGTATCCTTTATCCCTGTGTTGATAAAGAAATGGAGCATTTTTAACTCGCATTTGTTGCTATTTTTAATATTTGTATTGTAATAATCGATGATATCGGCCTGACGAATACCTAAACGGGATGTATAAAACTCAAACTTAGGCTCTTCATCCGTTGCCACACGAATACCTACCTTAAATTTCTTTTTGCAAAGCTTTTCCAAGGCAGGAAGCTCTTTTTTGTTATCTAAAATAGGGATTGCGTTTACAAAACCATCATTTACCAACTCACTGATATACTTTAAATAAGTTGGGCGCTTATAACCATTATTGATGATATAGGTTTCTTTTGAAATTCGACCATTTTTATGTAATTCACGAACCAAAGGCACATCAAAAGCCGAAGAAGTCTCCAAATGAATATCATTTTTTAAGGCTTCTTCCAATACAAAATGAAAATGAGAACTCTTGGTACAATAACAATATGTATATTTGCCTTTATAATCGGCTCTTGCCATTGCCACATTGAATAATTTTTTGGCTTTTTGGATTTGAGAGCTTATTTTTGGTAAATAACTAATTTTTAGTGGAGTACCGTATTTTTTGATAATATCCATCAAAGGAATATCATTAAAATAGAGTTCATCGTCTATTACATTAAAACCTTCTTGAGGAAAATCAAAGGTTTGCTCTATTAAATCGCGGTATTTATCATCCATTTTGAAAAAGAATTAGTTAATTAAAAAATAGTTTACAAATGTAAGTAACTTACTTTGATATTTTTCATTCAATGTAAGTAATTTAAATATTAACACTTCGTTAAAACTAAGACAATTAGTACATGAAATGAAGTAAAAAAACAAAAAACATGAAAACATTAAAATTTATTGAAGTAAAATCGGAGATTGGAGCTGGTACACGTGGTGCTAGCATGGGTGTAGATGCCATTAAAATAGCGGCACTCGATTACGGAAGTAATATGTTTAAACAAATTGAATCGGTTGAAATCAAAACAGAAAATCAACTACTTTTTGAGGCAGCAAAGACTCCTTATGCTAAAAGAATTAGCGGTGTATTAGCTATTTACGAACGATTGGCAAACACTGTTTCTCAAACATTGAAAAAAAACCAGCTACCAATTGTTTTGGCAGGCGATCATAGCACAGCAGGCGGAACAATAGCTGGCATTAAAGCCGCGTTTCCAAAAGCAAAACTTGGTGTTATCTGGATTGATGCGCATGCTGATATCCATAGCCCATACACATCTCCTTCTGGTAATTTACATGGAATGCCAATTGCCGCTTCATTGAATGAAGACAATGCTTCTAATCGTGTAAATAAACCCGACAAAGAAACCATTGATATGTGGAATAAACTTAAAAAAGTGGGTGGCATCTCTCCTAAAATAACTTATAACGACATTGTTTACATTGGAGTGCGTGATATGGAGCCAGAAGAAACTTACTTGCTTAAGAAACACAAAGTGAAATTGTTTACTACCAATGAGGTGAAAAGAAATGGAGTTGAGAAGATTGCTCGTGATACTCTAGCTCATTTAAGCAGTTGTACACATATCTACATTTCATTTGATGTAGATAGTATGGATTCATCTATTTCAAAAGGAACTGGGACGCCTGTTCGAAATGGTATTACGGAAAAAGAAGCGGGTAGTTTATTAGTTCGCTTGGTACAAAACGAAAAAGTGTGCTGTTTTGAAATTTGCGAAGTAAATCCAACGCTTGATAGCGAAAACCTAATGGCAGAAAACACTTTTGAAATTCTTCAAAAAGTGGTTAGTCAGTTTACATTTTAATATTTGATTGAGAATAGATACGTATGACCATTGAACAAACCCTTGCAGGAAAAACAAAAGAAGCATTACAAACACTTTACGGAGTTGAATTAGACAAAATTGCATTTGAAAAAACAAATCCTGATTTTGAAGGTGATTTTACACTAGTCGTATTTCCTTTTTTAAAAGTTTCCAAGAAAAAACCAGAAGAAACTGCAACTGAAATTGGTACTTATTTAAAAGAGAACACTTCTGAAATAGCCTCCTTTAATGTTGTAAAAGGCTTTTTGAACCTTGTGATTTCAGACAGCTATTGGTTGAATTATTTCAAAAATATAAATGGGAAATCATTAATTGATGCAACACTTCCTTCAGATGCTCCAACGGTAATGGTTGAGTATTCATCTCCTAATACCAACAAACCACTTCACTTAGGTCATGTTAGAAACAACTTGTTGGGCTACTCGGTTTCCGAAATATTGAAAGCTGCGGGCAATAACGTAGTGAAAGTAAACCTTGTAAATGACAGAGGTATTCATATTTGCAAAAGCATGTTAGCTTGGCAAAAATGGGGAAATGGCGAAACACCAGCATCCTCTGGTTTAAAAGGAGACCATTTGGTTGGAAAGTATTATGTTGAATTTGACAAACACTTTAAACAAGAGATTGAATCACTCGTAAATCAAGGAAAAACCAAAGAAGAAGCTGAAAAGCAAGCATCTTTAATGCTCGAAATACAAGAGATGCTTCGTAAATGGGAATCAGGTGACAAAGCAACACGTGAACTTTGGGAGATGATGAATGGATGGGTTTATACAGGATTTGAATCGACTTACAAAATGCTTGGAGTTGATTTCGACAAAACCTATTATGAAAGTAATACCTATTTATTAGGAAAAGACTTAATTGAATTTGGCTTAAGTAAAGGTGTATTTAAAAGAAGAGCCGACAATTCAGTATTTATAGACTTAACCGAAGACGGATTGGATGAAAAAACCTTATTAAGAGGAGATGGAACTTCGGTATACATGACTCAAGATTTAGGCACAGCTACCAAAAGAGCGGAAGAAATCAATTTCAGCAAATTAATTTATACTGTTGGAAATGAACAGGATTACCATTTTAAAGTACTCTTCTTGATTCTAAATAAATTAGGATACGAATGGGCAAAAGGCTTATACCATTTATCATATGGAATGGTTGAACTACCAAATGGGAAGATGAAATCGCGTGAAGGAACAGTAGTAGATGCGGATGAATTAATGCAAGAGATGATTGCTACTGCTGCAAAAACTACAAAAGAATTAGGTAAAGCGGAAGGATTGAGTGAAGACGAAGCGAATCAATTATATGCAAACATTGGATTAGGAGCTCTTAAATACTTTATGCTTAAAGTTGATCCAAAGAAAAAGATGCTTTTTAATCCTGAAGAATCAATTGATTTTAATGGTAATACGGCTCCATTTATTCAATTTAACTATGTTCGAATTAAGGCGCTATTAAGAAAAGCGAAAGATGGACTTGATAATTTTAATGACATTGATGTATTTACACACAATGTTAATCTGTTAAAGAAAGAAAAAGAATTGATTATTAAGTTGTATCAATTTAATGGTGTGCTTCAACAAGCTGCGAATGAGTATAATCCAGCTTTAATTGCAAACTACACATATGAGCTTGCTAAAGAATACAGTCAATACTATCATGATACACCTATTTTAAAAGAATCGGAAAAAGATTTGATTCTATTCCGATTGCATTTATCTAAAACAATTGGTATTGCATTAAAATCCTCTATGGGATTATTAGGTATTACGATGCCAGAAAAAATGTAATTTGATTTAATAAAAAAAGCCCGCTTCATAATGAAGCGGGCTTTTTTTATATGTGTACTATTATTTCGCTCTTATTAAAGAAACGTATCCTGTGAATTCATATTTTTTACCATCTGCACCATCTGCAGTAACAATGTAGTAATAAGTTCCGTCTGGAGCATCTGAACCATTTTTAGATTTTCCATCCCATCCTAATGATTCATTTGTTACTTCCGACATTTTTAATCCCCATCTGTCATAAATCGCCATTTTGAATTTTGATAACCCTTCTGCTAACACCGGTTTAAAATAGTCGTTGTTACCATCACCATTTGGAGTAAATACATTTGGAATAACTAATGCAGACAACTCTGTAACATCAATTATGATAGTAGCCGTATCAGTACAACCACTTGCATTCGTAGCAACCAACACCACTAAGTAAGAACCTGTTGCGGTATAAGTTGTAGCAGGATCAGTAGCAGTTGATGTTTGACCATTACCTAAATCCCAAGAATATGAAACAGCATTTGTACTTCCATTCGTAAAGTTAACACTTAACGGAGCTAAACCTGAAGTAGGTGTAGCAGTAAATGCTGCATTTATTCCATCTACGTTAATAACTTGTGTAGATGTTTGCTGACAAATTCCTGATCCTACAGTGTAAGTGATAGAAACATTTCCAGATAATCCAGAAGGATTGAATGTATTTCCTGTTACTCCATTCCCTGACCAAGTTCCACCAGGAGTTCCTGTAACAAGGGTATTTAAATCAATACTAGCAGCACCTGCACAAATTGAAGCAGGAAGTGTGTAAGCTGCATTTCCACTTTGAATAATTACAATATTCATAGTATCAGTATCGCCACAAGCACCTGCAACTGTGTAAGTAACTATGTTATTACCTACAACTGCTTGGTTTGGATTAAATGCACCAGTAGCAGGGTCTGTAATACCTGTTCCACTCCATGTTCCACCACCTGTAGCCGCTGTTAAAACAGATCCGATTGCATCAGAACAGAATGGACCAGCTTGCGTAATTGTAGCATCTGCATTTGGAGTAACTGTAATTGTGTGTGATTCGGTACCAATACAAGGTGCTGTTCCTACTGTGTACGTAACATTTATAGGACCAGACAAACCAGCTGGATTGAATGTGTTTCCAGTAACTCCAGTACCAGACCAAGTCCCCCCCGCTGTTCCTGTTAATAATGTATTCAAGTTAATAGAAGCAGCATCAGCACAAAGTGCGGCAGGTTGCGTCCATGTTGGACTAGCACCTGGAACAATGTTAATTTGAATTGTATCTGTACCAGCGCAAGCACCAGTTACAGCATAAGTAATAACATTTACACCTGGAGTAGCTAAAGATGGATCAAAATTTCCAGTACTACCATTTGTAACACCGTTTCCTGACCAAGTACCTCCACCCACATTTGCAACCAAGTTGAATGCCGGAACATTTGAACAAGTAGTTGGAACAGAGGTAATAGCAGGTGTAACGGTAGCCGAAACGACTACTGTATTTGAAACTGTACTTGTACAACCACCTGCACCTGTAACAACTAATGTAGTTGTATAACTACCGGCTGTAGCGTATGTAAATGTAGGGTTTTGTGTTGTAGCATCAGGCGATCCATTGTTATCAAAATCCCACGACCATGATAAAATTGGTCCAGGTGTTAACGTAGATGCATCGGTAAATTGTGTTGGTGAACCCACACAAACAGTATTTGTTGTAAATGCTGCTATAGGAGTTGGATTTCCTGCAACTGTAGTTGATAAAGAGAAACTACATGGAGCATTTGGTGGAGTTGTTTGAGTAACCATGTTTACGGTATAAACACCCGGTTGATTAATAGTTGCAACTTGAGTTAATCCACCAGAAACTATTCCAGGACCAGACCAAGTATAGGTTCCTAAACCTGCAGGTGCTGTTAATGTCATATTTTGTCCACCACAAATAGAAGCTGCAGATTGTTGAATAGCAGGTAAATAATTACATTCTGCATCAATATAAGCATAACCATCATGTGAACCACCAGTTGGAGGTGAGTTATTACAATCACCTGTTATAAAACGAATTGTAACATCCTGACCAATATAAGGAGCCAAAGGAATTAATACTGTTGTCCAATTTTTATATTTGATACCATTTCCATTATCAATTAATCCTGTTGCATTGGTAGCATCAACATCAATTGAAGCACAAGAAATAGGATTTCCAGATCCATCAAACATTCTTACTTGAAAGAAAGGTTGCTCATTTTGAGGATGCCCAGCATCTTCAAGAACCACTGCATAATGGTATACAAAATAAGGAACACCTGCACTTACTTGATAAGTCTGTTTTAAAAGCGCAGAGTTGTTTCCTCCTCCACCATTATCTCCTAAACGGAAAGAAGCTCCACCACCACCAGGAAATACAACTGGTATTGCCGTAATGTTAGGGTCATTTCCACTCGTCATAATTACATGCTGACCTGTACCTGAGTTTATTCCGGGATTATCAAATCCTGCAGTCATAGTAGGATCCCATGGACTTGCACCTTGTCCCCAAGAACCTTCCCAACCAGCAGTTGTTTGTGTTTCAAAATCACCATTCTGACAAGGTTGTCCTGGACCAAAAGGCTTTACAGGATTCCCTACAGCTTTATTTTTTTTGCTCCCATCTTTTTCGAAATTTTTATAGAGCTCTTTGTATTTTTTAAGCTCTTGAGCATAATTTTGCTTCAAATTAGATGAAGTAATTGTTCCCTCAGCAATTGAAACTGAGATATAACGAATATCTGCTTTTACAAAAGGCTTAATGTATTCTAAAAACTCTTTCTCAATGGATTTGTTTTTTACAACGTGTTTAGAAATCGCACCTAAAACCTGATTCAAATTACTGTATCCAGTAAGAACCTTAGCTTTATCAACTGCTTCTTTTTTTGTTAACTCATCATGGTCAACTACTTTTTTATTACCTTGCGGCTGAGCAATTGCAATCGAAGAAATTAAAACAAATGAAAATAAAGAATAAATTTTTCTCATTATGAAAATGGGTTTAAATGTGTTTATTTTAGTTTAACAAGTTTAAACAATATTTCCATTCTTTTTTTTCTTCGAGTTGTTTAATTTATCAGATACTCAAATATTTTCCGAACTTTTCAACACGAGGCTAAATTTCAGACTTTAAAAAGTAACTTTGAAGCCTATATTTTTTTTATGTCAAAAAACTACCTAGATGAATTGAATCCTGTTCAAAGACAGGCTGTTGAGTGCACTGAAGGTCCCGAAATGATTATTGCTGGTGCTGGTTCTGGGAAAACACGTGTTCTAACTTACCGAATTGCTCATTTAATGCAAAAAGGAGTCGATCCGTTTAATATACTTTCGCTTACATTTACGAACAAAGCCGCTCGCGAAATGAAAGAGCGAATTGCAAAAATTGTTGGAGCTAGTGAAGCAAAAAACATTTGGATGGGAACATTTCACTCTGTTTTTGCCCGAATTCTAAGAACTGAAGGAGAAAAACTAGGTTACCCCTCCAATTTTACAATTTATGATACTGATGATGCCAAAAGTTTAATAAAAACCATTTTAAAAGAACAAGGCTTAGACGACAAAATATACAAACCTGGCAGTGTTTTATCACGAATTTCAGCCGCAAAAAACAACCTTATTACGGCACAACAATATTTGAACAATGCTCAAATACAAGAAGAAGACCGAATGGCTGTAAAGCCAAAAATGGGCATTATTTATCAACAATATGCAAGCAGATGTTTTAAAGCAGGTGCTATGGATTTTGATGATTTACTATTTAATACCAATGTTCTTTTGAGGGATTTTCCAGCTGTTTTACATAAATACCAACACAAATTCAAATACATTTTAGTTGATGAGTATCAGGATACCAATTTTTCGCAATATGTTATTGTGAAACAACTTGCTGCTGCATTTCGAAATATATGCGTTGTGGGTGATGACGCACAAAGTATTTACGCATTCCGTGGTGCTAATATTCAAAACATTTTAAATTTCGAAAAAGATTACCCAGAACTTAATACCTATAAGCTAGAACAAAACTATCGCTCTACAAAAAACATTGTAGGAGCTGCAAATACGGTAATTTCAAAAAACACCGAACAGCTTAAAAAGAATGTATTTACGGATAATGAAGAGGGCGAAAAAATAAAAGTAGTAAAAACAGAAAGTGATAATGCAGAAGGAAATTTTGTAGCAAATTCCATTTTTGAAACCAAAATGAATGAACAAGCGAACAATAAAGACTTCGCTATTTTATACCGTACCAATGCACAATCGCGTGCAATGGAGGAAGCTTTACGCAGACAAAATATACCATACCGCATTTATGGTGGCTTATCTTTTTATCAACGAAAAGAGATTAAAGATTTACTTTCTTATTATCGCTTAACCATTAATAATCACGATGAAGAAGCATTAAAACGTATTATCAATTACCCCGCAAGAGGTATTGGTGATACGACACTCGACCGATTGATTATTGCTGCAAACGATCATGATGTAAGCATCTGGACCGTAATTGAAAACATCAACCAATTCGAAACAGGAATTAATGCTGGTGCAAAAGCGAAAGTAGACGAATTTGCTACAATGATTAAAAGCTTTTCGGCTATGCTAACTTCTCACAATGCGTATGACTTAGGACAACATGTTGCTGTTCACTCTGGCATATTAAGAGATTTATATGCCGATAAAACTCCTGAGGGTGTTAGTCGACATGAAAATATTCAAGAGCTATTAAATGGATTAAAAGAATTTTCGGAAAGTGAAATTGAATTGTTTGATGAAGGGGAAGATGCGAATACAATCGAAAACTCGACAGAAATAAAACCTTCAGCAATGGAATCTTCCGACAATGGAATGTTGTTTTCATTTGAAGAAGAGAAAAAAACTGAAAGCACTGTGCCGTTAGAAAAAGGTGCACCAACTTTAACATTGTTTATGCAAGACATTGCATTAATGACCGATGCTGATAAGAATGTTAAAACAGAAGAAGATAAAAACAAAGTTGCATTAATGACCATTCATGCTGCAAAAGGACTAGAATTTAAATACGTTTACATTGTTGGATTGGAAGAAAATTTATTCCCATCACAAATGAGTTTAACTTCGAGAGCAGACTTAGAAGAAGAAAGACGTTTATTTTATGTAGCTATTACACGTGCTGAAAAAAGAGCAACACTTTCTTTTTCTACAACACGCTACCGTTGGGGTAATTTAATTTACAGCGAACCAAGTCGATTTATAGAAGAATTGGACGAACAATATGTTGAGTTCCCTCGAGAAAACAATAACCGTTTGTTTGGTGAAGAAGAAACCAATACGGTTAAAGCAAAATTAAACATTAGTAAACCACAACAACAATTTGTTCAACGACCAGTAATTGGTAAAAAGTTGGTAAAAGTAAATGCAGCAAAAAAAGCGACATCCGATTTTGATACCGAAAGCTTACGCGATTTGCAAGTTGGCATGCAAGTAGAACACGAACGATTTGGTAGTGGAAAAGTAATAAACATGGATGGGAATCCGAAAAAGAGGCGGGGGGGCTATCATTTCATCTTATTATAAAACTATCTAACGGAAAGTTAAATCTAATAACATTCAAGGAACAATAAAGCAACGGTATTCTTTTCGATGGTGTTGGTCAAAACAACTATTTCTGCCCCCGAAAAAATTTTTTTTTTTTGAAGGAAAAAAAAAAAAAAAAAATTTGGGGGGACCCCGTTTTCCTGAATTCAAATGGGATATTAAGTTTGGAGAAAGGGGTTTGGTCTTAGACCGATGGCGTATTGATATGCCTTGATAATTGACTCTAGTTTGAAGGAAAAATGGTACTTAAAAAACTTATACCCTACAATTCTGTCTTATTTAATGAAAAATTTGCCGCCCAGAAGGAAAAAGGTTCACGCTGGTTTGGCTCAAAATATTTCCGGAACGATAATATGTAATTATCGATTGTTCGTGAGGATGGATAAACATCCGTTCCCCATACTTCGATCAAGAATATCTTCGCGAGAAACAACATCTCCTTTTCGTTCAATCAATAATTTCAAAAGGGCAATTTCACGCTTTGTAATTTCGCGCTTTTCACCTTTATTATCAGTGATTTCAAATGTATTAAAATTGATTTGATTGTTGCCGAAAGAATATACATCCAAACTTTTCTCTGTAGAACCACTACTTCGTCTCAACAATATTTGAACACGTAATAAAAGTTCTTCTAAATTAAATGGCTTTGTCAAGTAATCATCTGCACCTAATTTTAACCCTGTAATTCGATCTTCGCTAGATGCTTTTGCTGTTAAAAATAAAACAGGCACTTTGGCATTTTCTTTTCGTATTTCCTCACACACATCAAAGCCATTCATTTCGGGTAACATCACATCTAAAATAATTAAATCAAAGGGCTGTTTTCTAAACTCCTTCAACGCATCAATTCCCGTGATTGCTGACACCACAGCATACCCTTCCAACTCCAAATTTAACTGGATAGTTTTCAACAGATGTTCTTCATCCTCTACCAAAAGTATCTTGCGTTGCGTCATAAACTTTCGTAAAGTTAATAAAATGCTGAATTTAGCGGAAACAATATTTATTACCTTTGTGTTTATTATTAAAAAACAGATTATGAGCAATCAACCAGTTGAATCTATTTTGCTGAATTCAAAATTGTCCTCCGATTTAAAATCCATTGCAGAAAAAGTATATACCAACCAACGAATTACATTTGAAGAAGGTGTTATCTTATACAACAAAGCGGAATTAGGCTATTTAGGTGTTTTAGCAAACTACATCCGCGAGCAAAAAAATGGGAACAACGTTTATTTTAACCGTAATTTTCATATTGAACCTACGAATATTTGTGTGTTTGATTGTAAATTTTGCTCTTATTCTCGTTTATTAAAAAACAAAGAAGAAGGTTGGGAATTATCCGAACAGCAAATAATTGACATCGTAAAAAAATACGATGGACAACCGGTTACAGAAGTACATATTGTTGGTGGTGTGCATCCCAAAATGGGCTTGATGTATTTCGCTAATTTGATAAAAAAGGTAAAAGAAATACGTCCCGACATTCATGTAAAAGCATTTACGGCTGTTGAATTAGAATACATGTGCCGCAAAGCAAAAGTAAGTTATGAGGAAGGATTAAGTATATTAAAAGAGCATGGACAAGATTCATTACCAGGTGGTGGTGCCGAAATATTTGATGAGCAATTACGAAAAGAGATTTGTGAAGACAAATGCACCGCAGCAGAATGGTTAGATATTCATGAAACTGCTCATAAACTTGGCATGCCTTCTAATGCAACAATGTTGTATGGCCATGTTGAAAAGTTTGAACATCGAGTGGACCATATGGATCGCCTGAGAAAACTGCAAGATAAAACTGGTGGGTTCAATACGTTCATTCCATTAAAATTTCGCAATCAAGGAAATCAAATGAGTCATATTGCCGAAGTAAGTGTAATCGAAGATTTAAGAAACTATGCCATTTCGCGCATTTATATGGATAACTTTAATCACTTAAAAGCATACTGGCCAATGATTGGTCGCACTACAGCGCAATTATCCTTGGCTTTTGGAGTTGATGATGTAGATGGAACAATTGATGATTCTACAAAAATTTATTCAATGGCAGGTGCTGAAGATCAAAATCCAGCTTTAACTACTGAACAATTAGTAGACTTAATCAAACAAGCTGGAAGAACACCAATTGAAAGAGATACACTCTACAATGTGATTACAGATTATACCAATTACGATTTTAATAAAGTAATCGCATAAAAAAATCCCCTTCGAATTAGAAGGGGATTTTTTTTGAAAACAATTTTCAATATTTATTTTACAACCATCATTCGCTTTGTTTCCGAATAAACAATTTTGTTATTGTTTTTCATTTCTATTTTATAGAAATAACTTCCATCAGCATATTTTTCTAAATCAGCAATTTCAACAGAATGTTTTCCGATTGACATTTCTTGATTCAAAATTGATTTTACCTTACGACCAGTAACATCAAACAGTTCAATGGAAACTGTAGCATTTTGAGCTAAAGCATAATCAATCTGAGTTTTTCCACTAGTTGGATTTGGGTAATTTTGTCCGATTACATTTTCAAATGCATCAGTAGCATCAATACCTAATGTGCTTGGACAAATTCTATAGATAGCACCCGTTGTGGTATAACCTCCTTTTAAAGCATAGATACAACCGTTTGTTCCTTGTTTAATATCAGTAATGCCACCAGCAGTGATATCAGCAAAGGTTACTTTACTTGTAACAATATCGTAAGCAGGAGCATTTCCTAAGGTAAGATCATATATTCTTCCGTAATCATTATCGGCAACCAATATATGATTATCAAACTCAGGCATAACCGTTCCAGAATAATACAAACAGCCCGAAACAGCCGGCAATGGAACACCCCAAGTAGTTAAAGGAGCTGTAAATGCTGGATTTGAACAGGGAGTTGTTGTAGCTGTACCAGAAGGATCGGCTACAAAATTCCCTTCACATGTAGCCCAACCATAATTAGCGCCTTTGTGGATAATATTAAATTCATCCCAGTCGTTCCACCCATTTTCGGAAACATACATACTGTCAGTAACTGGACTAAAACACATCCCGAAATTATTACGGTGACCATACGACCAAATACGATCGTCATTACCAGTTAAAGGATTTCCGTCATCATAAAATGGATTATCTGTTGGAATTGTTCCATCAGTATTTATTCTTAAAATTTTACCATATGGATTTGTTAATTTATTCGCATAGTTTAAAGTTGGATTACCTTGATTAAATGCGATGTCGCCAATTTCAATGTATAACTTTGTTGGCTCGCCTGGATTAATTTTGATAATTCCACCAAAGTGATTACCAGGATAAGTGCCTGATGTAGCATATTGATGGTCTAAAATCAATGTAGGATTTGTTCCAACATTAGCATTTTCGGTTAAACGAACTACGCGTATTCTAAAATCGGTTTGTGCAGTATTACGATAATTATAATATGCATATACATAGTGATTGGTTGCAAAATCAGGATCTACAGTAATTCCAAGCAACCCTCTTTCAAAATTTGAATCGACAAAACTTGTTAAATCATAAAAATTACCTAATGCAGTACCACTTGCAGTGAATATTTTAATAAACGCATTTGCTGCAGGGAATGAATTGTCGCCTTTTTGAGTGATTAAATAGCGACCATCAGGCAACCAGTCGAATGCAACAGGATAGCGTAAATTGTTTATAATTGTAGTTTGAGTATAATTTGTGGGCAAGGTTTGAGCCTCAACCGAAGTTGATAAACTCAAAGCAATTGAAAGTGATAGTATTATTTTTTTCATAGTAATTTGGGGTTTAGAGAAGAACAAATATAATAAATTCGAACATTCCATGCACGTTATTTGCAATTAGTTTTATCTTTGAGCCAATGAATACTGCATATGTTTTATTAGGAGGCAATAAAGGCGAAAGACTTACAAATATTGAGAAAGCAATTTCTTTCATTGAAAAATTAGTCGGTCCGATTTCTAATAAATCGAAAATTTATGTCACAGCAGCTTGGGGTAACACAAATCAACCCGATTTTTACAACCAAGTAATTTGTGTTAGCACAAAATTATCTGCGATAGCATTACTTGAAGCCCTGCTATTAATAGAAAATAAATTAGGGAGACAAAGAGGTGATCAAAAATGGCAAGCAAGAACCATTGACTTAGATATCCTTTTTTTTAACAATGATATAATTGATTCTCCGGATTTAAAAGTCCCTCACCCTTATTTGCATGAGCGAAAATTTACACTTGTTCCATTAGCAGAAATTGCAGCAAACTTCGTACACCCTATTTTTAATAAGTCCATTGCAGAACTTGAAAATGAATGTAGCGATGAACTCGAAGTAAACCCTTTAATGTAATACTAGGAGATGATTCAAGGAGCAAATTATAATTTTATAGCCATTGAGGGAAATATTGGTGCAGGGAAAACCTCTTTTGCAACAAAATTTGCACAAGAAACGGGTGCTCGATTAATTTTAGAGCAATTTGCAGAAAACCCATTTTTGCCAAAATTTTATGAGGACCCAGAAAAACATGCCTTTCCTCTAGAATTGTCTTTTTTAGCTGAACGCTATCATCAATTGAAAAATGAATTTAGTAATCAAGATCTTTTTCAGCCTAATCTTGTTTCAGATTATTACTTTTTGAAATGTTTGATTTTTGCAAAAGCAAACTTAAAAGGTGATGAGTTTGATTTATATACCAAATTGTTTCACATCATTAACGACTCATTGCCTAAACCAGATTTATTTGTTTTTTTATACCATAGTATCGAACGACTTCAAGAAAATATAAAAAAAAGAGGAAGAAGCTATGAACAAAACATATCAGATGACTATTTGATGAAAATTCAGACGACCTATTTTGATTTCATTAAGCAGCTAAACAACCAGCGAATTGTAATTGTGGATGTTAACCGACTCGATTTTGTGAATATTGAAAGTGATTTCAAATTACTAAAATCCTCATTAAACGAACCTTATCAGGTAGGGATTACAAGGATTTCGCTTTAAATGGCAATTATTTGTAAAATCGAGGCTTAAAAACTTTCATAATATCAAAAAATAGTTATTTTTGCACCTTAGTAAGTATAAGTAATAAAACGTAAATTAAGATCTAACAAACAAAACAATGAAAAAGCAATCTTTACAAACATTAGGTTTGGCCTTTGTTGCAGTTGTAGGCTTTACAGCATGTAACGGACTAGGTAAATTGGTGAAAAATGCCGATAAAATTACCTACAAAGTAACTCCAGACCCAATTGAAATGCATGGCGACAGCATCGCTACTGTTAATATTTCAGGTACATATCCTGCAAAATTATTCCCTAAAAAAGCAACAGTTACTGTTACACCTGTTATCAAATACAATGGTGGAGAAAAAACATTAAAACCAGTTACTTTAGTAGGTGAAAAAGTAGAAGGTGCTACAGGGCAAAAAATTGCTTACAAAACAGGAGGAAGCTTCTCTCACACAACTGATAAAGTAGCTTACACTCCAGAAATGAAAAATGCAACAGTAGAATTAAGAGCTACTGGAGCTGTAAAATCAAAAACAAAAGAATTACCAGCTAAAAAAGTAGCAGATGGAACTATGGTTACATCTTTATTAGTTAAAGCTGATGATAAATCAATTATTGGAAAAGATAATTTCCAAAAAATTGTTCCTCAAACAACTAACACTAACATTTTCTTTACAATCAACCAATCTCAGGTTCGTGGTTCAGAAATGACAAGTGCTGAAAACAAAGCGTTTAAAGAATATGTGACTAAATCATCTACAAATCCTAACGTGATTTTCAAAAGCATGAACGTTTCTGCTTATGCATCTCCAGATGGTGAGTTAAGCCGCAATGCAGACTTAGCAGAAAATCGTGCGAAAGAAGCTACAAAAGCGATGATGTCAATGTTTAAAGACAAAAAAACAAAAGTTGACACTGCTTCTAAAGAAGCATTCTACAACAAAGTAACAACTGCTGAAGATTGGGATGGTTTCAAAAAAGCAATGGAAGCTTCTTCTATCGCTGATAAAGAATTGATCTTACGTGTATTAACAATGTATCCTGACGGAGAAGTTCGTGAAAAAGAAATCAAAAATTTATCTAAAACGTATACTGAAGTTGCTGATCAAATTTTACCAAAATTACGTAGAGCGGCATTAACATTAAATACAGACTTAAAAAGCCGTACTGATGAACAAATCATGGCTTTAGCTAAATCAACTTACGATAGCTTATCTGTAGAAGAAATTCTTTATGCTGCTACATTAACAAACGATTTAAACGAAAAGTTAGACATCTACAAAAAAGCTGAAACAAAATATGCTTCAGACTGGAGAACATCTAACAACGTTGGTTGCATTTATTTAATGCAAAACAAATTAAATGATGCAGAAGCTCAATTCAAAAAAGCAGACGCAGCATCGGCTAGCAATCCAATCGTTAAAAACAACTTAGGAATTTGCGCTCGTTGGAAAGGTGATCGCAAAGCTGCAATGGACTTATTTAAATCTGCTACAAGTGCAGGTAAAGAAGTATCTTACAACATGGGTATCGTTGAAATTCAAAATGGTAATTATGGTGCAGCAGTTTCTAACTTTGGTGGCGAAAGCACATTCAATTCTGCTTTAGCTAAATTGTTAAACGGAAATTCTGATGGCGCAATGAGTACAATTGATAATTCAACTGAAAAAGAAGCTGCGTTATCATTCTACTTGAAAGCTGTTGCTGGTGCTCGTCAGGGTAAAGCTGATGTTATCACTAACAACTTAAAAGTTGCAATCCAAAAAGATGCTTCTTTCAAACAAATGGCAAAAGAAGATGTTGAATTTATTAAATTCCGCGAAAATGCTGACTTTAAAGGTTTAACAAACTAAATTTACTCCTTACTACTTATCAAAATGCTCCATAGAAATATGGAGCATTTTTTTTTCACAAATGATGAATTCAACCCTATATTTGTAAAAAAAACAAATGAACTCATTCAAAAAACTACTAACTACTACAATACTGGGTTCAGGTATGTATTTACTATACGGATTTTCATCAAGTGAAAATCCGATTACATACTCGAATCAATCATTCACTGCTAACGACACCACTAAAAAAGAGTATTACCTTGAAATGAAAGGGAATGTTCGTAAATCTAAGATAATGATAAAGAGGAGAGTAAATCCCTTGACAGCGCCCTGATTACAATATACATGAATGAAATCCCTTTTCAGAAACATGGACGAATAAAAAGGGAAATGCGCATTCAAACTTCCTTTAGGAAAAAAATTCAAAATCGAAGTCTCAAAATTAGGTTATGTATTCAAATTACTTGAAGTTGAAACAAATGTTCCGAGTGATAAAAAGGATGAATACAGCTTCAGTTTTGACATTGACATTTTTGAGGAAATAAAAAATCTGGATGTTTCTGTATTAAAAAAGCCAATTGCAAAGGTTAGTTACAACATAATTATGGAACAATTTGCATACGACATCAATTATACTAGTAGAATCAACTTGGAGCTAAAAAAGATGTACAAGAGCTATTATTTGCTTCAAAAAATGGAAAATGATTCCATTAACAGCAATTCAAAAAAATTACCACCTCCACCTAAAAAATAATTCACCCATTCATTATTATGTTCCTCATAATAATGTAGTGTACTGATAAAAATGGTTTCTCTTGCTTTTTAGAGCGATTTAAGCGCATTTAATCTAAGCTTTTACCTCTTTTTCTAGCTCAAAGCTATCACAAGCACACGGACGAAAGAAGTCTATTCTCATATAGAAATAAGACATTAACAAAAAGAACAGGCTCCAAAACTGGAGCCTTTTCTTTTTATTTTTTTTGTTGGATTGATTAACGAACCAATGTAAACGATCCTTTTTTGAAATATTCTTTACCATCGAATCCTTTCGCTGAGATGATGTAGTAATATGTTCCATCAGGAGCAGGTACTCCACTCGCTGTTCTTCCATCCCAACCGCCATTGGTTGTATGCCATTCGTACTCTTTTAAGCCCCAACGGTTGTATATTTCAGCATCCATTGTTTCTAAACCTTTGTTTTGTACTCCGAATATATCATTCGTTCCATCATCATTCGGTGAGAATACGTTTGGAATAACGAATACAGAGTTTATGTAAACATCAATTGTAACACAAGCAGTATCAGCACAACCCAATCCATTATCAGCAAACAAACAAACTGTAAATGTTCCCGTTTGATTATAAGTAAATGTTGGATCTGTTAATGTTGAAGGCAAGCCTGTTCCAAAATCCCAAACATAATTTGTTGATCCTGTACTTCCATTCGTAAATTGAACCAATAAAGGTGTTTCACCTGTATTTGGAGAAGCTGTAAAGGAAGCAACAACAGCATTTGTTGAAGTTACGTTAAACTGACTTGAAGTAATTTGTGTAGAGCAATTGTTTCCATCTAATACAGTAAGTGTATAAGAACCAGGTCCAACGTTTGTTAAATCAATTGTTGTTCCTACTGTATCGCCAATAGCATTTGTCCAATAATAATTAACGGTAGGCTGACCAGAAACCAATACAATTCCAGTTATAGATCCTGTACTAGTTCCACAATCTGCTGATGTTACAGTAATTGTAGTGGTATCTAAAACAGGTAATGGATTGATTGTAATTGTTACCTGACCAGAAGCACTAACACATGGTCCAACAGTTTCTGTTACCCAGAACGTAGTTGTTCCTGTTATTCCAGTTGGAGTTAAAGGATTACCTGTACTTACCAAGGTTGTTAAACCTGCATCAGAATACCAATTAATTGTACCACCAGATGAACCTGCAGTGATAGGGTTAATTGAAGCTCCTGCACAATAAGCAGCAGGATTGGTAACAAGTGGTGCAGTTGCAATCGGATTGATTGTCAATACAAGACTATCCATAACACTTCCACATGCACCAGCTGGATCATTTGTTGTAATGTATAAAGTAACAACACCTGCTGCTGTATCTGCAGTAGAAGGAGTGTAAGTAGCATTTAATAAACCAGAGTTGTCAAATACTCCTGTACCACTTGTTGTCCATGTAGAACTAGTTGCGCTACCTCCTATTGATGAACCATTAAATGTTAAAGAAGCACCAGCACAGATAGATGTATCATTTCCTGCTAAAACAGTTGCTGCTTGATTAATTGTAATTTGAGTAGAATCAACTGCTTGTGCACAACCACCAGCAGCAACAATTGTATTTGTAATGGTATACGTACCAGGTGTAGAGTTTGCTAAATCAACCTCACCAGTACTTCCATTTATTGTTAATCCAGAAGTAGAAGTAAATGCTCCAGCACTTGCCCCAACTGTAAACGATGGCAATGGATTTGTTCCTGTTTGACAGAATGGTGTTGCATATGTAAATGCAGCACTTGGAGCAGTTGTAATTGTAACCGATGCCGTTGCTGTATTCGGACATACACCATTTGTTGTGTAAGTAACGGTGTAAGTACCTAATGTACTAGCACTTAAATCGATTAAGCCTGTAGACGCATTAATAACAGCCCCAGCAGGTGAAGCTGTAAATGTTCCTCCAGCTAAACCAGTAATAGTTGCTACTGGGTCAGTACCTGTTTGGCAGTATGTTGAACCTGGATATGTAAACGATGCATCGTCCAAAGGAGTAATTAGTAATACTAAATTATCTACAGCTTGTGTACAAACTCCAGTAGGATCATCAGTTGTTATTGTTAAAGTAACGGTTCCTGCTGCAACGTCAGCTGCAGATGGGCTATACGTGCCAGTTAAGCTTGTAGCATTACTAAATGTTCCCGTTCCACTTGTTGTCCAAGTCACAGCTGTTGCACTACCTCCCATAACTCCTGTTAAGGCAAAAGTACTTGCTTCACAAACAGAACCATCGACACCAGCATTAACCGTAGCGATTGGATCAATCACGATTGTGCTTGTAGCAACTGCAGGAGCACAACCAGCAGAAGCTGCAATCGTGTTCGTAACCGTATATGTTCCAGGAGCACTCGCTGCTAAATCAATTTGACCTGTAGAAGGATTTGTAAATACAATACCAGCAGGACTAGCAGTAAATGTACCTGCACTAGCACCAACTGGGAAAGTAGGAGTTGTTGTTCCTGTTTGGCAGAATGGTGTTCCATAGCTAAATGTAGCGTCTGGAGCGGCAGTTAATGTTACGCTAATTGTTGAGTTATTTGGACAAATACCGTTTGAAGTAAATGTGATAAAGTAGTTTCCTAATGTACTTGCACTTACATCAATTAAACCTGTTGTGTTATCCAAGAATACTAAACCTGCAGGTGTCGCAGTAAATGTTCCAGAAACTGCACCTGCTAATGTTGCAACAGGATCTGTACCTGTTTGACAGAATGTTGAACCTGGGTAAGTGAAACTTGCATTATCTTGTAAATTGATAGTAAGCACCATGTTATCTGTAACTACACCACAAACCCCAGCAGGATCATTCGATGTAATTGTTAACGTTACAGTACCAGCAGCAATATCCGCAGCCGAAGGATTATAAGTTGTTACAGGAGATGTAGTACTTCCAAATGTTCCTGTTCCAGAGCTAGACCAAAGAATTGAAGATGTACTTCCTCCAAATGCACCCGTTAAACTTGCACTTAAATTTGAACAAATTGTTGCATCTGGACCAGCATTAACTGTAGCAGCAGGATTAATTGTTAAAGTCATTACATCTGTTGCAGCTGGACATGGGCCCGCTGGATCATTTGTTGTAATAGTTAATGATACAGAACCTGCAGCTATATCCGCAGCAGATGGTGTATAAATAGGTGTTAAGGATGTAGATGAACTAAATGAACCAGAACCTGTTGTTGTCCATGTTACTGAAGTAGCACTACCACCCATAGTACCTGCTAATGTATAAGTAGAAGAACTACAAATAGTCGCATTACCACCAGCAGAAACAGTTGCTGCTGGATTAATTGTAATTGTCATTGTACTTGTAACAACAGGGCAAGGTCCTACTGGATCGTTTGACGTTATTGTTAATGTTACTGTTCCTGCAGCGATATCAGCAGCTGAAGGCGTGTAGGTAGGAGTTGTAATGTTGGGATTACTGAAAGTTCCAGTTCCAGAAGAAGTCCATGTAACAGTAGTTGTTGAACCACCCAAGGTACCTGCCAATGTATAAGTACTACCAGCACAAATTGTTGCATTTGCACCTGCAGTTACAACAGCAGCTGGATTGATTGTTAATGTCATACTTGCAACTGCAGCTGGACAAGGACCAGCAGGATCATTACTTGTAATTGTTAAAGTAACATTACCGTTTGCGATATCTGTAGCTGATGGTGTATACACAGCAGTAGTACTATTTGCATTACTGAATGTACCAGAACCACTTGTTGTCCAAGTGATTGATGTTGCACCACCACCCATTGTACCATTTAAAGCATAAGTAGTTCCACCACAAATTGTAGCATTCGAACCAGCCGTAACCGTAGCAGCAGGATTAATGGTTAATACCATATTTGCTGTTGCTGCTGGACAAGGACCAACAGGATCATTACTTGTGATCGTTAATGTTACTGTACCTGCAGCAATATCAGCAGCTGAAGGTGTATATGTTGCTGTTGTAGAAGCACTATTATTAAATGTTCCAGTTCCTGATGTTGTCCAAGTAATTGAACTTGCTCCACCACCCATTGTACCAGCTAATGTATAAGTTGACCCAGAACAAATTGTTGCAGCCGAACCTGCAGAAATAGTAGCTGCTGGACTTATTGTTAATGTTAATGCAGATGTTGCAGCAGGACAAGGACCTGCTGGATCATTTGTTGTTAATGTCAAAATAACTGAACCTGCAGAAATATCAGCTGCAGAAGGTGTATAAGTTGCATTTAATGCTGTTGCATTACTGAATGAACCACTACCACTTGTTGTCCAAGTAGAGCTGGTTGCACCACCACCAATTGATCCAGCTAATGTATAAGTAGACCCAGAACAAATTGTAGAATTAGCACCTGCTGTTGCTGTAGCAGCTGGGTTGATTGTTAACACCAATGAACTTGTTACAGCTGGACAAGGGCCTGCTGGATCATTTGTCGTTAAAGTTAATGTTACCGAACCCGCAGAAACATCAGCCGCAGATGGTGTATAAGTTGCACCTAATAATGAAGTATTATTGAAAGAACCTGAACCAGAAGATGACCAAGTACCTGATGTTGCACTACCACCAATTACACCAGCTAATGTATAGGTGCTACCAGCACATATTGTTGCAGCTGAACCAGCTGCTGCTGTGGCTGCAGGATTAATAGTTAATACCATAGAGCTAGTTACAGGAGGACAAGCGCCTGCTGGATCATTCGTAGTAATCGTTAAAGTAACAGAACCTGCAGAGATATCAGCAGCTGAAGGTGTATAAGTTGCGTTTGCAACCGTAGCAGAACTAAATGAACCTGTACCTGATGACGTCCAAGTTAAAGAACTTGCACTTCCACCAATTACACCAGCTAAAGTATATGTACTACCTGCACAAATTGTTGCTGCTGAACCAGCATTCGCTGTTGCTGCTTGGTTAATAGTAATAGTAGCTGTTGCACTTGCAGGAGCACAACCACCTGATGCAGCAATTGCATTTGTAACAGTATAAGTACCTGGAGTACTAGCTGATAAATTAACTTGACCTGTATTTACATTCACAAAAACTAAACCTGCAGTTGAAGAGAAAGTTCCTGCTGTTGCTCCACCACCAAATGTAGGTGAAGGATTTGCATCTGTAGAACAATAAGGACCAGCATAACTAAATGTTGCAATTGGAGCCAATGTAATTGTAATGTTCACCGAACTTGTATTAGCACAAGGCCCTGGAGTTGTATAAGTAATTGAATACGTTCCTAACGTACTAGCTGCTAAGTTAATTAAACCTGAAGATGCATTGATTGACAAACCAGCGGGTGTGAATGTGAATGTACCACCTGCAACACCAGTAATCGTAGGTGTTGGATTGGCACCAGTTTGACAATAAGTTGCAGAACCAAAAGTAAATGAAGCATTTTGCAATGGAGTTATTGTTAATACCATTGCATCGGAAACTGCTGGACAAGGACCAGCTGGATCATTTGTTGTAATTGTTAAGGTTACAGAACCAGCACTAATATCACTTGCTGAAGGAGTGTAAACAGGATTAACAGCTGAAGCATTACTAAAAGTACCACTTCCACTTGTTGTCCAAGTTGATGACGTAGCTGCACCACCTCTAGAACCATTTAATGTATAAGTCTGATTTGCACAAATTGTCGCATCTGCACCAGCATTAGCTGTTGCTGCAGGACTTATTGTTAAAATCATTGATGAAACTGCTGCAGGACAAGGACCAGCAGGATCATTTGTTGTCATTGTTAAAGTTACCGTACCTGCTGAAATATCACCAGCAGAAGGAGTATAAGTAGGTGTAACGGATGTTGTACTGCTAAATGAACCACTTCCTGAGCTTGTCCATGTAACAGAACTTGCACTACCACCAATAGAACCTGGCAATGAATACGTTGTTCCTCCACAAATTGTGGCTGCAGGACCAGCACTTGCAGTTGCACCAGGGTTAATGGTTAATACCATACTTGCTGTTGCAGCAGGACAAGGACCAGCTGGATCATTTGTTGTTATTGTTAATGTTACTGAACCCGCTGAAATATCTGATGCAGAAGGTGTGTATGTAGGATTAGTGGCAGTTGAATTACTAAATGAACCACTTCCACTTGTTGTCCAAGTAAGTGAAGATGCTCCACCACCAATTGAACCGGCTAATGTATATGTGCTACCAGCACATATAGCTCCATTTACACCAGCATTAGCTGTTGCAACAGGATTAATGGTAAGAACTAATGAAGAAGTAGCAGCAGGACAAGGTCCAGCTGGGTCGTTTGTTGTAATGGTTAGTGTTACTGTTCCAGCTGAAATATCTGCAGCAGATGGCGTATAAGTTGTATTTACCAATGATGCATTTCCAAATGAACCTGAACCACTTGATGTCCATGTTGAAGATGTAGCAGCACCACCGCGAGAACCAGTTAAAGTAACAGTACTTCCTGCACAAATTGTCTGATTACCACCAGCAGATGCAGTTGCACCTGGATTAATCGTAACTACTAAAGAAGATGTAGCTGCTGGGCAAGGACCAGCTGGATCATTTGTTGTAATCGTAAGTGTAACCGTTCCTGCAGAAATATCTGCAGCTGATGGTGTGTACGTTGTACTTGTTGCTGTTGCGTTCGCAAAAGTACCTGAACCACTTGTTGTCCATGTTGAAGAAGTAGCACTTCCTCCACGTGTTCCCGTTAATGTTACAGTACTTCCAGCACAAATTGTTTGGTTAGGACCAGCATTTGCTGATGCTTGGATATTAATAGTTACAACCATTGCATCTGAAACTGCTGGACAAGGACCAGCTGGATCATTTGTTGTGATTGTAAGTGTAACTGTACCTGCAGAAATATCCGCTGCTGATGGTGTATAAGTAGGATTTAAAATTGTTGTGTTACTAAATGTTCCTGTTCCACTTGATGTCCATGTAGAAGATGTTGCACCACCACCGCGTGTTGCACCTAATGTGACTGCTGTACCAGAACAAATTGTTTGATCTGTACCTGCATTTACTGTAGCAGCTGGGCTAATGGTTAATACCATTGCATCTGAAACTGCTGGACATGGTCCTGCTGGATCATTTGTTGTATAAGTAATAGTAACTGTTCCAGAACTAATATCTGTTGCAGATGGCGTATAAACAGCATTTGCTGCGGTAGTACTTGTAAATGTACCACTACCACTAGTAGACCATGTTGCGCTAGTTGCACCACCACCAAAAGATCCAGCCATTGTAACTGTTGAACCCGAACAAATAGATTGATCTGCTCCAGCACCCACAGTAGCTGCTGTATTAACTGTTACTGTAGAAGTGGCTGTTGCTCCTCCTCCACAGGTTCCAGCAATTGTACATGTATAGGTTGTTGTGGAACCGGGACTGACCGTTATACTCTGTGTTGTTTGTCCACCGGGGGCCCAGGAATATCCGGTTGCACCAGTTGCATTGGCGGTGAGTGTTGTACTTGAACCCGAACAAATAGTGGTTGTTGCCGGTGTAACATTTACCGTTAAGATACCCGAACCTGGATTTATTACATAATCGCAATTATCTCCTGCATAGCCATCAATCATAAGATAATAGGTTTGTCCTATTGTCAAACCGGTACCCGTTACCGAACCATTCGTTTCTGTACCGGGATTCCAACAATTGGAATAAGAAGTAAATGTTTGACAATTAGATGTTCCATAAATCTCCATTTGAATACCTTGGGAATTCACACAATTGTTAACAGTAATGTTTAATGTTGCAGATGTAGCACTTGCTACGAATGATAACCAACCATTATTTTCAACCGAGCCACAGAAACCAGAAGGAATTTGACCTGGAGAAAAACAAGTACTTGTATTACCGCAATATCCATCCAGTGAACAAATAGAAGGAGCGCCCATACAAACGTCACTAGCAATTGCATTCAAATTACAACCTGGTGTAGCACCAATTGCTCCACCAGCACCAAATGTTACACTCCAAGAATTTAAGGTTCCAACATCACCACCACTATCATCTGTAATACATAAATACCAAGTACCATTTCCATTAACACCAACATTTATACAATTCGCAAAACTTCCTTCCGGACGATAAGTTCCATTAAACGGGGCAGAACCAGCAGTAACAGCTGTTCCAGCGGTTGCTGTAAAACATGTTGTTTGAAAGTTGTTATTTGCACCACCCACATCTGTTACCAATTCGAGAGCACCACCATTAGGAGATACCAAAAATATATCCAAATCGGCATCATAAGTATGCGTAATGTTAATACATACTTGCGTCAAGCCATTTGCGGCATTCAACGCTGTGGGTAAACCTGTTACAGTAACAGGAAAACAAGTTTGTATACCGTTATCGGGTATACCACCACCAGTACCATTAAATGTTTGAGAAAAACCATCAATTGATATCATTCCTAATATCAATACCAAACATAGTTGTAGCCTTTTTATCATAATTTGATCAAATAAAATTAAAAAAATAAATGAGATATTATTTTGAAGCTTTTTGTTTACTCTTTGTATCTAAATAACCAGAAAGACTGGCGATTGGAACAAATTCATTATCTATGTACACACCATCAAGACCAAGATATGTAAGGATTTTTTGCAAGTAGGCACTTGTCAATGGCTTTTTAAAAGAAAATTTACACAAAGCACTTTCTTGTGCTGCATCGTAAGGCGACATGTCTACTTTTCGAATACCGTCTTGCTTTAAAAAGCGATTATACAACGTTTGGTAGTGCGCATCCGATTTAATACCAGTAATCATAAATGTAAAATGAACCATTTCAGCATCAGCTGATTTCCCTGCTTTGGTGCTATAATAAAAGTTTGCATTCGTTTTTTCAATTTGTGCAAATGCAGTACCTGCTGTAAGTGATAAAACAAACAACACTAGTAGTAGATTTTTCTTAGCCATGTTTTATAATATTTAGTAGACGAGTTTTAGTTTTTCAGCTATAAAGTTATTAATATTTACAATAAACCTCCGTAAATTTTTATGATTTATTAACAATCATGACTACAAAACTGATAAAAGGGTTGCATTTAAAGCAAAATTTCTGGTGCAGCCCCTAAAATCAGATGACTATTTAGATGACTTGGTCATTAAATTATAATAATAGGCTGATTTTTTCTCATCTCCTGCTTTTTTGTAATAGTCTGATAGAAATGTATTTAAAAAACGATTATTCCAATTATGTGCTATTGCATTTTCGAGATAAGGTAATGCTTTTAATGTATCGCCTTGCATAAAATACACATTACCAATATTGATGTAGGGAATATCCGAGTTTAATTCTTTCTCAATTGCACTGGTATTCAAAGTTATTATCTTATCGTATTGCTTATTAAAAGCAAACATATTACTTAATGAATAATAGGAATTGATAAATTCTATGCTGCGCTCATCATAATTTAAATAATCAGCCAATTGCTTATCTATTAATTTCAATGCTCGTTTTAATTTTTTCTTCTCAACATTGTCTTTTTGCAACTCTTGTGTAATATAATCAACAACAATTTTATGGACTTTTTGCATTTTAAAAGCATGGTCGTACATTGAAATTACTTTTCTATAATATTGCTCAGCAATATCATAATGCTGCAATGCTGCATGACAGGATGCATAATTAAAATAAGCTTCGGAATAATTTGTATCCAAGGCAATTGCTTTTTCTAAATAAGGAATAGCCTCTTCAGGCTTATTATAATAAGTATAATAAACCATCCCTAAATTATTTAAAGAAGTGATATAATCAGGTAATATTCTTAATGATTCTCTGTAATACTTTATTGCATTATCAACATGCATTTTTTTCTCTGCATTTTTCATTTTTGGATTCGAGCGAATTTTACTTACTGAAGATGCTGCTAAGAGTGAAAATGTATGAGCGGATTCTGTAGCTGTTTTTACATCAGTTTCATACAACGTATAACTATCCTTCCACGCTTTATTTCTTGAAAATGTTTTACCTCCAAATAAAATAGCAACAACAATTAAGAAAATAAAAACGTTTGTTCCCATTGCGGAAAGCTTAGCACTAATTTTGCTAGATGGGACTTTAAAATAATGAAAAACCAACCAAATTAAAGTTATGCTCAATCCAACAGAAGGTATAAATGCAAAACGCTCACCAACAATACCCACAACAGGTTTTACAATATTTGTAAACATGGATATGCCTACTAAAAAATAAACAAGTCCAAAAACCCAAACTGGTTTCGATTTTATTTTTTTGAAAAAGAAAAACGCTAGAACTATTAGCAAGAGAAATGTAATTAAAACAACAGGATGGGACCAACCTACAATAGGTACTTGATTGTATCCGTAATACGAAATCAATGGATGAGGAAATATGAATAATTTGATGTAAAAATAAATAGAGTAAATCCCCTCTGGAATTCTATCTAAATAAGTCGAATCTATAAAAAATGGATTCTCCCAAAAAAGTAATTTGCGCGAAATACGTGTTTCCACATTATTTGAAGCCAATCTAAAAAACAAAAATGGAAGCGCATTCAAGAGTATAATTACCCCCAGTTTTTTCCAAGAAACATTTCTGAAATACCAAATTGTAAATGGAATAATAGCATAAAATGTCATGGAATCTCTTTTTGAAATCAAAGCAAAAAACATAAAAAACACACCCCAAAACAGATTTATTATTTTGCTGTTTTCCGTGTATTTCAAATAAAAATAAAGGCTATAAAAACAGCCAATAAAACTCAAAATAACATCCCTGTTTTTTAAGCTAAGTACAACTTCTGAATGAATTGGATGAAGTAGGAAAACCAAACAAATTGATAAAGAAAATAAGTAATGATAGCTTTCGAAAAGCCTAAGCATTACAACATATAGAATAATTACAGAAAGAACATATAAAAGAATATTTATAAAATGACTAACGTGTGGATTCTCCTTAAAAAATTGGTATTCGATGGCATAGGTGGCTTTTACAAGTGGACGATATTCATAACTTGATTTTTTATTATCAATTACATAGGTCGTTTTAAAAATTTCAGGAATTGCTTTAATTCCTTTGTGTACTTGAAAATTATCCTTTACAACATACTCATCGTCCATTGCATATTCGTTAAATATACTTTTACCATAGATTACAAATGCCAATAAAAAAAACAATAGGATGCTCTTTTTGAACGCAGTTGAATCGATATTAACAAATGATGTAGTAAAGAATTTCATATTCAAAATTAGGTTTCCCAAATGTAATTATTTATTAATAATTAATAGATATAACATTCTAACAGTATTTTGTTAAATTTGTGATAAACCTTCATCATTCGTGAAAGCCTATATTAAAGCGATTAGTTATTATTTACCGCCTACAGCACTTAGCAATAAGGAATTGTGTGAGGTGTTCCCGAATTTAACAGAAGCTGATATTTATAAAAAAACGGGGATAAAAAAACGACATATTACGACCGAAGGGATTGTTGGATCGGACTTAGGATTTTTTGCTGCAGAAAAACTGTTCGAAGAACATACGGTTGATCGCAAAACAATTGATTACATCATCTTTTGCACAGAAGGCCTTGATTACAAAGGCCCCGTAACTGCTTGTATTTTACAAGATCGCTTACAACTGAACACTAATTGTGGAGCAATTGACTTACCTTATGGTTGTACGGGATTTACCTATTGCATAAGTATAGCAAAAGCCTTGATTGAATCCGGACAAGCAACAAATGTGCTTGCTTTAACAAGCGATATTCCAAGTACAGTTATTCATCCTGAAGATGCAGACCTAAGAATGTTGTTCGGAGATGCTGGAGCTGCAACACTGATAACTGCAACAGAAAACGAAACAATTGCAATAGGATCATTTTCAGTAGGAACAGATGGAAGCGGTGCAGAAAATTTAATGGTGAAAGGAAGTGGTACTCGCGGTCCAGTAGACCAGGAATGGCTGGATAAATACGACAATGTGGGAGGTTTAAAATACGGTAGAATGCAAATGAATGCACTCGAAATATTTAATTTTGCATTACGGATTGTTCCACCATTAATAGAATCAATACTAGCTAAAAACAAGTTAGAAAAAAGTGAGATAAATTTATTTGTGTTTCACCAAGCAAATGCTTTTTTGTTGAGTGTGCTTAGACGAAAATTAAAAATAGAGGAAGATCGTTTTTTTATTTACATGGAAGAAGTTGGAAACACTGTTTCAGCATCTATTCCAATTGCCCTTGCTGAAGCAATAAAATGTGGCAAAGCTAAAAAAGGAGACAAAGTTTTAATTGCGGCATTTGGAATTGGCTACTCATGGTCGGGTACCGTAATTACAATATAAAACATTAATTATTTTTTAAAGAACTATATTTACAAAAAAACATTTTTATGGATATACATGAATTCACAAAACAGATTGAAGCTGAATTTGAGGAAGTAGAGCCAGGAACCATTACTCCTACTACCAATTATCGTGAAATAAAAAGCTGGAGCTCAATGTATGCTTTGATTGTTATCGCATTTGTTGATGCGAACTTTGATGTACAATTGAGTGCTGATGATTTACGAAATTCACAAACGATACAAGACATTTACAATATTGTAATGGCAAAAAAAACGAACTAATTCGTGGCACTATTTAAACTAAATAATGTGAGTATTAAAGGAATTGCATCTTGCGTTCCGAAGGAGAAAGAGTTCACAAAAGACTACTCCTACTTTAGCGAACCCGAATTCGACTTGTTCGTAAAAAGCGTGGGTATTCTTGAACGAAGAGTAGCACCTACAGCTATCAGTACATCCGATTTATGCTACCATGCAGCAGAAAAAATAATTACAGATTTAAATTGGAAAAAAGAAGAAATTGATTGTTTAATATTTGTATCACAATCACCCGATTACTTTCTACCCGCAACAGCAATAATCTTACAACATCGCTTAGGATTAAATAAACGAACCATGTCATTTGATGTTGGTTTAGGCTGTTCTGGCTATGTGTATGGATTGCAACTAATGGCAAGTTTATTATCAAGTGGCAATATAAAAAAGGGATTATTATTAGTAGGAGATAAATCAACACTATCAACTTACATTGAAGATAAAAGTACCTATCCATTATTTGGTGATGCTGGATGTGCAACAGCTATGGAATACGACACATCAGCTAATCCTATTTATTTTAACTTGCAGAGCGATGGCAGTGGCGAAGATGCTATAAAAATATTAGATGGAGGTGCGCGCAATACAGTTCGTCCCGACACATTTGACATAACCGAAATAGAACCTGGCGTAAAACGTAGCAGAAGACATTTAGGATTAAAAGGAATTGATATTTTTAATTTTGCACTCAAAGAAGTAAGTCCAAACATCAATGAGTTAATTGAGTATTCAGGAATTGAGAAAGAGAAAATCGACTATTTTGTTTTTCATCAGGCAAACAAATTAATTAATGAAAGTGTCAGAAAAAAATTAAAAGTAACCGACTTAAATAAAGTACCTTATTCAATTGACTTATTTGGAAATACTAGCTCCGCTTCTATTCCACTTACAATAACAACAAAATTAAAAGACAAACTACAAGATCATACAACCTTACTATTCTCAGGATTTGGTGTTGGTTATTCATGGGCATCCTGCATTTTTGAAACAAAAAATATTTACTGTTCCGATTTAATTGAATTATAAATGGAAGATTTTTTATTAACTGATAAAACGATATTGATTACAGGTGCCTCGTCTGGAATAGGCAAAGCAGCAGCTATTTTAGCCGCAGAAATGGGTGCATCAATAGTTGCCTGTGGCAGAGATGAACATCGATTATTGGAGACAATTAGCTTATTAAAAAATCCAACAAAGCATACCATCATTAAAGCAGATTTAACAAATGCAGAAGAATTAAATCAGCTGGTAAAAGACTGTCCAAAATTAGATGGCATTGTTCATTGTGCAGGAATTGTTAAACCGGTTCCTGTAAAATTTATTCAACAGAAGCACATTGACGAAATGTTTTCAATCAACTACAATGCAGTTATATTAATTAATTCACAATTATTGCAACAGAAAAAAATAAATGACAATGCCTCTATTGTATTAATATCCACTATATCTACTCAACACAGCTATTTTGGCGGAGCATTGTATGTAAGTACCAAAGCTGCATTAGAGGCTTATTCCAGATCATTGGGATTGGAGCTTGCATCAAAAAAAGTAAGAGTAAATACACTTTCACCAGCAATGGTAAAAACTGAAATTTATGAAAATACACTCAAGACGACATTGAGTGATGAGCATACCAAAAAGTATGAAAGCACTTATCCATTCGGAATTGGTGAAGCAAAAGATGTGGCCAATGCAATTGTTTTTCTATTGTCGAATGCTTCTAAATGGATTACTGGCACTACAATCAAAATGGATGGAGGATTAACATTGGGCTATCAAAAAATTGACTAACATGACGGAATTTTCAGTTATCATACCCGTATTTAATGCAGAATCTTGTTTGGAGCAAACAACCCAAAAGATTGTAGAAGCAATGGATTTAATGAACAAGCCCTACGAAATTATTCTGATTGATGACGGAAGCAGGGACCATAGTTGGGAAAAAATAAAACAACTAAAAAACACCTACTCTACAGTTAAAGGCATACGATTAAACAAAAATTATGGGCAGCACAATGTTATGTTATGCGGACTAAACAACTGCAATGGTAATTACATCATTACAATTGACGATGATTTAGAACAAAATCCAAAAGACATAGAACAACTTTATAAGATCATAATTGACAAAAAAATTGATGTGGTATATGGTATACCAGCACATGTGAAAAAAAGTTTTACAAGAAGATTATTAACATTTGTATATAAATTCACCTCACGTATCGAAAATAAAAATGCCGATAAAGGAAGCAGCTTCCGCATTTTCACAAGTAAAATGAAAGACAATGTGGTGAACCACACAGGCTCCTTGTTTTTTTTAGATGAAATTTTATTGTGGTATACCAACAAAGTTGATTACCATAAAGTACAATACGCTCCATCACAAAAAAAACAATCGGGCTACAGCTACAACGCTTTATTTGATTTATCCTTGCGTATTTCATCCATCAGCTCTACAATGCCACTTCGTATTGTTCGCACATTAGGATTTTATATTTTCATAGCAAGTTTTGTTTTAGCAGGTGTATTCATTGCTCGAAAATTTATGTTTAAAGTACCAATGGGTTATACATCTTTAATTGTTGCAATACTATTCAGTACAGGAATTATTACATTTAGCCTAGGTATTATTGGCGAGTATCTTGGCAATCTTATTGCTTTATCGAATAAAAAACCTGCCTATTTTATCCACGAAAAAATATGATTGCTGAACAATATGGTCTGGTATACAAACGTGTAACAATAGACGATATTGAACTTATTCGCTATTGGCGAAATCAACCTTTTATAAGAGACGCCATGCAATTCAAAGAGTACATTACTCCTGAAATGCAATTAAAATGGTTTGAAAGCATCAATAATAAAGAAAATTACTATTTCCTAATCGAAACGGAAGGCAAGCCTGTTGGTTTAATAAATTGCAAAAATGCCGACCCTGTTACACGTGAAGCAGAAGGGGGCATTTTTATTTGGGATTTAGACTATTGGAACACCCCCATACCTGTATTTGCAGCATTGACAATGCTCGAAGGTGTATTCGAAATTTTTGGAGCTTCTGGAGCATCAACTGCAACTGTAGCACAAACAAATGCAAAAGCATTGCAATTCAATAAAATGCTTGGTTACGAAGTGATAAAGGGAACGGAAAACAATGAGTTTATAAAACTTATTCTTACAAAAGATCGGTATTTAGAAAAAACTGCCAAACTAAAAAAGGCTGCTCATCTCTACTGCAATAATCATTCGAAATTAAAGCTAACACTGACTGAAAGTGACGATTTATTGAGTGATGAAATGATTGCGTATTTTAGAAAAAAAAACTAATTATTTTGCGGGCATGGTATAGAATTCGCCTTTTTCATAAAAGTCGAGCCACTGTTCTTTCGGACAAATTGTAAGCATAAAATCATCTTTCATGTTTTCTATATGATAACGACAAATTTGATCGACTGAATATTCCCATCTTGGGTTTCGAATGTCAAACATTAACACAAAGCGATCCTCATCACTATTATTCCAAGCTTCATGATCAAAGCTATCATCAAACACCATCAACTTTCCTGATTGCCATGTTTTTGTTTGATCTCCGACACGAATAGCACAATCCGAGGGAATTATTAATCCTAAATGAGAACGCAATACGACTTGCGTAAAACCGACATGAGGCTTTATATGAGTTCGAGCAGGTAAAAATGAAAAATCAGCAGATATGAGTTCTGGAATTTTAGAAAGCAACTCTGCTGTTTTAGGACACAAGCTACAATTCAAAGGATGTTTAATCCCAAAAAAACGAAATGTAAAAACTTTCCAAGTACCTTTACTTTCTGGAAATAAATAGTCGGGAAACGTATTGAGCCAATAACCGTTTTCAGAATGTTTTCGAAGATTTTGTAGTTCTTCTAAAATAGTCGCATAATTTTCCTCTAAAATCAAGAGCTCTTTGAACTCAATTGTTTCATAGAAGTATTTAGGATTTTTTTCTGTAAAACTCATATAACAAATGTAACCAATTTAATTCCACTGCAACTCAAATCTGAGCAAAATCATATCCACTATTATCTTATATTTTAATACCTTTAGAAAAAAAGAATGCTTTGGTTTAGCCTTTATAACAACTCTGAATACAAAAGCGACATTGCCGCTTATCCTGATGTGAGCCAAATTAAAGGCATTGCTGAACTTGAAAAAAATCACACACTCATTTTACAAGAATTAAATGAATACATCCAAGCGAATGGAATTCAAAGTCATTTCAACATTACAATGGTTGAAAAACCTGAATCTTGGAAAGTAAGATCATTAGTTGTTTGGGGCGTAAAAATGTATCAATACCAAAAACATTTTCCAAAAACAATGGAATTAATGAATCAAATTCCTGGTGTAGTAAATATTTGTTTTAATGCATTAGAACCACAGTCTAAAATTGTTCCTCACTTTGGCGACACAAATGCCGTTATCCGCTGTCATTTAGGATTAACAATACCTGCATCGCTACCTTCTTGTGGTTTAAAAGTAAAAGGCCTTGACAAAAATTGGGACCCAGGAAAAGTAATTGGCTTCATCGATGCCTATACACACGAAGCTTGGAACTTAACTAACGAAAGAAGAACGATTCTTTTATTTGACATATTAAAGCCTGAGTTTTATTCTAAAAAAAATAAAGTTTGTGCTACGGTTCTGATGAGCTTTTACTTACAAAACATTGGAAATATTTTCCCTTCACTATACAAGATGAATCGAAGTGTTTTCAAAGTTGTATTGTGGCCATTTATTTGCATACTTCAGTTAGCTATCCCTATCAGAAACAGACTAAAACGTAAATATTAAATTTCAGCTGGTTGTTTCTTTGAATTTATCTGAAGTATATCGATTTTGCTTAAATTTATTCCCATACTTCCTTTTTTTTATTGCATAACGAATAAAGAAAGGCAATCCGTAATATATTTTTGGAATTAGAATATTCTGAATTGCTACATTTAAATAAGCTCTATAGTAATGCTTATCCCTAGTTGCTTTTCCATCACAACTTTCTGATTTATAACCTATCTTCATGGCCTGTTGTGCACATACATTCCAAATAATATTCGCATCATTTTTACTTAAATTGTCCTTCCAAAAACCAACCTTATCTGTATTTGTTTTTTCTGTTAAACTTTTGTGTAACAAATAGAACATCTGCTTTTTGATATCCTGCATTTCATTTGCTTGTTCAATTTTTTCTTTTGTTTGAACATGGTATTGAAGCATAATGGGGTCAAACTCAAATCCTGTAAAATCAGCAACTCGACTTAATTCTTTTTCAGGATTAGCAACCAAGTCTTCGTATTTTAATTCCAAAAAACGATGTTCTCCTATTTTTTTTCTTTTTTCATAAATCAATGAATACACCCTATTCCAAATCAATCCCAGTGTCCAATAATTACTTTTATTTTGATCCTGAAAAAAGCCTTTTGATTTTTCACGAATAATTCGTTTCATTTTCACCAAAGAATTATCACGTGGATCTCTATTAAGGATAATAAATTTACTATCTGGAAAAAACACGGCAACTTTTTCAATAAAATCATGAAATTTTAGTTGTTTATCAATGATGGTGGTGATGTTGGTCTTATCTCGTTCAGGAAAAAAACAGAGGTACGAAATTTTTATGGTTGTATAGAAATCCAACTCCGATTTATATTGTTCTAATGCATCTTTTAAATCCTTTTTAGTCCCAAACTGCTGTTCCAATACTCCTTCTGAAAACAAATAAAAATCATAACAATATTCATCTATTTTTTGAGACGTCCATTCTTTCAAATCATGGTATTTAAAATAGAGATTAAATGCAAATGGTTCCTCAACTGGTGATAATAAATTCTTGTGCATGTTGAACATTGCAGAAAGCAAGGTGCTTCCTGTTCGTCCAGTGGAAACAATAAAATGAAGTTGAATCTTCTTTATATCTTCAATCGAAAGTGTCAATTGCATACTACTCTTCATTCGTTATGCTATAATCTAATCGATTATATATTGTGGTGTAGCCAAATGTAGAATAAAGCGTTCTAGTAACAGCACGAATCATATGGCGAAACCAAAATGGTAGTTTGTAATACGCTTTCATTACAAACACATTGAATTCGTAACGAATATACCCGAACTTACTTTTTAAATAACTCCCTTTCCCATTTTCCAGTGTTGGTAAATAATCGTATTTCTCACCATAAGCCTTACAGATGTATTCGATTTGCTCGACCTCTTTATCTGTCAAATATTTTTTCCACTTATTAATACTTTCTGTATTTACAGGCTTTGATAAGTTTTCATGATATTTTAAATATGCTTTATGCTCTTTTTGTATACTAACATTTTTATCAATCTCTTGTTTTAATTTACTTTGAAAACTCAACATATTATCTTGAAAAGAGATACCCAAGTGTGCACAGATTCCTTTTAATCCATTTTCGGGATCACTCACCAAATCTTCATAACGTATGGTATGAATTTTATTCGGATGCTTCGCTTTAAATTTTTCAATTTTTAAATTGTCATTCAACCAACCATGTGCTAAAACACTTATGTTTTTTATTGGATTTGTTTTTTTAATTGACTGAATATTATCCCTGTAATCGCGCACTAAATGAATATATTTTGCATCAGGAAAAACTTCATGTAGATCATCTAAAAAAACTGCATAGGGAGGGTTTTTATCAACCAGCAAAGTGATGTTTTCCTTTTCAAATTCGGTAGGAAAACACAGATAGGTTATTTTTAGCAACAATTCTAGGTTCAACTGTTCGAAAGGGAAAGAAAAAATTTTAGTTGTTAGCTTCTCCTTATCGACAGCCCAAAAATCTTTAAACTTAACATCCTCATAAAGGTTCTCGATAAACTGAAGGACCTTTTGTTTGTTCCAATTTTGTTCTGAAGCATATCGTTGTTTTACATGTACAATTACTTTTGACTCAAAGGGAGAAATGGTATTTGTATTGGCATTTAACATGGTACGAAGCAAGGTTGTTCCTGAACGTCCACGAGCAATTACAAATGCAAAATTTATTTTTTTTAGTTCTTCTATATTCATAGAGTAAACAATTTAATAAAAAAGCACCTGATCGGTGCTTTTTTATTATGAACATATGCTATTATTTGTCTTTTTTAGCATCTAAATACTCAATAGCCTTGGTGGTTTCTACTTCTGTTCCATCAATTACAATTTTAGTAATTCCAGCATTTAATAGCATTTGCTGTAATGTTTTACGATTCTCTTTTCTAATCATTAAAGCAACAAATCGTGCTTTATTTCCAGTGATTAATTCAGCAGAAACACTTGAAACCATTTTTGTTGTTTTGAACTTCTTTTCAATTACTTGTAATTGATCTTTACTCGAAATATTATCAACTGTAAATGTGTAAGACATTAATCGTTCATTTACAACCGTTTTAGAGCTTTTGGTGTCGATATACGCTTTATTTTGTGCTTGAGAAGCTCCAATTCCAATAATTAAAAATGATACTAAAGTAAAGATGAATTTTTTCATTTTGAGTATGTTTTGTTTTCTATTATGATTGTAAATATAGGAAAATGGTTGCACAGAAAAAACAATATTCTATTATTTTTTTAGTAGTGTTTCCGGCTCCCATTAGTACATACTGTATAATATTAGCACCCATTTTAAGTGCTTTTTGACGAGCTTCGGGCGAATCTTTGTGTACCTCTGGACTTTCCCAACCATCGCCTAAATCGCACTCAAAATCGTAAAAACACACCAATCTACCTTGATAAATCAAACCAAAACCTTGTGGTGCCTTCCCTTCATGTTCATGGATTTTAGGCAAACCTGTATTAAAATCATATTTCTGGTGGTAAATAGGATGCGAGAAAGGCAATTCAACGAATTCCGATTCAGGAAAAACGCGCTTCATTTGTACACGGATAAATTTATCCATTCCATAATTATCTGAAATATGCAAAAAGCCTCCTCCAAGTAAATAAGCTCTCAAATTTTCGGCCTCCTGTGCACTAAATACAACATTCCCATGCCCTGTCATGTGTACAAATGGGTAATTAAAAATATCAGGACTTCCAACCTCAATAATGCCTTGTTCGGGATTAATGGTAGTTTTTAAATTATCGTTACAAAATTTTATAAGGTTGGGCAAAGATGTTTCCAAATTTGCATACCAATCTCCTCCTCCACTGTATTTCAACAATGCAATTTTATAGGTAGGTGCTGGAATAAATGCTGCAAATAAACTGCAACAAATTAATACTACCACTATTTTTTTAGCCTTATCCATTTCGCTCTTTTGCTACTTTTAAAGATAAATACATTTCATTAAAACGCTCCATCAATCGAGTCATGAATTCTTCATCCAACACTTTTTTAACACCATCAATACCATCTACTTCCGAATGCAAAAACTTAAACGTTTGCATCATTGGACCTGCTTCAAACTGAACTTGGTATTTATCATTCATCGAAAACACAGTAATTGTAATTTTCTCATGTGGTATGTATCCAATTATTCTCATTTTCTGGTATTACATTTTATAAGGTCCGCTATTAAAAAAATTAGAATTAGCATCTCCTTCTTTTCTGATTTTAGCTTGGATAAGATGTGCTAATTTAGCATATTGCTCTAATTTGTTTTTTTTCAAAAAAGTTGCGGCATTCTCATCTCCGTTAATATAATTTGCCATTGCCGCCCAGTGCACTGCTTTTTTATCCATCAATAATTTAAAAGCTTTTTTGTCTTCCCATATTGCATTCACAAAGGCAGCCAAAATTAAATGTTTATGAATTAATAAATACTCAAAGGCTTTTGGCCATCTGCTAACGGCATCTCTAAGCTGTACTAACTCTTCAAAATTATGCTTTTGCAACCAAATTTTAGCATCTTCTTTTCCTTCAATCCAATCGCAGGCAATATCAATTACTTCTTTAGGATAAAACATAAATTAAAACTTAATAATCATTCTGAGGTTTAACTGACGTTGTGTTAAATAGTTGGGTACTGCATATTGTCGATTAGTTACATCCTCTACCCAAATATAGGAGACCGTATTATTCGTTCCAAGTAAGTTGAACACTTCTAAACTTAGCCAAACTGAATTTAACAAGCGACCAAATCCTTTTTCTTTTTTCTTTCTACTTTCCTTTAATAACTGATATGAAAAACCGATATCCACTCTTCGGTATGGAGGCATACGCAGTATTTGCTTGTAGCGCTCTGTACCAGGAGCACCGAAAGGAACACCTGCTCCAAATAATAAATTCAAGTGCATTTTCAAATCGGGTAATCCAGGCATTTTATCTTGAAAAAAGATTGCAAAATTTACGCGTTGATCTGTTGGACGAGGAATATAACCTGGTTCATAACGAGTACTATCAACCGCTACATCATTGTTTGTAAACCCTGGAACAATTTTTTCGCCATCACTATTAAAATAATCAAAATAATAATCATCTTTAATATCTTCCTGTGTTTGCATAAAAGACAGGGAGAACCATGATTCAACTCCTTTTACAAACTCTCCATTCACTTTAAAATCGATGCCTGTAGCATATCCTTTTGCATTGTTTTTTGCAGAATAGCGAATACGAACATTATCAATTTCATAAGGAATTAAGTTATCCAAATGCTTGTAATAGGCTTCTACTAAAAATTTAAATGGTCGTCTCCATGCTTTAAAATTATAATCACTCGTTAATACAAAATGAATAGATGTTTGCGCTTTTAAATCATAATTAATTACACCTTCTCTGTTCCTTAACTCGCGATAAAAAGGTGGTTGATAATAATAACCAGTAGAAAATTTGAATAAAAAATCACGCTTCCAATTTGGTTTATACGCCAGTGTAGCACGCGGTCCAAACAATGCTTGTCCATTTAAACTCCAATAGTTGGCACGAATACCTGCCGTAACAGAAACAGTAGAAGTGTCTTTTAAATCTTTACTGAAAATTCCTTGAACAAATCCAGATAAACGATTAGATGTTATTTTAATTTTTTGCTTAATAACATCCTGCAACTCAAACCCATCAACTGGAACATAGGGAACTACGGTTGGCACCGAAAAGTCGGCACTATCTACATACTTCCATTCGCTTAATTTATCAGAAATGTTTTCATAAGAATATTTTACTCCCCAAAGCACTTGCTTATTTCTATTGATGTTGTGATTCCCTTTGTGCTCAACACTATAAACGTAAGCTAGCAAATTGGTTCGTGCATGTTGCAAAAATGTTCCTACTCCTCTATTCGAAACCACATCTCCAAAATTAGGCTGCCCAAAATCAGTTTCTAATTCATCAATAAAATACTGACCTTGAATATCAAAAGCTTCACTTTCTTTACTTCTAAATCCGGATGCGATAAAGCGCAAGGTTGTTTTTTCATTATCCGAACGATGAATAGCAGATAATGCACCTAACATGGATTCAAACTTATCTATCTCCTGACCATCAAAATAAATTTTTAAGCGCAATGCTTGATTCAATGTTCCAAAATCGGTTTCTCTACTTTCGGGTACAATTTGATAACGATTACTTGCATAATTAGCCAAAAAATCCAATTGCCAATTGGTAGTAACATCATATGTAAAATAAGCTTGACCATCTATAAACATTGGCTTATAGGAGCCTTTTGTATCAAGTGACTTTAACAAATACTGATTGGTTTTATAACGAGTTCCAACCATCCATGTAAATCGATTGCTTTTACTGATACCTTCCAAATGCAAATTTGTTCCCAATAAACTTCCGGAGAATGTGCCAGCAATTTTCTTGGTCTATGGTATTGCACATCTAAAACGGATGACATTTTATCGCCATACTTTGCTTCAAAACCACCTGCCGAAAACAATACAGAAGAAACCATATCTGGGTTTACAAAACTTAATCCTTCTTGCTGCCCCGAGCGAACTAAAAAAGGACGGTAAATTTCAATTCCATTTACATATACTAAGTTTTCATCGAAGTTACCACCTCGCACACTGTATGCTGAACTTAATTCATTTCGATTAGAAACGCCAGGCAATGTAAACAAAATAGCATTAAAATCCTGGCTTGCTGTTGGAATGTGAGTAATGTTGATGGGATCAATACGAGATGTTGTTTGAAAACGATTTTCATCGTAAACCTCTACAGCTTTAATTTGATTTTTGAATTTCAAGGTTCTATTCAATTCAAATTTTTCATTTGGTTGAATGTTGATATCACGTTGCTGTTGAAAATGACTAATACTATAAAAAACAATGGTTATTGGAACACCAGCAGGCACTTTGTAAGAAAAGGTACCTTGTGCATTTGTATAAACAGGTGCTAAAGAAGTTCCTAAAACGGATACACTTACGTCCTCAATCGGCTCATTGTCTTCATCTACAACTTTGCCATACACCGTTGCTGTATTTTGAGCATAAAAAGCAGTGGATGCAAAAAACGACAAAAAGAAGAATAAAGCCCTCACTTGTATTTTATACAATTTCAAATTCTGCACAACTGTTTCGGAATAGTTATTTTAATTTTTCTTTTTATAATCACCGCGTTTCCATGCTTGAATAAATTTAGCCCAAGCTATTGGATTTAAAAGGTTATTGGGAGGTAACTGACCAGCATAATACAATTTACTTTGGTATTGTTGCATATTGTATTTGTAATTTAAGCTAGCATCCATAGCCATACCTGTCATTCGTTCCTTCATGTCGGATCGAGCCATGTTATTATTCGCACGATCCAAATCATCCTCGGGCATTTCCAATTTTAAGAATGCTTGCTTAAACTGTTCTTTGGTTGGCCATGGATAAACCTCTGTTGTTTTTAGGTATACGGTATCTGTACGAAGCACTTGAATTAATGAATATTTATTATCGGTTAAAGTATCTGGAATAATAAATGTAGCATTGGTAAAACCAATTGCCGAAAACTGAAGTGTATCTTTTACTTGCGCCACAAATGAGAAATAACCAAAATAATCACTAATTGTTCCTCGGTTCGAATTTTTAATAATGATGCTTGTATACGGAATTGGTCGAAGACTATCGCCTTCAACAACAATACCTGTAAATTGAACTAATTTTCTGGCTTTAGATCCATCATCTTGCCATTTTATTTTATCTTGAGCAGTGAGTGTGTTTATTGAAAATAATAACAACAAACAAAATATAATTTTATTAAACATAGTAGAAGTTTTACTTTCCCAAAGATAAGTATTTTAAAAGCGTTTATCTCTATTTACAACTGATTTTTCCTTTTTTTATTGCAGCAATCAAACAAATTGGTCAATTACTACCTATTTGTCGTTTTTTTTAGCATATTTACTTTAAAATACCACTCATGAACAAATCTACGCTCTCTATTATTCTTATTCTAATTGCGAAAATATCTTTTGCACAAATAACCATAACCAATGCTGATATGCCTAATGCAGGCGATAGTATCGTTTTAAGTACAGCCGATAACAATTCTGCTACATTTCCTATTCTTGCAGATTCAAATGTTACATGGGACTACTCTACCTTGGTTCCAACATTGCAGATGTTCGATAAGTATGATTCACCAATGACATTTACAAGTCCTTTTAATTTGTTGTTTAATGTTATAAATACAAGTTATGGAAGAGATAATTATGATTTAACAAGTATCAATATTCCAATTGTACAACTAACGGATGCATATGATTTTTTCAAAGAATCATCGAGTAGTTTAAAACAAATTGGTGCAGGATTTACGATTAATAGCATTCCCCTTCCATTCTATTACACTTCTCCAGATGTGCACTACAACTTCCCTATAAACTACTTAAATACAGACTCTTGTGATTTCCAATATGGCTTACCGATTCCAATGCTGGGGTATTACGGACAAAAAGGACACCGTGTAAATACAATTAATGGATGGGGTAATTTAATTACTCCATTTGGCTCATTTCAGTCGTTGTTAGTAACATCTAAAATAGATACTATTGATACCATTTATTTTGATACACTTTCGTTTGGTACTAACTTTCCTCGCGCCACCCGATACGAATTCAAATGGTTAGCAAATGGAATGAAAGCTCCTGTTTTGCAAATTAATGCTACAGAAGGTAATGCTAGTTTATTGGCTACCAACATACAATATATTGATAGCTTACGCTCAAATGTACCTCATGTAGGAATTGCAGAAAGCAACAACCCAATTAATTTTAAAACCTACCCTAATCCAACATCTGAACTACTTACAATTGAATATGTGTTGAATAAGGACAATTATACAAGCATTTACATTTCTGATATCGTTGGAAAGTAAAAAACTGTTTGCAACGAAATGCAAACAAAAGGTCAGTTCCGAAAACAAATAAACCTGAGCGATTTAAGTCCGGGAACATATATCATTATGGTGCAAACGGCTAATGAAATTAGCACTCAAAAAATTAGTATTGTTAGATAAATTTCGATTTTAAGTCTAGGAATTTTTTCTCGAAAATGTGATAACTTACAATAGAAACAAGCGTTGTTAATACAAAAATAACCAGTGTCATCCCTATTAAATAGTATTTATCGGGATGTAAAACATCTATTCCAAGTTTGCTAGCAAGGCTCATTGCAACTGCAAACATAATCATGTGGTAGCAATACATTCCGTAGGTATATCTGCCTAAAAAACTTAACCATTTCGAATTTCCTATTTTATAAAACGAACGTGTTGCAAAATTTTGTTCGGCAATTATAAATGCAAAAAACAAGGAAAATAAAAATGGCATAAATGATTTAAAATTAGTTGCCCTGTTTCAATCATACTGATTTAAACTGGAATAAAAACAAAGCAATACCAGCTACATAAACCAACACAATCAACTTTCTTGGCCATTGTTGTATGCGTTCTATTACTCTCTCGCTTGTACACACTAAAGCCAACAGTGCTCCCATCAACAAATCGGCCATGCAGGACAAGGTATGAAACTTAATCAGTACATTTTTTCCGCCCGACAAAAACAAACGGTAAGAAATAGCAATTAGAATTAAACTTATAATCACTTTTAGCAAATGCTTAGTTGGAACAAATGCAATTAGAAAAGGAGCAATCAAATAGAATTGTTCTTCTACCGAAACCGACCATAAAACACCAATAATTACATTACTTATCCCATTGTAGAAAAAATCAAAGTTTCCTAAAAAACTATAATAATACCATGCATCCAACTTATCGGTTGTTGTTCTTAATGGAATGGCTTCTCCTTGCACTATCCAAGGAACCACATACAAGCTAAGAATGATGATGAGATAATAAAGTGGCAAAATGCGTAGCACTCTTCGAATGTAAAAATTTTTGATGCTCACTTTCGAAAAATGTTCTTTCTCTTTCAACAGTAAATAAGTTATCAAAAATCCACTCAATACAAAAAAGAACCCTACCCCTAAATCACCATTCAATAAGTATTTATAACGGAACAACTCAACACTTGGATTCTTGCTTTTATAACCCAAATTGTTAACAGCATGATTAACAAATACGAGAAAAAAAGCGACAAAGCGTAAGCCATCGAGGTTGGGGAAAAATGTTTTTTTAGTATCCAGCATATTGAGAATGCAAATATGACATTTTTCATTTAATTTTTAGGTTGTTCGTTACGAGATAAATCGTAAATTCGCTGGCGAAAAATTAGAAAATAGAAATGGCAAAATTTAATTCATTAAAAGTAGTAGATGTAGTTCGTGAAACTGCTGACGCAGTATCAGTTGCATTTGAAGTACCTGCAAATCTTAAACAAGATTACAATTATATACAAGGTCAATACTTAACATTAAAACTTAACATTAATGGCGAAGAAGTAAGACGTTCGTATTCCATCTGCAGTAGCCCTGTAGAAGAAAATGAACTTCGTGTAGCTATTAAAAAAGTATTGAACGGTAAAGTATCTAGCTTTATCAACGATAAAACAAAAGTGGGTGATGTAATTGAGGTAATGACTCCAATGGGAACATTTTATTCAGAAATGAATGCATCCAACAAAAAGAACTATGTTTTATTTGGTGGTGGAAGTGGAATCACGCCAATGTTGTCGATTTTAAAAACAGTTTTAAAATCAGAGCCTAACTCAACAATTACTTTGTTTTATGGTAATAATGATGAAGCATCCATCATTTTCAAAAAACAAATTGACGCATTAGCAGCTTCGAATGCTGATCGTTTAAAGGTTTACCACATTCTTAATTCAGCACCAGCTGGACACTCAGCATTACTAACAGGATTAATGACAAAGGAAAAAAATCTTTCATTAATTGAAAATTATGTAGGCACCAATTTAGATAACGAATACTTTGTTTGTGGTCCAACACCGATGATGGACAATGTGATGGCTGCCTTAAAAGACATTAAGGCTCCAGAAGCAAAAATCCATATTGAATATTTTACTGCACCAGTAAATGCAGAAGAGGTAAAAGCAGCAGCAAGTTCATCAGCAGCAAAAGCTACCATCATTATGGATGGCGATGAAAAAGAAGTTGAATTATTGCCAAATGAAACAATTTTAGAAGCGGCATTACGTGTTGGAATGGATGCTCCTTATGCTTGTCAAGGAGGATCTTGCTGTACGTGTCGTGCTTTAATTGAAGAAGGAAAAGTAGATATGGCTGTAAATTATGCTTTATCAAAATCGGAAGTAGAACGTGGCTATATTTTAACTTGTCAATCGCGTGCAACAACGCCACATGTAACTATTAACTACGACAAAGGAATGTAATCCATTCCTTATTCGGTATATATTGAGATGCCTTTATCTGTTTGAATACACAACGTATTCGATTCCAATCGAAAGTTGACAAACGTAGATAAAGGCATTTTAAATTCCTTTTCTTCGGTAGTCTTTAGATTATACGACTTCACCTCATTACCACTCTTAAAATACACCCAATCACCTATTGCTTGTATTTTTTCAGCATTCTTTACTGGTATCGTTTTGTAATACGTTCCATAAATATCAAATACAAGTATTCCTGTTGCCGGATTATTCAAATACAATTTATTATCGTATTCCAACAAATAATTGGGCTGCAAAGGAATGTTGATTAGTAAATTAATATTGCCTGTTTGCTGTGTTTTTTCGTAAGTCTGACTCAAACGAATTAATTCGAAATTTTGCTGGTCGTAAATCCACATTCCACTATTGTGTGATGAACAAGCCAGTTGAACTTGCTGGTAACCCAAACGATCAAAACTAACCGGCTCGGTATTTAAACTTAAGGTATTGTCAAGAAAAACAACTTGCGAAAAGTTTTTATAATACACCAATACCCGCAGCATATTTGTTGCATCTACAAAATCAATATTTCCTAAATTTTTATTGCTGTATTTGTAAAGCAATTTACCTGTTTTATCAAATTTAGTAAGCTCATTTCCTTACAACATAGCTATTACTCTGGTTGTCGGTTGTAAAAAAATCAACGTCCATTTCAATCGACTTTACCAATTTATAATTGGTTTGAGCAAATGAAACTGTTGAAAGAAGAAAAAAGTATAAAAGTATTTTAACAACACAAGGGGTTCATTAAAACCTTGAATCTTGAATCCACCGGCTTGGGGGATAACCAAAGGGGCTAAAGACCCCCCTACACAAAACGTGCAAGCTGTTACCTAAAGCGTTTCCCAAAGTGGTCCTTTTAAAAGAAAACTCTTTTTCGGGGGGGCGCGGTCTGCGTTCTTTGGACCTTCCTCCGGTGGGGGCCCGCCGCTTCTTCCTTCGCCCGGCCGGGCCGCTCGGGCCCGGGGCCGGGGCCCGCCGGCCCCCGCGGGGGCCCCCCCCCCCCCGCCCCCGCTCCGGCGGGGTTTTTCCCGCCCCCCCCGCCCCCCCGGCGGGGGGTTCCCCCCCCCGGCCCCGTACGGCAACAATTTTCCTCACAATCCTAAATTTAACAACTATTATTCCAATATACGATATATTTCCTCAACATACTTTCGATTATTAGATAAACGCGGTACTTTTAAGTGTCCACCCAATTTGTTTTTTGATTCCATCCATTTATAAAAAGTGCCATTCGGAAGCACTTTTACAATAGGTTCTCGCAATGCTAGATTATGGTAACGTTTGGCTTCATAATCGGAATTGATGGCTTTCAAAGCATTATCTAACAACTCAGTAAAATAATCAATATTATCGGGTGCTTTTTCAAATTCAATTAACCATTCATGTGCTCCTGTTGCCGAATCACTCATGGTTACAAAAGGCGCAGCAAGTGTGTGGGATTCTTTTTAATTGAGCTCCTGTTTTTTCGCAAGCAATTGTCAACGCTTTGTCTGCATTATCTACAATCACTTCTTCGCCAAAAGCATTCATAAAATGAGTTGTTCTACCGGTTATTCTGAATCTAAAAGGATGTAAAGAGCTAAACTTAATCGTATCTCCTAACATGTATCTCCAAAGCCCTGCATTGGTCGAAATAATGGGTGCATAATTCACATCCAATTCCACTTCATCCAAGCGTACTGTTTTTGGATTTTCTTGTCCAACATCACTTGCTTTTATAAATTCATAGTAAATACCATAATCCAACATTAACAATAATTCATCTGAATTTCGTTGGTCTTGTATTCCAAAAAAGCCTTCGGTAGCATTGTACAGCTCCAAATAATTCATGTTCGGATTGTTGAATATTTTTTTGAATTGCTCGCGATAAGGATTAAAATTAACGCCTCCATGAAAATAGACTTCCAAGTTCGGCCAAACTTCTGAAATTGATTTCTTTCCCGATTTTTCGAGCACACGTTGCATTATCAACAACATCCAGGATGGAACACCTGCCAAACTTACCATATTTTGATTCATGGTTGTTTCTGCTAATCGTTCTAATTTATCATCCCACTTATCCATCAAAGCAATGGATAAATCGGGGGCTCTAAAAAACTCGGCCCACATGGGTAAATTATTAATTACGATGGCTGATAAATCTCCATTTTGAGATTCATATCCATTGTGATAATCAGTAACTAAACTACCTGCTAACGCTAAGTTTTTACCAGTAAATAATTTTGTTTCTGGATTCAGATTACAATGAATGGTAATCATGTCTCTACCACCGTTGTAATGACAGTTATCCAGACTCTCTTCACTCACAGGAATGAATTTACTTTTATCATTGGTGGTACCCGATGATTTTGCAAACCATTTGATATCGGTATTCCAGATTAGATTTTGCTCTCCTTTTCGAACCCTGTCGATATAGGGTTTCAAGGAATCATAATCTTGGATGGGGACATTTTTTCGAAATTGCTCTACTGATTGTATCTGAGCATAATTGTATTTTTTACCCCATTCGGTATCCTTTGCCGAAACAATTAATTTCCGCAACCACTCTTCCTGAACATCGTACGGATATTTCATGAATAGTTCAATCTGATGCATCCGTTTGCGCATCCACCAACTTGCTATGGAATTTAATACCGACATTTTATTTAGTGAATTGGAGAATTGTTGATTTAGTGAAATCGTAATTTGTTAATTTTAGAATGAGTAAATAAGTTAAATATAGTACTATTGAATATCTCTAACTTCTAGCCATTCTTTCGTTCAATCTTCCTTTTATTAAAATATAGTTCTATATCTGCTAAAGGTAACGTATTAAAACACATTTCCTTTGTTAACATTCCTTTTCGAGCAACACAAGTACCAAAATACATATCGTGATAACCACTCTTTTCGTGTGCATCGGGATTGATGGATATCTTCACACCTTTTTCCAAACAATAAGGAATCCAACGCCAGTCAATATCTAAACGATAGGGATGCGCATTTAATTCAATAATTACATCATTGGCAGCACATGCATCAATTACCTTTTGGTGGTCAATCGGATAACCTGGACGAGATAATAACAATCGTCCGGTTGGATGACCTAAAATAGTGGTATAGGGATTTTCAATTGCTTTTATCAATCGTGCAGTTGCTTTCTCTTTGTCCATTTTTAAATTTGAATGAACGGATGCAACAATAAAATCAAACGATTGAAGCACATCTTCCGAATAATCCAAGGAGCCATCATTGAGAATATCACTCTCAATTCCTTTAAATATTTTAAATGGAAATAATTGTTTGTTTAGTTCCTCAATTTCTTTGTGTTGTTCTGCAACCCTATCCGGTTTTAAACCTTCGGCATAAAAGGCTGATTGGGAGTGATCACATATTCCTAAATATTCATAACCTAATTCTTTGCAATACACTGCCATTTCTTTGAGTGTATTCATTCCATCGCTATAGGTACTGTGATTATGAAGTATTCCTTTCAAATCACTCAGTTCGATTAAACGAGGAATTTTATTTTGTTTTGCTAAATCAATTACAGCAGTATTCTCACGCAACTCCGGCACAATGTATTGTAACTGATTCAGTGCAAATAATTCTTGCTCACTTTTAACTGATTCAGAAAACTTAAAATCGTCAATTTTAAACTCAGGTGCATTTGTTGTTTCATACAATCGTTTATAGAAGTCGTTTGCAGAACATCTAACTACTTCCACTTTTACACGATGTGAATTTTCAAAAGAATCAATCGCTACATTTTCATCTGTTGCAATTAGTAGTTCGATGGAATCAATAATTTCATTTTTTCTACGCATGGCTCCCGTTAAGGAAACCAAATCGGTTTTATATTTTTCTTTTAAAAAGACTACTAATTCATTTGCAAATGCTTCCACCGATGCATAATGAAACTTACCAATATTGGTTTGGAAAAATTCAATTTGCTTTTTTACTTCAGCCTGTGTTTTAGCACCAAAACCTTTAAGTGTAATTAATCTATTTTCATTGCAAGCATATAGTAACTCCCCTACACTTTCCACTTCCAGTTCTTTCCAAAGTTGTCTTACTTTTTTGGGGCCAATTCCTTTGATGCGCAACATCTCAATAACACCAACAGGAGTAATGGCAACCATTTCCGACAATTCCTTTAAATCGCCTGTTGTTTGCAATTCATTAATTTTAGCAGCAATCCCTTTTCCAATTCCTTCAATTTGCTCTAACTCTTGTAATGATTTTCCATTTAAATCAATGTCGGTTTTATCAAGTTTATAAGCCGCATTTGCAATCGATTTAATTTTGAATGGATTTACTTCATGCAGCTCCATCAACTGAGCTGTTATTTTGAGTGCTTTCGCAATTTCTTCTGTGCTCATTATTTTAATTTGGATAGAACATTAAATAATTTATCGTCAGTAATCAAACAGCCTGTTTGAAGCATTTCAAACACTTCATGTTCTCGTTCTTTGTTGTATTTTTTTTCAGTACGAACAACACTTACCGATGCATTGTTTGCTTCTGACCATTGCGAGAAAACATTTTCCGCTGTTAAATCCAATGGTGAGTGCTCGTTTACACGTAATCCCACCAACTCAATTTTATCATCACCACACTTGTAAATATTTAAAGATTTTGGTTCACGGTATTCTAAATAGCTGATTTTTCGCAATACTTTATCGTATACCACATCACTAAATACATCAATTAACTCTTCTGCTTTTTCCAATTCATTGCGTTTCATCTTTTCCCAATCCGGACCTGTTATTTGGGCATGAGCCAAAAATGTAACAAAATCTTTTTCGAGCACTTGTAACTCCTCAGGGCTTAATCGTTTATACTGCATGCGTGTTATTTAAATTTCGTTTTGATTATTCCTCAAAAATACTGTAATTCGTAGCATATTAAAAATTCTAATTCATAAAAATCATGAATATAAATCATACTGTTACAGAACGTTTTATTAAATACGCAAAAATTGATACACAAAGCGATCCTACATCACCTACCTGTCCATCTACTGAAAAACAAAAAGATTTAGGCAAAGTATTGGTTGCCGAATTATTGGAAATGGGTATTAACGATGCGCACATGGACGAAAACGGTTATGTATGGAACAATACCAAGCAATACAACTAAAGGTTCCTGTTATTTGTTTCTGTTCGCACATGGATACATCGCCCGATTGTTCAGGGAAAGATGTGAATCCACAAATAAATAAAAACTACGATGGAAAAGACATTGTTTTAATAAATGATAAAACACAAATCATTAAGGTTGCGAATCACCCATCGCTACTTAAACAAATAGGAAATGATATTATAACCACTGATGGAACAACCTTACTTGGTGCCGATAACAAAGCTGGAGTTGCAGAAATAATGGATGCAGCCAACCATTTGATGAAAAACCCGAGCATAAAGCATGGAACTATTAAAATATTATTTACACCCGATGAAGAAATTGGCCGCGGTGCCGACAAAGCCGATTTAAAAAAGGTGGGTGCTGATTATGGATATACTATTGATGGTGAAGAGTTGGGACATATTGAAAATGAAACCTTTTCGGCTGATGGAGTAACCATTAACATTCATGGTGTGAGTACACATCCAGGATTTGCAAAAAACAAAATGGAAAGTGCAATTAAAATTGCCAGCGAAATTGTTGCTGCTTTACCAAAAGACAAAATGAGTCCAGAGAGTACGGAGAAGAAAGAACCTTTTGTTCATCCAGTAAGCATTTCAGGGGGTATTGAAGAAACGACTTTGCAATTTATTATTCGCGCATTTGATGAAGAAAGCTTAAAAACGCAGGAAGATTTCTTGAAAAGCTTAACAGAAAAAGTGATTAAAAATTATCCAAATTCAACTTTTGATTTTATTGTAAAAGAACAATATCGAAATATGAAACAAGTGTTGGATAAAACGCCTGCAATTGTAAACAATGCATTGGAAGCGATTAAGCGTGCTGGAGTAACTCCTGTATTATCAAGTATTAGAGGTGGGACTGATGGTTCACGTTTTTCGTATATGGGATTACCTTGTCCGAACATTTTTGCAGGAGAACATGCATTTCACTCAAAACATGAGTGGGTAAGTATTCAAGATATGGAAAAAGCTGTAGCTACCATTGTGCATTTATGCATGATTTGGGAAGAGAATGCTTAGGTTAACTTGAAAGTTCAAGGTTTGAATGTTGAACAATAAACTTTTAAACCTTGAACTTTAAACTCCTATTCCTTAAACCAACCGCTATACATTACATAATTATTAGCGATACGATTGATTTCACCATGAATCAATTCTTGATTGATATCTTTTACTTTTTTAGCGGGAACACCTGCATAAATAACACCCGATTCTACTTTTGTGCCTTCTAATACCACAGCACCTGCAGCAATAATGGTATTGCTTCCAACTTCACAATTATCCATCACAATGGCTCCCATGCCTATCAATACATTGTCATGTACTGTGCAACCATGTACCAAAGCATTATGTCCGATAGAAACGTTATTACCCAATACGACTTTTGTCTTCTCGTAAGTACAATGAATTACGGCCCCATCTTGAATGTTTACTTTATTGCCCATGCGAATTGAATTCACATCGCCACGAACAACCGCATTAAACCAAACACTGCATTGGTCACCCATCACAACATCGCCTACTACAGTCGCATTTTCTGCTAAATAACAATCATCTCCAAATTTTGGATGTATACCTTTTACTGGTTTTATTAAAGCCATAATCAATTTTATTTTTTTACAAAACTAACAATTACTTTTTATCGGTACACACTTTCCCTTTCTTACAACAATCATCTAGCTTATCGTGAGCTTTTTTATTTGCAGGAACATCATCTGCATCGTAACCCGAATTAGCGATTGCTAAACGAATTTTGTCTGGTGTTGTTTTTTGAGGATTATAAACAACTGTCGCTACTTTTGTATCAACATCCAATGTTATTTTTTTTACTCCTTTTTCAAAGGCTACAAATTTTTCAATTGTTTCCTTACACATATCGCATGTTGCCGATGTTTTTATTTTAATAGTTGCTGTTGTTTCCTGAGCATTCGCTTTAAACATTATGAATAATGCTATAAAGCTAAAGATGATTTTTGTTTTCATATTTTAATTTTTAATTATTTTTTGTACAAAATTATTTTTTTCTGTTTTAACCTTTGCGATATATGTACCAGCATTCAACATGCTCAAATCCAAATCTATGATTTCATTTGATTTGAAATTATAGGAGTACACAATCTCTCCTAACAAATTATGGATTTCTAAGATTAATACCTTGTCAAGCTTATCCAACAATTGAACCGAAAATTTATCTTTGATTGGATTCGGAAACAATCGAAATCCATCATTAACAATTACATCATTCATTCCAGATGTAGCAGGCACAACCAAAAATTGGCCCATCATTCCATCATCTTCATGCATTAAAATATGACAATGAAACATGTATGGCGTTAATGTATCTGCAAAATCCTCAAATTTTGTAATAAACCTAACCGTTTCATTTGATTCTATCAATACAACATCTTTTTTCCCTCGCTCGTGTAATGGTGGCAAATTACCATCTCTATCTAGTAAATAAAATTGTACATCATGAATATGAAATGGATGAGCAACCATTGTTTGGTTCGTTAATTCCCAAATTTCAATATTATCCAATGGTATTTGATAATCAATTCTCATCATATCAAAAGATAGATTATTAAATGTAAATGGTCCATCCATTGACATTGCAGATGGGGCATTCATTGCTATCGTTCTAGTAATGTTAGCTTGAGATTCTAACCATGGATTTAAAGGGACTAAACTACTTGGAATTGTGGTAACTGGATTAAGAGTTTGTGCTGCAACATTTATTTGTAACAAATTGTAATCAACTCCATTAAGCGGGCTATCCATTGGAGGACTCCCTGGAGGCATAGCCATGGTTGGTCCTCCTTGAACTCCCACAGGCAATTCACTGCCATAACTCATCAAGTTTACTACCTGCCCATTCATTCCAATTAAATCGATAAGAACTTCAGCTCTTTCTCCCGGAGCAAGGCGTACTCTGGTAGTAAGAATAGGTGCACTCATCAATCCACCATCGCTAGCAATAATATAAAACGACTTATTCGCAGTAAATCCAAAATTCATCACTCGCTCTCCTGACGCATTTAGCAAACGTAAACGAACAACTTGAGATGGAAGATTCACGAATGGATTCATGGTACCATTAACCATCAAACTACTGTCTTGCATCCCCAATGGCATCAATTGATTCAAACTATCAAATTGAACCGATTGCACGATTATAGGAAAATCATCCACTCCATATCTTCGTGGTAAACTTAAAGCCGCTTCTGCATTATCGCGAACGATAATCATTCCATCTGCTCCTTTTATTGCTTGTTCAGCTGTTTTCATATGCGTATGCGGATGATACCAATACGTGGCTGCACTATTCATAACAGTAAATTGTGGATTCCAAGTTGCACCAGGAAGAATAGGCGTATGTGGTCCTCCATCATTTATAGCCGCTACATGCAATCCATGCCAATGAACAGTAGAAGTATCAGCTAATTGATTATTCACAACCAAACTTACATTCGCTCCGTTATTGAGAATCAGTGTTGGGCCTAAATAACTATATGAATTATAAGCATAAGTACTCGTTTTTATACCAAGTAAAAACTGTACACTATCAGCATGCATGTTGAGTGTTATTGTTGATCCTGAAAGCGTATCTGGAATAAACAATGGTTGCTGGGCAGCAGCAGAAGCAACAAAACACCCTCCTAATAATTTTAAAATATTCTTCATTCGAGTTCTTATTGAATAATTAATTTTTCTGTTTTAGAATCTGTTCCAACTGTAATTGTCATAAAATATACTCCTTTAGACATACCTGTAGTTTGAACAGAAATGCTATTTTCTCCAACAGTTGATTGTATTTTAGTTAGGCTCTTTAACCTTTTTTCCAGTAATATCCGTAACAATTAAAGACACATCGCTTTCTTTATTTAAACGATAATTTACACGAAAGAAAGAAGTAGATGGATTAGGTGAAATTTGAATATCGTTAGTTAAAACATTGTTTTCATCAATTCCAACTGTTCCAAAAAAAGTTAGTTCATCTACATACAAATAACTACCATTTACTGGTGTAACGCCATTTGCTCCACTTGCAGAAAGAACAATTACCGCAGAATCAGGAGGTGTTGTACTTAAATAATTCAAGTTAATTGTAAAGGCTGCCCAACTCATTACCATTGCACCTAAATTACGAACAGCACTTGCAACAGTATCTCTTGCGGAAGTTGTAGTGTTCCATTTAGTTAAATAAACAGAAATAAAACCTTCATCACTCCCATTCGCCATGTGTTGCCATTTTCCTTTTAGGCTAACAGGCTGACCTGTATAAGCAAAACCTGATGCAGCAGTATAATTTGTAGTATTAATTGCTCCACTTACAGCAACGCCCGGCACTACACCTAAACCTGAAACCGTTTTAGAAATTAATTTAATGTATGATGCTCCAACATTTCCTGGCGTTCCTTTCGTGCAGGTATAAACACTTGCAGCCGTTGTTAAACTATTTAAATTACCCCAGCTGTCAGGAGTATTATATACCCCTTGGTTTGTCCAATTTTCGAATCCATTATTAGGGATTTGTGCAAATGCCATATTTGTTAGTACAACTAGCATTAAAACGATTCTTGCTTCTAATTTTTGTTTTCATTTTCTGTTTTTTATTTGTTATTTTTTATCTAATATTTTTTTGTCTTTTATCTTATGTCTTAAATCTTTTGTCTGTTTACTTAATCTCCATTCTCAATCCAAAATACACAATACGTCCTTCTATTGGCGCATAAATCATGGATGCATCAAAATATTGTCCATTAGGATCTGCAGCCGAAAGAATAGGATTGCTTTGTGTGTAATTCAAAATATTTTCGCAACCCACATACACATCAAACTTTCTAAACTTTTTAGTGATTTGTGCTTGCATTAAAAAATAGTCTCTTGATTTTTTTGGCAATTGGTATTCTAAAGGATTTAAAACAGTACTTGGCAATCTGCTTTGTCCGAACCAATTGGTGGTAAAATCAAATTTCCAAATATCCATATAAGTGGCATATGCCATATTTAGCATTACACGATGTTTCGGAACATAAGGCTTATCCAACAACTCATAGTTATAAGTTGTTTTTACATCATACCATTTATAAGCAAGCTTTACATCAAACGATTTAAATGGTGTGAAACCAAAATCGGTTTGCAAACTATGTGAATACGATTCACCTTTCAAATTATAAAATACAACCTGATTTGTATTTTGATCTAAATCCACAACAATTTGATTTTCAAAATCGGTTCTAAAAAAATCAACATTTATAAATGCTTCGTTACCAAACAATTTAAATTGCTGATTCACCGACACACCATAATTCCATGCTATTTCGGGCTTAAACGTTTCTTGTACAATCACTTTACGTGAGCTTGCAAATACAGATTGATTTTCGATAAAGACATTGCTTGTTCTAAATCCTCTTCCGGCCGATAAACGCAAGGTTGTTTTCTTCGTAACATTGTAACGCAAATGCAAACGCGGTGTATAAAACAATCCATAAAGATTATGATAATCAGCACGAACACCAGCAACTAAGGAGAAATTATCGGGATGCGTATACGTGTATTCAGCAAACACACCAGGTACACTTTCTGTTCGAGCAAAAGCTGAATCATTATACGATTCCGAATAATCATCCAATAAATAACTTGTACCTAATTTATATTTATGATTTGTGTTATTAATGATGTTCGCATAAATAACATTTGCATAAAAATTCTTTTGCTCGCCAGTATACGTGCGTTTCCCAAAGTACATTTGTTGTTGCTGAATCTTACCTGATGTTTGTATACCCACACTTTTATAAGGCCTAGAAGGAAACATAAATCCCGTTTTCGAAAAGTATTCCAATTGCTTGGTAATAATTCCTATTCCATACAAATTGGTTTTACCATAATCTGCATTGTAATTAAAGTTTGTTTGTCCACCTTGGCGAGTTTCGTATAAACCTCTGATTCCAAACTGTGCTTCAAAATTTTTCTGATTGTGAAAATCCCAACGATTAAAAACATTGTATTGCTGTGTCAATGGCATATCCAAGAAACCATCCTTGTTCATGTCTTGCTTCATAAAATTAGAGCTAGCGTGTGTAAACAACAAAGTACTCCATTTTTTATTCAATTTTTTTGCAACATGAAAATTGGCTTCTGCTCTTCCATTCAAATTGCCATACACATTTATAAAAAAGCGTTTTTTCTGTTCTTGTGGTTTTAAAAACTCCAAATTTATTTGTCCCGAAATACTTTCATAACCATTCACAACTGAGCCTGTTCCTTTTGTAACAAGAATGTTCTCTACCCACGTACCTGGAATATAATTCAAGCCATAAGCAGCAGACAAACCACGAAGTAAAGGCATGTTTTCGGACAATACTTGAGTGTAAATACCATCCAAACCCAACATTTGAATTTTCTTTGCCCCCGAAACAGCATCTGTAAAAGCAACATCTACTGAGGCATTTGTACTAAAACTTTCAGATAAATTACAACAAGCTGCTTTCAATAATTCCTTACTGCTAATTACTTCCTCATTAATGGGTGTGAAAATTTTATTCATGGTTGTACTCTGCTTCTCCTCTATTTCTATGACATCGAGTGAAACCATTCCCTTTAAGAGAATGGTTATCTCCTTAGATAAGTTAGAGCTAACAAGAATGGTATCACTTTCAAAACCAACCGAACTAATAATTAAGCGAGCCGGTAAGGAATCGGGAATAGAAAGTTGAAAAAGACCATCTAAATCGGTTGTTGTTCCAACAGTTGTACCTTGCCAATATACATTAGCCGCTGGTAAGTTTTCTTGTATCCCTTTTTCATTTTCTCCCAGCACTTTTCCTGTTAGCTGCTGTGCAACTAAGTAGTGATGAAAACAGAAAATGAATAGTAGTATTAATAAACGATTCATTTGATTTAATTTTTAATTATTGCCGCATAAGGCAACTGAATAAATAAGAGATTAGAATGTAGAGCATTCCAAAACAATCAGTCAGCAAAATGCTACTGAAAGCTATTATTCATTAAATCAAATGTTAAGAGTGGAAATGAAATTCAATAATGTTCTACCATGAATTGGCGGGGGCAAATCAGCAAAAAGGGAAATAGCTAATTTGTTATTTGTATAATCGGGAACAGAAATAAAGCTAGTTAAAAACGACACCAATTCAAAAGAAACTGGAATTTCATGTTTTTGAGAAGGATTAAAATCCGTTAGTTTAAACGAACTATTTTGTATATCACAACACTGTGCTTTTACAACAGGAATAGTTGATTTTTTCTCGGGACAGCAATCTTTTAAATGGGTTAATGAAACCTTTGTTTTGCCACTTCTCAGACAAACCATTTTATTGATGGTAAATCCAAGACTCGACAGTACAAAAACAACTGCTAAGAAAAGTGATGTTATTTTTTGGAATAGTTTCATTTACACAACAAAAATACTGAATTTTAATTAGATGCTCAAACTTTAACATTTTTTGTACTACAAAGTCCAAAAAAACATACTTTTACAGCTCAATTTTAAAGCAAATGACAGATTCAACAAAATTTGGTTTTGGAACCAAAGCAATACATGCAGGACAAGAGCCTGATCCAACTACAGGAGCAATCATGACTCCTATTTATCAAACATCAACCTACTGGCAAGAAAGTCCGGGCAACCACAAAGGGTACGCTTATGCACGCGGAAAGAATCCAACACGTACTGCATTGGAAAAATGTTTGGCAGAATTAGAAGGTGCGAAGCATGCATTGTGCTTTTCGAGCGGAATGGGTGCTATTGATGCAGTAATGAAATTATTGCGCCCTGGCGATGAAGTAATCACAGGCGATGATTTATATGGTGGTAGCTACCGTATGTTCACCAAAGTATTTGCACCTTTTGGCATTAAGTTTCATTTTATTGACATGAAAGATGTGAACGTTATAAAAAAACACATCAATGCCAATACAAAAATGATTTGGTTGGAAACACCTACCAATCCAACGATGCAAATCATCGACATTGAAGCGTGTGCAAAAATTGCAAAAGAACATAAATTGATTTGTGCGGTTGACAATACATTTGCTTCTCCATTTTTACAAAACCCATTGGCATTAGGTGCCGATATTGTGATGCACTCTGCAACAAAATACCTTGGTGGACATAGTGATGTAATTATGGGTGCATTGTGTGTAAGCGATGAAAACTTATATACACAATTAGCTTTTATCCATAATAGCTGTGGAGCTACTCCAGGACCAATGGATAGTTTCTTGGTATTGCGTGGTTTAAAAACATTGCACATTCGTATGGAACGCCATTGTTTTAACGGACGAAAAATTGCTGAATTCTTAAAAACACATCCAAAAATCGATAAGTTATATTGGCCAGGTTTTCCTGACAGCCCAAACCACGAGATTGCAAAAAAACAAATGCGCGATTTTGGCGGTATGATTTCTTTTTCACTAAAAGGCAACAAACAAGAAGATGCATTTAAAATTGCATCAAGCATGAAAGTGTTTTCTTTGGCTGAATCTTTGGGTGGTGTTGAATCATTAATCAATCACCCTGCTACCATGACACATGCATCTATTCCAAAAGAAGAACGCGATAAAGCTGGTGTTGTAGAGTCGTTATTACGTTTAAGTGTTGGTATCGAAAACATCGAAGATTTGATTGCTGATTTAAAACAGGCATTGGGATAAATTCAATTCAATTTCTGATATTGAAGCGAGCAAGGGAATAAAAATTCTCTTGCTTTCTTTTTTTTTATTAAGTATCTTTATAGAAACGAAAACGATTCAAATTTGAATTATTATTACATAACAGGAACCAGTAGAGGAATTGGAAAGGAATTAGCAGAACAATTGCTATTAAACCCTTCTAACCATGTTATTGGCATGTCGCGACAAAAAACGATTGAACATGCTAATTACCATCATTTTTACTTGGATTTAACCAGTGCTACTGCTATTGCTGACTTTAAGTTTGAACTGCATGCAAATGCAAAAAAGATTGTGCTTATTAACAATGCTGGTGCATTGGGATTCATCAAACCTATTGGAAAATTAGAATCCGATACCATCATTAAAAACTATACATTGAATTTAATTGCACCCAGTGTATTAACAAATTCCTTTATTAATTGTTATAATACAGTGGATGCCGAAAAAGTGATTATCAACATTAGCTCTGGAGCTGGGAAAAACCCAATTGATGGATGGGCTGTGTATTGTGCATCTAAAGCAGGTATTGATATGTTTAGCCGGGTGGTAGATGCCGAACAAAAAGTTCGTGCAGAACACCCACAAGAAAGTATTCACAAAGGTTTTCGTATTTTCTCCATAGCACCTGGTGTTGTGGACACAAACATGCAAACTGAAATTCGCAGTGCTCACAAAGAAGACTTTAGTCGCTTGGAAGACTTTATTGCATACAAAACAAAAAATGAACTTTCTTCAGCTAAATCTGTTTCACAAAAGTACATTACAATACTGGATGATTTAAATCAAATACAGCATGTTTTATCATCCATTAAAGACTATTAACTCTAAATCTCTCTAATCTAAACCCTAATAAACCCAATGCTACAAAAAATGAATAAACTAAAACTAATAGGTGCAGGAGCTTTGCTCAGTTCCAACCTTATTTTTGCACAAGATTTAAAATTCTGTGGCACCACAGAGGCAATGAATAAGGCATTTGCCGAAAACCCTGAATTATACCAGCAGTATTTGCAATCCGAAGCGGAGCTTAAAATTCAAGACCAAGAAGCTTTTGCAAATGGATACCAACAACAAAACAGAGGTGCAATGCCTCCTGTTTACACCATTCCTGTTGTATTCCACATCTTACATCAAAATGGAACTGAGAATATTAGCGATGCGCAAATACATGATCAAATGCGCATTCTGAATGAAGATTTCAGAAAGCTAAATGCCGACAATGCAAATACAGTTGCTGCATTTCAAGGCATCTCTGCCGATTCTGAAATTGAATTTCAAATTGGCTCAAAAAGATCCTAATGGAAATTGTACGAATGGTATCGACCGTATTTATACTGCCGAAACTATTATTGGTGACAATGGCTCTAAAATAACCAATGGCCAAGAACAAATACTTAAATGTATGGGTTAGTAAAAACGATTACGAGTGGTGCTGCAGGATACGCTTACCTTCCAGGAACTACTGCTGCCGAAGATGGTATTATGATTTTAAATTCATACATCGGAAGTATCGGAACTGGTAATATTCAAAAATCACATGCATTAACACATGAAATTGGTCACTATCTCAACCTTAACCATACTTGGGGTGGAACCAATAATCCTGGCGTTGATTGCTCTGGCGATGACAATGTGAGCGATACTCCTAAAACTGAAGGCTGGACAAGCTGCAACTTAACTGGAGCAACATGTACAAGCACATTGGACAATGTTCAAAATTTTATGGAATACTCTTATTGTTCAACGATGTTTACTGTTGGACAAAATCACGTATGCACGCCCTTACTACTACTAGTGGATTGGGAAGGTTTGGCAGAACGTTATAACTATAGACTCAGCCAACTTAGCTGCTACTGGATTAAGCACAGCTGCTGTATTATGCCAAGCCGATTTCTTAAACAGTACAAGCACCAACATTATTTGTGCTGGCGATAGCATTACATTTACAGATAATTCGTGGAATGGAAATCCTACATCATGGAGCTGGACTTTCCCTGGTGGATCACCTGGCGCATCAACCGACTCAATGCCTACCATCACTTATTCTACTCCAGGCACATACGATGTATCATTAACTGTTACAAATGGATCGGGATCTGTAAGCGAAACAAAAACTGCATACATTATTGTAAACCACTCAACGGCTCAATATGCAAATAGCATTTATTCCGAAGGGTTTGAAGGTGCTACAATTCCAAATACCGATTTTAATGTTAAAAACACCAATAGTGGATCAAACACTTGGCAACAAACAACAACAGCTGCTGCTACTGGAACAAAATCTGTTCGCTTAATGAATAGTGCATCGTATGTTGGTCATGTGGATGAATTAATTGGACCATCTATCGACATGACACAAATTGCTGGTACTACACCTACTTTAACATTCAAAGTTGCGCATGCACAAAAAACAAGTACATCTGCTGATAAATTACAGTTTTATGTTTCTACCAATTGTGGCGAATCATGGGTATTGCGTAAAGCACTTACAGGAGCATCACTTTCTACAGCGGGTGTTTCAAGCGCATCCTTTGTACCAAATGCATCGCAATGGGTTACACAATCTGTTAATTTAAATGGATACTCTTCACAAACCAATTTGTACTTTATGTTCCGCTTTACCAGCGATGGTGGTAACAATATCTATATTGATGATATCAATATTTCAGGTACTACTATTGGTGTTGATGAATTAGAAAACAACCTTAATTTCAACATCTATCCAAACCCTGCAAACGAAAATACCGTAATCGACTTTAGCTTAATCAGCAAACAAACAGTTGATTTAAAAGTAATGGATGTTGTTGGTCGCGAAGTAGCTACCATCTTTAATGGTACATTAAATACTGGCGATTACAAATACAATGTAAACGAACAAGCAAAATTAGCTGCTGGTGTTTATTTCATTAAACTAACAGTTGACAACAGAGTATTTACAAAAAAATTAATTGTTGAATAAATACTAATTTCATTCACAGAAAAGCCCCTTTCTAAAATTAGAAAGGGGCTTTTTATTTTTTGTCTTTTCGACATTTAGTTGTTTTTACTCTTTACTCTTCATTCATCAATCACAATTCACACTTCCTATACCGCTTCCGAAACCACTTCCTTCACTTCAGGAATCATTCGTTTCAACAAGCCTTCAATCCCCGCTTTTAATGTTATGGTCGATGAAGGACAACCACTACAAGCACCACGCAACTGAACCGTTACAATACCATCATTATAACTTTTAAATGTGATACTTCCACCATCGCCTTCCACTGCCGGACGAATGTATTGTTCCAATATCTCTACAATCTTCACTTCTATTTCCGTTGTTGGAGCAGCATGTTCTGTAAACACTTCTTTCTTTTCAGTAAATGTATTGTCAACAGCTACTTCCTGTTTTGGTAATTCCGTAATAATTGGATTTCCAGCACTAATATAAGTACGAATAAAATCGCGCAATTCAAACGTTACTTCTTCCCACTGGATTTTATCAATCTTAGTAACTGTAACAAAGTTCGAAGCTAAAAAAACAGCTTTCACAAACGGAAACTCAAATAGCTTTGCAGCTAAAGGCGAACCTTTTGTTTCTTCTTTCGATAAGTATTGTGCTGTTGCACCATCATTCACTAATAGTTGATTGGCTACAAACTTCATCGATGAAGGATTAGGAGTACTCTCCGCATATATAATAACAGGCTTTTTAACCAGTGTGTCCATCTTTTTGTAATTTTGTGTTTAAATGATAAGCAAAGATACTAAACATTTTTAGTACCTGCCGAAATGCACTATGAAGAAAAAAGTTGATTTTTTAATTATCGGTTCCGGAGTTGCAGGATTGAGTTATGCACTAAAAGTAGCCCCTTATGGCAAAGTATGCATGATTACCAAAGCAAACGAAGACGAAAGCAATACCAAATATGCTCAAGGAGGTATAGCTGCTGTAATGGTGGGTACCGATAGCTACGACAAACACATCAACGATACCTTGATTGCTGGTGATGGAATTTGTGACGAAGATGTAGTGCGCATGGTCATTACCGAATCTACCGAACGTGTAAACGAATTGATTGAATGGGGAGCAAAGTTTGACAAAAACGAAAAAGGAGAATACGATTTGGCCCGCGAAGGCGGACATTCCGAACACCGTATTTTACATCATAAAGACAATACCGGATTTGAAATTGAACGTGCTTTATTAGAAGCTGTCCACCAACATCCCAACATCGAAATTTTCGATCACCATTTTGCCATTGATATTTTAACACAACATCATTTAGGAAAAGAAGTAAACAGTCGCACACCCGATATTGAATGTTATGGCGTGTATGTACTCAACCTAAAAACCAATAAAATAGAAACCATACTTGCCAAAACAACATTAATGGCAACTGGTGGAGCGGGACATGTATACAGCACCACCACCAACCCAACCATTGCTACTGGCGATGGCGTTGCAATGGTTTACCGTGCAAAAGGAAAAGTAGAAGGAATGGAATTTTATCAGTTCCACCCTACTTCATTGTATAACCCGAATGAAAGTCCATCCTATTTAATTTCCGAAGCCGTACGCGGACATGGTGGTATTTTAAAAACGATAGATGGAAAAGAGTTCATGCACAAATACGATGAACGCAAATCATTAGCACCACGCGATATTGTTGCACGTGCCATCGATAATGAAATGAAAACCCGTGGCGATGATTATGTGTATTTAGATTGCCGCCACATCGATAAAGACGATTTTATCAAGCACTTCCCAAACATTTACCAAAAATGTTTGAGTTTAAACATTGATGTTACCAAAGATTACATCCCCGTTGTACCTGCCGCACATTACATGTGTGGAGGAATTAAAGTGGATAAAAAAGGATTGAGCAGCATCAAAAATTTATATGCCATTGGCGAATGTTCGAGCACAGGTTTGCACGGTGCCAACCGTTTAGCATCCAACTCTTTGTTAGAAGCTATTGTGTATGCACACCACGCAGCAATCGCTTGTATTGATGATGCAAAAAAAACCACCTATTGCGAAACAATTCCCGATTGGGATGCAGAAGGTACAGCACATCCCGAAGAAATGGTATTGCTGATTCAAAGTTTAAGAGAAGTACAAGCCATCATGACCAATTATGTGGGCATTGTACGTTCCGATTTACGTTTGCAACGTGCTTTTGATCGATTAGAGATACTTTACAAAGAGAATGAAGCCTTGTATTTAAAAACCACTATTTCACCTAAATTATGCGAGCTACGCAATTTAATTAATGTGGCCTACATCATCATTAAACATGCTCGTCAACGTAAAGAAAGTGTAGGTTTGCATTATTCCATTAATTATCCGAAGAAGTAAAATTTGTAAATAAAAAAAGGCGCTAAATTTTTAGCGCCTTCTTTTATTTATGAGATGTAAGGAAACAATACTTTTTGGCAATTGCAGATTTGAGTAAAAAAGATACATTTGTTATTAGTAATAAAGCAATGACAATTGCCTTTTTAGACATTGCGCCTGGCAACATTGATTTCAACAAGCCCTAATAAATGCAAAAATGGAATATATTTGTTTGCAAAGACTACCCTATTAAATTCAAAAAAACATCATGAAAAAAAATTTTCAAGTATTTATAGTTGTCTTATTATTTAACACAAAGTTCATTTCTACAACCAGTTATTAATTCGTTTTCACCTTTAACAGGCCCTACAAATACACCTGTGATTCTTACTGGTAATAACTTCAACTCAATTGCAACAAATAACATCGTATATTTTGGAACAACAAAAGCATTAGTTACAAATGCAACAGTAAACAGTCTAAATGTTGTTGTCCCTGAAAATGCAAACTATCAATACATTTCTGTAACGATATTACAACACAGCTAACGTCTTATTCATTAATGCCTTTTAATGTTACACCAATATCATGTAGTGACCCAGCATTTTTCAACAACTATATAACAGACACCGCTGGTTCAAATATTAACAGCGTAGCAATCGGAGATTTAGATGGAGATGGCTTAACAGATATTGTTTCCGTTGACGACCGTCTAGGGGCAGGTGAAAACGGTTTCGTTTCAATCCTAAGAAATATTAGCACTTCAGGAAATATTGCATTTGATGCTGAAATTAATTATCCAACAAGATACTATCCCGTTAGTATAGCAATCGGAGACTTAGACGGGGATGGGAAACCGGAACTAGTGGTAGCAAATAGCGATTCGGACACAGTTTCATTTTTTAAAAACATTAGTACTGTTGGAAATATTTCTTTTACTCAAAGTATTGAACTATTGTCAGGCGCAAAACCTTATTCAGTTGCGATCAACGATTTAGACGCAGATGGCAAATTAGATGTTGCTGTGGCAAATTTTAATTCTAATTCAATATCAATATTCCGAAACATAACAAATACAGGAAACATTTCCTTTGCTTCAAAAATAGATTTTACTACATCCAATGGAGCCTACAGCTTGGCAATTGGCGATTTGGATGGAGACACCAAACCTGATTTAGGTGTTTCTTGTATGAGCTCAAATAAATTAAGTGTACTAAAAAACACATCTTCAACTGGTGCAATTTCTTTTGCACCAAAAATAGATTTAATAACAAGTAACTCGCCTTATGTTGTGCAGATGGGTGACGTTGACCTTGATGGAAAACTTGATTTAGCCGTTTGCAACAGCGGTTCTAATTCAGTATCAGTATTCCGAAACACATCTTCAATAGGCAACCTGTCATTCGCTCCAAAAGTAAATTTCACTACTGCATCAGGACCATTAAGTATTGCTATTGCTGATTTAGATGGTGACGGGAAACCTGAACTTACAACATCTAATCTAAATTCGGCTAACAACTCTGTTTTTAAAAACACCAGCTCTACAGGAACCGTTACTTTTGATCCTCATGTCGATTATACAAACAATAGCCTTGGTTGGGGGAATACTGCAATAGGAGATTTAAATGGAGATAGTAGAGCTGAATTAATAACTGGTGGCGCATACAATATTGGTATTTTACAGAATGAATGTACTATTAATATTTATGAAAATGCGAACAACCGCAATTCTGTAAGTGTATTTCCAAATCCATTTGAATATTCTACAATCATAGAATTTGAAAACAAGCAAAACGATCATTATACATTTACGCTCTATAATTCATTAGGAGATATTGTTAGAAAAACTGACAACATAACTACTAATGTCTTTAAGCTTGAAAGAAACCAATTAAAAAGTGGTATATATTTTTTCACTTTAAGTTCTAACCAACACAATAATACAGGGAAGCTAATTATTCAGTAGCCCTCGTTAGGCCTAGCGTCCAATACGTTCAGCAAGTACATAATACAATATTAATTTGCAATGATTTTTCAATTTCCATATCCACCCAAAATATTCTATTTTTGATATTCATTTAAGCAACAATGAATAAAACACGTTTATTAGGTTTAATAAATACAATTCTTACAGGATTGCTAGCGTTTAGTTCATGGTTTATTTTTGCTTCTTCTTTTCAAGAAGCACACGCTGCGAGTTTTGTTACATCATGTGGTTTCCTGCTACACTATTTTCCTTACTTGTCCTTCCTGGAATTTATGCTTTATTTAATGGCAAACAAAAATCGACATCACACACTACGCTGCTAAATACACTCAATATTATTGCAATAACACTATCCGTTCTCGCGCTCATTTTTAATTTTATTGCATAGCTTTTCTTAAATTAAAATTATCTACACACAATACAATTACATTTATTAAGCAAATAAATTTTTAATAAGTCCTTTAAATTTATACCCTTCATTCATAAAAACATCTTCTTCAAAAGCACAACCACTTTATACATTCACATCTTTATCTTCTACATTGATAGAAATTTCTTCTCCACAAGCATCATTTTTTCTATTTTTAGCTTAATAATTATATCCTAAAGTCCCACAGGACTTGCATCAAACATTTAAATGCATTTATTAGGATGTCTGCGTCTGCAAAGTATACCTTAATCATGCGGTTCTAATTTTAACACGAAACCAACCCCTTCTGTGACCAATGTTACTGTACATCCTTTAGCTGCTATTTAACTTTGCGGTGCAAATCATCTATATGAAACAATTACAAACAGAGTATCGTGGCATTCTTCTTTCCACCATCATTGGATTAATTAGTTATTTCAGTTCCGTACTTATTCCAGGTGCCCTCAATAGCATATTAATGGCATTGTTAGCTGGTATGGTTGTAGGGAATGTTATCAAAATTCCTGAAAATTTTCAATCAGGTATCGGCTTTACAAGTAGCAAATTGCTTGAGCTTTCTATTTTATTTTTAGCATTCAGCATCAATTATACACACATTGCACAAATTGGTGTAATGAGTTTTAGCATCATAGCCATTATGATTGTATTGGTTTTACTTTTTACTTATTATTTATCCATCAAGGTAAAATGTCCTGGCACCACGGGCTGGCTAGTTGGCTTTGGTACCGCTATTTGTGGTTCATCTGCAATTGCAGCATTATCGCCAAGTATTACAAAAAACAAAGACGATGTTGGAATTGCCATGGCAGTTGTTAATTTATTTGGTAGTATAGGAATGATTGTAATGCCATTGGTGTTGGTAAAAATGAACTTAAGTACTACACAAATGGGTTTGCTTTTAGGAGGAACACTTCATTCGGTTGGAAATGTTGCCGGATCGGGATATACCATCAGCAATGAAGTAGGCGAAGCTGCCATCACTATCAAATTGGCTCGTGTTGCGTTATTGTCGCCCGCACTTATTTTCTTTAACTATTTAGTGAATAAAGACAATGTAAAAAACTGGAAAGAACATTTTCGCTTGCCTTGGTATTTATGGAGCTTCATTGGCATTACCATTTTAACATCATTCATCCATTTTCCTGATACTTTTTTAGGAATGATGGATACTGCCGGAAAAATTATTTTAACCATAGCGATGGCTGCTATTGGATTAAAAGTAAGTTTTAAAAAGCTGTATCAATCAGGCCGAAAAGGAATCTTATTCGGACTTATCGTATTTGTAGTGGAGATACTTATTGTTGGTGGTTTAATGATGTTTGTTTAAAAAGAAAAGCCCCTTTCCGTTGTTATGGAAAGGGGCTTTTTATATTCAATTTTATTTACACACCAAACTGACTCAAGTGATGATTTAAATGTTTGTAGAACATATTATTGTATTCGGCTGATGTTAAAGGACCAAATGAATGCGATACTTTCCCCTCAAAATGTTTGGCACCCAAGTCTTGTGTTTTGCGAACAAATCCAATCAAACGTTCTTTTTCAGCAGCAAAATTCTTATCGTCTTTCACTAAAAAATCCGGACCTGTACCTGAATTTTTCTTGTACGGTTTTTCATTTACTACAATTGGCTTTAAAACCAATTTCAAAATAAATTTCATAAATCCACCTGGTGCTTTGTATTTGGTTGGTTCGTATTCGTATTCATACGTAACGGCACAATGAGCAAGCATTTGCGACACACTCATTTTACCCCAAAGACCTTTTGTTTCTGGTGTTAATTTGTTTATTCTGTTAACTAATTCTTCGCTAACTTCTTTTGTAAATACGTTTGGTAATGCCATTTTTTTCTGTTTTTTATAAACCCTTGCAGGTGATAACACCAGCAAGGGCTTCAATATAATGTCTTACTATCTATCGCCTTAGTTGGTGTTATCACAACTAATCTTTTGCCTTTATTAGTGTTATCACCAACGAAATTTAACTGTTTAATGTTGCAGGTGATAACACCTGCAAGGGCTTCAATATAATGTCTTACTATTTATCGCCTTAGTTGGTGTTATCACAACTAATCTTTTGCCTTTGTTGGTGTTATCACCAACAAATAAAATCTACGCTGTAACAGTCGCCTTTTTTTCTGATTTTACTTTTGCAATCATTGTTATAAAATCATCAAACAAATAACGTGCATCGTATGGACCTGGACATGCTTCTGGATGGTATTGAACAGAGAATACATTTCTGTCTGTATAACGCAAGCCTTCAACGGTATTATCGTTTAAGTTCACATGCGTTATTTCCATATTTTTCACTTTCGCAACATCTTCGGCTTTCACACCAAAACCATGATTTTGTGAAGTAATTTCACTTTTTCCAGTAATCAAATTCTTTACAGGATGGTTAATACCACGATGTCCTTTGTGCATTTTAAAAGTAGAAATTCCTGATGCTTCAGCAATCAATTGATGCCCCAAACAAATTCCAAATGTGGGCACGTTTGAATTGATGATACTTTTTACAATTGCTGCTTCATCGGGCATCACCGAAGGGTCGCCAGGACCATTTGATACCATAAAGCCATCAGGTTGCCATTTCATCATTTCATCAAAACTTGTTTTTTGAGGAAACACTTGCAAATAACAATCGCGTTCTGCTAATGAGCGTAGTATATTTCGTTTAACTCCAAAATCAATAACTGCTACTTTGTGTTTTGCACTTGCATCACCAAAAAAGTAAGGTGTTTTTGTACTTACTTTTGATGATAATTCCAATCCTTCCATGGAAGGAACTTTTGCTAATTTTTCTTTTAGAACTTCAACATCTAAGGTTTCTGAGGAAATAATGCAGTTCATTGCACCTTTATCACGAATATATCTTACAATTGCACGCGTATCTACATCTGAGATAGCCACAGTTCCATTATTAATAAAATAATCCTTTAAAGAGCCCGATGAGCGTTTTCTGGATGGAAAATCATTAAATTGCTTACAAACCAATCCTGCTATTTTAATAGAATCCGATTCTACTTCATCATCGTTTACACCATAGTTACCAATGTGTACGTTGGTAGTAACGATAATTTGGCCAAAGTAAGATGGATCGGTAAAAATCTCTTGGTAACCAGTCATACCTGTATTAAAACAAATTTCACCGGCTGTTGTACCAATTTTACCTGCTGCTTTGCCATAAAAGGCTTTACCATCTTCTAATAATAAAATTGCGGGGGCTTTTACTGTATATTTCATAGTTTAGGACACAAAAAAAAGGATAAAGCAAAATTACTTTATCCTTTTTATGATTGAAATTTTAATTTTCACAAATTATTCACTTTTTGCGTTATCGTCTGTTGACTCAGTAGCATCAGTTGTTTTTGCTGCTGCTTTCTTTTTACCAGCACCACGTCTAGAAGCTTTTGCTTTAACTGGAGCATTAGCACCTAATAAATTTTCGTTAAAATCAACTAACTCGATCAAGCAAGTGTCAGCGTTATCACCTAAACGGTTACCAGTTTTGATGATACGTGTGTATCCACCTGGACGGTCAGCAATTTTAGAAGCGATTTCTTTGAACAAGATTGTAACTGCATCTTTGTTACCTAAGTAAGCAAATACGGTACGTCTTGCATGCGTTGAATCGTCTTTAGATTTTGTTAATAAAGGCTCAACGTAAGTTCTTAATGCTTTAGCTTTAGCCAAAGTAGTGTTGATGCGTTTGTGCAGAATTAATGAACTAGCCATATTCGCTAACAACGCCTTGCGGTGAGCTGATTTTCTGCCTAAATTGTTTATTTTATCTCCGTGTCTCATTTTCTTTTTAGTATTTAGATATTAGATGTTAGATATTAGACGTCCAACATCTAAAATCCAGAATCCAAAATCCGAATTATTCTTTATCTAATTTATATTTTGCTAAGTTCATTCCAAAGGTTAACCCTTTGTTTGCAACTAAGTCTTCTAACTCTGTTAATGATTTTTTACCGAAGTTGCGGAATTTCAACAAATCATGTTTAGCGAAAGATACTAAGTCAGCTAATGTTTCAACATCTGCAGCTTTTAAGCAATTCAAAGCACGAACAGATAAATCCATATCCACTAATTTAGTTTTCAATAACTGACGCATGTGTAATGATGTTTCATCAAACTCTTCAGTTGCCATTTTTTCTTCAGTATCCAAAGTGATACGCTCATCAGAGAATAACATGAAATGGTGAATCAAAATTTTAGCAGCTTCTTTCAAAGCATCTTTTGGATGAATTGAACCATCAGTAGTGATGTTCATAACCAATTTTTCGTAATCCGTTTTTTGTTCAACACGGTAGTTTTCGATGCTGTAAAGAACGTTTTTAATTGGTGTATAGATAGAATCGATTGGAATTAAACCAGCACTTGCGTTAACAGGTTTGTTCTCTTCTGCAGGAACATATCCACGACCTTTATCAATAGTGATTTCTAATTTAATTTTCACATTTGACTCCATGTTGCAAATCACTAAATCAGGATTTAAAACTTGGTAGTTTGAAGTAAATTTACCGATATCACCAGCAGTTAATTGGTTTTTACCTGTAATGTTTACAGTTACTTTTTCGAAGTCAGTAGTTTCAATTTGCTTTTTAAAACGAACTTGCTTTAAGTTAAGGATGATTTCAGTAACATCTTCGGTAACACCTTTGATAGTAGAGAATTCATGATCAACACCTTCAATTTTTATAGTAGTTATTGCATAACCCTCAAGAGATGATAATAGAATTCTGCGTAAAGCATTACCAACAGTAATACCATAACCAGGCTCTAGTGGACGAAATTCGAATTGACCTTCTGTTTCGCTAGAGTTAATCATTATAACCTTGTCAGGTTTTTGAAAAGCTAAAATTGCCATTGTATATGTATGTTTTATTATTTGTGAATAGATAAATTAAGGGTGCAAATATACTCAATTATTTTGAGTACAACTCCACCCATACGGTAAACTACGTTATCTAAACGAGATTCGATTAATTGTAACAAAACCTCACCTGTAATACCTTTTGCACGAGATGCCATGTCGAAAATTTTAGCGAATTGACGCTCTAAAATTCCGTATGTATATTTTGCTTTTTGTTTTTCTTGTAACTGAACTGCGTACTCAGATTGTTTACCACGTTTTTTAGATAAACCGTGTTGTCCTGGAGGGTAGTTCTTTTTTTCTAATGCTTTGTCTGGACCAAAAATTGGTTCTCTAAATTTTCTTGCAATTTTTGATTTGGGACCTGTATATCTTGCCATTGTTTTATTTTTTACTAATTAAAGATTCAATTGTATATTGTTTGATTTAATCGTTGGTTAATAAACTAAAGATTAAACTCTTCTACGTTTTGGAGGACGGCAACCATTGTGAGGAATTGGTGTAACATCCATGATTTCAGAAACTTCGATACCTGCACCTGCAATAGTACGAATTGCTGATTCACGGCCAGCTCCTGGACCTTTTACAAACACTTTTACTTTACGTAAACCTGCATCGTGTGCAACTTTAGCGCAATCTTGAGCTGCTAATTGTGCTGCATATGGAGTGTTCTTTTTAGAACCACGGAATCCCATTTTACCAGCACTTGACCAAGAAATAACTTGACCAGCATTGTTTGTTAAGGAAATGATGATGTTGTTAAAGGTAGCGTTAATGTGCGCTTGACCTACAGCATCTACTTTTACAACTCTTTTTTTAGCAGCTGCTTTAGCTGCAGTAGTTGATTGATTTTGTTTTGCCATTTTTTGTTTTTTAATGATCGTTAACTTTTCAGTTAACCGTTTTTTTGTTTATTAAAATTCCTTTCCTTGGTATACCCAGTATATCAGCAACACAAGGGGTGAGGACTACTATTTAGTTACTTTTTTCTTGTTAGCAACAGTCTTACGTTTTCCTTTACGAGTACGAGCGTTGTTTTTAGTAGTTTGACCACGTACTGGTAAACCAACACGGTGACGGATACCACGGTAAGAACCAATATCCATTAAACGTTTAATGTGTAATTGAACTTCAGAACGTAAAGCACCTTCTAATTTATATTTATCGTTAAGGATATTACGGATTGCTGTTAATTGGTCATCATTCCAATCTTTCACTTTAATGTTAACATCAATTCCCGCTTCAGTCAAAACTTTTTGAGCTGTTGAACGTCCGATTCCGTAAATATAAGTTAAACCTATTTCACCTCTTTTGTTGTTTGGTAAGTCAATACCTGCAATTCTTGCCATTTTATTTAATTAATTATGTTTTTAAAATTTTTATGCCAAATGCTGGACAAAATTATTTTTGTCTTTGTTTGAATTTAGGGTTCTTCTTGTTAATTACATACAAGCGTCCTTTTCTACGAACAATTTTGCAATCTGTGCTTCTTTTTTTTACTGATGCTCTAACTTTCATTTTTACTTTTTGTTTTTCAGCTTGGTTTATTCCCAATCTATTATTTATATCTGTATGAAATTCTTCCTTTTGTTAAATCATATGGCGACATTTCAACTTTTACTTTATCACCAGGTAAAATCTTGATGTAGTGCATGCGCATCTTTCCTGAAATGTGAGCTGTAATCACATGTCCATTTTCAAGCTCAACGCGAAACATTGCATTTGACAACGCTTCGATAATAGTTCCGTCTTGCTCAATTGACGCTTGTTTTGCCATACTTTTCTTTTAAAATTCTAATCTTTTTATTTTAAATTCTAATGATTCCTCTTTTAGAATTTACTATTTATTTTTTAATACTTCTTCTATAAATTCAAAGCTGGATAAAATATCGGCTTTGTCTTTTCCTATTGCTAATGTGTGTTCAAAGTGTGCTGATGGTAAATTATCAGAAGTACGTATTGTCCACCCATCATTCTCTTGTAGAATTGTTCTTTTACCAAAATTGATCATTGGTTCAATTGCAATTACTAACCTTCTTGCAGCTTTAAGCCGGTTCTCTTTTTACCATAATTTGGTACTTCAGGCGATTCGTGTAAGTACTTTCCTACTCCATGTCCTACTAATTCACGAACTACTGAAAATCCATTGCTTTCGGCATGTGTTTGAACAGCTTCTGCAATGTCACCAATTCGCTTTCCAACCACACTCATCTCAATGCCTTTGTACAAACTTTCTTTTGTAACTTTTAACAAGTTCAAAATTTCAGGTTTTACATTTCCTACTGCAAATGTGTATGCTGAATCGCCTACAAAAGTATTTTTTACTACACCACAATCAACCGATACAATGTCACCATCTTTCAATTCGTATTTTCCGGGAATACCATGAACAACATGAGCATTAACGGAAATACATAATGAATTCGGAAATCCATTATAATTTAAAAATGCGGGAGTTGCTTTGTTATCGCTAATAAACTCGAATGCTATTTTATCCAAAGACAAAGTAGTTACTCCGGGTTTAATTGCTTTTGCAACCTCTGCCAACGTTTTTCCAACAAGTAAAGAACTTTCTCTAATTAATTCAATTTCTTCTTTGGTCTTATAAAACAAATCCTTCGCCACGCTCTTTCGTTTTTGTTTTATTATGCGTTTGTCATGCTAGTAGAAGTACGACCTTGTATTCTTCCAGATTTCATTAATCCATCATAATGACGCATTAACAAATGACTTTCTATTTGTTGAAGTGTATCTAATACAACACCTACTAAAATCAATAAAGATGTTCCACCATAAAATTGTGCGAACTCTTGTGTGATGTCTAATTTAACAGCGAATGCAGGTAAAATAGCTATTAATGCTAAGAATAATGATCCAGGGAATGTGATACGAGACATAACTGCATCAATAAATTCTGCTGTTTTTTTACCAGGTTGAATTCCTGGGATAAATCCACCATTACGTTTCATATCCTCAGCCATTTGATTAGGATTAACGGTAATAGCTGTATAGAAATATGTAAAGATTACAATTAATGCTGCAAAAGTTAAGTTATACCAAAAACCATAGTGGTTAGAGAATGTAGAAACAAATCCAGTGATATTATCAGAACCAACTGCTTGTGCAATTGTTAAAGGAATAAACATAATTGCTTGTGCAAAGATGATTGGCATTACACCAGCAGCATTCACTTTTAATGGAATGTACTGACGAACTCCACCGTATTGTTTGTTTCCAACAATTTTTTTAGCGTATTGAACCGGTATTTTACGTGTTCCTTGAACCAACATAATTGAACCAACAATTACTAATAACAACAAAACGATTTCAATTAACATCATGATTAATCCTCCACCTTCACCACTAACACGAGAACCGAATTCAGAGATAAATGCGAAAGGTAAACGAGCAATGATACCAATCATAATCAATAAAGAAATACCGTTACCAATACCTTTATCAGTAATTTTTTCACCCAACCACATTACGAACATTGTTCCAGTGATTAAGATTAAAACAGTTTGGAACCACCAGAAACCACTAGGATCAAGCACAACACCTGCTTTGTTTGTAATTTGTGTTGCAATGTATCCAGGAGCTTGCGCCATGGTAATAACTACAGTTAAAAAACGTGTAATTTGGTTGATCTTTTTTCTTCCGCTCTCCCCTTCCATTTGCATTTTGCGGAAATAAGGCAATGCCATTCCTAACAATTGGATAACGATAGATGCAGAGATGTAAGACATGATACCTAAACCAAAAATTGATGCACGTGAAAATGCTCCACCCGCAAAAATATTGATTAAGCCAATAATACCACTATCAGTAGCTTGATTAGCTTGCTCTAATGCATCAGCATTAACACCAGGAAGTACTACGTAAGAACCCAAACGGTAAATTAAAATAAAGCCAAGCGTATTTAGAATACGAGTTCTTAGCTCTTCAATTTTCCAGATGTTTTTTAATGTATTTATAAAGTTTTTCATATATCAATTAGGATTGCGTAAAATTACGCTTTTTCAATTGCTACTGCACTTCCACCTTTAGCTTCAATAGCTGTTTTAGCAGTAGCAGAGAATGCATGTACTTTTACTTCAACTTTTGATTTTAACTCACCGCGACCCAATACTTTTACTTTGTCGTTTTTATGAGCCAATCCTTTTTCGATAAGGAAAGCTAAATCAATTGTTTCAATTTTATTGTTATCAACTAAACCTTGGATAACATCTAAGTTGATACCACGGTATTCAACACGGTTGATATTTTTAAATCCAAATTTAGGAACACGTCTTTGTAATGGCATCTGACCACCTTCAAATCCTCTTTTAGCAGAGTATCCAGAACGTGACTGAGCACCTTTATGACCTTTTGTTGAAGTTCCGCCTTTACCTGATCCTTGACCTCTACCTAAACGTTTTTTTGCGTTTTTTACGGAACCTTCTGCTGGTTTTAATTTACTTAAGTTCATCAATTATATTTTTTAATTTGTTGATTTGGTGAATTAGCGATTTAAATATTCTCTAAATCTCCGACTCAATTTTTCTCTATATTATTATTCAATAACAGTAACCAAATGAGCTACTTTTTTAACCATTCCAAGGATTTGAGGAGTTACCTCTTTTTCGATTGTTTGGTTCATTTTGGTAAATCCTAATGCACGTAACGTACGTTTTTGACGTTCTGGGCGGTCGATACCACTTTTAATTTGCTTTAATTTAATTGTTGCCATCTTATTTTTAGTTAAAAGTTTGAAAGTTTAACGCTTAAAGTTTTTCAACTTTAAACTTGAACTTTAAACTCATTTTATCCGTTAAATACTTTTTCCATTGAGATACCACGTTGTTGTGCAACAGTAGCAGCATCACGCATTTTCATCAACGCATCCATTGTAGCTTTAACCACATTGTGAGGGTTTGAAGAACCTTTTGATTTAGCCAATACGTCAGTAACACCAACGCTTTCTAGTACTGCACGCATCGCACCACCTGCGATAACACCTGTTCCGTGAGCTGCTGGTTTTAAGAAAACAACAGAACCACTGAATTTACCAAGTTGTTCGTGAGGAACTGTTCCTTTTACGATTGCAACTTTGATCAAATTCTTTTTAGCATCTTCGATACCTTTAGTAATAGCATCAGTAACCTCTTTTGCTTTTCCTAAACCGTAACCTACGATTCCTTTTTCATTCCCTACAACAACGATTGCAGAAAATGTAAAGTTTCTACCTCCTTTAGTAACTTTGGTTACACGTTGAATGCTAACAAGTTTATCTTTTAGTTCGATATCACTTGATTTTACTCTTTTTACGTTTGCGTTTGACACGATATAAAGTTTTTAATTTTTAATAATTTAATTAGAATTTTAGTCCTGCTTCACGTGCAGCTTCTGCCAATGATTTAACACGACCATGGTATAAATAGCCATTTCTATCGAAACGAACTGAAGTGATACCAGCGCCATTCGCTTTTTCAGCGATTGCTTTACCAACCAATTTCGCTTGGTCAATTTTGTTCACTTTAGAATCAGCAATGCCTTTATCGGCAGATGAAGCAGCAAGAAGTGTTTTTCCTGAATTATCATCAATTAACTGAACATAAATACCTTTATTACTTCTAAAAACAGTAAGTCTTGGACTTTGAGCATCACCGCTAACTACTTTGCGGATACGTTGCTTAATTCTGTTTCTTCTGTACTCTTTTGTGATTGCCATTTTATTTATTATTTATATCGGATTTGGCCGATAATTAATGTTCTTATTTATTATTTACCTGCTGATTTACCTGCTTTTCTTCTCAATACCTCACCAGCGAATTTAATACCTTTACCTTTGTACGGTTCAGGTTTACGCAATGAGCGAATCTTTGCAGCAACCATTCCTATTAATTGCTTATCAGCACATTCCATAATAATTTTTGGATTTTGTCCTTTTTCAGCAGTTGTAGTAACTTTAATTTCAACTGGCAAATCAAATGTTACGTTATGAGAATAACCCAAAGACAATTCTAATAATTGACCTTTGTTAGTAGCACGGTAACCTACCCCTACTAATTCTTGTTCTGTTTTGTAACCTTCGCTAACACCTTTAACCATTCCAGCAACTAATGAACGATATAAACCATGTAATGCTTTATGACGTTTTTGTTCAGTTGCGCGAGCTAATACTAATGTACCATCTTCGTTTGTTAAAGTGATTGCTGAATCTATATTTTGAGTTAATGTACCTTTTGGTCCTTTAACTGTGATAACATTTTTATCTGAAATGCTAACTTCTGTTCCTTTCGGAAGTGCAATTGGTAACTTACCTATTCTTGACATGTTCTTTCCTCCTAAAGATTAATAAACGTAACATAAAACTTCGCCACCAACTTTTTGAGTCTTCGCTTCTTTGTCAGTCATAACACCTTTAGAAGTAGATAGGATGGCAATACCTAAACCATTTAATACACGTGGAATTTCACGAGAACCAGCATACTGACGTAAACCTGGAGAAGAAATTCTCTGTAAGTTTTTAATAGCTGATTGTTTAGTTACTGGATGATACTTCAAAGCAATTTTGATTGAGCCTTGAGTTGTTGTATCTTCAAATTTGTAATTTAAGATATATCCCTTTTCGAAAAGAATTTTTGTAATCTCTTTTTTTAGATTAGAAGCTGGGATTTCTACGATTCTGTGGTTTGCTTTAATAGCATTTCTCACGCGAGTGAGGTAATCTGATATTGTATCTGTCATTTTATTTTGGTTTATATGTTATCCCGCACGCAGGATAATTATATTAATACTCTACTTTATATAGCCTGTTGGTTTGTGCTTACCAACTTGCTTTTGTAACGCCTGGGATCATACCATCAAGTGCCATTTCACGGAATGTGTTACGTGAAAGACCAAATTGACGCATATAACCTCTTGGACGACCAGTTAATTTACAACGGTTACGTTGACGAACTGGAGATGAAGCTCTTGGAAGTTTTTGTAATCCAACGAAATCACCTGCAGCTTTTAAAGCTGCTCTTTTCTCAGCGTGTAAATCAGCAAGTTTCTTACGTTTAACTTCTCTTGCTTTCATTGACTCTTTTGCCATCTGCTTATATTATTTTTTTTGGTTTTTAAATGGTAATCCGAATTCTGCTAACAATGCTAATGCTTCTCCATCAGATTTTGCTGAAGTTACAAAGGTAATATCCATACCCATTATTTTGCTAACTTTATCGATATCAATTTCTGGGAAGATGATTTGTTCAGTAACACCCAATGTGTAGTTACCATTTCCATCAAAACCTTTTTCATTGATTCCTCTAAAATCACGAATACGTGGCAAAGCTACGGAAATTAATCGATCTAAAAACTCATACATGGTATCTCCACGTAAAGTTACTCTCACTCCGATAGGAACACCTTTACGAAGTTTGAAGTTAGAAATATCTTTCTTTGAAACTGTTGAAACTGCTTTTTGACCAGTAATAGTAGTCATTTCTTTGATTGCACCTTCAATTAATTTTTTGTCAGATACAGCATCACCAACACCTTGGTTCACACAAATTTTTTCCAATTTTGGAACTTGCATTGAGCTGCTATAGCTAAATTTTTTCTGTAAAGCTGGAATTACATCCGCTTTGTACTTGTCTTTTAAACGTGGTGAATAAGCCATTATTTAATTACCTCCCCTGACTTTTTTGAGTAACGTACTAATTTATTTGATTTTTCATCTAATTTACGGCCTACACGAGTAGTTTTACCAGTTCCTGGCTCAACAACCATTAAATTAGAGATATGAATAGAAGCTTCTTGTTTAACAATTCCTCCTTGAGGATGTTTCGCGTTTGGTTTCGTGTGTTTAGACACTTCGTTAACGCCTTCAACAAAAGCACGGTTCTTAGCTCTGTCAATTGACAATACTTTCCCCTCTTTGCCTTTGGCTTCTCCAGCGATTACTTTTACAGAATCGCCTTTTTTGATATGTAATTTGTTTTGCATTTTCTTAACTATTTTCTATTTTTATAGTACTTCCGGAGCTAATGAAATAATTTTCATAAAGTTCTTATCTCTCAATTCACGAGCAACCGGTCCGAAAATACGCGTTCCTCTTAGCTCGTCAGCAGCATTTAATAATACTACTGCATTATCGTCAAAACGAATGTATGAACCATCCGGACGGCTAATTTCTTTTTTTGTTCTTACCACTACTGCTTTTGTAACAGCACCTTTTTTGATGTTACCAGAAGGTAATGCATGCTTTACGGATACCACTACTTTATCACCAATGGATGCGTAACGTTTTTTGGTTCCTCCAAGTACACGGATAACTAGCACTTCTTTAGCGCCACTGTTATCAGCTACTATTAATCTTGATTCCTGTTGTACCATTTTCTGTTTTTATTACTATTAATTTGGATTGATAAGCCTCTTAGCCTAGCGCAATCTCAAACATTTGAAAAATTATTTCGCTCTTTCAACTACTTCAACAAGTCTCCAGCATTTGCTTTTGCTCATTGGACGAGTTTCCATGATTTTTACAGTATCACCAATATTGCAAGTGTTTGTTTCATCATGAGCAACAAATTTTGTTGACTTATTAACGAACTTCCCGTATTTAGGATGTTTCACTTTACGTTCTACTGATACTACAATTGACTTGTCCATTTTATTGCTGGTAACGTAGCCAATTTTTTCTTTTCTTAAATTTCTTTCTTCCATTTTCTGAAATTATTTTTTTGCTTCTGCTAAAACTCTTTTACGAAGTTCGGTTTGTAATCTTGCTACTGTTTTTCTGCTTGCTGTAATTCTTGCAGGACTTTCAATAGGAGATACTGCATGGTTTAGCTTTAATTTAGCTAAAGCATTTTTTTCGTCTTTAACTCTCTCACGAAGATCGCTTGTTGAAAGTTGTTGGATATCTGCTTGTGTCATTTTCTTTGTTTATTACTGTTGATTTCTGTTATTATTAAGCTTCAGCTGAATAATCTCTTCTTACAACAAATTTTGTAGTTACTGGTAATTTTTGAGCTGCTAAACGCAATGCTTCTTTAGCAATATCCATTGGTACACCTTCTGCTTCGAACATGATACGACCTGGTTTTACTACTGCTACCCAATATTCTGGAGCACCTTTACCTTTACCCATACGAACCTCTGCAGGTTTTTTAGTAATTGGTTTATCAGGAAATACTCTGATCCAAATTTGACCTTCACGTTTCATGAAACGTGTTACTGCAACCCTTGCAGCTTCTAATTGGCGTGCTGTTACCCAGCAGCCTTCCGTTGCCTTTAAACCAAATGAACCGAATGAAAGTTGGTCGCCACGCTTAGCGTCACCTTTCATTTTCATTTTGTGCATCTTTCTAAACTTCGTTCTTTTAGGCTGTAACATCTTGTTCTATATTTATTAAATCAATTATACCTTTACTTATAAATTATTTGGCGTTTCTTCTATCGTTTCCGCCTTTTCTTGGACCGCCTTTAGCAAATTTCGGTGCACCACCTTGAGGAGCTCCTACTTTTTTGTCTTTAGCACCAGCTGCATTGCTTCCAATGTTTGGAGACAAATCGCGTTTTCCGTATACTTCACCTTTACAGATCCATACTTTAACACCAATGCGACCGTAAGTTGTATGTGCTTCACCTAATGCGTAATCAATATCCGCACGTAATGTATGTAATGGAGTACGTCCTTCTTTGTATCCTTCAACACGCGCCATTTCAGCACCTGCTAAACGACCAGAGCATTTAACTTTGATACCTTCTGCACCCATTCTCATGGTTGAAGCTACCGCCATTTTAACAGCTCTACGGAAAGAAACACGTCCTTCAATTTGACGAGCAATACTATCAGCAACTAAACGAGCGTCTAACTCAGGGCGTTTAATTTCAAAGATGTTGATTTGAATATCTTTCTTAGTGATTTTCTTCAACTCTTCTTTGATTTTGTCAACCTCTTGTCCACCTTTACCAATAATAATTCCTGGGCGAGATGTATTGATTGTAACAGTAATAATTTTTACAGTACGCTCAATTACAATTTTTGAAATGCTAGCTTTTGCTAAACGAGCTTTCAAGTAAGTTCTGATTTTATTATCTTCTACTAATTTGTCAGAGAAATTTTTTCCGCCATACCAGTTAGAATCCCATCCTTTAATGATGCCTAAACGTAAGCCTATCGGATTTGCTTTTTGTCCCATTTAAATAATTATTATTTAGTTGTTGTTGCTTCTTGTTTCTTATCTACTACTATCGTAACGTGGTTAGAACGTTTTCTGATACGGTTTGCACGCCCTTGTGGAGCAGTTCTCAAACGTTTCATTTGCATTGCGCTATCCACAAATACTTCTTTCACTACTAAGTTGCTTCCTTCTGGACGCTCACCTGTTTTCGCTTCGTAGTTTGCTATTGCTGATGCTAACAATTTTTCTAATCTTCCTGACGCTTCTTTCGGATTGAATTTTAATAAATTCAATGCCATGTATACTTCTTTACCTCTTATAAGGTCAGCTAGCAATCTCATTTTACGGGGAGATGTAGGGCAATTTTTCAATACTGCAAAGTATCTTGATTTATTTGCCTCTTTACGTGCGTCCGCTGCTTGTTGTTTTCTAACACCCATTTCTTTGTTATTTTATAATCTTAATTATTTAGAACCTTTATCTTTATTTCCAGCATGTCCTCTAAAAGTTCTTGTTGGAGCAAACTCCCCGAACTTGTGACCTACCATGTTTTCTGTTACATAAACAGGAATAAATTTATTTCCGTTATGAACTGCTACTGTTAATCCAACGAAATCTGGAGAGATCATTGATCTACGTGACCAAGTTTTGATTACAGTTTTTTTACCTGAAGCTTGAAGATCTAATAATTTTTTCTCAAGTTTCCAGTCGATAAAAGGACCTTTTTTTAATGAACGTGCCATTTCTTTTGTTTTTTAGTTGTGAATCCGCCTAGGCGGACCATTAAACCATGTTAATATTATTTTTTACGCTTTTCGATAATGTATTTGTTCGAAGCCTTTTTAGGGTAACGAGTTTTGTATCCTTTAGAAGGAACACCTTTGCGTGAACGAGGGTGACCACCAGAAGCTCTACCTTCACCACCACCCATAGGATGATCGACAGGATTCATTGCTACCGGACGAGTTCTCGGTCTGCGACCTTGCCAACGTGTACGACCAGCTTTACCACTAACTTCTAGGTTATGATCTGCATTTGATACAGAACCAATTGTAGCCATACAAGTGATTAAGATCATACGCGTTTCACCTGAAGGCATTTTAATTACAGCGTATTTACCATCACGTGCACTTAATTGTGCATATGAACCTGCGCTACGAGCCATGATAGCTCCTTGACCAGGACGTAATTCAATGTTATGAATGGTTGTTCCTAAAGGAATTTCAGATAATAATAAAGCGTTACCTACCTCTGGTGCTGCACCTGGACCAGATACAATCTTTTGTCCAACTTGCAATCCGTTTGGTGCAATAATGTAACGTTTTTCTCCATCAGCATAAGCAACTAATGCAATACGAGCAGTACGATTTGGATCGTACTCAATCGTTTTTACAGTAGCAGGAACACCAGCTTTATCGCGTTTAAAGTCGATAATACGGTATTGTTGCTTGTGACCTCCACCGATGTAACGCATAGTCATTTTCCCAGTATTATCGCGTCCACCGGATTTTTTTACAGGTAATAGTAAACTTTTTTCTGGTTTACTAGCTGTAATATCAGCGTTATCACTAACTAATTTAAAACGCTGTCCGGGTGTTAAGGGTCTTAATTTCTTTAAAGCCATTTCTTCTTCTCTTTATTTTATTTTTAGATACCTGCGTAAAAATCAATTGTCTCACCTGCTTTTAAGGTAACAATCGCCTTTTTGTGCTTATTTACACGTCCGATAGCCATACCTTTGGTAGTGTTACGGGTTTTTACTTTTCCTATGTAATTTTGAGTGTTTACTGACTCAACAGATACACCGTAAAGTTTTTCTACAGTAGATTTAATTTCCACTTTGTTAGCTGTTTTAGCAACTACAAATCCATAGCGATTGTGTTTTTCGCCTTGGGCTGTCATTTTCTCGGTTATAACCGGTTTTACTACTATGCTCATCTTATTTATTGCCTAATAAATTTTCAATTTCAACTACCGAGCTCTCTACTAATAAAAGGTTTTGTGCGTTCAAAATATCGTAAGTATTTAGATCTGAAGCAGTTACAACCTTTGCATTGGTTAAATTTCGGGACGACAAATATACATTTTTATTTGAATCTCCCAACACTAACAATGTTTTTTTGTCTGAAAGCTTTAAATTATTGATTAAATCTGCGTATTTTTTAGTTTTTGGAGCATCGAAGTTGAAATCTTCCAAAATTGTGATGCTACTTTCTTTTGCTTTGTATGTTAAAGCAGAAATACGAGCTAAACGTTTTAATTTTTTATTTAATTTAAAAGAATAATCTCTTGGACGTGGACCGAAAATACGACCACCACCTACGATTGTACCAGACTTGATACTACCAGCACGTGCTCCACCAGTTCCTTTTTGTTTCTTTAATTTTTTAGTTGACCCTGATACTTCATTTCTTTCTTTTGATTTGTGAGTACCTTGGCGTTTATTTGCTAAATGTTGTTTAACATCCAAATAAATGGCGTGGTCATTGGGCTCAATGCCAAAGATTGCATCGTTTAAGCTTACCTTCTTAGAAGTAGCTTTACCGCTAATATTTACTACTGATACTTCCATTTTATTTTTCAATTATAACGTATGAACCTTTTGCTCCTGCGATAGAACCTTTTACTAATAATAGGTTTTTATCTGCAATCACTTTTACTACCTCTAAGTTTTGGATTTTAACACGGTTTCCACCCATACGACCTGCCATACGCATTCCTTTGAATACGCGAGAAGGCCATGATGATGCTCCTAATGATCCTGGAGCTCTTTCTCTATCGTGCTGACCATGAGATTTGTTAGCGTGACCAACACCACTAAAGTTGTGACGTTTTACAACACCTTGAAAACCTTTACCTTTTGATGTACCTGCAACATCTACGAAATCACCTTCTGCAAATAAATCTACAGTTACTGCTTCACCAATGTTTTTTGCTGCATCAAAGTATTTGAATTCAACAATTTTACGTTTAGGAGTGGTAGCGGCTTTAGAAAAGTGACCTTTCATTGCAGAAGAAGTATGTTTCTCTTTCTTCTCATCGAATGATAACTGAACTGAAGCGTATCCGTCTTTCTCCAAGGTTTTTACTTGCGTAACAACGCAAGGACCAGCTTCGATAACTGTGCATGGTATATATTTACCATTGGCACCGAAGATACTGGTCATTCCAATTTTTTTACCTATTATTCCAGACATTTTATTTAATTATTATTATTTACTACTTATTAATTACGATGCTTTGATTTCTACTTCTACTCCACTTGGTAACTCTAATTTCATTAAAGCATCAACAGTTTTAGAAGTTGAATTGTAGATATCTAACAATCTTTTGTATGAACAAAGTTGAAATTGCTCACGCGCTTTCTTGTTAACGTGTGGTGAACGTAACACAGTGTAGATTTTCTTTTGTGTTGGCAATGGAATTGGTCCACTTACTACAGCACCTGTCATTTTCACTGTTTTTACAATTTTCTCTGCTGACTTGTCAACTAAGTTGAAGTCGTAAGACTTTAATTTGATTCTGATTTTTTGACTCATAATTTAGATATAAAGAACGTTAGATAATTATACTTTTTCTGCTGATTTACCTTTTGCTTTTGCAATTACATCATCTGCAATGTTGCGAGGAGTTTCTGCATAGTGATCAAATTCCATAGTACTTGTTGCACGACCAGAAGTGATAGTACGTAACTGAGTTACATAACCAAACATTTCAGACAATGGAACTTTTGCTTTGATAACTTGAGTAACACCTTTAGAATCCATTCCTTCAATTTGACCTCTACGTTTGTTTAAGTCACCTACTACATCACCCATGTTTTGCTCTGGAGTTAAAACCTCAATTTTCATGATTGGCTCTAACAATACTGGCTTACATTTTGGCAATGCTTCACGGAATGCTGTACGAGCTGCAATCTCGAAAGATAATGCATCTGAATCGACATTGTGATATGAACCATCAATCAAGCGAATTTTTAATGAATCCATTGGGTAACCAGCTAATACACCGTTTACCATTGCTTGACGGAATCCTTTTTCTACTGCAGGGATAAATTCACGAGGAATATTACCACCAGAGATTTCATTGATGAATTGTAATCCATCTTTTGAAATATCCCAATCAGCATCAACTGGAGATGCAACAAATTTAATATCGGCAAATTTACCACGACCACCTGATTGTTTTTTGTAAACTTCACGGTGTTCAATTAAACCATTGATTGTCTCTTTGTATGATACTTGAGGAGCACCTTGATTCACCTCAACTTTAAACTCTCTTTTTAAACGGTCAACGATAATCTCCAAGTGAAGCTCACCCATTCCGCTTACGATTGTTTGTCCGCTATCTTCATCCGTTTTAACACGGAAAGTAGGATCCTCTTCAGCTAATTTATTTAATGCAACTCCTAATTTATCTAGATCTGCTTGAGTTTTTGGCTCAATAGCAATACCAATAACTGGCTCAGGGAAATTCATCGCCTCTAATACAATTGGGTGTTTTTCATCACACAATGTATCACCTGTACGGATATCTTTAAATCCAACTGCCGCTCCAATATCACCTGCTTCGATAAATTCGATAGCATTTTGTTTGTTTGCATGCATTTGGAAGATACGAGAAATACGTTCTTTGTTACCACTACGTGTATTCAAAACGTATGAACCTGCATCTAAACGACCAGAATATGCACGGAAGAAACACAAACGACCAACAAATGGATCGGTTGCAATCTTAAATGCAAGCGCTGTGAAAGGCTCATTTACATCTGGCTTACGTGTAACTGGCTCATCTGTATCAGGATTAGTTCCGTGAGTAACGTCCTTATCCAATGGAGAAGGCATTAATTCCATAACTAAATCCAACATTGTTTGAACACCTTTGTTTTTGAAAGATGATCCACAAACCATTGGTACAACTTTATTTGCTAAACATGCTTGACGCAATGCTGCTAAAACTTCTGCTTCTGTAATTGAATTTGGATCTTCAAAGAATTTTTCCATCAATGATTCATCAAATTCAGCAATTGCTTCTAACAATTTACCTCTCCACTCTGCTACGTCTTCTAACATATCATCTGGAATTGGAACTTCAGTAAAAGTCATCCCTTTATCTGCTTCATTCCAAACAATTCCACGGTTATTGATCAAATCAACAACTCCTTTGAATGTTTCTTCTGCACCAATTGGTAATTGTAATGGTAATGGATTACCTCCTAATACTTCTTTAACTTGTTTTACAACACTTAAAAAGTCAGCACCAGAACGGTCCATTTTATTTACGAAACCTAAACGAGTTACGTTATAGTTGTTTGCTAATCTCCAGTTTGTTTCAGATTGTGGCTCAACACCATCAACTGCTGAAAACAAAAACACCAGACCGTCCAATACACGCAGGGAGCGGTTTACCTCGACGGTAAAATCCACGTGACCTGGAGTATCGATGATATTAACTTTGTATTTGTTATCTCTGTAATTCCAAAAACAGGTAGTTGCAGCAGAAGTGATTGTTATACCACGCTCTTGCTCTTGAACCATCCAGTCCATAGTAGCAGCTCCATCATGCACCTCACCAATTTTATGGTTAACGCCTGTATAATAAAGAATACGCTCTGTTGTTGTTGTTTTACCAGCATCAATATGAGCAGCAATCCCAATATTTCTTGTATATTTTAAATCTGACATTTCAGTTGTGTATATTATTTAATTAAAATCTAAAGTGAGAGAATGCTTTATTCGCATCAGCCATTTTATGAACATCTTCTTTCTTTTTGAAAGCAGCGCCTTCTTCTTTAGAAGCTGCAATGATTTCACCAGCTAATTTCTGAGCCATTGATTTCTCATTACGTTTACGAGCGTAAAGAATCATCCATTTGATACCCATTGACACTTTTCTTTCAGGACGGATCTCTGAAGGAATTTGAAAAGTAGCACCACCAACTCTACGGCTACGAACCTCAACAGATGGAGTAACATTGCTTAATCCTTTTTTGAAAACTTCTAAACCATCTTGTTCAGTACGTTTTTGAACTACATCGATTGCTTCATAAAATACTTCAAATGAAGTGTTTTTTTGACCATCGTACATTAAGTTGTTTACAAAACGCGTTACCAACACATCGTTAAATTTAGGATCTGGCAACAGAATTCTTTTTTTAGCTCTTGACTTTCTCATTTTAGTCTTTTGAAATTACTAGTTTTCTAATTATTTTTTCTTAGCAGGTGCAGCTGCTGCTCCTTTTTTAGGTTTTTTAGTTCCGTATTTAGAACGTCTTTGGTTACGACCTTCAACTCCTGAAGTATCTAATGCACCGCGAACGATATGGTAACGAACACCTGGTAAATCTTTTACCCTTCCACCACGAATCAACACAATCGAGTGTTCTTGTAAGTTATGCCCTTCTCCCGGGATGTATGCAGTAACCTCTTGTTTGTTTGTTAAACGAACACGGGCAACTTTACGCATTGCCGAATTTGGTTTTTTTGGTGTAGTTGTGTACACACGAGTACAAACTCCACGTTTTTGTGGACTAGATTCAAGAGCTGCAGATTTACTTTTGTTAACCGCTCTAGATCTTCCTTTACGCACTAATTGCTGTATTGTAGGCATTTTTCGGTTTTATTTTTTAATCAATTTTTGTTATAAATAAAATACACCCCCGCTTTTTTGGGGAGGGCAAAGGTAAAAATTTTTTGTTACAAACAACAGTAAGTTGAAAAAAAATACACTTTTTTTCGTGTATATTTTGATTTTTAGCGATTAGAGTTGCTGAAATCCTTTTCCATATTGATTTTTATCTTTTTAAAATGGATAAAAATTTATCAATTATTTTCTAAAAAAGATGCTTTTTGAAAATATTTCTCCTAATTTTAAAAATCGCTTTTTTAAAGTAATTTTCGTGAAATTTAAATTTCCAATATGAAAAATCGTTTGTTTTTTTCTTGCATTTGTGTCATAAACAGTTTACTGGCTCAACAAAATCCTTCATTCGGACCCGAAATTCCGGTGAATTTCATTTCAGTAAATTTTGATGCAATGGAACCACACCTTTCTCCCGATGGAAATGCCTTATTTTTTAATAGCTTAAACGATGGTATTACAACCAGCCTCTTTTATGGTGGAAAAATCAACGACAGCACCTTTTCCTTGGTTGGTCAAGTCCCAATTGTTAACCAAACAATTACTCCTCGATTAGATGGAGTTGCTTCAGTAGATACTGCAAACAATTTTTACTGGGTTTCGACACGTAATTACCCTGTTGATTTCGACAACCTTCACCGCATCCGATTCCTACAATCGGGATACACCAACTATGGTCGCGTACATGGCGATTTTTACATCTATTCACCCGGCTGGTTAATCATGGATGCTGCCATTACAAATTTTGGTAATCAATTGTATTATAGCAATGCACTTTTTAATAATTGCGGTGGCGTACCATGTAAAGCAGCATTGGGGATTGCTAATAAAGTAAACGATTCTACCTTTATGAAAGACTCGAATTCCGCAAGTATTTTAGCTGCTATTAATGATACTACAAACTACATTGTTTATGCTCCGCAACTGAGCGAAGATGGCTTGGAACTTTATTTTACTCGATTAATGCATAATTCAGTCAATACCGAAATTTGTGTGTCTTCACGCCTAACTACAAGTGCTGCTTTTGGTGCACCAAGTGTTTTGGTATCATCTCCAACAGGCGAATTACCGGAGGCAGCAACGGTATCGGCCGACAAAAGCAAAATTTATTACCACAAAAAACAAGGAGGAATTTTCAAGCTTTTTTTACGCTATCGAAACATCCCTACTTCTATTCAAGTAAATAATGAAACGAATACGCCTAAAATTTATCCAAATCCTGCTAACAATAGCATACAAATTGAGTTGTTAAAAAACGAACCGTTTCAGGTATTCATAACCGATTTGCTAGGAAAAAAAAATCATAGAGCTTGCAACTGAAAAACAAGCTACAAGTATTAATTTGGAAGGTTTGCAACAAGGCGTTTACTTATTACAAATACAAACGGAGAACGAAATTTTTATTCAAAAATTTATTAAGAACTAAAAAGCCAAACGCCAATCACAACCAGTTTTCCAGTTGCTACAACCATAGGCAGCTTTTCCTTTAATCACTTTTCCTTCTTTACATTTAGGACAGATTGCTGGTGCATCAACAGGTAGGCTTTCCTCTTTCTTTGCTTTCACTTTTACTGGACTTGCTTTTTTCTCTTCAAACTCTATATTAAAATCGGAAGCTAATTTTAGAATTCCATCCTTTTTACTTCCACCTAAGTCAAATCCTTTTATAATAGGTGTTTTCCCTTTTTCTGCCAATGTTTTTAATTGTGCATCCGTTAATTTTTTCCCCATTAACTCAAACGGAATTTTAAAATCACATCCATTTTTAAAATTGCTACAACCAAATGCTGTTTTGCCTTTTAGCAGTGCTCCCGATTTACATTTTGGACATTCAACTGATTCGGAACTCTTCTTTGCCGACTTTTTTTCTTCACTCTCTACTGAAATTCGTTTACTACTCTCATTCTTTACTTGCACCACTAAATCGCTTACCATTTGCTTCATTTCTTGCAAAAATTGCTCCGCCTGGTATTCTCCTTTTTCAATTTGACGCAATTTAAACTCCCAATTACCAGTCATTTCAGCCGATTTCAACAACTCATTATTAATGGTATGAATAAGTTCCATTCCCGTTATGGTAGGAACAATGTTTTTACGCTCACGCTTTATATAATTTCTTCGAAACAATGTTTCAATAATGGCGGCACGTGTACTCGGGCGACCAATTCCATTATCCTTCATTAAATCCCTTAACTCTTCGTCTTCCACTTGCTTACCAGCTGTTTCCATTGCTCTCAACAACGTTGCCTCTGTATAAGGTTTGGGTGCAGTTGTTTTCCCTTCTTTTAAAAAAGCTTCATGTGGTCCTTTTTCACCTTGTGTAAACTCCGGCAAAAGTTGAGTTTCTTCTTTTTCATCTTCTTCCGAAACAGCTTCCTTTTCATAAACAATACGCCATCCTGCATCTAAAATTTGTCGGCCAGTAGCCTTAAATTCAACTGCTTTTACTGCACCCATTACCGTTGTATTCGACACTTCACAATCTTTATAGAACACTGCAATGAATCGTTTTGCAATAACATCGTACACATTTGCCTCTGCTCCTATTAAACCTTGCGCTCTAACATCTGTTGGAATAATTGCATGATGGTCGGTTACTTTTTTATCATCAAATACTTTTGAAGATTTACGGATTGGCTCTGCTAACAATGGCTTTACCAATGATTGGTAATTCACCATGCTTTGCATGATTCCAGGTATTTTGGGATACATATCATCGGGCAGATACGTTGTATCAACACGAGGATAAGTCACTAATTTTTTTTCGTATAAATTCTGAATCGTTTTAAGTGTATCATCGGCCGAAAAGCCAAACTTCTTATTGCACTCCACCTGAAGAGCTGTTAAATCAAACAAGCGAGGCGAGCTTTCTTTGCCTTTTTTGGTTTCAACCAAGGTGACTTCAAAGGGTTCGGATTTTATTGAATTTAAAAGATCTTCTCCTTTTTGTTTTTCATCACCTACAAATCGATCTATTTGTGCATTAAAAATAACATCACGGTATTTTGTTTTTAATTCAAAAAATACAGCCGACTTAAACGCATTTATTTCAACTTGTCGTGCTACAATCATTGCCAATGTTGGCGTTTGAACTCGCCCTACAGAAAGCACCTGACGATTTCCATTTCCAAATTTAATGGTATACAAACGTGTTGCATTCATCCCCAACAACCAATCAGCAGCCGCTCTCGAATAACCGGCAAAATAAAGGCTATCGTAATCTTTTGCATCTTTCAGTTTCGTAAATCCTTCACGAATAGCTTCTTCTGTTAATGATGAAATCCATAAACGTTTCATCGGCTTTTTACAATTTGCTTTTGCAAATACCCAACGTTGAATCAGCTCTCCCTCTTGCCCAGCATCACCACAATTAATCACCTCTTCAGCATTTTCGAACAAGGTTGAAATAATATTAAATTGTTTTTCAATTCCTTTATCATTCTTCACTTTTATTCCAAATTTCAAAGGCAAAATAGGAAGCATATTTAAGTTCCATTGGCGATAAGCAGAATCGTATTCATGCGGTTCTTTTAACTCACACAAATGCCCAAATGTCCATGTTACCTGATAACCATTCCCTTCCCAATAGCCATCCTTTCGTTGTTTTGCACCAACAATTTCGGCTATCTCTTTTGCAACACTCGGCTTTTCGGCAATACAAACTTTCATTTGAAAATAATTTTTCTAGAAAATGATAAAACTCCTCTATAGGAATTTCGTTTAATGGCGGTAAAAATAACACCTGCAAGTGCTTTTCATAAAAAATGATTTAATGTTTTATCAACAATAAAGCAGTTTTTACATATTTCTATTAAATTTACTTCCTCTAAAAAAACAATTTATTGATTATGAAAAAATCACTTTTTGCAATTACACTTTTATTGCTTACACTTACTTCATTTTCAAAAGAGAAAAAACCTAAATTAGAAAAAGGTCTATATGCAGAAATTGAAACAACAAAAGGGAAAATTTTAATTCAGCTTGAATTTGAAAAACACCTTTAACTGTTGCCAACTTTGTTGGTTTAGCCGAAGGGAAAATAAAGAATAATTCAAAAGGAGAAAATGTGCCATTTTACAATGGATTAAAATTTCACCGTGTTATTGCCAATTTTATGATTCAAGGTGGCGACCCTGCTGGGAATGGAACAGGCGGACCAGGTTATAAATTCAAAGATGAGTTTCATCCCGATTTAAAACATACTGGACCCAGGCATATTATCAATGGCTAATTCAGGGCCTGGCACCAATGGTTCTCAATTTTTTATAACACATGTTAAAACAACTTGGCTAGATGGAAGGCATACGGTATTCGGGCACGTGGTAACTGGACAGGATGTTGTGAATACTATTCAACAAGGAGATGAAATAATTGCTATTAAAATTATCAAAGTAGGAAAAGCTGCTAAGAAATTTAAAGCAGCAAAAGTATTTGCAGAATTAAATAAATAAACATGATAGCAACTGTAGAAATAAGTATGTATGCATTAACGGATGATTATGCAAACAAAGTAATTGATTTTATTCAACGTGTAAAAAAACATCCGAACATTAAAGTAGAAGTAAATGGCTTGAGTACACAGCTGTTTGGTGAGTACGACTATTTAATGGATGTATTAAAAAAAGAAATGAAAACAGATTTCGAAAATGGTAAAGCCGTGTTTTTGATGAAGCTTGCCGGAACTGAATTAACAAAAGAACAATTACCAGAAATTTTAAAATAATACGTATGAGCCAATTAATTGAATGTGTCCCTAATTTCAGTGAAGGGAACGATATGAACATCATCAAACAAATTACAAATGAAATTGAATCGGTTGATGGTGTTAAATTACTAAATGTTGATCCAGGTAAAGCAACGAACAGAACTGTTGTAACATTTGTAGGAAACCCACAAGCGGTTATTGATGCAGCATTTCTAGCAATCAAAAAAGCGAGTGAATTAATTGATATGAGTAAACACAAAGGTGAACATCCACGCATGGGTGCAACCGATGTATGTCCATTGATTCCTATTGCGGGTATTAGCATGGAAGAAACTGCGGAATACGCAAAGAAATTAGGTGAGCGTGTTGGTAAAGAATTAAACATTGCTGTTTACTTATATGAAGCTGCTCAAAAAAATAAAGAACGAAACAATCTTTCAGTTATCCGCGCTGGTGAGTACGAAGGCTTTTTCAAAAAAATAAAATTACCTGAATGGAAACCCGATTTTGGTCCAGCGGAACATTCTATAAAAGCTGGCTCTACCGTTATTGGAGCGAGAGACTTTCTTGTTGCCTATAACATTAACCTAAACACAACTTCTACTCGTAGAGCCAATGCTATTGCATTTGATGTTCGTGAAGCAGGACGAGTAAAGCGTGAAGGAAATCCTGTTACAGGAAAAATTGTAACCGATGAAAAAGGGAATCCTGTAAACATTCCAGGAACACTAAAATCAGTAAAAGCAATTGGTTGGTACATCGAAGAATATGGAGTTGCACAAATATCCATGAACCTTACGAATATCAATATTACTCCAGTTCACATTGCATTCGATGAGGTATGCCGTAGTGCTACTGAAAGAGGTATTCGTGTTACAGGCTCTGAATTAGTAGGATTGATTCCATTAAAAGCAATGTTGGATGCAGGAAAATATTTCTTACAAAAACAAAATCGTTCTATTGGAGTTTCCGAAAAAGAATTGATCAAAATTGCTGTAAAATCATTAGGATTAGATGAGTTAGCACCTTTCAAAGCAGAAGAACGTATCATTGAATATTTATTAAAAGATGATAGCAAAGCACGTTTAATAAAAATGAACCTGACTGAATTTGCAGATGAAACAGCAAGTGAAAGTCCAGCACCTGGTGGAGGCTCTATTTCTGCATACATTGGCTCTTTAGGAATTTCCTTAGGAACAATGGTTGCAAATTTATCATCACACAAACCAGGTTGGGATGAGCGTTGGAAAGAGTTTTCGGATTGGGCAGAAAAAGGTCAGCACTACAAAAATGAATTATTAAAAATGGTGGATGAAGACACCAATGCGTTTAATAAAATCATGAATGCATTTAGCTTGCCGAAAGCTACGGATGAAGAAAAGAAAGCGAGAACAGCTGCAATTCAGGATGCTACAAAATATGCAACAGAAGTTCCATTTAAAGTAATGCAATTGTGCTACGACTCGATGGAAGTAATTAAAGCAATGGCTGAAGTTGGAAACCCCAACTCTGTAACGGATGCTGGTGTTGGAGCATTGTGTGCTCGTTCTGCAGTGATGGGGGCATTCTTAAATGTAAAAATAAATGCAGCTGGTTTAACAGATAAAGCCTTTGCGGAGAAACTTATTGCCGAAGGAAACGTAATAGAGGAAAAGACAAAGGCACTTGAATCTGAAATTTTAAAAACTGTCAATAGCAAAATTTAATGTATGACATTCTCACAACGAATTACAAGAGCCATTAGAAGACATCCTACATTTCGCAGGTTCTTTTTTTCGTTTTTTTTCAGATTGCTTTTACTTGATTTTAAAAAGAATCAATTACTACTCGTATTCTGGCTTATCTTTTTTGGTATCATCACCAACAGTGTAGCGCCACGATATGGAGTAGCCTATTTATTTTGGGGGCCCGAATACTTCGACAAAACAAGTTACCTCTCCTATTTCATTACAGGATTTGCATGTGGAGGTTTTGTGATGGCATATAACATTGCAAGCTACATTAAAAACGCTTTTCGTTTTCCTTTTTAGCAACCTTGCGTAATCCTTTCTGGAAGTATTGTATCAACAACTTTGTAATTCCTATCAGTTTTACAATCTTGTATTGTGTGCAAATTTTTCGATTTTTAAAAGGAGAAGAAATTTATTCAACAAGCGAAATTTTATTTTTAATTACAAGCTTTTTAGCTGGTAATGTGTTTTTTGTATTCTTAGCTTTTACCTACTTTTTTGGTGCGAATAAAGACATCACCAAATTACACGGATTACAGTATGCAGATAGCAGTGCTAAGCCCAACGAAAAATCCAGCTCGCGTGCAAAAACAATAAATGAAGGAGAGCGCAATCCTTATTTAATAAAAGAATCACGTGATTGGTATGTAGAAACATACCTTGCTTCACCGATAAAAATAAGGCTGGTACGCTCTGTTCGCCACTACAAAAAAGAAGTATTAAAATCTGTACTCAAGCAAAACCACAAATCTGCATTTGTTTTTCAGATTTTATCAATTGTAAGTTTAATAAGCTTGGGATTATTTTCTAAAGTCTCTGCATTTACAATACCGGCAAGCGCTAGCATATTTTTGCTATTCACGATGTTTATTATGTTGTTTAGTTCCTTCTATGCTTGGTTCAGAGGCTGGTCAACAGCGATATTTATCGTTTTCCTAGTCTTGTTTAATTATTTACACAAAGTAAATTTTTTATCCTCCGCAGGAAAGGCATATGGTTTAAATTACAACACAGTTAAAGCAAACTATGATTACGACAATTTCAAACAAAATGACATTGCATTTGATAATCTTAATCAGGACATTGATGCTACAATTGCGCTTTTAAATAAATGGAAGGAGAAAAATACCGACCCGAATAATCCTGATAAAAAACCTAAAATGATTTTTATCAATGTTAGCGGTGGTGGTGTTCGTTCTTCGTTATGGACGATGCATACTTTGCAATTTGCAGACAGTGTTTCGAACGGGAAATTATTAAAACAAACACAGCTTATTACAGGCTCCTCGGGTGGAATGGTTGGTGCAGCATATCTGAGAGAATTGTACTTGCAAAAATTGAAACACAATTTAAAAAGCTATTACGATTCAAAATACAAAACCAACATTTCTAAAGACATTTTAAATCCAATAGCTTTTACAGTTGCTACAAGTGAATGGTTTTTTCCATTTAAAAGTTTTACTGTGGACAAAAATGTATACATGGAAGATAGAGGTTATGCTTTTGAACAGAAGCTTTTAGAGAACACAGAAAATGCATTTAATAAACGTTTAAATGATTATAAGTTGGCAGAAGCAAACTCTTATATTCCAATGATGGTATTCTCACCATCGATTGTGAATGATGGACGAAAAATGCTTATTTCTCCTCTTGGCATTTCGTACTTAACACAGAATGCAAGAACAGAAAAAACAAACTATAATAAATTGTTTGATGCCATCGAATATTCAAAAGTATTCAAGAAACAAAATGCTGAAAGAACCCTATTTACAAGTGTGTTGCGCATGAGCGCTACCTTCCCTTACATTTCGCCTGTAGTAAGTTTACCAACCGAACCACGCATTGAAATAATGGATGCTGGCTTAAGAGATAATTACGGATTAGAAACAAGTCTTCGATTTATTAAAACATTCAATGATTGGATAGCAGCAAACACGAGTGGAATCGTTATCATTCAAATACGGGATAAACATAAAAACATTCCAATTGATGAAAATCCATCACAAACATTGGCGCAAGCGCTAAGCCGACCAATGGGCAGTTTTTATGGTAATTTGTTTCAAGTGCAGGATTTTAATCAAAATCAGCAAATACAATATGCAGATAGCTGGTGTAAATCATCAATAGAAATTATTGATTTTCAGTTGCGAAATGAATTGAAAGATCGAATTTCCTTAAGTTGGCATTTGACCAATAAAGAAAACAAAAAGTACTGGAATCACTCTATTTACCCGAAAATCAAGAATCGGTTAAGCGGATTTCTGAGCTTTTAAAATAAGCATTCCTCAGAATTATTATCTTTGTTGCCCCAATAAAAGATAATAACTATGAATCCATTAAAAATAGGCGTTTTACGCGAAGAGAAGAATCCACCAGATAAACGTGTTCCATTAACTCCACTTATTTGTTCAGAATTAATGCGTAAATATCCAAATGTGGAAATTTATGTACAGCCAAGTAAAATCAGATGTTATGAAGATGCTGAATACACCGCATTTGGAGTAACACTAAAAGAAGATGTGAGTGGTTGCGATGTGTTAATGGGTGTAAAAGAAGTGCCCAAAGACTTATTGATTCAAAACAAACGATACTTTTTCTTTTCGCATACCATCAAAAAACAACCTCACAATCAGCAATTGATGAAAACACTCATCAAGAAAAAGATTCAGATGATTGATTATGAAACCTTAACCGACAAAAATCACAATCGTATTATTGGATTTGGAAGATATGCTGGAATTGTAGGTGCTTACAACGCTATTTTAGGATATGGAAAAAAATATGATTTGTTTATTTTAAAACCAGCAAACCTTTGTCGCGATAGAGCTGAAATGGAAGATGAATTAAAACGCGCTAAATTGCCAAACATTAAAATTGCTTTAACAGGTGGCGGTCGTGTTGCAAATGGTGTTATTGAAACATTGAGTGCTTTGCGCATACGTAAAGTGACCTCCGAAGAATTTTTGATGGGTAATTTCCGTGAGCCGGTTTATTGTCAATTAAATCCACGCGATTATGTAGAAAAGATTGATGATCACAATTTTGATTTGCACGACTTTTTTAAACATCCAGAGCATTTTCAATCAACTTTTAAGCCTTATACCAAAGCTGCTGATATATTTATCTCGGCTCATTATTGGGATCCCAAAGCACCAAAAATGTTTGAATTAGAGGACATGAAGGCACAAGACTTTAAAATAAGTGTAATCGCTGATATTACCTGCGATATTGACGGAAGTGTTCCTACAACAATACGCGCTAGTTCAATCTCCAATCCATTTTATGGATACAATATTAAGGAAGACAAAGAGGATTTACCATTTAATAAGGATACAGTTTGCATTATGGCAGTGGATAATTTACCATGTGAATTGCCACGCGATGCAAGTGACGACTTTGGAAAAGACCTAATGGAGCGTGTTTTACCAAGCATTATTGGTGAAGACACTGATGGCATTATCGAAAGAGCCTCCTTGTGCAAAGAAGGTGCTTTAACAGGGCCTTTTGAGTACTTGAAAGATTATGCATATTAAGTCTAAGTAGCTCATAATCAAAAGGATAGAACGAGTTGCAAATAGCATCTAAACTGTCCATGGCTTTTAATATCAACTGATTTAGTTTTGTTGCATCAATTAACTAAATACTAAATCATTATGAAAAAAAAATTACTATTGGCAATTGCTGCTATTGCATTTTTAGGAGCTTGCAACAAAGAGAAGTTAAATTTAACTACAGAAAATCAATCTTCAAATATTGAAATTGATTTTAAGTATCATGAGTCAATTAAAGTATTCGACAAAACGGGAGAATATTTTGTAGAATACACAATAAAAGTAACAACTTGGAGGAGTTTAATGTCAACAAATCAATGCTTGAAAACTCATATATTGATCCAGGAATAGCATCCCTTCTTCTACTTATAAAAAATCTGCTAAAACAGATACAAAAGCACAGCCAATAAACGATTCTCAATCATTGTTTGTTTCAGTCGACAATTGGGATATTGGAGCATATAACAACTTCCATTTAATTTCAAAAGATGAAAACAGAGGAGTACAAATTCAATCATTTACTTATTGGAGATTTTTTACATTTGAACAAGCTGATGTCTATTCTGTCACTGTTGCATGTAATTGGAACTATGCAACCGCTACAGACTATATAATAGATTACGCCTCTCAAGGAAATCCAATTGGGTCCACATTGTGGCTCAACAGTCAGCCTTCATTCCGTCCAGTGGGGTTATGCATTTCCATCCATATTTGGATATGCAAGACACAGAATTCAACTTACTAATCCATTTCCCAAAGTACATGTACACTTTCATATATTTTAGAAATACAATTTTGTTAAAATCTTACTAAATCATTTGCTGTATTTCAAAATTTCACTAAGTTTGCCTCATTACTAACCAAAAAAAACATTTAACACAATGAAAAAAGTATTATTTATTGCAGTAGTAGCAGTAGCTTCTTTAGCTTCTTGCTAAAAAGACAGAACTTGTACTTGTACATCATCTACTAACGGTTCAGCAGGAACTCCTCAAGTAACTGTTTACAACGATGCTAAAAAAGGTGAAGCTAAAGCTAATTGCGTAGACTACACAACAACAACAACTGTAGGTTCTACAACTTATACAACTGTAACAACTTGTGAGTTAAAATAATCCATTGATTATTTATAAAAAAGCGCCTTTCGCAAGATGGGCGCTTTTTTTATTTAATTTTAAGCCATGCTAAAAAAGATTGTATTATCAGTATTGTGCATTTTAATGGGCGTTATATTCCTTTATTCGGGATATACTAAACTTTATCCCATTGAACCATTTGAATATACCTTTGTGGATTTAGGGTTTATCAATTGGCAAATTGCGCCATTTGTAGCGCGTTTAATGATCGCTGCTGAATTTGCAATTGGAATTCTTTTAGTATTACACATCAATCTTAGAATGGCCTATAAAATGGCCATTGCCATCCTTTTAGTATTTTGTGTGTATTTGTTATTGCTAATGATTATTGTTGGCAACAAAGGAAATTGTGGTTGTTTTGGAACAGCTTTACCTATGACACCATTGCAGGCACTCATCAAAAACATTGGTATGTTGGGTGCATTTGCCGTGCTTTATAAATTTCATGAAGGATGGGATGTAAAAGATAAAAAACGCTATTTAGTAATTGTGCCAATAGCAGTTTCGCTTGCAATGCCTTTTGTATTAAATCCTGTTGAATTGGATTATTCACAAGCATACTTAAACAAACCGGAGGAAAATTTTAAATTAGAACTGGATTCTTTGTATAAAGATGCGACTTTAAACATTCCCCCTACTAGCTTATCGAAAGGAAAGCATGTGATGGCATTTATGAGTTTAAAATGCCCGCACTGCCGTATTGCTGCAAAAAAAATAAGAATTATACACGAACGCAATCCATCACTATCCTTCTATTTTGTTCTAAATGGTGATGAAGAAAACTTAAAACCATTTTTTGAAGATACACATACGGAAGAGATTCCACATTGCATACTTTTGGGAAGAAATTTTATTTATTTAGCCGGAATGGACATGCCTACTATTTACCTTGTAAACAACAGCACTGTTGAACATTGGGTAAATTATATTGATTTGGATCAGAAAGAAATTGAAAAGTGGGTTGCTGAATAACTATTTTCCTAGTTAAATAAGTTGTCTTTACTATTTGCTACTACCAATTCGTTCTTTTCCTTCCCACTTTCTCGACACGCTGCCTGCTGGCTGGGCAGGCTCGAAATGACAACGCGAAGTATTATTGCCTAATCGCTATTACCTATTTACTATTCGCTAAAAATTACCATTTACCACCAGAACCTCCACCACCAAAGCCTCCACCACCGAAACCTCCGAAACCACCTGAAGATCCACCACCGAAACCGCCTCCGAATCCTCCACTTCCAAAGCGAGAACCCATAAACATTCCTGTAGCGCCCATTGTGAAGCCTCCGCCACCTTTTCCACCACGCTTAATAGAAATAATAATGAAAATGATAAATACCAATAGCATTCCTGCTAATTTCCATTTATCAACCCCTTTCTTTTTATGCTTTGCACCGTATTGATCCGAACTAAATTCACCTTTTGCCAAACCCATTAAAACGGAAGTCGCTTTATCCAGTGCTTCATAGTTCATTCCTTGTTTCAAAGAAGGATACATTTCGTTTTCACGAATTTGTTTAGTAGTAATGTCGGGAATTGCACCTTCTAAGCCTGTTCCAACAGCAATGAATAAATCGCGTTGTCCTTCACCACCGGTAGGTTTTACTAAAATGACAACACCATTATCAAAATTACTTTGCCCTACACCCCATTTTTGTCCTAATTGTGTGGCATAATCCCATGCTTCTAGTTCCGCTAAATCATCCACAACAACAATCACTATTTGATTGGATGTTTCGTTTGCAAAGGCTTGCAATTTGCTTTCCAAAGCAGCTTCTTCAGATGAAGTTAGAAAATCACTTGCCGATAAATCATTTACCAAACGAGGAGGATTTGGACGATCAATTACACCACTCGATTGAGCAGTAAGCATGGTGAACGAACCAATAAAAGATAAAAGTAGAAGTATGTATTTTTTCAATGTGTAAAAGATAAGGTGTGTTCTAACTAGTAATTAGCTTCCAAAAGAAACATCGTTACTCAATTCGTTGGTATCGTTTTTTTGTAAAGGGAAGTGCGTTTTTAACTTTACACCAGCCATTTCAATGCCTTTGCAAAGACCTTCTGTAAATTCTTGATTTTTAAAATGTGCTAACATGGTATCACGTACTTCATCCCAAAAACCTTTTGGTACAGTATCGTTGATGCCTTTGTCGCCAACAATAGCAAACTTTTTATCGTCAACAGCTAAATAAAACAACACTCCATTTCGGAGTGCTGTTTTATGCATTTTAAGTTTATCAAATGTTTCAACGGCTGCATCCAATCCATCTCCTTTGCATTTGCTATCCACATGCAAACGTATTTCGCCTGATGTATTTAGCTCTGCATTTGCAATGGCTTTTTGAATCGCCTGTTTTTGTTCTTCTGTAAAGAAATTTTTAGCCGACATTAGAATTCAACTTTTGGTGCTACTTCAGAACCTGCTGATTCTTTGAATGGTTCTTTTTTACTGAATGTATCTTTGTTCAAGAACATACTGTTAAAGAATCCACGAATATGGCTGTTAAATGATTTTACAGCTTCGTTGTACTCCTTACGAGAAACAGCAATTCTATTTTCGGTACCTTCTAACTGAGCTTGTAAATCGCTAAAGTTTTGAGTTGAACGAATTTGTGGGTAAGCCTCAAATGCCAAGTTAATAGCAGTATTGATTTTTTTACCCATGATATCCATATCTTCAGGTGTTTTAGCATTTACGATTCCCGCACGTGCTTCTGTAACAGCAGTTAAAATTCCTCTTTCGTTTTCAGCAGCACCTTTAACAGTTGCTACCAATTGAGGAACTAAATCAGCTCTACGTTGATAATTTGCACCAACATTACCCCACTTTTCATCTACATTTTCTTGTAAATTAATTGCAGTGTTGTATGTACTACGGTACATAAAAAAGATAATTACTACTAAACCTAAAATGGCTCCAATAATTAAATACGATTTTTTCATTTTTGTTTTTGTTTTTGTTTGTTAAATGTACGACAAAATTGTCAAAGCACATACCATTGTTAAACTTATGACAAGGTGTCGAAAATTGTCAGTTTTTATTAATCAATTAACTCTACGCTACGTTTAATGAATTTTGTCAACTCCTCTCCTTTCAATAGTCCCTGCGACAACATTGCCAAATCAGCAGCCTGTTTTGTCAGTTCTTTTTGTTTTGCTTCGTCTTTCTCATTCAATATCTTTGAAATTAAAGGATGATTACTATTTACAATTAAGTTATGCATGTCGGGCATTGAACCATAGAAATTCATTCCTCCGCCACCCATAGCGCTCATGTCTTTCATTCTACGCATAAACTCCGGCTTTGTAATAAGCATGGGCGCATCTTTTTCGCTCAAGCTTTCAAACACAACGGTAAACTTTTCTTTAGTAACAATTGATTCAACAACTGGCTGTAATTTCTTTTGCTCTTCCTCTGATAATTTTGAAGGTTGAGCTTCATCTTTTTTGATTAACTTATCAATTGTATCAGCATCAACGCGAACAAAGGATGTGTTTTCTAATTTTGATTCTAATTGATTAATAAAATGTGGATCAATTGGACTATCCATCACCAACACTTGATATCCACGTGCCGTAGCAGTTTCAATAAATCCATGTTGTTCTTCTGCATTTGATGAATACAAATAAACAACACGATTATCTTTATCTGTTTGAGTTGCTTTTACTTTTTCAGCAAACTCATCCAATGTATAAAATTTACCTTCAGTTGTTTTTAGCAAAGCAAATGTTTTTGCTTTATCATAAAATTTATCTTCCGAAAGCATTCCGTACTGTACAAATATTTTAATGTCTTCCCATTTCGATTCGAAATCAGCACGGTCTTTTTGAATAACTCTTCTAATTTATCAGCAACTTTTTAGTGATGTGTGCCGATATTTTTTTCACGTGTCCATCGGCTTGTAAATAGCTACGGCTAACATTCAATGGAATATCAGGGGAATCGATAACACCTTGCAATAAGCCTAAAAAGTCAGGAACAATGTTTTCAACCGAATCGGTAACAAACACTTGATTGCAATACAATTGAATTTTATCTTTTTGAACTTCGAATGATTTTTTTAGTTTCGGGAAAAACAAAATTCCTGTTAAATTAAAAGGGTAATCTACATTCAAATGAATATGAAACAATGGATCTTCAAAATTCATTGGATACAATTCACGGTAAAAATTGGTGTAGTCCTCCTCTTTTAAATCACTTGGCTTTTTTGTCCATGCTGGAGAAGGATTATTGATGATATTATCAACGTCAACTTCTTTGTCTTTTTCACCTTCTTTGCGTGTACCAAACTTAATTTCCACAGGTAAAAACTTACAATATTTTGTAAGCAATGTATTGATACGAGCATCTGCTAAAAACTCTTCTGAATCATCGGCTATGTGTAATACAATATCAGTCCCTCTGGTTGCTTTTGTAGTATCTTCCATCTTATATTCAGGACTACCATCGCACTCCCAACGAACCGCAGCGGAACCCTCTTTGTGCGAAAGTGAAAAGATTTCCACTTTTTTAGCAACCATAAAAGCAGAATAAAATCCCAAACCAAAATGCCCAATAATCGCATTGGCTTCAGCTGCTTTATCCTTGTATTTATTTACAAACTCTTCGGCACCACTAAAAGCAATTTGAGTAATGTATTTTTCAATTTCTTCGGCAGTCATACCAATACCTTTATCACGAATGGTAAGGGTTTTTGCTGCTTTATCAATAATCACCTCCACTTTCAAATCTTCCAATGTTGCTTTTGATTCGCCCAATGAAACGAGTGTTTTTAATTTTTGAGTAGCATCAACAGCATTGGACACTAACTCACGAAGAAAAATTTCGTGATCACTGTAAAGAAATTTTTTAATGATTGGGAAAATGTTTTCGGTTTGAACATTAATTTTTCCTGTACTCATGGCTTTATAAAAATTTTAAATGATGAATGATAAATTATTTTGTGCAATGCCTATTTCAAAGGCTGTGCCAGTAGGAATAAACTGACAAGTTGGCAATCAATCAATGACCTTTCCTAAAACATTTAAAACAAAAGCCGAAGACATTTCTAAATTTTAAATGATTCCCAAAAATTCTACAATTCTATCTCGTGATTTTTTGTATTTTCGCGTACTTTAAAAAATAAAAACTATGGCATTCCGCAAAGCAAGTAACAACATTTTAGAAACAATTGGCAACACACCACTTGTTCGTATCAACAATCTTACAAAAGATATTAAAGCAACAGTATACGCAAAGGTTGAAACCTTTAACCCTGGTAATTCTATCAAAGACCGTATGGCGCTTAAAATGATCGAGGATGCAGAAAAAGATGGGCGGTTGAAACCAGGTGGAACAATCATTGAAGGTACTAGCGGAAATACGGGAATGGGATTAGCAATTGCTGCCATCATCAAAGGCTACAAGTGTATTTTCACAACAACTGATAAACAATCGAAAGAGAAAGTAGATGCATTGCGTGCATTTGGTGCTGATGTAATTGTTTGTCCAACGGATGTTGAACCAGAAGATCCTCGTTCTTATTATTCTGTTTCATCACGCTTGGTAGCTGAAGTTGAAAATGCATGGAAACCTAATCAATACGACAACTTAAGCAACTCACAAGCACATTACGAGCAAACAGGTCCAGAAATTTGGGAACAAACGGAAGGTAAAATCACTCACTTGGTAGTAGGTGTTGGAACTGGAGGAACAATTTGTGGAACAGGAAGATATTTAAAAGAGAAAAATCCAAACATTAAAGTGTGGGGAATTGATACCTATGGCTCGGTTTTCAAAAATACAAAGAGACGGGTATTTTTGATAAAAATGAAATTTATCCATACATCACCGAAGGAATTGGTGAAGATTTTTTACCAGCAAATGTGGATTTTAGCATCATCGATCGTTTCGAAAAAGTAACGGATAAAGATGCTGCTATTATGACGCGTGAAATTGTTAAGAAAGAAGGAATTTTTTCTGGAAATTCAGCAGGATCGGCAATGGCAGGATTGATTCAATTAAAAGATGAATTAAAAGAAGGTGATTTAGTGGTAGTTATTTTCCATGATCATGGAACTCGTTATTTGGGCAAAATGTTCAACGATGAATGGATGATGGAAAAAGGATTCTTTGATAAAAAAGGATTGGTTGCAAAAGATTTAGTAAACAACAATACCAATGGAAAATTGATTACAATTGAAGTAACAGAAACAGTTGGAAATGCAGTAGCATTGATGAACAAAATGGATATTTCTCAAATTCCAGTTACACATGACAAGCGTATTGTGGGTTCATTGAATGAAAGTATGTTGTATCAAAAAATCATTGCGAATCCAGATATCAAAAATCAAACAATTGAAACGGTTATGGCTGCACCATTTCCATTTGTTGATATCTCTACACCGATTGATTCACTATCTGCAATGGTAAACGATAAAAATTTAGCGGTGCTTGTTAAAGATTTTAAATTAGACAAAACGTATATCATTACTTGCTATGATATCATGAATGCATTAACCAAGTAATAGGTTAATTAAATTAAATGGGTTAATTTAGGCTTAGCTTGAATTAACCCATTTCATTTTTAGGAATATACATCATGCCAATTTTTACCGACCAACTTAATCGAAAAATAGAACTACCTGCTTCTCCTAAGCGGATAATTAGTCTTGTTCCATCCCAAACGGAATTATTGTTCGATTTAGGTTTAAAAGATGAAGTAATCGGGATTACTAAGTTTTGTATCCATCCCGATGAATGGTTTCGTTCAAAAACCAGAATTGGCGGAACTAAGAAATTTGATTTCGAAAAAATAAAAGCACTACAGCCCGATTTAATTATTGGAAACAAAGAGGAAAACGAACAAACTCAGATTGAAGCTTTAATGGAATTGTATCCTGTTTGGATGAGTGATATCTATACTTTAAAAGATGCCTTGGACATGGTTACAAGAATTGGAACACTAGTAAACAAAAGACAAGAAGCTGTTAATTTAAAATTAGAGATTGAATATGCTTTTAATTCATTTATAGCAGCACAAAACGAAAACAAGTTGCCTAATAAAAGAGTTGCCTATTTCATCTGGAATGATCCATATATGGTAGCAGGACATGACACATTTATAAATGAAATGTTAAACCTGTGCGGATTAGAAAATGTATTTACTCAAAAAGATTCACGCTACCCAGAAGTTAGTACAAATGAAATAGCAAGCGCTAATCCTGATTTAATCCTACTCTCTTCAGAACCTTTTCCTTTTAAAGAAAAGCATATTCAAGCTATCCAAACCATTTGTCCAAGTGCAGTAATTAAAATTGTAGATGGAGAATTATTTTCATGGTATGGTTCACGTTTAAAAAAATCGCCTGATTATTTCAAATCATTAATTTAGACAATAAAATTGGCGTATATTTTTTCGCTCGCTTATTTCTTATTAGCTTTGTACAACAAAAAAACTACAAATGAATTTCATAAAACAACCTATCTTATTATTGCTGTCTGCAATGTTGTTTTTATGTTATTCTAACCCAGTAAAAGCTCAAAAAGTTGGATTGGTTTTAAGTGGTGGTGGTGCGAGTGGTTTAGCACATATTGGTGTTTTAAAAGCATTAGAAGAAAATCATATTCCTGTGGATTACATAACAGGAACCTCTATGGGAGCAATGATTGGCTCTATGTATGCAATGGGCTTTTCACCTGCCCAAATTGAAAAACTAGTTAAATCAGAAAGTTTTAGGAATTGGTCGGAAGGAATCATTGATCAAAAATATGTTTATTATTTCAAGAGAGATGATAGTAATGCATCATGGGTTACATTTAAAATATCGGACTCGTCACTCACATCTATTATTCCTACAAACGTAATCTCTCCAATAGCAATGGATATTGGATCGATGGAATTAGCAGGTGGTCCGGCTGCTGCTGCAAACTATACATTTGATAGTCTGTTTATTCCTTTTAGATGTGTTGCCGCGGATATCGAATTAAAGCAACCCGTAATTTTCAGAGAAGGCGATTTAGCAGAAGCAGTAAGAGCATCCATGTCATATCCTTTTTATATCAAACCTATTACAGTAAATGGAAAACTTTTATACGATGGTGGATTGTACAACAACTTCCCTTCTAACATTATGTATGAAGATTTTTTTCCAGACTTCATGATTGGCAGTAATGTGAGTGGAAACAATCCTCCTCCAGATGAAGACAATCTTTTTTCTCAATTAAAAAACATGCTTCAGAGCAAGTCCAATTATAGTATTTTGTGCGAAGCAGGTGTTATTATTGAGCCAAAAACAGATGTAGGCTTATTTAACTTTTCGAATGTTTCACCTATTATAGATAGTGGCTATGTTGCAACCATGCGTGAAATGGCATTTATAAAAGCTCATATCGAACGAAGAGTTGACCCAACTGAATTGATAGCAAAGCGTGCTGCTTTCAAAGCAAAAGAGCCACAAATTATTTTTGATAATATATACATTGAAGGATTGAATAAAAAACAAGCAGATTATGCCCGTAAAATTTTACGTAAAAAAAATAAACTCGTAAGCATCGAAGATATCAAAGAAGGCTATTTTCGATTAGCATCTGACAATAAAATTAAACACATTTATCCTAAAGCAAAATTCAATAAACAAACAGGATATTATGACTTATTTTTAAGGATAAAAAAAGAACGAAATATTGTCACCTATTTTGGTGGTAATTTTTCCAACAAGCCAATAAGCGAAGGTTATATTGGCGTTCAGTACAATTACCTTGGAAAATTTGCAATGAGTACACTTGCAAATGCCTATTTTGGAAAACTTTACAGTTCCGTACAATTAAAAACACGCTTCGATTTTCCATTCAAAACACCTGTATACATTGAACCGGTTTTTACATGGAACAAATGGGATTATTTTAAAAGTAGCAATGCATTTTTCGAAGATGTAAAACCGGCCTATCTGATTCAAAGCGAAGAATACGGGCAATTGAATTTTGGTTTTCCTACAGGTAAAAAAGGGAGAATAGTTACTGGAGGAGGATTAGCAAGAACAACAGATCGATATTATCAAACCTCTTCATTTACACAATTAGATACATCCGATAGAACGGATTTTGATGTTGCATCTGCTCAAGCGTATTATGAAATTAATTCGTTGAATAGAAAACAATATGCCAATAGCGGAGAACACTTAAAAATAAAATTACAATATGTAAATGGACTTGAAACCAACACTCCTGGTTCTACAACCGTTTTAGATACCTTACCAGAATATAAAAATTACCATGAATGGGTAACGCTAAAAATATGTGGAGAAAGGTATTTCAACAGACGAGGAACATTTAAGATAGGAATTTATGGTGAAGGTGTTTATTCGACACAAACGCTGTTTAACAATTATACCTCGAGTATTTTGGCGGCACCAGCATTTCAACCAACAGCTGATAGTAGAACCGTTTTTAAAGAGAACTACAGAGCACATCAATATATAGCAGGAGGTCTAAAATTTGTTGTAAATATTCAAAAAAACATTGAATTACGTGCCGAAGGGTACATTTTTCAGCCTTATGAATCCTTAATCAAAAGAAACGATTTAAAAGTTGACTACTCAAAACCATTCGCCTTCCAACATTACATTGCAACTGGTTATCTTGTATGGCACACTCCTGTTGGTCCTATGAGCTTAGGAGTTAATTATTATGACCAGGTAAAAGATCCTTTTTCTATCCTTTTCCATTTTGGATATATCTTATTCAATAAAAGAGCTCTAGAATAGAGTTGTACTGAATTGATTTACAATAAGTTAAACTCTTTTTTGATTTTAAATATAAATTGTATAGATTTGCAGCCCTTTTTACCACCTTTATTAAGGTAAAATGGAGATTTGAAACTAAAAAAAACAACAATAAAACAACTATGAACGAATACGTAATTTATTTAGTTCCCGCATTAGGGATTTTAGGTTTGCTGGTAATGGCAATTAAAAGTGCTTGGGTAAGCAAACAAGATGCAGGTGATAAAAACATGCAAGAACTTGCTGGTTATATTGCAGATGGTGCAATGGCATTTTTAAAAGCAGAGTGGAAAGTACTAAGTATTTTCGTAGTATTTGCTGCAGCATTATTAGCTTATTCAGGAACTATTCATGAAGTAAATGGCAAGCCAATTCACTCTAGCTGGATTATTTCTATTGCTTTTATTATAGGTGCTGTTTTTTCAGCAACTGCTGGTTATATTGGAATGAAGGTTGCTACAAAAGCAAACGTTCGTACTACACAAGCAGCTCGTACGAGTTTAAAACAAGCATTAAAAGTATCTTTTACTGGTGGTACTGTAATGGGTTTAGGTGTTGCAGGATTAGCGGTATTAGGTTTAGGTGGATTGTTCATAGCATTCTTATCTATATTTAGCGATTTAGGTGCAGACACCGTTAAAACAGCTATTGAAGTATTAACAGGCTTTTCATTAGGAGCTGAATCAATTGCATTATTTGCCCGTGTTGGTGGTGGTATTTATACAAAAGCTGCTGACGTTGGAGCTGATTTAGTTGGTAAAGTTGAAGCAGGTATTCCTGAAGATGACGTTCGTAACCCTGCAACTATTGCAGATAACGTTGGTGACAACGTAGGTGACGTAGCAGGTATGGGTGCTGATTTATTTGGTTCTTATGTTGCAACTATTTTGGCGACTATGGTATTGGGACAAGAAATTATAGTTGTAGATAACTTCAATGGTATGTCACCTATTTTATTACCAATGGTTATTTGTGGATTAGGGATTGTATTTTCAATCGTTGGTACTTGGTTTGTTACAATTAAAGATGACAAATCAAATGTTCAAACTGCTTTGAATATGGGTAACTGGGCATCTATGCTATTAACGGTTATCGCTTCTTATTTTATTGTAATGTGGATGTTGCCTGAAACATTAAACCTACGTGGATATGAATTTTCTAAATTAAATGTATTTTTAGCGATTGTTGTTGGTACAGTTGTAGGTGCAATCATGAGTATTGTTACTGAATATTACACAGCAATGGGTAAAGCTCCAGTTTTATCAATCATTCAACAATCATCTACAGGACATGCTACTAATATTATAGGTGGTTTATCAGTAGGTATGAAATCAACGGTTATTCCTATTTTAACATTAGCAGCAGGTATCATGGCTTCTTATTATTTTGCTGGATTATATGGTGTTGCTATTGCAGCAGCAGGTATGATGGCAACAACAGCTATGCAATTAGCAATTGATGCATTCGGTCCGATTGCAGATAATGCTGGTGGTATTGCTGAAATGAGTCAATTACCTCCAGAAGTTCGTGAACGTACAGATAATTTAGATGCAGTTGGTAATACTACAGCAGCTACAGGAAAAGGATTTGCTATTGCATCTGCTGCATTAACATCATTGGCATTATTTGCTGCTTTCGTTGGTATTGCAGGTATTGATGCTATTGACATTTACAAAGCACCAGTATTAGCTGGTTTATTTGTTGGTGGCATGATTCCTTTTATTTTCTCTGCATTGTGTATTCAGGCTGTTGGTAAAGCAGCAATGGACATGGTTCAAGAAGTTAGACGTCAGTTCCGCGAAATTCCAGGAATTATGGAATACAAAGCAAAACCTGAATATGAAAAATGTGTTGCAATTTCTACAAAAGCATCTATCCGTGAAATGATGATGCCAGGTGCTATTGCATTAATTACTCCAGTAATTGTTGGTTTTATTTTCGGTCCTGAAGTATTAGGTGGTTTATTGGCAGGTGTAACTGTATCAGGTGTATTGATGGGTATTTTCCAATCAAATGCAGGTGGTGCTTGGGACAATGCAAAAAAATCATTCGAAAAAGGTGTATTGATAAATGGCGAAATGTTCTACAAAAAATCGGAACCACACAAAGCATCTGTTACAGGTGATACTGTAGGAGATCCATTTAAAGATACATCTGGTCCATCAATGAATATCTTAATTAAATTAATGTCTATCGTATCGCTAGTAATTGCTCCATACATTGCTGTTAATACTGCTGAAGCAGGAATGAAATGCGAAGGAGAAATGATGGAATGTACTGAAATGCATGAAGGTTGTGGCGAAGCAGCGATGATGCACGAAGGTTGCGAAAGCATGAGCAAATGCGACATGACAGAGTGCGCTAAAATTTCGAAAGAAGAGTGTGCTAAAATGTGCGATGAAAAAGGATGTACTCCTGAAGAAAAAGCATATTGCATGAGTATGTATGGTGCTGATGGAAAATTTGTTGGTCCAAAATGCGACATGAACAAATGCATGAACATGAGCAAAGAAGAGTGTGCTAAATATTGTGATTCAGTTGGTTGTTCGGCTGAAGAAAAAGCGATGTGTGTTCAACATGCAGGTGCTACAATGGGTGCTAAAAAAGATTGCTGCAAAAAAGGTGGAATGGAAGAGAAAAAAGCATGCTGCAAAGAAGGTGCTGCTGCTGGAAAAGCATGTAGTGGTGAAGCTGCAAAAAAAGCATGCATGGATGGATGTACTCATGGCTGCCAAACAAAAGAAGAGTGCGCTAAAAAATGTGGAGATATTTGTGTTAAAAAACACTAATTAAAATAACTATTATACTAACGCCTCTTCATTTTGAAGGGGCGTTTTATTTAAAACCTAAGTCAAGTGCTTTCAATCATTACCAATTATTTTCCAAATTTAACTCCAACTCAAATCGAGCAGTTTAAACAATTGCAAGGTTTGTATGAGCATTGGAATGCACAAATAAATGTTATTTCCCGAAAGGACATAGAATCACTATACGAAAAACATGTATTGCATTCATTAGGAATTGCTAAAGTGATGGAATTTAAACCCAACACAAAAATCATGGATGTAGGTTGCGGAGGCGGATTCCCAGGTATACCTTTGGCTATATTATTTCCTGAATGCAAATTCCACTTAGTAGATTCAATTGGAAAAAAATAAAAGTGGTGAATGAAATTGCAGCTGCAGTAGGACTGAAAAATTTAACTGCAGAGCATAAACGTGCAGAAGAAGTGAAAGATAAATTTGAATTTATTATTTCGAGAGCTGTAACTGAATTTCCTGCATTTTACAAGTGGGTACAAAATAAAATTTCCAAATCACAATTCAATAATTTGCCAAATGGTATTTTATATTTAAAAGGTGGCGACTTAACTGAAGAGCTAAAAGACTTTAAAAAACGAGTTGTTCTATATGAATTGAAAGGATTATTTTAAAGAAGAGTTTTTTGAAACCAAGAAGGTTGTTTACCTGCCAATGTAATTACTCCTCCTCTACTATAACAAATACATCTTCGTTATCTTTTTTCATTAAATACTTTTCACGAGCAAATTTTTCAAGTGTTTCTGGATTAGTATTCAATTCTGAAATATCAGATGTAATCTGTTTTATTTCTGCCGCATAATAATTACGCTCCTCTTGTAATTTTTTTACATCATCGCGTAATTTCAATTGTGTTTTCAAATCATTTTTATCAAAAAACACAATCCACACCACTAAACCAATGATAGTAAGTAGGTATTTATTTCTAATGATATTAAATATTTTTTTCACAGCTGAATTGTATTATACAAAAATAAGCACGAATTTTATAAATAATAGATTGGTAGAAAATACGTTATCAACCAAACAATTAACAATATGACAAATCGCCTAAGTCTCCTAATTGTGATGTTTATAGTTGTAACAAGCGCCTTTGCTCAATCTTTTAAGGATCAACAACGCAAAAATGCACGTGTAAAAGCTGCTTATTCTGAAAAATGGGAAGCACTAAAAACTGAAATTTCAAAAAAAGGGATTGATGCCAGTAATTTTGAACTATTTATCAGAGCATTTAAACAGGATGAAGTAGTAGAAATTTGGCTAAAATCAAAAAGCAGTTCTGAATTTAAGCTGTTCAAAACGTATTCAATTTGCAGTTCATCAGGAGTTTTAGGACCAAAACGGAGACAAGGTGATGGACAAGTACCTGAAGGCTTCTACCAAATAGCGGTTTTCAACCCTTATAGTAGCTATCATTTATCATTAGGCATCAATTACCCCAATGCAAGTGACAAACTAATTGGAAAAGGCAATTTGGGGGGATATCATGATTCATGGAAGTTGTGTTACCATTGGATGTATACCATTAACCGACACCTATATCAAAGAAGTATATGTACTTGCTGTAGAAGCACGAAACAATGGACAACAAAACATTCCTGTCCATATCTTTCCTACTCGATTAAATGAAAAAGGAATGACCTTTTTAAATGACGAATTTGAGGAGAATAAAACACTGCTTGATTTCTGGAAAAACCTAAAACTAGTTTATGATTATTTCGAAAAGAATAAAAAGCTACCTAAAATAACGGTCAACAAAGATGGGAAATACAGTATTGTTTAAAAAGCAACTTTCTCAAATTGGCTGATCTTATTTAAATCTTGAACCACTTGTCCGTTTTTATTCTGACCAAATACAGAAATAAACTTTGCTCCATAAATCACCTCTTCATAAGTGTATGAATAACGCGTATTAACCGTTTGTGAAAAGGTATCATCAAAGCCATTTAAAAGAATCATAAATTCTGCATCCGATTCCATTAAATCCTTTTCGGTCATTCCCCACAAAGGACTATTTTCATCAATAGGATGGTTGATTGTCCATGTCATTGGAAAAAATACAATCTTTTTTAATTCCAACTCTAATGGACGAAAACGTCTTATCATTACCCCATTTTCATTTTCTAATTTTGCCAAGGTAACACGGCATTCCATATCCGAAATTTGACTATTCCTCATTTTATTAGCAATTCTAAATTGAAATGCTTTCCCATCTTTAAAAGGAGCTATAATTGCATGATCACTGAATAACAATCTTACTTTCGGTCTCGAAAAACGTCCATACAACAAACCTGTTGCTAATGCATATCCTAACACCCCGATCATTGATTCTAAGGCTGCAATGGAACTTGCCGTGTGCGATGAGGGACTAATGCTGCCAAACCCAACAGTACTAAAGGTTTGCGTACTAAAGAAAAAGCTCCCAAAAAATTTATCATACTCTGTGGTGCCTTCAATCCCTTTCAATCCCTCTGGACCAGTAAAATAGTACAAGCAGGTGAACAATATATTAATCACAAAAAAATAGACAATCACGAATAATGTGAATTTCCACCAAGTCATTGTTACTAATGAATGATAGATACTTACAGAACCAAGCCTTGACTGTTCAATGCGGTCAATATTAAACGAACTATCCTTGTTTATCAAGCGCGAACGCTGAGAGGACGTTTTTGTTCCAAATCCTAATTCACTTTCTTCTTTTTTAGACTTCATTACTTATTTTCATTAAAACATATAATAAGCAAATATAGAATTAATTGATAATTTTGTTGCATTAAGAATTAAGCATGGAATACATCGGAAAAAGAATCAGCATCAAAAAAAAGGAGAATCACGAATGGAGTATCGTTATCCTTTCTTCTATTGACAAAACTAAAAATCGTTTATTGTTTGCATGGCTTTTTGCATGGACAGTAAGTGGTATAATCGTTTTAACACAATACTTTGCCATTTCTGAACAGCAAACGAAAATTGCATTAATTGTTTGGTTAGGATTTTGGGCTTATTTTGAGTATAAAATATTCAAAGCTTTTATGTGGCGTAAATTTGGAGTTGAAAAAATAAAACTACAAGACAGTAAATTATACTACAAACGAGATGTGTCAGGAAAGGGCAAAATTCAGATTTTCGAATTCGATTTCATTAAAAATATCAGAACAATTGAATCCAAAGAAAATTCGTTTATAGAAAATGTAAACAATTCGTATTGGGTAATAGCAGGAGAAAAAATTGTTTTTGACTATTACGGTAAAGAAATAAAAATCGGCATCCAACTAGAAAAAGCAGATGCCGATGAACTATTAAAAGTGATTACTAAAAAAATGTCGTATAAGAATTAACTCTTTACAACTTTCTTAATCGTACTATTTTTATCTGAAGTAACTTTGAAATAGTAAATACCATTTGCGAGTTCAGATAGATTTATTCTTACTCTATCTTTTATCACCTCTGCATTCAATGTTGGCAATATATTTTTGCCCAAGTGCATTCAATATTTGGATTTGACTTTTGCAATACTATTATAGTTAAAAATCAATTCAAATGCCCCTTCGCCAATATTTGCTATCACATATGAATCTTGTTCATTAGAATCAACAATACCTGTAGGTACACTTGAAGGTAAAACATAAACAGTTTGAACAAGAGTGTCTGAACAAACTCCATCGGTTACGATTAGCATAACTTGATAGATACCATCTATTTTATAAAGGTAATTAGGATTTTCCTCATAACTAACTGCAGAACCATCTCCAAAATCCCAAGTATAATCAAGTCCTGAATTAGAAGTATTGGTAAATACAACTACTTCATTATTATCCAAATATACCGTATCTGAACTCATTGTAAATCCAGCAACTAACGATGAATTTTGTAGAACCGAATAATTAAACAACTGCGCACAGCCAATGGAATCGGTAACTGTTAAAACATAATTCCCAGCAGAAATATTAATATTATCTACTAAAACAATCCCATTCGACCAAGTATATAAATAAGGAGCGATACCACCATTTTGAAGTTTGAACAATTGCACCATTTGCTTCTCCAGCACAATTACCATTTGTAATAGCCGATTGCATTTCAATTGAATCGACACCATCAACAATGACGTTCACTCATTAGTGCGCATGCTCCTGTATTTCCGGATATTAAAACAGAATACAAACCTGCATTCAAATTCAACAAGGTATCTGCTCTCATAAGATTAGAATGAGATTGTACAATTACCTACCTCATTATACCAAACATAATTAAAAGGACCGCTCCATTTCCAATTGCGGTTGCATTTCCATTCGGTGTTGACGTACAAGAAGATGCATTTATATTGTTTCAATTGGTTTACTAATATTCAAGTAAAACGAGGATAATCAGTAGTATCTTAAATATAAAAAGTATACGTACTATCCACTCTTAAATCAGTATAAATACCTGTTTGTAAGTCATGCAAAATCAAACATGAGCTAGACGAAAAACGAGTTAAGCTATTTAAGGAAATTGAATAATTACCAGAAATTCCAACCTTAACTTTTAATGGAATGGAAAGATCATTCGTAATAAATGGTAATGAATTAATTGAATACTTTAGTGTATCGTTTATAGAAGCAATACTTGGAACATCCGTATTGAAGCTATTAAATTTCAAAGCATCATATGCTAAATCCTGATTATTCGTAGCATTTGTATTAAAACGAATAACTGTTTCATCACGATAAATTCCGCCTGCTAAATTCAAACGTATTAACTCATCTTGTGAAGAGGATGATGAACGAATAAACAATCCATCTGCAGTATTTTTAGCAGCTTCTGTAATACTTAATACAGGACTAGCACCAGTTGTTTGTACAAAAAAAGCTTGAGAAGAGGCTATTAAATTTGAACCGCCATTTGTTCCAACTCCCGCAATATAGCTAGTATATTGATCCAAAGTAGGATCATACATATAAACAGCATCTGCAACATTTGTTTTTGTCCATCCTGGTCCATCCCAATCAATTGTTGACGGGTATGGGTTTGCAACTAAATTCCAACCATCTTCAGAAGCAGGCTGTGAAACATCATCCGTATAGGTTACAGCAAATGATTGTGCATTTTTTAACAATGGTCCAGTAACGTCAATTGTTAATGGTGTATTCATGATATATGCCCAATAGCCTTTTTGGCAACCAATGGATTCGTAATGTTTGTGGGTTCTACATAACCATCATCATAAATTCCAGGTAAGGTTTCGTCATAACTAACAATTGATGCATTTGTAACTGTTGGAGGTGGGTACTGTGATCCAGGAAAACCACCTGTAATAAAATCATCATCCCATTGTTGCAATGTAACACTACTCATTGGAGCACATAAAAAGATCCAACCATCTGTTCCTGCAGGAATATAACGCTGCATGGTAACATTTCCTGTAATATCAGCTCCTGAAACTAATTCAGCTAATCTAGCTGTACCACTAGCATTAGACACAAAAGTTAAATTATTTGCAGTAGCAAATGTACCAGCTAAAATCTCTACTGAATTTGTAATATTTAAAGAGTTGCCCACAGTAACGGAAGATCCAGAGCGGTTTACTGTTATTCGTTCTAAATTATTTGAAACACCCAAAGCAGATTGATCCATATAAAAAGTTCCAGCACTTCCTGAACCTGTTTCAATGTTTAAAGTCGAATTTAATGATCCTATTAATGTTCCTGTTCCTGAAAACGCTCCATAAACGCTTAATGCATTCCCATTTAAATCGACACTTGCTCCTGCAGCAATTGAAATGTTTCTACACATTGCACTGCCTGTAAGTTGAGGAGTAAAAGGCGTTCCTGAAGGAATAATTACATCAGATGTATTTGTAGGAATTGCACCACACCAGTTTGTAGCAGTATACCAGTCAGACGAAACTACACCCAACCAAGTTCCCGCTGTAGTGATTGTTTGAGTGATAGAATTACTTGTAGCTGGATTTCCTGTGACACAAATGTCACTTGATGTCAAAACACATGTAACAACATCTCCATCAACCAAAGAAGATGAAGAGTAATTTATCGAGTTTGTCCCTACGTTTATTCCATTCACTTTCCACTGATAGTTAGGACTCACTCCTCCATTTGTAGGCGAAGCCGTAAAGGAAACACTTGTCCCAGCACATACCGTTCCAGAAGGGCTAGCAGCAATAGCAACCGAAACAGGTAAAACAGGATTGACAGTCATCGTAATAATATTTGATACAACAGCACCACTCACACAACTTGCACTCGAAGTGAGTGTACATTGAATAATATCACCATTTGCTAAACTAGTATTGGTATAAGTAGGCGAGCTTGTACCCACATTAACACCATTCAATTGCCATTGATAAGTTGGAGAACCACCTCCATTAACAGGTACTGCTGTGAATGTTACACTTGTACCAGCACAAATTGTATTGGAAGGACTTGCACTAATTGTAATACTTGCACCTAAAGCTGGATTTACAGTTAATGTGGCATTTGTAGAAGTGGTACTTCCTCCACATACGGATGTAGTAACGATGCAACGATATAAATATCCACTCATACTTGTTGCACATGAAGAGATATTCAATGTAGCAGTAGTAGCACCTGAATAAATTCCACCATTTGTTAAATTAACAAATCCAGAACCCGTATTTTGTTGCCATTGATACGTTAATCCAGTACCAGAAGCTACTACAGAAAACACTGCAGGATTAGTATTACAAACAGATACACTTAATGGTTGTGTTGTAATGGCTGGTCCTCTTCGTTCACCAACCTGAAGTTGTCCCATTTGAGTTATGCCAGTTGCACGATTGGAAGTAGCACCTACAGTGCTTTGCGTGAGAGTCGTCCAAGTAGCACCATTGTATAATGCCATAAAATAATTTGTTGGCGTAGACCCTGCATCGGCATCTGCTCCTAGCCCAATGAAATTGCAAGTAGCCGCATAATTTGTAAATGCAGTCCCAGCATTTGTAAGTTGCCAATTACGATTAACACTTTTTAAATTATCAATACATGAAGTTGCAATATTCGGATGGTCTCCATTATTAACTGATGCTATAATATTCCCAGCACTTGTAACGGATGCGAATGCCAAACTTATTGGCAGATAGTCAGCCGTACCAAATCCAACTTCATATGTACGAGCAACATTGGCTCCTGTAGCAACATTCTTTTGCAAAAATCCACTTACAAATTTACCCGCCCCAGCACCAGTAACAGTTGCTACTGGATTCACAATAACTCGATTAACACCTGTAGTAATTACACCATTCAAAAAATTGAGTGTTCCAGCAACAGTCGTATTTAATCCTAAAGTAATACCACTACCACTTGTATTGTTGATGGTTAAATTATTAAATGTGGTAACCACACTCCCCGTTAATGTCTGTAAAGCTGTTCCATTAAAAATAACAGTACCCGTACCTGGAGTAAAAGTTGCGTTGTTAGTCCATGTTCCTCCTAGTGTCAAATTCAAATTATTTGCATTTAAAATTCCGGAAGTGATGGTGGTATTATTTGTAACTGTAAGCGGACTTGTATTCAACCGTGCGGTAGCATTTGCACTATTTACAACAAGATTACCAACTCTAGCAGTACTTCTAATATTCATTATTTGAGCAGCAGGAGTACTTCCATTTCCAATTTGAAGTGTTCCACCAGTTACAGAACTATTCGTTATATTAATTGCAGTATATCCTAAATCTTGAGTTCCCGTTCCACCCTCGCGTTGAATAATAATTGTGCCTCCACTCATGTTAAATGTAGAACCGGCACCATCTATATGAAACGGTGCAATGGTGGTAGATGTACAACCAACGGTAGGCAACGTTAATGTTCCACCTGAAATTGTGAATTTTGCAAGTGTATTGATATTGGTTGAGTAATATTGGCCTGCAACAGTAACAGTTCCACCAAATATTTGAAAAACGCCACCATTGGAAACAACATTTTCATTTTGTGCATTCCCTATATTCACAATCCCATTATTAACTATAAGATTTCCATACAGGTTTATTGTATTACCAAAATTAACTGTTGCGGCAGCACTGTTTATTGTTATACCAGATGTATTATTAATTGTAGATATACCTGAATACGGAGTTATTGAAACTGCATTTACAGTAGATAATTTAAAAGTACCATTTGTCAAAACCAAGAAATCTGGTTGAACAGTAAAATTGGAAGCAGTAACATCTAATGTATTTGAAATTGACGTCCCCATATTTAGGGTAATCAGATTATACATGTTTGTAGTGCCTGTTCCAGACAATGTAGCATTCCCATTTTTTGTAAAATTAATATTACAAAGTCTTGCAGCTGTGGGTCTAAAATTTACTGATCCGTTGTTTACGAGATTTCCTTTTAAATTAAATGATGTGTTGCATTATTTAAAACAGTATAACTTGCACCGGCACTCACACTCAAATTGGTACAAAACGAAGGACTCCAGAAGTTCCCTGACCAACAGTTAAACTATTGCAATTTGCATTTACATTGATTCCTACAGTATGCCCATTGGCTATAGTAACATTATCGGCTGCAGAAGGGATACAACCACAATTCCAAGTGGTAGTTTGATTCCATAAACCAGAGGTAATTGAAATAACAGCTCCTGCTGCATTGGTTATCTGACTAGCACTCACAGCAGCACTTAAATAACCATCAGTAACTGCATAACTCTCCAATAGTAAGTGGTGCTTGGCAACAGTGCTGTTGCAGCATAAGTAGTAGCATTTAAAGCCGTTTGTGCTACAAAACTGAAATTAACATTATCAGTTGAATTGTATACAACATAGCCAACCTCATTCGTACACCAATTTGTCCAATTAAGGTTCATGGATGTTTGTGTGACACCTGTAAAAGTTAATGCACCTGATGGAGTAGCTGGAGTTGTTGTTGGTGGAGTAAATCTAATTCTTGAATTACTAGTTGGCATAGCAGTTAGCGAATTCTGCTGTCCATTGTTAAAGGTATTTGTATTTGCTGTTTGTTGTGATTTTAGCTGAGCAGCAGTAGGTGCATTAGCCAAGGTGGCTGCATTAATTCCACAGGTGTAGGTAAATGCAGCGGTACCTTGTGTCATTGTACCATAAATAAAATCAATTGCACCAGTTGTTTCATAAAGTTTTACTTGAAAATTTAAACTTGGCGATGTGTTTAAATAAACTGCCATATTGATCCATTCAATGGTTAAAACACGGTTCGGTGCTGTTCCTGAAACCAAATACTTAATACTATTTCCTAAAGCATCTGTACCACCTTGAGCGGTCATATCATCATAAAATGGTGCTAAAGCTAACCAGGTGCCTGAACCATTTCCAGTGAACTGTGCATTGTCGTAACCATATGGTGTTGCAGATGGACCACCATCTGCCGTTGAAGAAGAAAAATCGATATAGCCATTCGTAGAAACACTAAATTTTGAGTAACGTATTCCATTGTACCAAAAATCAAATCCAATATCAGTAGCATTGCTGCGATTGTCATCCTGTGGCAGCACCGTATTATTACGCCAACTATCAATAGCATTACCTGTTGCTGAAATTGAGCTATATGTGATACCCGTTGTACGAGCAGTAGAATAATTTGCAATACTTTGGGCTGAAATTCTAGTATTTATTACTATTCCCAACAATAGCAATAATACAACGCGTATATTTAAATTCATTCAAAAGCTTTCTTGTTTATTTTATCCTTACATATGTAAGTATTTATACTAAAATAACCAAAAAAGGTTCGGAAAAAATTAAAAATTAGACAAAAGGGGATTTTCCCTAAATAAGTGCTTAAAAATGAGGGTATAAAAAAGCAGCCTAATACTAGGCTGCTCTTTTTATTAAAAATATAATCTTAATATGGATGTACCCATGGACTATCAGCAACAACTGGCTGAATACTCATTACTGGAATTTTGGAATGATTTACAACTTGCTGTGCATAAGTACCTAATAAACGACCAGTAATTGTTTCATCCTGATCCGTCATAATTACAATTAAATCGGCATTAACCGACTTTGCATACTCATACGTATGTTTCGCTTGATTCCCACCATTTATTGTTTTACGTGTGTAAGAAACATCGCATTTTTTCAAATATTCTTCAATTTGATCTAATTTAAATTCGAATTTTTTCAATTCTCCTTGGTCATCTGAATCTGCTAAACCTAAAATATGAATACGAGATGCGAATTGTTTTGCCATTACTATAGCATGATTAACCTTTTGGCGCGAATGTGCAGAATCATCAATTGGTAATACGATTTCTTTAAATCCAACTTTCGTAGAATGAGAACGAACAGATAATACAGGGCATTCTGATTCCGAAACCACTTTGTAAGTATTACTACCTACAAAAAACTCAACAACTCCTGATGTCCCATGTGTTCCCATTACAACCAAATCAACTTTGTGTTCCTTTGATATAGAAACAACTTCTGAAAAAATATTTCCATCAGCTGTTATACAAGTTGATTTTACTCCATATTTAGAACGGATTGATGCAGCCGTTTCTTCTAAACGCTTTTCAATTGCATTGATAAAATCACTTGGTGCATTCACACGCATTTCTGGAGCTACGATGCTAAATTTTTCCCAATGTTTTTCTACTACATGTAATAATACTAATTCTGCTTTAAACAATTGCGCTGTAAATCCAGCATGCTCTATAGCAATCATAGCTGTATCTGAAAAATCAACTGGAATTAGAATTTTTTGAATATTAAAGGCTTTCATAGGTATAATTTTTTATTTGTTTGTTTAATATGGATTTGTAAAAACACTAGTATCTTTTTTAACTTGCGGACGAATACTCAAAACCGGAATCTTAGAATGATTAATTATTTCTTGTGCCGATGAACCGATAAAAAATTCAGTAAAATCAATCTCTTGCTGTGTCATAATCATCAACAAATCGCCTTCTACTTTTACTGCATATTCCAATATATTTTGAGCTAATGTTTCTTCTCCTTTAATCCCTTTTATTATTTCGGCAGTACATTCTACATTTTCTTTTTCTAAAAACGATTTTACTTGTCCTAGTTGACGGGTAATTCTATTTACCACAAATTCGTCAGTCGTAAACAATACCGATACTACTCGAACTACAGCACCCTTAAAAAGACGAGAAAACTCAACCGCTTTGTCTACTTTTTCGCGTGTTTCTTTTGACAAATCGAGCGGCAAAACAATTGTTTTACAACCGTTACGATGGTGTTTACCTTTTATTGTAATAACAGGAACTGTCGACTCACGAACAACTCGCAATGCATTTGAACCTATAAATCTTTTCTTCAATCCTTGATCACCATTCGTTCCCATCACAATAAGTGTAGCATTAATCATATCCGCAACTTCTGCTATTTTATCGTAGGTTGAACCTTTAGCAATAATTACATTTACTTTTACTCCACTCTTCTTTTCAACATCAACGGCTAATGCATCCAATTGATCTTGTATCTTTTTTCTTTAAATCATCATGTTGCTGATTAGAGAAAAACTTTGCAAGCATGCCTCCTTCTTCAATTACATTTAAAAGGGTTATTTCTGCATGATATTCACGAGCTAAATTATAGGATTGCTCCAAAGCGATTAATGATTGTTCCGAAAAATCGATTGGAACTAAAATTTTATTAGAAGCTTGAATCATATTTTTTAAATACTTTTGCTTGGTGTTATCTACAAATTAAACCATTTATTTAGATTTTAACAAATTTACAACAGCATTTTAAAAAGATTCTAAAAATGAGCAATATCATCCCTGAAACAGAATTAATTCTCAACCCTAACGGAAGTGTTTATCATCTTCAATTATTACCAGAACACATTGCAGAGAATATCATCATTGTTGGTGACCAAGGTCGAGTATCAACCGTATCAAACTATTTCGACACCATCGATGTAAAAATTCAGAATAGAGAGTTTGTAACCCATGTTGGAACTTACAAAGGCAAAAAGGTAATGGTTCTATCCTCTGGAATAGGAACCGACAATATTGATATTCTTATAAATGAGTTGGATGCAGCGGTTAACATCGACTTAAAAACCAGAACCATTAAAGCCGAAAAAACAAAATTAAACATTGTTCGTATTGGTACATCTGGAGCCTTGCAAGCAGATATTCCCGTAGACAACTATGTAGTATCTACCTATGGCTTGGGCTTCGATGGCCTTTTAAACTATTATCAAGATTTACCGAAAGTAAACGACAATGAGCTTTCTGAAGCTTTTATCAAACAAACAAATTGGAATAAAAATCTGCCGTATCCCTATGCTATCAAAGGCTCGGAAACCTTAATTAACAAAATAGGTTTTGATCAAATCAAAGGAATTACAGCTACCGCTCCAGGATTTTACGGTCCACAAGGTCGAAAATTGAGATTATCGCCATGGGTGGAAGATTTTAATCAACAATTAACCGATTTTAACCACAATGGAATCCGTATTACCAACTTCGAAATGGAGACCTCTGCACTGTATGGTTTGGGGAAACTTTTAGGACACGAAACATGCACTGTATGTGCCATTATAGCCAATCGAGTAGCTAAAAAATACAGTAAGGATTATCACCCTGCAGTAGAGAATTTAATACAGCTTGTACTCGAGAGATTAACAAAGTAAGGTTGAAATCTTCTTTACAGGAGGCTAATTAATCCTATTCGGTAGCGCTACATTTGCCCTGTATCATAACAAGCGCTATGAATAAACAGGAAATTAAAGCCTTAATAAGCCTACTTGACGACCCAGATGAAAACATTTATCAGGAAGTAAGTATGCGTTTTCTCTCTTTTGGTGAAGAAGTGATTCCTGTTTTGGAAGATGCTTGGGAGCATTCGTTTGATACACTCATCCAAAATAGGATCGAAAACATTATCCATCAAATACAATTTGATTTGATTAAGGATGCGCTTAAAGGAATGGTCACAACCTCATCATCAAAATTTATTGGAAGGTGCGTTATTGATTGCAAAGTATCAATATCCTGATGTTGATTTTAAAAAAATTCAAAAGCAGATTGACCAAATAAAACAAGATGTTTGGCTCGAACTGAATGAGAATTTAACAGCATTGGAAAAAGTTAAAATCATCAATCATATCTTATTTGATGTGCATAATTTTAGCGGAAATACCACCAATTACCATGCTCCTCAGAACTCTTATATAAACAATGTATTGGAAAGCAAAAAAGGGAATCCGTTGTTGCTTTCAATAATCTATACAATTGTTGCTCAAAGTCTTGAAATTCCTATTTATGGTGTAAACCTTCCAGAGCATTTTATTTTGTGTTATGTGGATACGGAACACATGGGCGTTCCTTCTGTTAAAGGAAATGAAGGTAGTAATGTATTGTTTTATATTAATCCATTCAGCAAAGGTGCTGTATTCTCTAAAAGAGAAATTGATGCGTTCTTAAAACAACTAAAACTCGAAAATTTAGAAATGTTTTATGAACCTTGTTCTAATTTGGAAATAATAAAGCGACTGCTACGAAATGTAATTGCTTCATATGAAAGCTAGGTTACCCCGACAAAGCAAAGAATTAAAAAAATATTATTAGATAGCTTGGCAATATTTTAAAAATAGTTTTCAGGATTATTTTTATATCGGTCAAAAAAACTTTGCTCTTGAATGTACTTTAAATTCAGATTCAATTTTGCTGGCATAATCTCTTCTATGTATACCTTTTTCTGGATTTTCGGCTTTGCCTAACAGTTCATTTTCATTACTGTATTCAATATACTTGCATAGTCGGTTATTCCAGGTTTAACAGTCAATACCTTTTTTGCTCCTCAGAGTACAAATCAGTATACCTGCGAACTTCAGGGCGTGGACCAACTAAACTCATGTCTCCAATAAACACATTTATTAATTGTGGCAACTCATCTATTTTATACTTACGAATATAATAACCCATTCTAGTAATTCGGCTATCTCTACCTCCTACTGTAAGCAATCCTTTTTTATCGGCATCCGTTCGCATCGAACGAAATTTGAACAATTTAAAATCGACACCATTGATTCCTACTCGTACTTGTTTATAAAAAACACCACCTCTTGAATCCAGTATAATCAAAACTGCTATCAGCAGAAAAAATGGAATCAATACCACTATTCCTAAAAATGAGAAAACAAGATCAACTAACCGTTTAAGCATAATTCAATTATTTAGCAATTACTTTTTCAACAGATTTAACAACTGCATTCAAAACAGTCTCCACCATCTCATCTGTCAAATCATAAAATACAGGCAATGAAATCTCTCTCGAGTAATTATCATATGTTATAGGGTATTTTTTTATGTCGTATCCAATTCCTACATAATAACTCATCATAGGCACTGGAATAAAATGAACATTAACCGATACATCAAAATCAAATATTTCTTTAATAATTGCATCTCGTTGTTCTTCAGTAACTCCATTAATTCTTAATGGATATAAATGATAACACCCTTCTGTTCCATCCGTTTTCACAATTGGAACTTGTGCCCATGTATATTTTGATAAAACAGAAGTATATTGTTCACAAATCTGTTTTCGCTTTGGTAAAGTTTCGCTATCGTATCGTTCCAACTCCACTTGACCAATAACAGCCATAATATCTGTCATGTTGCACTTATAACCAGGCTCAACAATATCGTAACGCCAATTTCCTTTTTGTGTTTTTGCTAATGCATCCTTGTTTTGACCATGAAGTGTTTTTACACACAATAGTTTATATACGTCTTCATTATTGAATGGTGTAGGCAAATTAAGAGCAACAGCACCACCTTCGGCAGTGGTTAGGTTTTTTACTGCATGGAAAGAGAATACCGATATATCAGTTAATGACCCAGCTCTTTTCCCATTATACCAGGCACCAAACGAATGAGCCGAATCTGAAAGCACCAAAATTCTACCCAACATTTTTTGTTCCTCTGTTGTAGGAATAAATATATTTTTATGCTTCACAACCATTGCATTAATTGCTTCGTAATCACAAGGAAAACCACCAAAATCAACTGGCATAATTACTTTTGTTTTTGAAGTAATTGCTTTTTCAATTTCAGCAACATTAATATTAAAGTCAGAAGCATTTACATCCACAAAAACAGGTGTTGCCCCACAATGCATTACTACATTAGCCGTTGCAGGAATAAGTATGAGGCAGGTAAAATTACTTCGTCACCTTCTTTCACACCATACCATCTTAAAATAATTTCTAGCCCAGCAGTAGCACTGTTCAAACATAACGTTGCTTGGTTACCACAATAAGCAGTGATTTCCTTTTCGAATTGTTTTGTTCTTGGACCGGTTGTAATCCAACCCGATTTAAGCACTTTGGTTACTTCATCAATTGCTTTTTGATTAATATGTGGTGGTGAAAACGGTATCATATTTAGTTCATTTTTTAGAATAATTGAACGATGCGGAAAAACACAACAATGAATTTATGAATGCATAAAACATAACTCCAGCTTGTGTCTCCAGCATTGACTCGACTGTAAAATTAAAAATTGTAATCAGTAAAAATAAAACATATAAATTATTAGGATGCTTCAAACAGTATGCAAGTGGCATTAGCAAATTGATTAGTAACAAAACAAAACCAATACTACCCAATGCTACAAATATTTGCAAAAATGTATTATGTGCATTCAATCCCTTTTCATAGGCTCCCGTTAATCCTTCAACTTGGTATTGAGCCATAAGTGCATCCTTTGCATCCCCTGTTCCAACTCCAGCTATGATATTTTCCTTTATGATATTTTTAGATGCTCCCCAAACAAGCATTCTAACTGCAGTACTTTCGGAATCGCTTTTACTAACATGTTCATTTGACAATGCGTTAACAGCATTATCAAAACGACCTTTTATTTCGGGAACCATAGTAATCAATAAAACAACTGTCGAACAAATGATTAATAAACCAGAAACACCAAGTACGTACTTTTTTGTTTTCACAATGTAATACACTATAAATCCTGCAAATAGGAGAACTGTAATGGCAGAGGCCCATTTTTGAGGACAGTAAAACAATGATAATACTAAAATAGACTAGCAAGAGTAGAATCCATTTTTTCAGAACAGTTGTAGTTGTCGTCTGCAAAAGCAAATACAGCAAATACACCATAATAAAATCGATGTACATTGCTAAATAACTTGGATGAATTAAAAATGAAAATGCTTGGTAGAAAAAATTATTCTCTCCAAAATAAAAATACAGATACAAAGCTCTAAAAAGCATAATCAATGATGATACAAGTGCACCAAGAACAAGTGCACGTATAATTTTATGCAATTGAACAGCATCAAATGGCCGAGTTGATAAAACCAATGGGAACAACAAAATAGATGCTTTTACTTGCAAATCGAACAAGCCTGAATCTAGATTACTTGTATAGGCTAAACCTACAAGATGAAGGATGTATAAAAATGAAAAACTAAGAGCCAATTTATTTTTTAATAGGGTTGAAAACTTACTCTTAAAATCACCTTCTATCAACCAATTCAAAAACATCAATGCAATAAATACGGCTGTAAGCCTAGCAATGGGCAAACAGAATGCAATTGCCACAGCAAGCATAAAATGTATTGATTTATGTGTTTCTTTAGATAACAACTATTTATTTTTTAGTATAAATTCCCAAAATTCATTCGCAATTTTATCTCTCGTAAATTTAGATTCAACATATCTAAAACCATTTTCTCCCAATTCAGAAAGCTTACTTCTATTTGCGAATAATTCGATTGTTTTTAATTTTAAATCATTTGCATCCTCAGGAATAAATGCAAGTCCACATTTACCTTCATCAATAAACAAATCTTTTGCTTCCCCTTCTACTCCCAACAAAATTGGCTTTTTCATGGCTAAGTTTTCAAATATTTTAGAAGGGATTGCACCTTTAAACAAATCCAATTTCTTTAAAGGAATAACTGCAACATCTGCAGCTGCAACGATTAGGGGCATCTCTTTTTTGTTACAGCATCAAAAAACAGCACATTTGAAAGGTTTAAATCACTTTTCATGGAAAGTAATTTTTCTTTCTCAGGACCATTACCAAGCAACACAAACTTAATTGCAGAATGCTCCTTCATGTTATTTGCTGCATTCAAAATAACTTCCAATCCTTGAGCATGTCCAATTATACCTGCATAAAGTAAAAGAAAATCATCTTTTGAAAAACCGTTGACCTCTCTCCAATTTGTTGTAATTGTACCAACATTGTAATAACTCAAATCAACGCCATTGGGCAACCAATAGACTTTTTTATCAGGAAAACGAGATGAAATATTTTTACAAATACCTTGTGTTTGCCCAGAAATCAATTCAGACTTACGGTATAAAAACTCTTCTAATTTAGTTGCAGAATTTAAAAAAAAGCGATTGGTTACTAACCCTAATTTTTCAGCACTTTCGGCCATAAATCAGAAACATTAAAAATCAATTTTGCTCCTTTTATTTTCTTTAAAAAGTAGGCTGTCATTCCTAAAAATAAGGGAGGACTTTCACAAAGGATATAATCTACCTTACCAACTTTAAACAATCCAACCCAAGCCGATGACTTTACAAATGAGAAATAATTCAATAAACGTTTTACAATGCCTTTACTTGTTGTTACGTATATCCAAGAACGATAAACTTTAAGACCATCCATCTCCTCATAGGCGTAAAATTTTCCTTTATATCCATCATGAATTTTCATTTGAGGATAATTGGGCATTGCAGTAAGTACCGAAATGTCAGCTCCTTTTTTTTGCAAACGAACAGCCATCTCATACAATCTATTCTGAGGAGCACCTACTTCGGGTGGAAAATACTGGGTTAATATTAATATTCTCACGACTTAACTTCTAATGTTTGATTATAAATACGAAGTAGTTCATCCGTATTTTTATTTAATTCAAATGCTGATGCTACAAATGCTCGTCCTGCTTGCCCCATCGAAATACGCATTTCTTCATTCTTAATTAATTGTTCAATTGCATTCGCTATTTCCTCTATATTTTCTATACCCACAACAAATCCTGTAATTTTATCCTGAACCACAAAAGGTAAACCACCAACATTTGAAACAATTACAGGTTTTTCACATGCTGCAGCTTCAATAACTGAAACACCAAAACTTTCATTCCTAGATACATTTACAAAGATATCAATCATATTGTGGTAATTAACAACATTTTCGTATCCAATTTTTCCTGTGAAGACTACATCATCTGCAATTTTCAAATTGGTAACAAGTGTTTTATAGGCTTCAGTTTGTGTACCAGATCCAACAATTAAAAGTTTAATGGAAGGAATCTTTTTATCATTTTTTAATCTAGCAAATGCTTTAATCAGAACATCAATCCCATATACTTCTTCCATCGACTTTATAGTACCAATAACAATAGCACCAGATTCAATTACCGACTTTACTTCAAGTTTTTTAAAAACGGTTAAATCGATACCAAATGGTATAATTTTAACATCATAGGTAATTACTTTTTTTATAGCTTGCGAGATGGTTTCACTAGTTGCCATAACAACAGCAGCATCTTTGAGATTTTTTTCTAGTATCCTTTTATGCACAAAACTTTTTTCGGAAAACTCATCACATCACTACCCATGCCGAAATCATGTAAGGTTTAAAGCCACTTAATCTCGCTAACAAGCCATAACTCGTTGCATAATGTGCATGAACAATATCTGGACGATAATTTTTAATTGCTTTCTTTAATGCAGGCAGCGCTTTCAAATAAGATAATTTCGATAAAATACCCGAACTAAATTTAGCAGATTGCTCGTTGGCGGAATAAAGCAAAGTAACATTCGAAAGTGATTTATACCAATCACTTGTAGGACGAGATAGCGTATAAACACCAATACTAACACCTTTGTTTGCAAGGGCAATAATCCATTTTTGTGAATGGGCAGAATTGATATCTGTTAGTATTAGAATTCTCATTTCTATCTATAAAATACTTAAATCATTTAAAAATACATACCTAAAAAACTTTTTAAAGGTATGCCAATAGGCTTTTAACTTAAGTAACCAAAGTTCTTTGAATGGAGCCAATAATGAAAAAATAAATAAACGACTGCTAATAAACAGAAAGCAGAAAACATTACCTAGTATCGCCTGAATAAATCCAAAATGCTTTTTATAGTATTTTAATTTGCTCAACAATTGATTCGAAATGGCAATGTTATAATTGCGTTTCGCACTTTGGCCAATATGATGTACCACCTTCGCTTTGGGCAAGTAAGTCAAGTTTCCTTTACTTTTTGCTCGGTAGCAAAAATCAATATCTTCCATCCAAAACAAATGCACATCTAGCATTCCAATTTCTTTGATTAATTCTTTTCTAAAAAACAAAGCCGCTCCTGACATGGAATCGACCTCTAATGATTGCTGCATTTTTTCTTTTTCATAATTCAATGTATCAATGAATTTATGCAAAAAGAAGGTTTCTAAAATTAAATCGAGAACAGATTGGGATTTCCAAATTGAAGGCTGAAGCGTTCCATCTGAATTTAACAACTGAGGCCCAACAATGCTACATTCATTATGCCTTAACAAATAATCTAGTAACAAATCTAAAGCATCCACTGCAATCTCTGTATCTGGATTAAGTAACAATATAAATTCTCCACTAGCAAGCTCCATTCCTTGATTATTGGCTCCAGAAAAACCTGCATTGAATTTATTTTCAACTACAATAACATTGGGATATTTTTCCTTAACGGCTACGGTGCTATCATCTTTTGAGTTGTTATCGACAACAATAATCTCAAAATTTTTGTTGCTAGAATGATAGATAGCTTGAATACACTTTAGAAGTAATTCTCGAACATTGTAATTAACAATAATGATACTAATCTTCATCCTATCTGTAGGCACTTTGTTTAGACTAAATTTTCATTGCTAAAATAAGGCTATTTCTGCAGTTATTGTTTAAATTTGGGAAATTATTCTGCACAGAAATGGCTCGAATTTCAATCGCATTTTTAACAGCTGGTGATGCAAAAGACAAACGAACGTGGTCGGGCACACCTTATTATTCCTCAAGGGCATTGCAGGAGTATGTTGGCGATGTAGATTTTCTAGGTCCATATCGTCCGTTTTGGGCATTTAATGTGGGTAGGATAAAAAGCCTTTTAACTCGAATTCTACTTAAAAAAAAATACGATTACACCCATTCAAATGCCCTTTCTAAGGCTTATGGTAAGTATTTTTCCGAAAAACTAAAACAGAAAAAGTACGATCTCATTTTTGCTTGTGGTGCCTCTTCAGAATTAGCATTTCTAGAAACAAAACTGCCTGTTATCTATTTATCTGACACCACTTTTGCAAGAATGCTCGATTACAATCCTCGTTTCACTGGTTTAACAAAATCGAGTATTAAACAAGGAATACAAATAGAACAAAAAGCAATTAACCGGGCCAACTTTATTGCCTATCCGTCTGAATGGGCAAAAGAATCAGCTATTAATGATTACAAAGCAAATCCGAATAAAATAAAAGTTATACCGTTAGGTGCAAATTTCGATAATTTACCTGAAACACCTTTTTCAAAAGAAGCTATAAACTCCTCACAAAAGAACAAGATTCGACTGCTTTTTTTGGGTGTAAATTGGGAATTAAAAGGCGGTACTATTGCTTTAAATACATTTAATCATCTATTAAAAAACAACATTGATGCTGAATTGGTTATCTGTGGATGTGTGCCTCCATTTGAAATAAACAACAATAATATTCAGGTAATTCCATTTTTAAATAAAAACGATCAAGCACAACGAGAACAATTCATGAACTCTTTTTATGATACTGATTTTCTAATTGTTCCAACAAGAACCGATTGTTTTGGAATTGTATTTTGTGAAGCAAGCGGTTTTGGAATACCATCTTTAGCAACGAACACAGGTGGAGTTGGCGGAGCAATTAAGGAAGGTGTAAATGGTTTTTTGTTTGATTACAATGATGATGGCATAGGCTATGCAAATAAAATCATTGAATTGATGAAATCACCGGAAAAACTAGAGGAATTAAAAAAATCATCAAGAAAATTATATGAGGAAAAATTAAATTGGAAGGCTTGGGCAACAAGCATTAACAATTCGGATGTCGTAAAAAAAATAAAGGAGAATAATTTTTAATCTTTATATCTTTTCTTTCAACCTCACTATAAGCGAATTACTTATTGGATATTCCATTTTACGAGCAAATAATTTCGGACTATTTACTAATTTTTCAAGATCTGTTTCATCCAAATTCGCAGGCACAGAACCGTTTCTAAACTCCCAATCGACATAGCGCAAATCATCTTGAACTATGTTCGATTTGAAAGGTGAATTCATCAATACCGTCTGAAAAAACAACTCTTCACTACAATGTGTATGTTTAAATCGACTAAATACCTTTTTATTCGTCTCAACAAAACGAAGTAAATAATCTACAGCATTCCTTGTAATCGACCACCAAGTACTACCACCATAATATTTTTCAAAAACAGTTGGCAGCTTTCTTTTTAATCCCAGCATGCGTTGAACCTTCAAAAAACGACCATTAAAGGTTTTCCAAAAATCATCTCTTATATTACAATAATCATTTAAATGAAAAAGCTGAATTCGATTCAAACTACCACCAGTCCATTTCGACTCATCGATTAATTGAGCATCAATGTATTCCTTGCCATTGTTTTTCTTAAAAAATCAAGAATAAAGTCATTTGATTTTATTGGAAAACATTGTCCACTCAGAACATGAAAATAGGCATTCTCCTTATTTTCAAATGCTTTATGAAGTAGTAAATAAAATGCTTTCAAATGCGAAAATCCACCCCAATAAACAGCGATTGGATTATTCAAAAATACAACATTGGTCTCCTGATTTATTAATGGCTTAATCAACTCCTCCGTCAAATTTGATTTTTTATCCAGATGAATATAAAAATTAAATTCAGGACAACACAACTGATTAATTAATTCAGCAAGCTG